>DASTAS010000011.1:0-340487 GCA_035712465.1 Candidatus Angelobacter sp.
ACGGCCATATACGGATCGATGGACGACGGTGGGAAATCAGTCGCGCTCTGGCGGGCGAGTGGGTGCAACTGATCCGGCTAGAGGAAAAGATCCTGGTGTATTACTGCCGCAGTTTAGTGCGTGAACTGGACCCGCTCAGCCCTCGGTCTTTTGCGGTAGACCGCTGGCTGAGCTGGTCCTGAAAAGTGTAAGGGATGTGGTGATAACAGTGTGTAAAGGATGTCCTGGAACTTTACACGAGGGCGCCTGTGCCACGCTGAGTCGGTCTAGCTCGCGCTCCGCTTCGCGTTCGCAGCATCCTTGTTCCATAACAGCGGGTCAACTCGGATCTCTCATCTCGGTCTCAGAAACGCAGCCGCGCCATACATCAAGAAGCCTATCAATGCGGCTGCCAACCAAACCAACGGATCGCGCGCCTAGTTTCCCCACTGCATGCTTCGCCAACACAGCACAGCGGAAAACAACAGGATGAGAAACAGAAGGGCCATAACCGCTCCTACGCTTCCGCCAAATGCGACTGAGAGATATCCGACGACCACCAGCGCCACGATGGCAGCCCATCTCCGTAGCAATATGAGACCTGCTCCAACGGCAATCAATGTGGCGTCAATGGCAATCGAACGCGCAGCAACTTCCATATTCCAAAACCGGGGCCGCAAAACCAGCGGATTCGCCACCAAGGATAGCGTGAGAAAGGTGGCTCCAATAGTTCTAAATATCAGTTTTCCGGCGAAGTCCCTACTCTCGTCGGCATGCGCCATCTGAACATTATCCTGGAAGAACTCACCTTGAAACAAAGCAGAACGTGCGTGGCTGAACCATCGAGGATAAGCGCATCTTCGCGATCACCGTATTCAATATTTCTGCCAAAGGCGGTGCTCAGGAGGTGAGTCGCCCGCCAGCTCTGGCAGACGCATCTGAAGTATGTAGCGGACGTACACGGACCTGAGATGCCGACCCAGACCAAAGAGATCCCGGCAAGACACAAGAAGGGCAAGGAAGGCGAGATAGCACGGGAGTTCGAGCGTCATCGCTGGTTGCGCTGGTTTGCCATCGTCAGCATGCTGGCGATGGCGTCCTGGGTGCTGATCGCACTGTTCGGGCCGGTTCCGAGTTATACCCTGGATGGCGCTCTGCCGGCAGACTTGGCTTCGCCTGCTTTCATGCACGAGTTGGAGGCGCTTAGCGGTTCCGCGCTGGAACCGCACACTCACATCCAGGAACTGCCCAACGGGGTGGTGTTTTATGAAGCCGAGCTGAAGGCTATTTCAGCCGCGCAGAAGAGCATTGATTGGGAAGCCTATATTTTTCAGAAAGGTGAAATTGCGCAGCGGATCGTAGACACGCTTGCGGCACGCGCTCGCGCAGGAGTATCCGTAAACCTGGTGCTGGACGGTGTGGGTAGCCTTTCCACCCCGAAGGACTTCTTTACGCCGCTGCGCCGGGCAGGCGGTCATGTGAGCTGGTACCATCCGGTGCGCTTTTATAACTGGCCGCGTCAGAACAACCGCACCCATCGCGAACTCATCGTGATTGACGGAGAGACGGCGTTCGTTGGCGGAGCCGGAGTTTCCGATCAGTGGTGGCACGGCGAGAAAAACGATCCGCCGTGGCGCGACACCATGTTCGAAATCACCGGCGACGCGGTCCGCGCCTTGCAGGGAACGTTTGCCGAGAACTGGCTGGAGGCATCAGGGAAGATCCTGGCCGGCGACAAATACTTTTTCAATTCGGCAAACCAGAACGGGGCATATTCCATGGTGGTTGACAGCAGCCCTACAAAGGGCGGCTCGACCCGGGTGCGAATTCTCTTCCAGACGCTGATCGCCTCGGCGAAGAAAACCATCGATATTACGACTCCATATTTTTTGCCGGACGAGAGCCTGCGCAACGAGATGGTCCGTGCCATGCGTGAACGGCACGTCCGCGTGCGCATCCTCGTACCGGGCAAGCATAGCGACCATGCCATGACTCGCAGTTCCAGCGAGGGCACGTACGGCGATCTGCTCAAGGCGGGCGCGGAGATCTACGAATACGAGCCGGCCATGATTCATGCCAAGCTGATGGTGGTTGACGGCGAGTGGAACGTCATGGGCTCCACGAACTTCGATCACCGCTCGTTTGGCTTGAATGATGAGGTCAGCGTGGCTGCGCTCGACCCGGCGCTCGCGGAGAAAATTGAGGCGGATTTCGAAAAATATTTGACTGCTGCCCGGCATATCACTTTGGCGCACTGGCAACACCGCGGTCCTTGGGAACGTGCCATGGAATGGGTTGGCTGGGTCGTTGCCCGGGAACAATAGCCGCTGTATTCTCGATGGTAGGATCGCGTTCCGGGATGAGAGATTCGGCTTTTTGCATTGCAACCTACAACACGCACAAGTGCCGTGGCATGGACGGCCGCATTCGGCCGCATCGAGTGGCGCAGGTGTTGCGCGAGCTTGAGGCCGACGTCATTGCCCTGCAGGAAGTAGCCAGCCTGAGCGGCGGCCGGCGGGAGCAGGACCAGGCGCAATATCTGGCTGATGCCGTCGGGTACAAGTACCACATTGGAGAGACGCGCAAGTGGCGTGGCGCGGTGTATGGCAACGTGCTGCTCACTCGTTTTCCGGTAAAGGACGTTGAGGTATACGACCTCACTGCATCCCGGCGCGAGCCGCGAGGCTGCATTCGCTGTGACATTGAGGTGTCGCCGGGAAAGATCGTCCACGTCTTCAACATTCATCTGGGGACGGGATACCTTGAGCGCCGCAAACAAGCTCTCCTGTTGATGAGCCGGGATGTGCTACTCTCCCCCAGGCTGAAGTATCCGCGGCTGGTGATCGGCGACTTCAATGAATGGACGCGCGGCCTGGTCTCACGCATGCTGCAGCAGAAGTTTGAGAGCGTGAATATTCAACTCCATCTCAATCGCAAGAAAACCTACCCGGGAGTCCTGCCCATCATGCATCTCGACCATATGTATTTTGACCGGGCCCTGGTTCTGGAACAGTTTTCCCTGCATCGCAGCCGCATGGCCCTGATGGCCTCTGACCATCTGCCGCTGCTGGCGGAGTTCAGGGTAACGCCATCGCCGTCATCGCCGCGATCGCAACGTGATCGCGCGTGATTTGTGGAACCCGTTTGGGTTTAGAAAAACAGAAAAGCAGAGTTTGCACATTGATTCTGTCAGTAGTCGTGTAGCACAGCGCGGCCGGCCGCACTGTGCAAAGCGCTGCTGTGCTCTTGAAGGTGTCGCACAGCCGCCCTCGGCTGTGCGCCTTTCCTCTTTCCTCCGACGATTGCTTTTGAAGAACATCCCGCTTCCCCGGCAATCCGCAGTTATCCTTACAGCTTCCTCAGATCGGATCATCTACTGATCTGTGCTGCCTCAGCACAGCCGAGGGAGGCTGTGCCACCAGGTCTCATTCGCGCTCCGCCGGCCTTCCACAGCGAGAATCGTCCCCGAAAAGAAAGAATTTAATGCTTAGCGGCACAGCCACGTTTTAGGGCGACAAGAGCTTTTTCGCCTTGCGACTGGACGCACTGTGCCAGGCAGAGCCAGGTCTAGTTCGTGCTCCGTTAGGTGTACCACCGCGCGAAATCCCTCCCAAAAAAGAAAGTATTTTTCATTCTTAGTAGTACAGCCGCCCCGGCTATTTTGGAAAGCCAATGCATTTACCGCCGAATTGGTCTGTTATCACGATCTCTTGCGGATAACGTTCTTGGCATTGGTTAGAAACAGTGCGGCATCCTGCAGCTACTCTGGATCATCTTAGGTCTCTGATTCGAGCAAGAGGGACATGCCTACGAGCATTGATGCTTGCTTTGCGTGTAGTGGCGGAAAAACTCTCGCCTACAGAACGCGCCGCATACATTCTCCGCGAAGCATTCGATTACTCCTACCGCCAGATCGCAAATATTCTCGAAATGGAGGAGACAAACACCCGCCAACTCGTATCCCGCGCCCGCAAGCACATGTCCCATAGCCGGCGCACACCCGCCAGTTCGGGCGAGCAACAACGCCTTCTCGACGCTTTTCTCTCCGCTGCGCAGAAGGGAGAATTGGCCCGGTTGGAGGGGTTCCTCGCCCGGGATGCTCAGGTATCTGCTCAGACCCTGAGCGAGGCGCGGAAGCCCCTGGCGGCATAGTAGGATTCGGCGCCGTTGTGATACAGAAAAACAGTGTCGTAGCGGCGATCACAAAAGACAGCGCCGCCGAGTTTTCTTATACGAGAAGGCGTTTTGACCCAGCTCGACGTTTTGGTATCGAATTTTCCAAGTTTCTGCAGCTCTCGATATTGCTCTTCTGTTAAGAGCTCAACGCCCATGCCAGATGCCATCTCGACAGCGTTACCTGCTGGTTTGTTTTCTTTGCGTGAATCCAGCGCTTCACGGTCATAGCAGAGACTTCTGCGGCCTTTGGGACTTTCCTCTGAGCAGTCATAAAAAGTGTATTCGCCCGTCTGTTTGTCATGACCGACCACGTCCGGTTCTCCGCCGGTTTTTTCCATTTCATTCAACGACCATAGCTTCTTGTCATTGCCTTCCAGCCTTGCCTGGACCGGCGCCCATTCAAGGTCTTTATGGCGGTCCATATTCTTTTCAAAACGGGCTTTCAGTGCCCTGAGTATTTCTTCACGTTGCTTTTTTGAAAGACTTGGGTTTGACATAACGTTTCATGATGACAAATGCGATCTTGGAAACAACACCGAATTCATGACTACTCCAAACGCAGGGTTGACGTCAACGAGAGGACAGGTCAGGAATTCGGGCAGCTTCGGGGTCGCCCAGGTGAAAAGCAATCATCGGAATAAATTCTTCAGAATGAAAATCGCATTTGCCGGCCGCTCCGCCAGACGACGCATAAGGTACGGATACCACTCTGTGCCGAAAGGGATATAGACCCGGCAGCGCCAGCCTTCTTTGATCAGCTTCAACTGCAGATCGCGGCGGACGCCGTACAGCATCTGGAACTCAAACGCCGATGGCGCAATCTTTTCCTTCCGGGCAAAATCGATTGCGGCGCGAATCATGTTTTCATCGTGGGTGGCAATGCCGTGATAAACGCCGCTTTTGAGCAGCATCTTCATCAGCTTCACGTAATTCGCATCAACGTCGGACTTTTTCTCAAAGGCGATCTCCGGCGTCTCCCGGTACGCTCCCTTGCACAGGCGCACGCGAATCCGGCCGGCAATGAGCTGCTCAATATCTTTCTCGCTGCGATGGAGATAGGCCTGGATCACAGCGCCCACGTAGCCGGCGTTTTCCGGATGACGATGCAGCCGGTGGACGAAATCCAGGGTGCGCTGGGTGTAGGGCGAGCCTTCCATGTCAACGCGCACAAAGTTCTTCAGCCGGGCCGCATGCTGCACCAGCCCGGACGTGGTCTCATATGCCATTGCCTCATCCACGTCCAGCCCCATGTGAGTCAGCTTGAGGCTGACATTGGCATTCAACTGGCGCTCGCTCATCTGATCGAGCAATTGGTGGTAGAGCTGGGCGCTGTGCCGGGCCTCATCGGCGTTGGTGACGTTTTCGCCCAGATTGTCCACGCTTACGCCCAGACCCAACTGGTTCATGGCCCGGGTAGCGGCCATTGCTTCTTCCACCGTGGTCCCGGCGACGAAGCGGCGGGAGACGCGCTGGCCGATCCATGTCTTTTCCGCAGCCGAACGGATCGACCTGCTTTCAGAAAGGGAAATGAAGGCGGCCCTTAACACGGCGCTCCAGGTTGATGGCAGGCGATTTCAGTCATAGAAGACAAACATACGGTTTTAACACATCCCGAGTGCTTTCTGAAATTGGCGCAAGGGTGAACGCGTCTTCGGGATTGTGCCAGCGTGGAGTACAAGGCGGACACAAAACCAGCTATCCAGTCCTGCTCCCGGCGTCCAGGCCGGCAGTACGCAACGCAAGAAGCACTAACGCAAGAAGCACTTCTGTGCGGAATTTTGAGTGAATCATCTGGCAACCGTGACGCGCATTTTGTATTCTGCGAAAGGGCGGAAACATGCAGCAGGAAATCGCACTTTCGCGCATTCTGGGCGCTCCGGTATATGACACATCGGGGCAGGTGGCCGGACACGTGCGTGAAGTGGCGCTTTCTCCCCAAGATGACCCCAGTCGCGTCTCCGAATTCATCGTGCGGACCCGTGAAGGTGACCGCCTGCTGCCGGCAGGCCAGGTTTACGCCGTTCTGGGAGCAACCGTGCGTGCCAGTACCAAGGTTGAAGAATGGCCTCCCCTGGTCAGTTCGGAAGGCATGCTGCTGCTGGAACGCGACCTGCTGGACCAGCAGATTATTGATGTCTCCGGCCGCAAGGTGGTGCGGGTCAATGACGTTGACCTCCAGCCCGAGCCGGTCAACGGCAGCATCAGGCTGAGAATCGGGCGCGTGGATATTGGGTTGCGTGGCGCCGTCCGCCGGCTTCTGAAAGGAGTGGCCCCAGGATCGGCGGTAGAGGCACTTGCCAGCCGCATCCCTGAGAAAGTAATTCCCTGGTCGGCCGTGGACCTGATTGAAACCGATCCCGCACGGCGGGTCCGGCTCAAACTCGAGTACGAGCGGCTTTCAAAACTCCACCCCGCCGATATTGCCGACATCCTGGAAGAACTGGCGCCGGACGAGCGCGAAGCTGTATTTGGGTCGCTCAATGAGGAAGTCGCGGCCGAAGCTCTGGAGGAAATCGATCCCAGAATGCAGGTCGAACTCATGCGCAACATCGAGTCTGACAGGGCGGCCGACATTGTGGAAGAGATGGACCCTGATGCCGCGGCCGACCTGCTGGGTGACCTGCCGGAAGAGACTTCAGAGGAAATTCTGGAAGAAATGGAGCCCGAGGAGCGGGAAGAGGTTTCCGAGCTGCTCGAATACCACGAAAACACCGCCGCCGGCCGCATGACTACCGAATTCCTTGCCCTGCAGCCGGAGGCAGCCATAAGCGACGCTATCGATAAGCTGCGGGAATTCGAGGGTGAAGCCGAGTCCATCAGCACCATCTACCTGGTCGATCCGGAGGAAAAGCTGGTGGGGGCTGTACCTCTCGTTTCGCTGGTTCTCGCGCCTGCGGCAACAAAGCTTTCCACGCTGACCCCCGATCACGTTGTTTCCTGCCCGGCCGGCGCCAGCGAGAAAGAAGTGGCAGAGCTGTTCGACAAATACAACCTGCTTACCTTGCCGGTGGTGGATGAGCAGCAGCACCTTACCGGGATCATCACCGCCGATGACGTGATCAGCCTCTTGCGCAGCAAACTATAGTTGAAACACGGCATCTCCTTGCCTTTCCATCCTTTTCTCACTTCATTTTGGTCATTCGCACCAGAAAAGGACCAAAGATCGCGAGCAGCAACACGTAAGCAGCAGACAAAGGCGCAAGCGCCGGTTCAATTCCGGCCCCCAGGCCGGCGATCACGATGGAGAATTCACCACGCGGCAGCAGCAATGTGCCGGCGCGTACGCCGCCCCGCCGGTCGAGCCCCATCCGGCGCCCTGCCAGAATGCCGGTGAGCAATTTTGTGCCGCCCGTAATAGCAGCCAGAATGAGCGCGGTGGGGAGAGCAGGCGGCAGTGTTGCTGGGTCGACCTCCAGACCAAAAAAGAAAAAGAACGTAGCCGCGAAAAGGTCTCGGAGCGGCGCAATGAGACGTCCGGATTCCTCAGCTATTGGCCCGGATAACGCAATACCCACCAGGAAGGCCGCAATACCCGCCGATACCTGAAAGGATTCCGCAATCCCGGACACCAGGAGCACCGTTCCGAAAATGGTGAGGAGCACAACTTCGTCCGACTGGTGTGCCGCCAGCCGGCTCAGCGTGCGGCCATACCGCAGGGCCACGAACAGGACAAGGATGACAACTCCCAGAGCTACCGAGACTGAGGCGATGACCTTCATCGTCCCGCCGCCGATAAGAAGCACACCGACAATAGGCAGGTAAAGCGCCATGGCCAGATCCTCAAAGACCAGTACGGAGAGTACCAGGGGCGTCTCTGAGCTCTGCATGTGACCGAGTTCTCCCAGCAGTTTCGCCACGATCCCTGTTGACGATACCCACGTCACACCCCCGAGCAGAACAGAAGCCAAGGGGCTCCAACCGAGCAGCTTACCTGCTGCAAGCCCCGGAGTGAAGTTCAGCACGAAATCAAGGACGCCATCCGGTATCGCGAGCCGGAGATTCCTGCCCAGTTCTTCGCCTGTGTATTCCAGTCCCAGCATGAAGAGCAGCAACAGAACGCCGATCTCAGCTCCAATTCGGATGAAGTTCTGGCTCAGGTGCATGGGCGCAAGCCCACCGTTGCCGAAAGTCAGGCCGGCAATGAGAAAGAGCGGAATGGAGGAGAAACCGAATCGCGTGGCAATGCGGGCAAGGACCGCCAACCCCACAATCGCGAGCCCAAGTTCGACGAAAACGCGGTAAAGATCGTGCGTTGCCACGGTGAATGGCCAGAATACAGAAGACCGCGGATGGGGACAATTGTGGCCGTCTCAATCTCGCCGTTTATGTCTCGTTAACGCGCTCGCAACAACATCCTTTTGCGGGGTTCCTTGCCGCGTTCCTCGATCTCATTTATTCTGCGGAAGGTTTTGATGTCTATGCCGCATGATGAAGCTGAAAGTATTTCGAAGAAGAGAGGGCACGCCGCGCCGCTCAGGCATGGGTCTGATGAAGTATCGGCTGCTGGCGTTCTTTGCCGTTTTTGGCCCCGGCTTCATCACCGCCAACGTTGATAACGATCCTGGCGGAATCCTGACCTACTCGCAGGCCGGCGCCAAGCTGGGCTACACCCTTCTTTGGACACTGATTCCAACAACCATTGCTCTGATTGTTGTTCAGGAAATGGCCGCGCGCATGGGCGCGGTTACCGGAAAAGGCCTCGCGGACCTGATCCGCGAAGAATTTGGCCTGCGAGCGACGTTCTTTACCATGACCGTCCTGGGGCTGGCGGATTTCGGCAACATCATGTCGGAATTTGCCGGTGTTGCTTCCGGAATGGGAATTTTTCACATCACCAAATATATTGCTGTGCCAATCGGGGCCGCACTGGTGTGGGCAGTCGTGGTACACGGATCCTATAAGCCCGTCGAGCGGATACTGATCGTATTCTCACTTATCTATTTTGCTTATCCTGTTTCCGCGTTTCTGGCTCATCCCAATTGGCACCAGTCGCTAACAAACACTTTCGTTCCGGTGGTGAGCAAGGAAAGCGATTATCTTCTGCTGGTGATCGGGCTGGTAGGAACCACGATAACACCATGGATGCAGTTCTATCTCCAGGCATCGATCGTAGAAAAGGGAATTGGCAAACGGCAGTATGCGCTCTCGCGATGGGATGTGATCCTGGGATGCATTGTCACTGACGTTATTGCATTCTTTATCGTCGTCGCGTGTGCGGCCACCTTGTACGCTTCGGGCCATCACGAAATCACCGATGCTGCACAAGCTGCGGTTGCTCTCAAGCCGCTGGTGGGCCGCTTTGCGGCGCTGCTGTTTGCAGTTGGCCTTGTGAATGCGGCCCTGCTCTCGGCTGCCATTCTCCCGCTGGCAACCGCGTATAACATCTGTGAAGGTCTCGGAGTGGAATCGGGGATCAACAAGAAGTTCTCTGAAGCGCCCACTTTTTACTGGATCTACACACTGCTGATCGTCGGAGGTGCCGGCATGGTGCTGATTCCCAGAATGCCCCTGATCAAATTGATTCTTTATTCCCAGGTGGCCAATGGCATTCTCCTGCCTTTCGTGCTGATTTTTATGCTCAAACTGGTGAACAAATCCGAATTGATGGGCAAATACCGCAATTCCAAATTTGCGAATGCCGTGGCATGGAGCACCAGCGTAATCATGATTGGGCTGACCATCGCATTCATCTGGAGCTTATGGGGACAGATCTTCGGCGGCAAGGGCTAGATCAACTTTTCCCTCAGCAATTTGCTTGACCAGAGCAATGTCGGCTTCGAGAAAGTCGATCTGTGGCAGCTCAGTTTTTTCCGCCCAGCGCACATCGCGGAAGATGCGGTTCTGCAGTTCACCGGTGAACTCGCGCACCAGAAAGAAATGCAGTTCAAAGCCGGCGCCCCCGGCATAGGTGTGGCGGACAACCGCGGCACGCGGACCAATATTGGCCAAAATGCCGAGTTCTTCTTCCAATTCTCGATACAGCGCGGCGCGGAGGTCCTCACCGGGCTCAACTTTGCCCCCAGGGAACTCCCATTTGAGAGGCATGGATTGGTGCTTTGTCCGCTGGCAGACCAGCACTTCATTACCCTTTAGGATGAGAGCTGCAACGACTTGCTTCATTTATTCGACTGTTTAAAGCTGTGGCACAGGCACCCTCGCCTGTGCGAACTTAAGCTATCTCGTAAGGCCATGGCTCCAGTGAATTTTCGAAATGGCTTAGCCGTGAAAATTTCGAATTCGCTGAAATTGCCTATGTCTTCCAATTATGGGCCTTCGTCAATTCTGCACAGGCGAGGGCGCCTGTGCTACGAGATTGATTCTTCGCAATCCTGTTGCAAACGAAAACTTTTCAGGATGAATCGCGGCCGCGAGCGCCTTCAGTCCTAAAATCAACGTGCTGGCGGGTGTATTCAAGAATTCATCATTGATACAGTACACGCGAGCTTCCCGCGCTGCTTTGGTCCGCTCCCAGCCGCGGCGGGCAATAATCTTTTCCAGCGGGACGCGGTCACCGGCTCCGCACCAGGCCGCCACGATGACGTCAGGATCAGCGGCTATCACGTTATCTTGCGTGGTCTGCTTTCCCGGTGTCCCGAAAAACCGTCCTCCCGCCGCTTCCACCAGTTCGGCCACCCATGGCTGGGACAGGATCAGGGGCTTTCCCCACTCTTCGCAGTAGACCAGCGGCTTTCCCACGTACATTGATGTCTGCCGTACCGCTTCGATCTCCTGCTGCATGGTCTCAACCACCCTGACGCCTTGTGCTTCCGCGTCACCCGGTTCCGAAGATGAGACGATTCGCGCAATGTGCAGAATGTCGCCATACACATCTTCCAGGCTCCTGGGAGATAGGCACAGGCACGGAACACCGGCTTTCATGATCTCGGCCAGAGATTCCATCCGGTAGGGAACGGAAGCGAGCACCAGATCAGGCCTTACAGCCAGGATCTCCTCGGCTTTGGCCGACCACGAGTCTTCGACGACCTTGCATCCTGTCTCCTTCAACTCCGGGCACAGATCGACGCAATATTTCGTGCATGCCGCCAGCCTGTCGAGCAGCCCGAGATCATGCAAGGTGACTGTAATGCTCGGCTGTAGAGAAACCACGCGTTGCGGAATGCGCACATCCGGCATGATGGGATTATAGAATCAAGGGCAGAAGGGCTGAACTGCCTTGAGCTACTCAGAGAAAGTTCTGGATCATTTCGAGCATCCCCGGAACGTTGGCGATCTGGCCGATGCCGACGCGGTAGCCACGCTTGAGCACCCGGTCTGTGGCGACGTTATGAAGCTCGCCATCAAGATGAACGATGGGCGCATCAGTCAGGTTCGCTATCGCACACGCGGCTGCGTGGCGTCAATAGCCGCCGGGTCCTGCCTCACGGAGATGATTCAGGGCAAGTCTCTGGAAGAAGCCGCGAGCTTGAGCCGTGAGCAGTTGATCGAGGCGCTGGGCGGCCTGACGAACGCATCCATGCACGCATCTCATCTGGCCATCGATGTGGTGCAGCAGGTGCTCACAAAGCTTAAGGACAACCGTTGAGCAGGAGCTCGCAAATTTTAACGATACATGGTGACGGCCGTAATCTTTGTTCGCCCTGCTGACTCCTGCTTTCCCGGCAAGAGTCTCTGTTTTCAACGCTCATTTGGGTTCCGGTAATGTGAAGACGGCAGCAACATTAAAATCAGCTCTGATTCTCTTTCATGCGAGTACAATAAATCCCAAAATACGCCGTGCCCAGGCGAGGAATGCGTATGCCACTTTTCCTGTTCATTATTTTGTCGCTCAACTCAATGGTGTTTCCCAGCCCTGCGGTTGATGGCGTGAAGATCGTCACGCGCCAAGTGACAGGCGGGTTCACGGACTTGCGTACCGAGTATCTCACCCCTGACCGCATGCGCAACGAGTGGCAGACACGCGCAGGGGAATGGTCGGGACCGCCCATGGCGAGCATTGTTCAGCGCGGCCAGCACGACCATGTATATGTGATGGACCTGCAGGCACATGAGTATGTCACCTACGAAACAGACTCTCTTGCAGGGCCGGTTCGGTCGCAATCCAAGCCCGTCGCAAGCTCCGGCGGCACATTGCAGATCTTGACGAATAGCGTGGACACCGGGGAAAGAAAGAAGTTCTTCGGCCGGATCGCCCGCCACATCATCACCCGTGAACGGCGTATCCCCAGTCCGGGCGCCTGCTCGCTCGGCTCAGAAAGCCAGACCGATGGATGGTATCTGGATGCATCTTCCGTTCCGGAATGGAGCCAGCCGAAGAGCGGCTATGGCGTGGTAATAGCATCCGTGGTTGCCGCCGAACCCGCCACCAACTGTCAGGACAAGATGGATAAGATTGAGGTCCACCACACCGGCGTGGAGTTGGGCTTTCCGGTAAAAGTGACAACTACGGTGGAAAGTCAGGTGCCGGGCCGAAACGGAAAACTTCGGATGCTGGCATCTACCTGGCACTCCGAGATCCTTGAGCTCAACCAGGGCCCGCTTGATCCTGCACTGTTCCAGGTGCCTGCCAATTTTCGCCAGGTTGCCAGCCTGAAGAGCTGGATCCCAGCACTACCTCCTGGTCAGGAACTCACGGGATGGGAATGGCTGAAGGCCAAGCTGGAAGAGTTCTTCAGATAATCGGGTGATCGCGCGTGAGGAGGTGATCCGGTGATCTGAATCCACAACCTTTGGTGCTTAATCTTGTGTTCCGGTTGGCCAATAAACTTGCCAACCACGCGCCTGCGCGATCTTTTCCAGGTCAGGATTCGGATTAATGACAAACTGGCGCTTTGCGATTTCCAGCATCGCCAAATCGTGAATGGAGTTCCCGAAACAGAGATCTGCCCGTCTCGCCAACACTTGATTCAAAGCTTCTGCCTTGGCAGGGCCACTGGGCACGCGATGCAACCGGTCAGTCGCCAACCCTTCTTCAATGTGGACGCATGCGGCCAAAACGTTCTCCGCCGGTATGCCAAAACGGCGCACTCCCTCGCGAACAACCCAGAGATTGGTCGAGGATACAGCCCATAATTCGCACCCTGATTCGCGCAGTTCGCGGGTAAGCTGCAGCATTTCAGGAAAGATGCGGGACTCCACGACTTCGGCAAAGAAGTCAACTGCCGCATCTTGCAGCCTGCTTTCGGGAATGCGGTCATGGATTGTAACCATCTCGCCGCACATGGTTTGCTCGCCCACGTTGCCGCGCTTGTAATCGCCATACCGCGCGAGCGCCCACTCGGCGGTCCTGGCGGGTAGGAGCCCGCGCTTCACTTCCCAATAAAAGAAATCAGCGCCGGAGTCCCCGCTCCAGAGCGTGCCATCGCAATCGAAAACGGCGATCTTCGGACTGAGCGCCAGTACCGAATCGAGAAAAGCCTGTGCGGAGGATGATAGCTTGAGGTCAGTATTCAAACGGTTAATCCCAGACGAAGCTTCTCGTAATCCTCTTCCGTGTTCACGTTAATCGCGACCATTGGATCATCCACTGAGACGTAAAGCATGTGCTGCTGGTGTGCATGCTCAACGTCGCGCGCAGAGCTAGTGGCAGGAACGCGCAAAAAGGCTTCAATCATTTCCCGGCTCACTACAATCGGATGCCCATGCTTGCCGCTGTAATCGGGCACGGCGGCCCAGAAGTTGTCTCCGGCGGCGAGAAATGCTTCCTTGATCCGGCGAATTGTTTGCGGGCTCGGCGCCGGGCGATCCACAAGGGTGATCACAGCGGCGTCGCGTCCACGATTGAGAACTTCTTCCAGACCGCGCTGTAATGAGCTCATCTGCCCCAGTTCCGGATGCGGGTTCACCACCAGGAACGCGGCGTTTGCGTAAATCACCGGCTCCAATGTGGACGCGTTCTGGCCGGCAATCACAATTACGAAGTCCGTCTCTCGCTGCAGGGCCTGAATGGCGGCGGAAAGAAAAGTCCCGCCCTGCCAGGGCAGCAGAGCCTTGTCGCGCCCCATGCGCGAGGATGCACCGGCAGCCAGAATTACTCCGGCAAATGAAGGAGCTAAAGCCATCGGTACTTATGATACAGGCTTGAAACGGCCAGCCGCATTCATGATTCCTGGCTGATCAGCGTGATCTGCGGTCAGGTTTTGCTTTGGTTGGCCAGGATCTCCGCGGCTTTGGCGCTCTTCATGTGCGGCAGCGCCGAGCTCGAGCCTCTGCGAATGGCAATCAGTTCGGCGACTATGGAAATCGATATCTCCTCCGGCGTGATCGCGCCAATATCGATTCCCACCGGAGCGTAAACGCGGGCCAGCTTGTCCGCCGCGATGCCTTCCTTTTCCAGTTCTTTGTAGATTGCGATGGTCTTGCGCTGTGAGCCGATCATGCCCACGTATCGCGCAGGGGTCTCCGCGGCCCAGCGCAGCACGCGCATGTCATCACGATGCCCGCGAGTAACAATCACGATATAAGACGAATCATTGGGAGCAAGCTGGCTCACCACCTGCTCATACTCGTCGGCATAAATGTCACGAGCGTCGGGAAAACGCTCACGATTCGCATAGGTCTCACGGTTGTCAGTGACGACCACCTCAAAACCCGACATGCGCGCAACCTTATAAAGGCTCCATGCGACGTGGCCGGCCCCAAAAATGTACAGTGTAGAGACAGGCAGAACGGGTTCGACGAAAACTACCAGAGTGCCACCACAAACCAGCCCCGTATCGTATTTGGGATTGTTGTTCAGATTGAAGTTCAATGTCTGCGGCTTTTCACTTTTCATCACTTCGCGCGCAGCTTCCCATACCTCGGCTTCCACGCAGCCACCGCCGATGGTTCCGGCAATAGTGCCGTCTTCGCGCACCAGCATCTTGGCCGTCTCGAAGGAGGGAATCGAGCCGCGCACATTGATGATGGTGGCCAAGGCCCCGCGCCGGCCTTCCTTGCGCAGCCGGGTTATTTCTTCGTAGATGTCCACAAGGTCTATTTTAAGCTAGGAAAGCAAATCTCCCACGGAGGTACGCGGACACGGGGATGAATAAGAAACAATTCGCCACAGATTCACACTGATGTACACAGATCAACTCCAAAGCGGATTGCGGCTGAGCACAGGAATACGGTTGCGAAATTCTTTTTGATCTGCGCTCGTCTGTGTTCATCTGTGGCAAAATTATTTCCAGTTCTTCTCACGTCTCTGTGCCTCCGCTCCAGATTTTTGGTAAATTCCCAAAGTTGCCCCAGGAGGGGAAATGAAAGCCATTCGCTTCCATGAATTCGGTGGTCCAGAAGTTCTGAAGTATGAAGACGCTCCTGATCCCAGTCCTCGTAAGGATCAGGTGCTGGTGCGCGTGAAGGCCTGCGCCCTGAACCATCTGGACCTGTTCATCCGCAAAGGACTGCCTGGAGTGAAGCTGCCGCACATTAACGGCAGCGATGTTTCCGGCGACATTGCGGAAGTGGGCGAGTACATCACCGACCTCAAGCCCGGCCAGCGCGTTTTGCTGGCGCCGCATACCTTCTGCGGCTATTGCGAAGCGTGCAGCAAAGGGCAACAGAATTTCTGTCCGCAGTACAGCGTGCTGGGATACCTCAATGACGGTGGCAACGCCGAGTACATTGCCGTGCCGCGCGTGAACGTGCTGCCCATTCCTGACGAACTTACGTACGACGAAGCCGCTGCGGTGCCGCTGGTATTCCTCACGGCGTGGCATATGCTGGTGGGGCGGTGCGGGATCAAACCCGGAGACACGGTCCTGGTGCTTGGCGGCGGCTCGGGTATTGGCTCGGCAGCCATTCAAATCTGTAAAATGTTTGGAGCAACGGTCATCGCCACAGCGGGAGACGAGAACAAGCTGGACCAGTCACGCGAGCTGGGCGCGGACCACACCATCAATCATTACCAGCAGAAAATCTCAGAAGAAGTAAAAAAAATCACCGACAAAGCGATGTGCGACATCATCTTTGAACATGTGGGCAAAGCCACCTGGCAGGAAAGCATGAAGTGTATGAAACCCGGTGGCAAGCTGGTGACTTGCGGCGCCACCACCGGCCCGGAAGCCAGCTTTGACATACGTTTCTTGTTTGCACGCCAGCTCTCATTTCTGGGCTCATTCATGGGAACGCAGGGTGAGTTTCGCGAGGTGATGAAACATATTTTTTCCGGTAAGCTGAAGCCTGTAGTTGACAGGAGCTTTCCCTTGAGAGAAGCTGCTGCCGCCCACAAACGGCTGGAAAACAGTGAACAATTCGGCAAAGTGATTTTGAATCCGTAGGAGATGTACCATGAGCGTCCTTGAAACCGGCAATTTCAGCAATGATGAAGCTACCGATTGGCTCTATGATCTGGAGGAAACCTGTGGCGCTGAGCTGCTGTCGGAAGCTTTTGACGTGATTACCAGGGGCGAATTCCACGAGCAGGCAGATTGCTGCATTGCTCTGGCCGCCGCAGAAATGGTGGCGGCAGCCAAGGGCAAGCCCGCGCCTGATTTCCCTGAAGACGCGCGCAAATGGCTGGGCAATCAGGATTCAGCCGACGTCAACAAAATCAAAGCGCTCAACAAAAAAGCGATTACCGCGGTAAAAAAGATACAGGCGCACTCGGAATTGCGCGACCAGTGGGAAGATTCCGACGAGTGGCATAGCTGGAACACTGTAGTTGAAGGGCTGCTGAAGCGACTACAGTGATCTGTTGGAACGCAGCTTCGTCCGGCTGTTCTCAATCTCACTCTCTTTCAGAATCTGATCTAAGAAGAAAGACCTCACTCGCGAGGATTAGCTGGCCTATGACAGACTGGTTTGCGCGTCCCGTCTTACACGTCAAGGATGTTGAGGCCTCGCTTCGGTTTTACGTCGACCGGCTGGGCTTCACGTGCCCATGGCGCTTCGACGAGGGCGGCAGAGCGTACGTAGCGCAGGTCGACCGGCAGGGCTGCGCGCTCATCCTGGCCAAAACGTGGCCGGAGAAGGTTGGCAAGGGGCTGATGTTTATTTCGCTCAACGTCGAGCCGGAAACGCGAGAGGCCGCGGTGATCGAATTGGATGCGCTACGCGCGGAACTCGAGTCCAGAGGCGTTGCGGTGAAGGAGGGTGAGTGGGGCTACCGGCTCCTGGTCGTCGATGATCCCGACGGCAATCAGCTCTTCTTCAACTATCCGAAAGAGACTGCCTCCGGCACGATTGGTAGTTGTGGAACCTAATTGCCCAGCGTCGCCGACCAGAAATGCCGCATCCTCCGAACTACTTTGGGCACTTACTCGTATCAACTTCTGAGCACCCTTCTATGACCACAGCCGTGACATCCGCCGCGCTCAATGAGCGCTCAAAAAACCGATTTGCTTCCGCCGAGGCGCTGATTCTTTACATCGCCGGCGCCAAGCTGTTGTTGCATTTGCTCACGGCGACGCGGTACGGGATCTTTCGCGATGAAATGTATTATTTCGCCTGCTCTGAGCACATGGCGTGGGGCTACGTGGATCATCCGCCGGGTACTGTGCTGGTCGCGTGGATTGCACGCCATCTTTTTGGACACTCGCTCATCGGACTGCGGCTTTTTCCGGCCCTGGCGGGCGCTGCTCTGGTGTGGCTCACGGGCCGTCTGGCGCGTGAGATGTGCGGAGGCCGCTTCGCCCAGGCGCTGGCTGCGCTGGCCATATTGCCCGTTCCGTTCTACCTGCTGATGCATCACTGGCTGACCAACAATGCCTTTGAACCACTCATCTGGATGGGATGTATCTGGTGCGTTCTGCGCGCCATCAACACCGGCCGGGACGAATACTGGCTCTGGTTCGGCGTGCTGGCGGGGGTGGGATTTGAGAACAAGTATTCCGTCGCCTTCCTGCTGGCGGGCGTTCTTGCCGGAGTATTGCTCACGCAACAGCGCCGCATATTCAAGAGCCGCTATTTCTGGCTGGGAGTAGCTGCATGCTTCCTCATTGCGCTGCCTAATTTTCTGTGGCAGGCGGGAAATCACTTTCCTTTTCTTGAACTGATGCACAACGTCCGCATGGGCGGACGCGATATTGCCCGAGGCCCGGTTGCGTTTGTTCTCGATCAGGCAGCCAACATGAACCCTGTTTTGTTCCCCCTCTGGCTGGGAGGGCTGGTATGGCTTTTCGTCGCACCCGCAGGGCGCCGGTACCGCGTTGTGGGCTGGACGTTTGTTGTGGTCCTGGTTTTGTTCATTGCCCTCAAAGGAAAGAACTATTATGTCGCGCCGATTTATCCAATGCTGCTGGCGGCCGGCGCAATCGCTTTTGAGCGCGTTACGAGTTGCCGTCCGCGTCTACAGTGGACGCGCTTTGCCTACCTCACTTTAATCGTTATCTCAGGCGCGTTGCTGGCCCCTCTGGTTGTACCCGTGCTCTCACCACAGGGGTTTCTCAGCTATCAGAAGAAACTCGGGATCAAACCAGTCGGATTCGAGCACCAAAAGACCGGTCCGCTGCCGCAGTATTTTGCTGACGAATTCGGCTGGGAGCCCATGGTGCAGCAGGTGGCGCGCGTATATCACAGCCTGAGTCCGCAAGAGCAGGCGCGCACTGCCATCTTTTCCAATGGCTGGGGAGAAGCTGCAGCGGTGGATTTCTTTGGCCCGAAGTATGGGCTGCCGAATGCCATTAGTCCGCATAACCAGTATTGGATCTGGGGACCGAGAAACTACACAGGCGAAATCATGATTGTGCTGCGCAGTGATGGCCGGGGAGACCGTGAACACTTCCAGACAGTTCAGGATATGGGCGCGGTTCATGAGCCATACGCACGGCGCGATGAGTGGTTCCACATCTGGTTATGCCGGGGGCTCAAAATCAATCTCAGGGATGCCTGGCCTAGAATGAAGCATTACGACTAGCTGAACTGGTTCTTCACATGCCGGAAACACAGTCACCTTGAGGTATCCTGCTGACCAGTACCGATACCGGAAAACTGTAATAAATCTTCCCATTTTCCAATCGCGTGTTGAGATCCAGCGCATTGCCGGGAATTGAATCGGAGAACATCCTGCGGATCTTTTCCTCGTCCCCAGGATTCGGGAACGAGCGCGATAGCAAGTCATCCAGTTCGCACTCGACACGATAATGCCGGGCGTCCGGCTCCGATAAGCACGCCTGCGTAAACAATCCGCGCAGCTCTCTTTCCGGCATGGCGCGAACGTGGGATGGGTCTCGCAGGCGTTCCTCCGCGTTCAACGCATCAGCTTTCTCGGGCGCCGGAGCGATATCCGCCACCACAATCCGTCCACCCGGCCTACACACACGCGCCATCTCTTTAAGCACCACGAGTGGCTCTTGAACGTGGTGGAACACGAATCGTGAACTCACCATGGAAAAATGCGCGTTTGGATAGGGCAACTGTCTAACGTCGCCCTGCTGCCAGCTCACGTTGGTGAGGCCTTGTTCCTGCTGGAGCTTTCGCGCCTGTTCCAGCATGGCTGGGGTGAGGTCAATCCCGGTGGCATGCCGCACCCCCCTGGCGAACGCGCACACCAACAGTCCGGGCCCGCACGCCACATCGAGGACAGTATCTTCCGGGTTTGCTCCCGCTGAGATGACAATCGATTCGAGCGCTTTCTGGTTGCTGACACTGGGCGACTGCGAAAACGGCACCGCCTGGCGCGTGAACTGATCGAGGATGCGGGAATTATGGGAGTCCATGGAATCGAGTTTACGACTCGCGCCGGCGCTTACTTCCGGGCCTTGATCTCCTCGCGATGTTTGGCTGCTTCCTTCGGCACCTGCGGCTCGGTCATGCTCACCGGATCGAGAATCTCAGCAATCTCCTGCTCGGTCAAAAGCTTTTTCTCGCGAGCAATGTCAATGATTGACCGGCCGGTCTTGACCGATTCCTTCACAATCTCCGCTGCCTTGGCGTAGCCGATGTACGGATTGAGCGCCGTCGCCAGCGAAACAGTGCTCTGAGCGTAAAATGCGTTGCGCGGCTCGTTGGCCGTGAGTCCCTTCGCGCATTTCTCCGTGAACACCTGCAGCATATGGGTGAGGATCGTGATTGACTGCAGGACGTTGTAGGTCATGGCCGGCATCATCACGTTGAGTTCAAGCTGGCCGGCCTGCACTGCCAGCGCGACCGCCGTATCGTTTCCAACCACCTGGAATGAAACCATTGCCGCCAGCTCCGGCATTACCGGATTGATCTTGCCCGGCATGATGGAAGAGCCGGGCTGCAGTGCCGGCAGATTGATTTCCGCAAAGCCGGTATTAGGTCCGGACGACATCAGCCGAAGATCATTGGCGATGCGAATGATTTCCAGCGCCAAGTTGCGCAACGACGATGAAACCTGGGCCATGCAGGCATTCGACTGCATGGCCCAGCGCATGTCGGCGGCGGGTGTAAGCTTCTGGCCCGAAATCTTCGCCAGGTTTGCCACTGCTTTGGCGCGGTAGTCGGGATGGGTGTTGATGCCCGTCCCCACCGCGGAACCGCCCAACCCAAGTTCTCGCAGCGAATCGCCCGCGTGGCGAATATCGGCCTCGGCTTTGCGCATTGCGATCCCGTACGCGGCAAATTCCTGTCCCAGCCGGATCGGCACCGCATCCTGCATGTGCGTACGGCCGGACTTCATGATGTTGTGAAACTCTTTACCTTTCCCTGCAAATGCCGCAGCCAGACTCACGAGCACGGGATATAGTTTTTCCAATTCCAGCAATGTCGCCAGGCGCATGGATGTAGGGAACACATCATTGGTGGACTGGCCATAATTCACGTGGTCATTGGGATGGACGGTATATTCACCCAGCTTGCCGCCCATAATCTCCGTCGCGCGATTGGCGATGACTTCGTTCGAGTTCATGTGAAAGCTTACGCCCGCCCCGGCCTGGAACACGTCGACTACAAAAAATTCATTCCACTTGCCATCCATCACTTCTTCGGCGGCCTTCATGATGGCGTCGGCGCGTTTGTTATCTACCAGCGCCAGCTCTTTGTTGGCCTGTGCAGCGGCGTACTTGACCATGCCAATGGCCCGGATCAGAGTAGGATTCGCGCGCATGCCGCTGATGGGGTAATTCTCCACTGCGCGCGCCGTCTGCACGCCGTAATAGACGTGAGCGGGAATATCTTTCGTGCCGATCGAATCTTTTTCCTGGCGAAAGCCGTTGGGATTGATAGCTGTAGCCATGATGACCTCGCTGAAGCGACAAAACTCTTAATTATAGCGCCGCCGAATTTCATGTTGTGCGGACAGGGAAGCAGCCCGATGTTGCCGCTGAGTTGCGGGCACGTGATCAGGAACCGTAGCGTCGCGCTTTCCATGCTTGTGCCCTCTGCACGGTTGAACGGCTCTCAATTTTCAATCTTTGGCACTCTTAGCACCTTTGCGATGTCCGGCAATCTGGTTTTCCAGCCTCCCCATCATCAACTGCTCTACCAGGGGCACAGGGAGCGGGCCCTCATTCAGCGCTTCATTGTTGAAACGCTTCAGATCGAATTTGGCGCCGGCGGCTTTCTGGTAGCGATTACGGAAATTGATCCACTGATGAAAGCCCACAAAGTAGGTAATGAGCTGCCCGGAACTGAGTTTGGCCCGCAGCAGCTTCCCCTGGGCCTCTGCTTTTGTCTGGAATCCTTCGTGCTCCATCAGGTCAAGCGCCTGCTGATCGGTCATATGCATGGATTGCAGCCGGATATCGAGAATGGCATTGATGACCACGCGCAAACGGATCTTGAGCACCATGAGGACAAAGCGCGGATCATGATTCGCATAACCGGCATCCACCATTTCCTTGACGCCATACTCGCCCCAGCCCTCAGCATAGGGGCCGCTGCCCGTCACCTGGCGAAACACACGCCGCGCAGGTGGTGTTACGTCATTGGCGTGCTCAAACTGGGTGTAGTGGCCGGGCAATGCTTCATGCATGGTCAGGTAAAGAAGCATCCAGTTGTTGTACTCGCGCAGCTTGGATTCCGCTTTGGCAGGCGGAGTGCCGGGCGCAATCGGCGTTACCCAGTACTGCGCCTCGGCCTGCGGCTCCAGCGCCGGAGCGGCATGGAACCCGGCAACACTGAAAATTCCGCGCAGAAACGAAGGCGTGGGCACGATCTTCATGTTGTCGCGGCTGCTCAACGTGAGCAGGTTTTTCTGGATGATGAACTGGCGGATGCTGTTCGCTTGTGAGCTTACTTGCTCCAGCAGGTGGTCGGGCGTGGTGTGATCGTCATTGATCCGGCCGATGACCTCCGAAACGATTGTATTCAGCCGCTCGTCCGGCGGGAGGTTCGAATGATCGCCGTGTCCGGGGAACCACTTGGCGTGGACCGGAGTGGCTATCTTCAGCATCTGTTCGCGAATGCGCACCAGCTCTCGTTGTGCCGCCGCCAGCACGGATTGCGGAGTCTCTTTTGCGCCGGGGCCGAGCGAATACCGGAAGATCTCCGGGTAAAGGCCTTCAGTGCGCCATGTTCGATGATGCGGACGCTTAGCCAGATCTTCCTTGAGCCATTTGGAAAAGTCATCGATGGCAGCTACTGCCTTTGTCGAGGCAGCTTTAAAGCGCGGCCGAAGCGGCGAGTCCTTCGCGATCTTGCTGCCTACCAGCTCAATCACGCCCTTATTCCCGTCATTCTCCTGGATTGCGGTGTCAATGAAAACAGGATCGGCCTCCACCAGATTGCTTTTTGCCTGGGCCAGCGCTGCCGGAATTTTTTCCATGCGCGCAACAATGGACTCCAAACGCTGCTGTTCGGTGCCGTTGGTTTCCGCCAAAGGAAAAAATAGTCCTGAGCCGATCATCTCCACATAGATCTGCGGTTGATACTGGTACGTCTGCACGCGATTGAACTGGAAGAGTTGCCCATCAATGAAATCGCGCAGAACGGTCAGATCCGCGTTGTCTTCGGGAGGCAAACCCTTATAAGTGTCAAAACACGAACGTCCCGCTTTCAGCAGGGCCCGCGCCTCATCCAGAGCGGTCGGACTGTAGTCATCGAGCTGATCGTCCAGCGATTTGCCCTCGTACTGGTGGAGTCCAATCTGGTTGGCTTCCACCGGCGTCAGAGCCAACTGGGCGAGCACCAGGCGGTTGGCTTTGTCGAGAAAAGGCTCGTCTTTGGCGCCGCATTGAAACGTGATTGTTTGCGCAGATAAGGACGCTGTAAGCACAAGAAGGCAAAAAAATCTGGAGAACATGGGCAGAAGGATATCAGAAAGAACTCAGGCCTGATCCGAGTTCTTGAATGCCCGAAGGCGTCGCCGCCCGCCGCCCACTTTGCCGATGGGAAAAATAAGCGGCCACGCTCAGCATAGCGCGGCCGCTGATGCACCACCTGAATTTCCGGCTGCTGCGGAAGGAGCTCACGAGCAACCAGACATCAGGCGCCCACCCAGGAGAAACATCCCTCTGACTTTAGATCGCAAGGGCAATATTTTTTTGCAGAGTTTTTTCTGAAATTCGGCGCCCTCAACTCTACGCAACATTGAGGGTTCTTACGGGTTGCGAGAGCAGGCCGGCATAGAGGCGCTCATATCCATCCGCCATTGCCTCGGCGCTGAAGCGCCGTAAGGCGTGGAGGTGACATGCACCGGCTGAAAGCATGGGCAGCCGCGTGAGTGCGTTGAGCGCTTCCGGGATACCTTCAACAACGAACCCCGTGACACCATCTTTGACAACCTCTGGCAGGGCACCGCGCCGGAACGCGATTACCGGAGTTCCGCTCGCTGCCGCCTCCATGGCTACAAGTGAGCTGGTTTCGTTCACCAGGCTGGTGATGAGCAGCGCCGCCGCTCTGCGTAAAAGATCGGATTTCAGCTCAGCGGAAGGAGATTCTACCCACCGTGCATTCGGGATTTGCTGCAGCCGTGGCTCGATTTCCCGTTCAAAAAACTGCCGGTGATATGAAAACGGATACACCTGGCCTGCAATAACGATCGGCCAGCCTGAACGAGCAGCGATATCCAGAGCCAGGTGCGGCCCCTTTTCTTCGCAGATCCGGCCCAGCCAGAGCAGGCCTTCACACTTGCCGTGGTCAGGCCCGAAGTGGTCCAGAGGAATGCCATTGGGCACTACTCCGATTAGTTCTCGCATGAAATCAAAACTTCGCGATTGAGAGTCGGAGACACAGTTGAAGCTCACGTTCGCTGGAATGTTCTCAAAGTATTCTGGCTGATAAAAATTCCTCGGCAGATGCAGGGTGGCAAGTACCGGAATTTCTACTTCTGGTGCTCGCGGCCAGAAGCTGCCGGACATATCGTGAATCAGATCAAAGGGCCGGCCTTCGTGGCTCCTCTGGCGTACGAATTTCACGATCTTATTCTGGTGTTCACGGTTGCGGCGCTCAAAATCATCGTCCCCTGTGCAGGGATCTCCCGTGCTGAACAACTCGCCGGAGACTCGTGAACCTGCAGACGCTGCTACGGTTGTGAACGCGCCCCGAGCGGCCATTTCACGTTCTAAAGTCCAGAGCACCTGCTCAGCACCGCCGGCGCTCGCTTCAGAAACCGTGAGGAGCGGATATGCAACGTACAGAATGCGCAACTGTGATTGCGTGATCGGGTGGTCCGGCGACGGCTTAATCTGTGAGGACATCAGAGAGTCCCCGCATCAACAGCTTCCTCAGAGCGCAAGTAATCTGAGAATGCCGCCGACACTTGCTCACCCGTCATGCTCCACTGCCAGACCTCATAGTTCAACTTCCACGGCATGGGCGGACGCGTGAAGTCGTAATTTGCCATCGTCCGGAATGTCTCAATTTCGGGGTGAAAACCGTCGAGCACCAATTTCTGCGATTTATAGGTGTGGAACATTTCCACTTTCCTGCGCATAGCTTCGCTTTCAACTTTCAATTGCAGTTCTTCACCGTCCTGCTGGTGGAACTTCTGTACCACGCCCCTTCCATCCGGATCGCGATGGTAGAGCGGCGACTCCCAAACCGATAGGCCTCGGCGGCGTCCGACGACGGCAGCAATGAAACAGGCAGAATCGTGGTCCGGATGGCCTCCTTCATACGACAGTGTAAGCAGCGCATCTGGTCGTACTTCGGCAAGGAGCTTCCCAAGTTCCTCCGCAGCCTGAGGCAGCCGCCGGAAGAGTTCCTGGTCGGCGATACCGCCCGAAACGCGGTCGGCAAGAAAGACGGGTTCGGCCCCCGCAATCGCCACAGCGGCCCGTGCTTCCTGGCGGCGAATCTCCGCATAGGCCTCTCGTGAGCCGTGTTGTTTCCAGAAATAGTCGTCGCGCGGCGCGCCGTCCGTGGCAAAAACCACTACCGGCCTGCGCATCCGTTGCATGATCGCTCCGAACCCGATCACCTCATCGTCAGGATGCGCCACCAGGATTACGGTGGTACGCAGCAAAGCATCAAAGTGGCCCATCAGTATGTCAGATGCACTCCGGAGCTTTGTTGCTGGATTGCTTTGCCGCACTGGGCAAGGAACGGTATACTCCGGCTTTCCCATGCCAACTCTTGAAATAGATATTGAACGCTTCTATTCCGCCGGCAGCCTCACAGGCGATAATACGGTCGCGGCGAGCCGGGCATTTTCTGAGTTTCGGGCTGAACTCACGGCAGGCAGAATTCGCGCAGCAGAGAAGCGAGATGGCCACTGGCGGGTGAATGCCTGGGTGAAAAAAGGGATCTTGCTCGGCTTCCGCCTGGGCGAGCTTGAGGAGATGGGCGGCGCCGGCCCGCTTGCTTTCGTAGATAAGGCCACATTCCCGGCCCGCCGCTTTGGTATCAGCGACAACATCCGTCTCGTACCTGGCGGCTCGTCAGTTCGCGAGGGAGCGTATCTTGCTCCCGGAGTAATCTGTATGCCGCCGATGTATGTGAATGTCGGCGCTTATATTGACCAGGCGACTCTGATTGATTCCCATGCCCTGGTCGGTTCCTGCGCGCAAATCGGGAAGCGCGTACACCTGAGCGCCGCGGCGCAGATCGGCGGAGTCCTGGAACCGGTAAATGCCTCGCCTGTCATCATAGAAGATGATGTGCTGGTGGGCGGAAACTGCGGCGTGTATGAGGGAACTCAGGTGCGAAAGGGCGCGGTACTGGGCGCGGGAACTATCCTTACCCGCGCCACTCCGGTTTACGACATTGTGCGTGAGCAGATTTACCGTTCCAGTCCGGACGGCCCATTGGTAATTCCGGAGGCTGCAGTGGTTGTACCGGGATCGCGGGCGGTCACAAAGGGCAAAGCCTCGGAATGGGGGCTGTCACTCTATACGCCGGTAATTGTGAAGTATCGCGACGAGAAGACCCAGAGCTCAATTGAGCTGGAAGACCTGTTGCGATGAACTGCGCAAGTTTTTCCGCAGTGGTGTTCAAAAGAAGATGACTCTCCAAGGCAGCCTTCCCTTCGAGGGCAATGCTGCCAGGCGGTAATAAATGACAAGTCCACAATCCGGCAAAAACCTTCTGATCATATTTCTGGTGCTTTCCGGCCTTGCGGCTGTCCTGTGGAGCGTTGCGCATTATGCGGGCATGCCCGTTCCCGCTTCTCTTCTCGAAGTTACACGGTGGGCCGCCATTTTAGCGTTATGCCTGTACGCCTGGAAACGGCGCTCACTGACCGCCTGGATCGTTGTTGGCATGCTGGTCGGAACCGAAATCGGCTATGACTGGCCGAATGCCGCCAAACACCTGGAAGTACTCAGCACAATATTTTTGCGGTTGATCAAGACTATCGTGGCGCCGCTCATCTTTGGCACTCTGGTCGTCGGTATCGCCGGGCATGCCGATTTGAAACAGGTCGGGCGCATGGGCGTGAAGGCAATTGTTTATTTTGAAATCATCACCACTTTCGCGCTGATCATCGGATTGGCCGCGATCAACCTCTCGCAAGCTGGCAGCGGAGTCACACCGCCGGAGCATCCAGCGGCCGCAGCTCCTGCCGCGCCTTCGCCCAGCGCTTCAGATATCATTCTGCACGCCTTCCCGGAAAACATTGCCAAGTCTGTCGCCGATGCCCAAGTGCTTCAGGTGGTGGTGTTCAGCATCTTTTTCGGCATAGCTCTGGCTTTGCTGAGCGAAGAGAAGCGGCAACCGATGATCCGCTTTTGCGAGAGCCTGTCTGAAGTAATGTTCAAATTCACCAATATTGTCATGCTGTTCGCGCCCGTGGGAATATGCGGCGCCATGGCCTACACGATTGGGATAATGGGGTTTGGCGTGCTGCTCAATCTCGCCAAGCTGCTGGCCACGCTCTATGCCGCGCTGTTCGTGTTTCTTTTTTGTGTCCTGCTGCCCGTCGGCGTTGTAATGCGCCTTAATGTGAGGCGGTTCATCCAAGCTGTGATCGAACCTATTTCCATCGCCTTTGCCACAGCGAGTTCAGAGGCCGCTCTGCCGCGGGCCATGGAGGCCATGGAGGCATTCGGGGTGCCGCGCCAGATTGTGGCTTTTGTGATGCCGACCGGTTACAGCTTCAACCTGGATGGCAGCACGTTGTATCTTTCGCTCGCAGCGATCTTTGTAGCCCAGGCGGCAGGCATTCATATGAGCATTGGGCAGCAAGTGGTGATGATGCTCACGCTTATGCTGACCAGCAAAGGCGTGGCCGGAGTGCCCCGGGCCATGCTGGTCATTCTCTCCGGCACAGTGGATTCCTTCCACCTCCCCATGTGGCCAGTGGTGATTTTGCTCGGCGTTGATCAACTTATGGATATGGCCCGCACCGCGACCAACGTACTCGGCAACTGTCTGGCAACGGCTGTGGTGGCGCGGTGGGAAGGCTCGCTGGGCAAGGAAGCTCCCTCGCCTACGGTACTCGATGCAGTGGCGGAATAGAGGGTAACTGCGCATCTTTTCACCATCAGCCCAGCCAAGCATCATCTAATCCCGGTACTGTGGGATAATCATCTGTTTTGCCCGTTTGCCTTGCGTCATAACTGGATGGAAGGCCAGAGGAGGCTGTTTGGATTTCCAACTGACTGATGAGCAGTTACAACTGAAGAAATCTCTGCGAGAGTTCGCCGAGCGCGAGATCCTGCCCAATGTTATGAAATGGGACGAGAGCGGGCAGTTCCCCACCGAAATCGTGAAGCAATTGGGCAAAATGGGCGTTCTGGGCATTATCTTCCCCACCGAATACGGGGGCGCTGGGCTGGGCTATGTTGAGTACGTGATCGCGGTTGAGGAACTCTCACGTGTCGATGGCTCGGTAGGAATTATTGTGGCAGCCCACAATTCACTCTGCAGCAACCATATTTTCGTCGCTGGAAATGAAGAACAGCGGCGCAAGTACATCCCGAAACTTGCGAGCGGTGAGTTCATCGGCGCCTGGGGGTTGACGGAGCCTGGATCGGGCTCAGATGCCGGCGGCGCTCGCATGAGCGCTGTTCGCGAAGACAAGAGGGGCGGATGGGTTCTCAATGGCACGAAAACGTTCATCACAAACGGCGGCCATGCCGATGTAGCCGTTGTTATCGCCGTAACTGATCGGACAGCTCATACCCACGGGCTTTCGGCCTTTGTCGTGGAGAAAGGGACAAAGGGGTTTCGTCCCGGGAAGAAGGAAAACAAGCTGGGGTTGCGCGCCAGCGATACCTCGGAATTAATCTTTGAAGATTGCTGGGTGCCGGAAGAAGCGCTGCTGGGCAAGGAAGGCGGCGGGTTTGTCGACGCCATGCGGATTCTGGATGGCGGCCGAATTTCCATTGCCGCGCTCGGACTCGGTATGGCGCAAGGTGCATATGAGGCGGCGCTCAAGTATTCAAAGCAGCGGCGGCAGTTCGGGAAGGCAATCAGCGAATTTCAGGCCATACAATGGAAACTGGCGGATATGGCGACAGAAATCGATGCTGCCCGCCTGCTCACTATGCGAGCCGCAGCGATGAAGGATAGTGGTATGAAGACCACCCTTGAATCGTCAATGGCCAAGCTGTATGCCGGTGAGGTAGCGGTGAAATGCGCCAATGAGGGTGTGCAGATTCACGGAGGCTATGGTTTTATCAAAGACTATCCTGCGGAAAAGTTCTACCGCGACGTGAAGCTTTGCACTATCGGCGAAGGCACCAGCGAAATCCAGAGATTGGTGATCGCCCGGCAGATTTTGAAGGATTAAAAGCTTTCAATGGCGCTTTTGAAGGGCACGGCTCCGGCCGTGACGCAAACATCCCCCAATGTGGCGAGGTACGGGTGCCTGACACGATTCAATCCTGGGTTGAACGCATTCGTACAGGCGACGTGCGCGCCCTGGCGCGGGCCATCAGCACGATTGAGGATGGGCGACCCGAATCGACCCTGTTGCTGAAGGCACTGTTCCCTTACAGCGGCGGAGCCAGGCTGATCGGTATCACCGGGTCGCCGGGTGCGGGCAAGAGTACGCTGGTGGACCACCTGGCACGCGAATACCGCAAAGAACAACACACGGTGGGCATTATCGCTGTTGATCCGACGAGCCCTTATACCGGCGGCGCGATTTTGGGTGATCGCATCCGCATGCAGGCACACCATGCCGACTCCGGCATCTACATTCGCAGCATGGCCACGCGTGGATTTTTAGGCGGCCTTGCCCGTTCCACTAACGACGTCGCCACGGTACTCGACGCCAGTGGGAAGGACATGGTGCTGATTGAAACCGTTGGCGTGGGCCAGGACGAAATCGACATCGTGCGCCTGGCGGATATCACGGTTGTGCTCCTGGTGCCCGGCATGGGCGATGACGTTCAGACCATTAAGGCCGGGATCATGGAAATCGCCGACATTTTTGTGATCAACAAGAGCGATCGTGAAGGCGCCGAGCGCGTGCAGCGAGAAATCCGGGCCATGCAGACGCTTTCTATTCGGAAAGACGCCTGGACTCCGCCGATTGTGAAGACCGTTGCAAGCGAAGGCAAAGGAGTTGCTGAATTGGCCGCAGCGATCGTGAACTACGAAAATTTTCTGCAAGATAAGGATTTGCTGCTGAAAAAGAAAATCAGCCACTGGCGGGAGCGACTGGTCGAGATGCTCCGCCAGGAACTGCTGGAGCGACTGCTTCACGAAAGCCTTTCCGAGGACAAACTGTCCCGCTTAGCGGCAGACGTGGCCGAACACCGGCGAGACCCCTATTCTCTGGTGGAGGAAGTGGTAAGCAACTTCAACTGTGTGGAGAAGAGAGGCTAGATTCGCACTTGGTATTCGGTATTTGGTGCCACGCAGAATGGCCAGGTATCAAATACCAAGTACCAGCTACGGGGCTTTATGCACACCATTGATCATCTTGGAATTGCCGTCAAGTCACTGGCCCAGGCGCGTAAGTTTTACGAGCAGCTTGGGCTTGAGGTCGCAAATGAGGAAACCGTTCCTCATGAAAAGGTGAAAGTTGCGATGATTCCGCTGGGAGACAGCCGGATTGAGCTGCTGGAGCCCACGTCCGCTGATTCCACCATTGCAAAATTTCTGGAGAAACGCGGCCAAGGGCTGCATCACGTAGCTCTTCACGTCCCTGACCTGACACAGGCTGTGGACCACCTCAAGGCTTCAGGGGCGCGTTTGATCTCCGACGAAATTAAGGTTGGGGCCGGTGGGCATCTTTACGTTTTTGTCCACCCTTCAAGTACAGGCGGAGTGCTTCTGGAACTGGTGCAGGAGGCGCCCTCCGGCGTGTAACCACAAAGGACACGAAGGCTCACAAAGGCCGACGTGGTAGGGTCTCCTTTGTGCTCCTTCGTGTCCTTTGTGGTTTGAACTATGTTGATTTTAGGAATCGACACATCGGGCAAATCCGGCGGCGTGACTCTGGCCGAAGCTGCAAGAGCCGAGTTCCGCGTGCTTGGATCGTCTCCCATCGCCGGGGGTACTTTCTCCGCGCAGCTTGTTCCGACAGTGGCGAAGTTACTTGATCAAAAAGGGCTGCGGGTGAGCGCCATAGGAGGGTTTGCTGTGACGTCCGGGCCTGGATCATTCACCGGCCTGCGCGTCGGTCTGAGCGCGGTGAAAGGTTTGGCAGAAGTTCTGCAAAAGCCGATTGTGACGGTTTCGCTGCTGGAGGCGCTTGCCACGTTTTCCACGGAAAGCGGCCGAGTCATTACAGCTCTCGATGCGGGGCGTTCAGAAATCTTTTTCGGCTTGTACGAGGTAAACAACGGCAAGGCTGAGCGTGTCAGCGAACAGTTGGTTTCCGGGGATGAATTTGTCGAGCAGGCAAAAAGGCCCGAAGTTAGACTGACTCTGACGAGTGATACTAGCATCGCGGAGAAGCTCGCGACGGTTGGCTGCAAATTGATTCTTGTGCAACGGCCTGACAGCAGCGTGATTGCAAGCATTGGCGCCTCCAAGCTGCTGGCTGGCGACATCATCTCAGTTGAAGCGCTGGACGCGAACTATCTCCGCCGCTCCGACGCGGAAATCTTTTTCAAAGGAAATCGCTGATCATGTTCGCGGTGCGGCCGACGGTCCCCGCAGACCTGCGGAGGGTGCTCGAAATCGCGCGCGCAACCAGCGGTGCAGCACAATGGAGCCTCAGCCACTACCAAAAAATGTGTGAGCCATCATCAGAGCGCATCTTCCTGGTGCTTCATGATGAGCAGCAGCAGGTGCAAGGCTTTATTGCAGGCGCGCTGGCCGGGGATGACTGGGAGATTGAGAACATCGCCGTTGACCTCTCGCTGCAACGGAGAGGCCAGGGATCACGTTTGCTATGTGAATTTCTGAACCGCATTCGACAAGCGGGGCGGTCGGTTTTGCTTGAGGTAAGGGAATCGAACGTTGCTGCCCGTAAGTTGTACGAAAAAATGGGGTTTGTTCAAGTTGGAAGACGCAGGGACTACTATCGTGTGCCAAAGGAAGATGCACTGGTGATGAGGCATTTTTTTTAAACACTAAAGCTTCCAATTTTGATTGAACCAGCTCTGCCTGTGTGTTAACGTTTGGGTGAAAGAACACGCAGGAGGTTCTTCCGAATGGTCGATTCCGTTCGTGAACAGCTTCTTGCCAGCCACGAAGAATTTCGTCGGCTGGCTCAAGAGCACACTCAACATTCCCTCCGCCTAAACTCGCTGATCGAAAAACGTTATCTCAGTGAAGAAGAAAAACTGGAAGAGATTCGTTTGAAAAAGCTGAAGTTGCGTCTGAAAGACCAGATGCAGACGATCGAGCAAGAGTACAGGCGCGGGCAGATCCAGGTAGCATAAGGACCCGATTTTCTAAGAACAAGAAGCCTCTCCAGGCGGAGCAGATTGCGCTCAGCAGGAGAGGCTTGTTTTTGAACGAGTCTCGGCGGAGTACCGCTATAATCTGAGGCAATGGTTCGGGACGGAATCTTTTACGCTTTGGGCATGCTCGTCGTCGCTGCTCTGTTGTGGTGGCTGACGGTCCCGGCGTTTTCCGCCATTCCGCTGCTGCTTGCGGTTTTTTTTCTGTGGTTTTTTCGCGACCCCGAACGAGCGATTCCCTCTGAACCCGGTCTGATTGTTTCCCCTGCAGACGGCAGGGTAACAGATATCGCGCCCACCCAACTGAATGGCATCCCATACACGCGGATCAGTATTTTTCTAAGTGTTTTTAACGTTCACGTAAATCGGTCTCCCATTGCAGGCGTGGTGCGGGAGGTTGTGTACCAGAAGGGTAAATTTGGAAACGCCATGGATGCCGCCTCCGCGGAAGCCAATGAGCAGAATGTTGTAACCGTGGAAGGGCAGGGCGTTGTGGTGGTTTTCAAGCAGATCGCCGGGTTGCTGGCGAGGCGGATTGTTTTTAGTCACCGGCCCGGAGATACGCTGGCTCGCGGGCAAAGGGTTGGGCTCATCAAGTTTGCTTCGCGTACGGATGTGATGTTCCCTTCGCCCAACCAGCTCAGCGTAAAGATTGGCGATCAAGTAAAGGGCGGTTCGTCAGTTCTGGCGCGAGTACCGGTGAAATCAGGTCGTGTGCAGGCGAGTCAATCGACTGAGGTGGCTCGATGAACAATACTCCCATGCGCCGGCGCGAAGATCTGCTGGCACTCAAGCAGCGGCGGCGCATGCGCAGGGGTATGTACATTCTGCCGTCGCTGTTCACGGCGGCAAACATGGGCGCCGGTTATTTCGCCATCTATAACACGCTTCTTGGCAGCCAGGCCGAAGCTGGATATTTCGATATAGCTGCCAAGGCGATTGGTATTGCGGTTCTCGCCGACGGCTTGGACGGCTTTGTTGCCCGGCTCACCGGCACCACCAGCGAATTCGGCCGGGAGTTTGATTCGCTTGCCGACGCCATTACTTTTGGCGTCGCACCCGCCCTCCTGGCGCTGATGTGGGGATTCCGCTGGTTCATGCTGCCTGATTTTGCAACCGTTCCGGTGGTGGACTGGGTCCGGCATCTCGGGCTGGTTGCCAGTTTTCTGTTTCTGGTTGCGGGCGCCAGCAGGCTGGCCCGCTTCAACATTCAAGTGAACCCCCAACCTTCAAATCCCGGCCGTCCGGGCAAGAAATATTTTGTGGGAATGCCCATTCCGGCAGGCGCCGGCGTAATTGCCGCTACGGTGCACCTGAACTCCGGACACCCCATCAACTTCTGGTGGCTGGCCCTGATCTGGATGTCATTGCTGGTTGTAGTGGCTTTCTTGATGGTGAGTACCTGGAGGTTTTACAGTTTCAAGGATTTAAATCTGCGCAACCGGCATCCGTTTCAGCTTATGGTGCTGATTGGAGGATTGATTTACCTGATCGTGCTCTTCTCTGGGCCGGTGCTGTTCGCCATCGCCATCACTTACATGCTCAGTGGCGTGCTCTCACGACTGTCATTCCTTTTCCGTCGCCGGCCTAACCATCCGACGCCGCCCCTGGAGGAAGCTCCTCAACCGCGATGAAAAATGAAGCCCAAAATTTTTTCCGTGTGGCCATTGTGGGCGCCGCCGCGCTCAAAGGCAAAGAGCTCAAAGAGGTACTGGAAGAACGCAACTTTCCCGCCGTGGACATCCAACTCCTCGATGACAACGAATCTCTCGGACAGCTCGATACTGTGCAGGACGAAGTTGCTTTCGTCCAGCCGGTGACCCGTGAGCAATTCGATAAAGTAGACTTTGCCTTTTTTGCTTCGGAGGAGAACTTTACCCGTCAAAACTGGAAGCTTGCCCGCCAGGCAGGGAGCGCGATTGTTGATCTTTCCTATGCGCTGGAAAACGAGGCCGGGGTGCCGGTAACGGCGCCCTGGATCCAGCGGGAGCTGGGTCAATTCACGCCGTTGAACCTCGAATCGAATGCCATCGTTATCGCTCATCCGGCAGCGGTAACTATCGCGTTGCTGTTGCTGCGGGCGCGCAAAGCCGGCGAGATCAAGCGCGTGGTCGCCACTTTGTTTGAGCCCGTTTCTGAGCAGGGCCGCCGCGGCATGGATGAATTGCATGAGCAGACCGTCAACCTGCTCTCCTTCCAGCAGATGCCCACCGCCGTTTTCGATGCCCAGGTGGCCTTCAACATGATCGGCCGCTACGGCCCGGCGGCCCAGCAATCGCTGGAGACGTCCGAGCGGCGTATTCTCAACCACTTGCGCCGGCTCACGAACGAGGCCCTTCCCGTGCCGTCTCTGGCCCTGGTACAGGCGCCTGTTTTCCATGCTCATACATTTTCCATTTATGTGGAACTCGCCAGCAGCATTTCTGCCGGGGACTTTGCGGGAACGCTCGCCGGCGAACATGTGCAGATTGCGCGTTCACCGGAAGACCAGCCGAGCAATGTGAACGTCGCGGGAAAAGACGAGATTCTGGCATCAGTTCGGCGCGATCCGGGGCACGACAATGGCTTTTGGCTCTGGGCCGCAGTGGACAATCTCCGCCTGGCCGCTTTGACCGCTGTTGATTGCGCCACCGTCCTCTCCGCAGTACGGCCCCATGGGAAGGTGCAGTGACTACGAGCGGCAGAATTCGAGTGGCCACAGTAGTCCTCGCCGCTATTTCATTAGTTACCGGATGCGGCTACCACGCTATGGGGCGCACTTCACGCCTGCCACAGGATGTAAAAGTGCTGGCCGTCCCAATGTTTGTCAACCAAACGCAAAGCTACCGCATTGAACAGGTCCTCACGCGCGATGTGGTCCGCGAGCTACTTGTGCGCACGCATTATCGGGTGGTCACGGGAGCTTATGAATCTCCTGACGCCACGCTGACCGGCACGGTGCTCTCGGCTCAGGCAAACCCGCTCACCTACGACGCTCAAAGCGGGCGCATCTCCAGCGCCATGATTACTGTAACGATGAAAGTTTCTCTGGTAGATCGTTCCGGCCGCGTACTGTTTGAAAACCAAAACTACAGTTTCCGCCAGCAGTATCAGGTTTCGCGTGAGGTGACCAGTTTTTTTGAGGAAGGCACCCCGGCGCTGCAGCGCCTTTCACAGGACTTCGCCCGCACCCTGGTCAGCGATATGCTGGAGGGCTTCTGATGCCTGGCTCCGGACGTAGCTTTGCCCCATCAGAAAAATTCATCTCCGATGTTGCCGGCAACAAGCTGCGTCCTGCGTATGTGTTCATCGGCGATGAGGTATTTTTTCGGGATCAGTGCCGCCGGGCGCTGCTGGATCACCTGGTCCCTCCAGACCTGCGCGACTTCAGTTTTCATGACCTTGATCTGAGCGACGCGAGCGTTGCCGACGTGCTGGACCGGGCGCGAACGCCATCGTTGATGGCGCCTTTCCAGGTATTTTTCATTCGCGGCGTAAAGAACCTGTATGGCCGGGGATTGCACGCGGAACAGTTCGCTGCGATTGAGCAATATGTAAAAGATCCGAATCCCGCCGCCGTACTGATCTTTGTCGCCGACCACCTCAGCATTCCGGCTGACGTCCGCCGCATGGAGATGCAGGACAAAGACCGTTATGATCGCATCCGCGAAACGCTTGGTGAGTATTGCGGAATTGTGGAACTGGCGCGCGTGGAAGAAAGCGACGGCATGCGCTGGATCATCAGCCAGGCTGCAGAAGAAGGCGTAAAGGTTGACCAGGACGCAGCGCGGGAATTGATGGATGCACTGGGAGCGGACATGCTGCTGGTCAGCGGCGAACTTGAAAAGCTCATTCTGTATGTGGCCGCGAAGAAGCACATCACACTGGCAGACGTGGAGACTATGGTACTCGCCGCCAAGCAGCGATCCCTGTATGAACTCACGGACGCGATCTCAGCCAAAGACAAGGCCCGCGCGCTCAGCGTACTTGATGCTCTGCTGTCGTCGAGCGAGGGTGATGATGCCGCCATCGGACATCTTTACATGCTTTCACGCAGCTTCCGCCAGATGTTGGTCATCCTGGAGAGGAACGTGCGGGATTCGCGCGCCATCTGGCAGGCCCTGTGGCAGGGTTTCCGCGTGCCGCCCTTCGCGGCCGATGATCTCATTCGCCAAGCGCGCCGCTATAAATCCCGCCGCGAACTCACGCGCGCGCTCAAACTCATTGCCCGCGCTGATGTGGCCTTGCGTTCCAATCCTCCAAGTAAGCGCATGGTGCTTGAGCAGTTGGTGATGCAACTGGCCGAAGAACCCAAACCGGCGCTCACAGCGTCGCAACAGGAAGAAATAACTTTAGGCGGGTAAGCTGCATTGACGCTGTCGGGCCGTACAGGCGAAAGCCATTCGCCCGCTGCCCGTAGCAGCGACTTCCCTGAATAGCGACTCCCTGAATGATAGATCAGTGTTACTGCTTGTCCGTGGGACCGGCTGTTGCCGAGATGGTGCCACTGCCGGAACCGGCGCTGGCTAAAGCGTCAGTTTGCACTGCTGGAAGGTTCAGCAGCTGCTCCTGCGAGTAATTAGGTCCGAGTCCCAGCTTGATTAGAGCGCGGGAATCGGGGGTAACTTTGCTTTGCCAGCCATTGTCGGCCTGGAATCGTTCCATGGCTGCTACAGTGCGTGCGTCCCATTCTCCGCTTGGGTCACCGGTCAGGTAATGTTCACGGATCAAGGCGTCCTGGATCTCACGAGCCCGATCTGGCGCAATCTTCTGCTGGCCGTGGCGCTTCCACGAGCTTTTCCTGCCCCGGCGGTAGCTGTGCCGCACATGGCGCCTGCTACGGTGGTGCCGGGCGGCCGAGGCCTTATGGCTGGCCTTTCTGGCCGGCGGCTGGGCGCTGCTGAAGCTCGCCAAAAAGCCCAGCAACGTACTGATCAAAAAAAGGTTCTTGAAGGTCAGACGCAAAAAAACACCTCAAGGGTCAAAAAAGTGGCAGGCACCATGATGTCACGGTTTGATGCCGTGAATCCACAACTATGTTGGCCAGCTCTGGTTACCGAAGGGTACTTGGTCAGAGACTGCCGTTGTTAGGTAAACCCCGTAGATACAGAAAGTTGCGCCGGGACACGTAAAATTTTGTGTCCCGGCTTGAGTTGAATAAATGGCTAGGGCAAGGTCCCGGAAAGAAAAGTATTTCCCCCGTTGGCGCCGCGGCCCACATGGACAAGGAATACCACGTCTTGTCCGCTCTTGAGCTGGCTGGTAATTCTTCGGAAATCCTCTTCACTGTTGACCGTCTGGCGGTTGATTTTCAGGATGATGTATCCGGGCGCCATCTGAAGATCATCGGCAAATGAATCCGGTTTGACCTCAGTCACCTGCACGCCCCGGTTTTTCTCGTCCAAGCCAAAGCGGTCGACCATGTCATTGGTCACATTCCGCACCGTGAGCCCCAATTTACTGGGCGAGGGTTGGCTGGCGTCAGTGTTGTCGTCCTCCGAATCGCTGCTGCCGCTATCAGACAGCATTTTGGACCGGTCGCCTACGGCCACAGTGGTTGCCTTGTGCTGGCCGTTACGAACGTATTCTACGGGGACTTTGGTACCCGGTTTGATTTCGGAAATGATATTGACCAGATCGTCTCCGTTTTTAACCGGCTTCCCGTTCACGGCGGTAATGGTGTCTTCGCCCTTCAACCCAGCTTTGTCGGCGCCCAGCCCCGGGGTGACACCGGAGATGGTAACGCCCTGCTTTACGCCATAAACCCGGGCCAGAGCCGGCGTTTCCGGATTGAAAGTCACGCCGATCGAGCCGCGAGCTACACGATGCTGCGCGCTCGTTAGCTGGTCGTAGACTTCGCGCACAGTGTTCGATGGCATGGCGAAACCAACACCCTGATATCCGAATCCCTGGGTGTAGATGGCTGTGTTGATACCAATGACCTCGCCTCGCATGTTGACCAGCGGCCCCCCGGAATTGCCCGGATTGATGGCAGCGTCAGTCTGAATGAAGGACTGGAACTGGCGAGTTGGATTGATGTTGCGCCCGCGCGCGGAAACAATCCCTGCCGTCACTGTGTTTTCCAAGCCAAAGGGGCTGCCCATGGCCAGCACCCAGTCGCCAACAGTCAAGGCATCGGAATCACCCAGAGTAGCCGGTACAAGCGTTCTGTCTTTCGGGGGGTCAATCTTAATCACGGCCAAGTCGGTTTCACGGTCGATGCCTACAACCTTGGCGTCGTGCTGCACGCCTGGCGGGTCATCTTTCAATTTGACCCGGATTCGGTCTGCTCCATCAACCACGTGAAAGTTGGTGATGATATAGCCATTTTGATTCAGGATGACACCCGACCCAAGCGAGCGCGAACGCTCGTTGCCGGGACCATCGCCGAATGGATTCTGGTCATCTTCCCCGCCCTGACCGCCCTGCCCCTGGCCGCCGAAGAAACGATTGAAAAAGTCCTGAAGATCATCTCCCTGGTTGCCCTGCCCGCGATTGAACCGGCGGCGTGGCTTGGGGTTCGACTCAGTGTTGATATTGACGACAGCGGGCTCAACCTTCTTGGCCACCTGGCCAAACGTGTTGCTGAGCTGCTGCGGGCTCTGCATTGGCAGCAAAGCGGCGTCAGGCAACGAGTTGCCTCGTACTCCGCTCCGGCTCAGCACAGTGCCAATCAATATGCCAACAGCAAGGGTCAGCAGGATGGCCAGGCTGGATATCAGTCGCTGCGCCCTGGCCTGTGCCAGCAAAGCGGAAAAACGCGAGTTCATAAAGGAAACAACCTCCGGACTATTGCGGCCTTAAGAGATTATAGAATGGAATCCTTGTACATAAGGTGCAAGTACCACTCCGATGGACGCACACCATTAGACGCTGAAACAGGTGCGCACGTTACCCTGCAGGACTGGCCTGTTCAGGCTGTTGCGCTCCTTCCTGACCGGCGCCGGTGACGCTACCCAAGAGTTCAGAGAGCAGGATACCTGCAAGTATCAGCAAAGCGCCTACGCCGGTACGGGTTCCCAGCCGTTCCCCCATGTAGATAAAGGAAGTAAGCCATGCGAAAATGGGTTCAAGTGTGAAAATCAGCGCCGCGTGGGTCGCCGGCGTGAACTGTTGCGCCCAGGCCTGCACTGTAAAGGCGAGGGCGGTCCCAAGTACGCCGGTAATAACAATAGCGGCAATTACGGTTCCATTCAGGTGGAGAAAGGGTCGTTCGAGAAAAGGGGCCGAGATGCCCGTTAGGACTGCAGCCACCGCGATTTGCAATACTGCCATCTGTTCGAAAGGGAAGCGCTGCGCGCCCCTTCCCAGAAAAATGATCTGAAAGGCAAAAGCGCAGGCGCAGCCGAGCGTCAATAAATCCCCAGTGTTGACTTTGGCAAAATCGGCCCACCCCTGTGGTCCGGCGGGCACAGTCATCAGGAACAATCCAATCAGCGCAAGCAAAATTCCCACAGCCCGCCAGAGATGGATAGTGGTTCGCCACAGCGCAATCATGAATAGCGGAACCAGCACGGTTGAAACCCCGGTCAGGAATGCCGATTTTGAGGGGGTCGTCAACTTGAGCCCGGTCGTCTGGAACGCATAACCGAGAAATAGGAAAACGCCGATAGTGCAGCCCATGACCAAGGCAGGTCTGGTGATCCGGGAAAACTCTTTGCGGTAGTAGAGGGCCAGCAGCACCGCAGCCAGGGCCATCCGTGCCGCGTTCAACATCAGCGGCGAGGAGTCGCGGAGCGCGGCCTTGATCAGCACAAATGTGCTGCCCCAGATCATCGTGATCAGCACGAGCAGCAAATGCGCTTTGATGGAGCGAGGCACTCAGGCTATTTTAGCGGCTCGGGTGTGGTGGACCGTCAGGACGCCCGCCGTTTGAGGTATGTCCGCCTGCTTGATGTTGCGCCTTGGCCCGTTTTCCGCCTGGATTCAGGCTTCGATTTGGTAATGGGTTGTGCCGCCTTTTTGCTTGCGACCGCATTCCCTCGGGAACGCTTCTTTGCTGAAGCGGCGGTGTCGGCAAACAGCCACTCCGCGCCCTTCCGCACCGGCGATCTGCGATTGCTTTCCCATTCGGCAGACTTTTCATCGCCGCCGATCTGGGCCAGTGTGCGTTGCGTCAGCACGGAGTAATCCAAGGCATCGATATCGAATCCGGGCCGCATTGCCTCGTCCTTCTTCTTGATCAGCAGCCATTCGGTACCTTTCGATCCCGGCCGGCGGGAGCGCATATGCGCCAGCACAAATTCTCCATTCAGCTTTTGCCCGTGCAGGCGGAACTTGAGATCGCCTTTGCTGAGCATGGCATGCGCATCGCCCAGCGGCTCCCAAATCCCCACATCCCAGACCATCACCGTGCCCGCTCCGTAGTTGCCTGGAGGAATCACCCCTTCAAAGTCGAAGTAAGACACAGGATGGTCTTCCACCTGCATCGCCAGCCTTTTGTCGGCGGAATCAAGCGAGGGACCCTTGGGAACGGCCCATGATTTCAGAACACCTTCCATTTCCAGGCGGAAATCATAGTGCAGGTGCGATGCGCGATGTTTCTGCACCACAAACCGATTCTTGCCGCTGGGCACGATCTTGCCTGCGGGTTCCGGTGTGCTGTCAAAGCGGCGCTTCTGGTTGTATTTCTCAAGAGCCATACAGTGATTGGATGCTGAGATCTGAGCGGATTGTGGCACCCCCGTTTTGACTGTGAAACAATTGGCCGGACGCGATTTGCAAGGAGCAATGATCATGGCGAAAGTTGCGGCCGAAAAAACGCTGAGCTACGCGATAGAGACACGGCGAGCGACTCCCAGTTTTGAGGATCTGCCCATTCACTCCGCCGATCTCGAAAAGATCATCCGCGCCGGCCTGGCAGCTCCGAGCGGATACAATCTGCAGCCCTGGCGCTTCGTGGTTGTCCGCGACCGCGACCAGAAAAGGAAACTGCGTGCCGCCGCATTTAACCAGGCCAAGGTGGAAGAGGCGAGCGTCGTGATTGTCGCCTGCGGGGACGCACAGGGGTGGAAAGACGGCGATCTCGATGAGATGCTTCGTATTGCGAAGCAATATGGCTTCGCCGACGCGCAGAACGAGAAGGTCCGTCAGACAGTAACTAACCTGTTCGGCGGTACACCGGGAACGGCAGGTGGAACCGAGCCGACTTTCGATCTCTGGGCGAACCGCCATGTGATGATCGCCTTCACCACCATGATGTGGACAGCGGAAACTCTGGGATATGACACAGCTCCCATGGAAGGCTTCGAAGAAGACAAGGTGAAAGCTTTGCTCAAAATTCCGGATCGCGTGCGCGTGGTTGCATTGCTCGCGATCGGACGGCTCAAAGGACCGGACAAGCCATTTGCAGGGCGCTTGCCAACGTCACGAGTGGTATTCGAGCATGAATGGGGCCATCCGATCGAGTTTTGATTGCATATCGTGCGAGGAAATGGAATGGAATTTTCTGAACTCCGGCATCTGAAGCTCTCTGACGCGCTTGCCGCAATCCCGACGGCCAAAGGGGAGTTGTTCGCGAATCTGTTTCGCCACGGCTCTCTGCAGGTGGAAATTTATGCCCCCAGCGGCGAAGATCTGCAGCAGCCGCATACGCGCGACGAGATTTACGTGGTAGCTTCCGGTAGCGGCCGGTTCATGAACGGAAGCAAAACCATTCACTTTTCCACCGGGGACGTGCTCTTTGCCGCTGCCGGTGAGGTCCACAAATTTGCCGCCTTTACCAGCGATTTTGTGGTCTGGGTTTTCTTCTATGGTCCCGAAGGCGGCGAGCGTGGCACATAACCCAATGCGGGTGATTCGCAGGGTCCTGTCGGTCGCGCTAGGCATGACCTTTCTATGCCTGGTATCGGTTGAATCATCCCCGGCGCAACAACCGAATGTGTTTACTCTCGCTGATGCCTCAACGCTTCTTCGAAGGATGAACGATGCGCTGGTGAACCGGCAAACAGGCAAATTCCTGAGCGTTTTCGACCTGACCAAAATGAGCGGCGGCGCGCTGTTCAAGCAGCAGATCACATCCTTCATTTCACATTCTGATTCCATCCGCATGCACTTTAATCTGACCCAGGTCACCATGACCGGCGCTCAGGGCGAAGTGACAGCCGATGCGGAGATGGAGGCGGAAATAGCGAATAGCAGCCGGCCCGCGCTCTACAAGCAGTCGACCTTGCGCTTTAGCGCAGAGAAAACCGGGGCATCCTGGAAGTTTATTGATGTCCAGCCGCGTTCATTCTTTTCGAGCTCCAGATCAGCGGCCTCTTCTGCCAACAAGAGCTCATCAGGCCCGGAATGAAGCGCGAGTATCCTGACCGGCCGATTGTGGGTGTGGGCGCCGTGATCATTGATGCCGCGCGCGTGCTCCTGGTCAAGCGTGGCGCACAGCCTCTGCTCGGCCAGTGGTCGCTGCCCGGAGGCGTGGTCGAAATTGGCGAGACTCTTCGCGCCGCGGCGGAACGCGAAGCTCGCGAGGAAACTGGATTGATTGTCCACGCCGGTGAGGTTTTAGAGGTACTGGACCGTATTATTCCCGACGAGCATGGCCACGCTCAATACCACTACGTGCTGATCGACTTTTTGTGTCGCGTTGGGGGTGGTGAGCTGCTGGCAGGGGGAGATGCAGCCGATGCCGCATGGGCAACGGAGGATGAGCTCGAAAAATTCAAGTTGGAGAAACCAGCCACTGAGGTGATTTTGCGCGGGTTCTCAAAAATTGTGTCGGCGCAATAAGCAGCCGCCTGATATTGAGCTGCCCAATCCATCCCGCACCCTCATGCTCTACAATCACGCTTGTGCCCACCCTCGCCGCTTTTAAAAGTACTGCAACGGCAATGCAGGCCCCTGCCCTGAAAAAGCTTCCCTGGCTCGTCCACGGGTTCTCCATGCGTCAGGGCGGAATCAGCACCGCTTATGGCAGCAGGACGCTTAATCTTGGGTTCACAAAAGACGATAAGCAAGAGAACGTGGAGAAAAACCGCAGCAAGTTGCTGCTGAGCGTCGGCGCCGTAGAGCGTCGTAAGCCATGGCCGCTGGTTTGGCTCCGCCAAATCCATTCCGATCTCATCCATGTAGTCCGCTCCAAAGAGCCGTCCCAGCATACCGGCGACGGCCTGATCACGAACTTGCCGGGAGTTGCGCTTGCCGTGATGACGGCAGATTGCCTACCCGTGCTATTGGTGGACAGAAAAAACAAAGTAGCAGGCGCATTCCATGCCGGATGGCGAGGAACGGTAAAGCGGATTGCCGAGAAAGGACTCGGCATCATGCGTCATGAGTTTGGCACCCGGCCACAGGATGTGTTCGCTGCGATTGGGCCCGGCATTCAGGCTTGCTGCTACGAGGTTGGAGAAGAGTTGCGGGAGCAGTTTCATTCCCAGTTCGCCTATGCCGGCGAGCTTTTGCACGAGGTCAAACACTCCGACATCGTCCGCGAGAAATATCCTTTGCTATTCATGAATATGCGGGCTCCCGGCCACGGCGACCAGTGCATCAAGCTTCATCTGGATTTGCGTGAAGCGAACCGGCGGCAGTTAATTGAAGCGGGTGTCCCGAAAAAGCAGATCACCGCCTTGGAGAATTGCACCGCATGCGATACCCGGCACTTTTTTTCACACCGAGCCGAAAAAGGCCATACCGGACGAATGATGGCCGTAATCGGCATTAAGCCGTAACGGACACTGTTGGGCGTTGATGGCGCGAAATCCCGTTACTGCTTGTTGGGTTTCTGGCCCGCAGACCGTCCTGACTCAATTTGCTTCAGGACCTGCCGTGCAACCGGCGCTTCGCGATCATCCGGATAGAGCTTCACGTATTCGCGCAGTTGCTCTGCTTCAGACGCCCGATCTCCCTTGAGTTCATACATTTTAGCCAGCAACCACCGGACCTGCCGGCTCTCCTCCTTGGAACCGTCCTTCAGTGCCGCGAATGCGCTCTTTTCTGCCGCATTCCACTGCTTCATGTAGAAGTGGCCAAGGAAGTTATAAAAGAAAGCGCCCGGCGCCTTCGCCGGATTAGCGGCGATCACATGGTCCGTGAAATCTGCCACCGGTTGCCACTGCCCCTGTCGCGCGGCGACATCGGCCAGGCACAAGTAACCCGGCAGGTAGCCCGCATCGGCAGCCCGCGCATGTTGGCAGGATTGCTCAGCTTGTTGCAGATTCCCCTGGTCCTCCTGAATTTGACCCAGAAGCACCCAGGCATCGGCAAAACTTGGATATGCCTGAACGGCGCGATTCAGGTGCTTTTGAGCGTCTTTCAGCTTTTTCTTGCGAACCTGAACACAAGCGTCGCCGAATTCTTTCTTTGCCTTGGTTGGCACCGTCATCCGGCTGGCGCTCACGGTGCTGCTGGCCACCGGCGCCATCGGGAACTGAAAGCATGCAGGTTGTTCCGTTGTGCTCAGCTTTTTTTCTATATCCGGCTCGGTAATGGGATAGACATCGAAAGCGCCTTCCGTGGACCTGGGATTGTTATAAAGAATCGCTCCTGATGGAGGAGGAGACGGAGGCGTACCTCTGCTGTGATGGCTGCCTTTCTGCGCAGCCATTGGAAGAGAAGCCAGTATCGCTAGAGCGATCGGAAGAAAATGCTTCGTCAGAGATCGCATGGCGGGGAAGCTCTCTGGCCGTAAATTTTAGCACTGCAGATAGCCCGTGAAAAACAGAAGCTCTGGATTTCTTGCCTTACATCCGCAGCCGCGAGGCAGAGATCGGGTGGTAAATCGCGCTAGCCCTGTGTGGGCGTTTCCGCCGGCCTCGCGGGGGTCGCGGCGCCGGTCCCGTGATTGATAACGTCCTTAAGTTCTTTGCTGGGTTTAAAATACGGGATTTTCTTTGCGGGAACATCTACTCGCGCCCCGGTTTTGGGGTTGCGTCCCACGCGAGGCTTGCGCTGGCGAGTGCGGAAGCTGCCAAAGCCTCGAATCTCAATCTTGTCGCCGGCCCGGAGAGAGCGGACCACGCTGTCAAAAATGGTCTCCACAATGATTTCGCTGTCTTTGCGGGTAAGTTCCGCCAGACGTGAGACTTCTTCAATCAGGTCGGCTTTGGTCATGGCTCTCTTATTCCACCCGAAATAGCGTTCCACGTCAAGAAAACCTTTTTAGAATCAGAGGATAAGAAAGAGCGGGGGCTCATGCCGGATGGTGGCGGCAGGAGAGCATTGTGGAGCGCAGCCGCCCTCGGCTGCGTTGAAATTTCTCCGCGCAGGCGAGGGCGCCTGCGCAGACAACTATGGTGTGATTTGCACCTTGCACATCCTTCGACCTAGCGCTAAAACGTGCTCGCTCGGAACCTCGATTACGAGTGTAGTCACTTTTGGCAATATCTGCTTCTGCCCGACCCGCACTGCGCCTTCCCGGATCTTTCTTGCTGCCTCAGATTTCGACGGCGCAAGCTTGGCTTCGAAGAGCAACTTATCCAAACGAATCCATCGCAGTCTGTCGCCTGCCAGCTTTAACACTTCTGTATCCGGAATCGGTTGATACAACTCTGGGACGGTGACTTCTGCAGCATTCACGTTGATAAGGGAAATTGGAACAACGTTCAGATCTTCGGGTACGCTCCCCTTCTGAAACTGCCTCGCCCAGTTCTCGCCTGCCTGTTGTGCCGCCTGCTCGCCATGGAAGTCTTTGACAATCTGGGTTGCGAGTTGCTTCTTTGCTTCCATCGGGTGCATGCCGCTTTTCATCTGGTCGATTTCGGCCACCTTCTTGTCGGTCAAAAGCTCGTAGTAGCGCCACATCAGTTCGTCTGAGATCGACATAACCTTGCCATAGATTTCCTGCGGCGGCTCGTTGATGCCGATGTAATTGCTATACGACTTTGACATCTTCTGCACGCCGTCCGTGCCTTCAAGAATGGGCATGGTCAGGATGATCTGCGGGAGTTGGCCATAGTCTTTCTGCAGCGTGCGCCCCATGAGCAGATTGAATTTCTGGTCTGTGCCGCCCAGTTCTACGTCGGCTTCGAGAGCCACCGAGTCATAGCCCTGGCAGATGGGGTAGAGCAATTCATGGATGTGGATAGGCTTTTCTTCCTGGAAACGCTTGTGAAAGTCTTCACGTTCGAGCATCTGCGAGACAGTGAAACGGGCGCAGATACGAATAAAATCTTCCGGCGTCAACTTCGCGAACCAGCGCGAATTGAAATCGATAACCGTTTTCTCGCGATCCAGGATCTTGAAGACCTGTGTTTTGTAAGTCTCTGCATTGCGCTCAACATCGGCGCGCGTAAGCGGTGGACGGGTTGCCGAACGCCCGGTAGGATCGCCGATCATCCCAGTGAAGTCGCCGATCAGGAAAATCACCGTGTGCCCGAGGTCCTGGAAGTGTTTAAGCTTGCGCATCAGGACCGTGTGGCCCACGTGCAGGTCCGGCGCGGTGGGATCGAAGCCGGCTTTTACTTTGAGCGGCTTGCCGGTCTTAATAGAGTTCTCCAGCCGCTGGCGAAGCTCGCCTTCATGAATGATTTCTGCAGCGCCTTTCTTGATGTAGGCCAGTTGTTCGTCCACAGGGAGGAAGTTTGTCATCAGCAACGATTATAGAGAATCGTGCTCGCAAATCTGCCCACGAACCATCCCATGATCGTTGCTTTTGGACGAGGGGCGTTGCGCGAAGAACTACTTCGGTCTTTTCTCCAGCCCTGGAGGTGCTTCTTTGCCGTTCGGTCCGGCTTCCGACTTCACAGCCTTCCAGGCATTGGGATTCGCCGGCGCGGCGGGATCCACGCCAAAATCCCAAACAAACAGATTTACCTGGCCTTTATCCAGAAGCTCCACCACGGCATATTCTCCCGGCGCCAACGGGGCTGCAGGCGAGATCTTCACCCAATCACCGCCAGCCGGCTGGCTGATTGTCTTCACCCAGTTTTCTTTCTGGCTGACCTTGCCGTAGATGGCTACGCTCACATTACCGAGGACTCGCGAGTCCTTCTTTTTTTCCAGGCGCACAATGCGGAAGCGGTCCGGAACGTTAGCCGTATCCTTCGCTGCAGTGGCCTGGTTCGTGTTAGAGGCAGCATCTCTGCTCGCGCCCGGGCCCAATGATGGCGCATTGCCCAGCCCTCCGGTTGCATTGGGCGCCGCTGAAGCTGGCTTTTCATTCTTTGCGGGCGTATTTTGTGTGTTATCGGAGCCGGTATCCACATCAATATAGATCGTCGGCTGCGTCGTGTGGGCCTGCGTCTGCGCGCGTAGCCCTTTCAAATCAATGGTCTGTTTGGAGGAAAGCGCCAACGGGTCAATTGCCGCGCGCAGAATATTCTTCCCCATGTGCTTGTTCAGTTCGCCGCTGTTCTGGGTCAGTTCCACGAGTTGCGGCTGGTTCTGGTAGGTGTCCAGCAGGAACACGCCTCCGCCATCGGGGAGAGAAAGGCCGGGGGCGGCCATGGGAGGCGCGGGCTCGGGCGGGCCAACCGCGTTTGTTGCATCCTCCACGGCTTCGGTGCGCAGGGCTGTCCGGTCTTTGTTGTATTTTTCCGTTGCGGGCCAGTCGACAAGATCCTTGGGCAGCTCTTCCCAGGTGTAGCGCTCGGCGCTGTAATAGCGGACACGGTCGCCCTTGATTTCCCATTTCGTAACGTTCTGATAGGAACCATCTTTCAGCACCAGTCGCTCCGGGTTCTGCTGTCCCTGCGCGGACGCTGCCAGCAGCAGAGAAATCATGATGCCCAGAATGGGGACGCATTTGATGAATCTTGTCATAGGAGGACCTACCCTGATTAGATGCCGGATCGGGCACTCCACTCAAGCTTAAACCCTGGGTAGGCCGTTCAGTTGTAATCTCAGAGTCTGAGTTGCGACTGCAATGACGCATCAGAGTTTGAAATCAGCAGGTCCTCGCTCAATGTAAGATGACCTATGGCCTCAGCCGCCTCTCCAGTTCTCTCAAGCACTTGGAAACGCATTGATGGCATAGATCTGCTGCGCGGGCTGGCGATTTTCTTCGTCTTGATGAATCACGTCAACATGCGTTTGCAACTGGCCAAAGTGCCATATACGCGGGGGCTCCATCCACAACTCATAAAGTCTCTTTTCTGGAATGGACAGTTCGGCGTCCAGACGTTCTTCGCGGTTTCCGGTTTTCTTATCGCGTCAATCACTTTGCGGCGCTGGGGAACGCTTTCGCAAGTCAGCATTTCTGGCTTTTACCGGCTCCGATTCGCGAGGATAGCGCCTCTACTCCTCATGCTGCTCACAGCGCTCACCCTGCTGCACTTCAGCGGACTTCATGACTTCGTTGTGCCCGCAAAAACAGGTGGACTTGGGCGTGCCCTGGTCGCGGCACTTACGTTTCATGTGAATGTCCTGGAGGCACACAGGGGATACCTTCCCGGCAACTGGGATGTTCTGTGGTCGCTTTCGGTTGAAGAGATGTTCTATCTTTTCTTTCCGTTTGTTTGCCGCTGGATCGGTCAAGGCAAGCTGCTGGTGACTGTTCTTCTTGGTTTTGTTGTGCTCGGCCCGTTTGCTCGAACAGCCCTCGTGCACGGCAATCCAACCTGGTCGGAGTACTCATATCTCGGCGGCACGGATGCCATCGCCATGGGCTGCCTTACGGCCCTCATACTCACGCGGGTCCGCTGCCCGCGTTCAGTGCTGTGGGTTCTGGGCGGCGCGGGCGGGGCGTTGGTGCTGTTTATACTGGGGTTTTCGCTGCCCGCATATCGATTGGGAATCGGCCGGTATGGCTTAGATATGACGGTCCTCGCCATAGGCACCTGCATGCTGATCGCTTTCTTTAGCTGTACTCGGTGGAAAAGCCACGCGTGCTCGCACCCATCCTCAGAATCGGTCAGTATAGTTATGAAATCTACTTGACTCATATGTTCGTGGTCTTTGCATTGTTCGCTTTGTTTCTGAAAGCCGGCAAACACATGAGTTTGGCGCCGGTGCTATTCGTTGCGACCGTTATTGTTTCTGGCATGCTCGGCGCCGTTGTTGCGAATTTCTATTCTGAGCCGATGAATCGATTGCTTCGTCGTCGCTTTTTGGCCGTTTCAACAATTTCTGGTGAATCGGTGCATGCTCAATCCGCAACAGCCACGGAATGACCCAGACGAGCCGGAGATAACTATCTTGCTTAGCGCCTCAAAACGTTTTCTGCTATCGTGTCGATATTCGTACAACTTGGATCCATGAAATCTGCTTTCATACCCGGCTTTGTTCTGTTTTTGATTTTTGGGGCTTATGGCGTTGCCACGGGACAAACGCCTTCGCCGTCTCCATCACAATCTGCAGTCTCAAGCGCTCAGCCCTCAAACGCGCCTGTCAGAGACGTTACGGAGTACACCCTGCCACCGGGCAAACTGGCTAAATCAAAGGCGCTTTACGATATCAGTGGACGGCTGCGCACTATCGGCACCATCTGGGGATTTGTGGTGCTGCTCGGAGTGCTCTTTCTGGGTGTGGTTGCACACTTTCGCAACTGGGCGGAAAAGGCAACCAAGTACAGCTTTGTTCAGGCCCTCATCGTTGTTCCGTTGTTACTTATTCTCCTTGACGTCCTGAACTGGCCGCTTGCGGCCTATGGCCACAGCATCAGCCTGCAATATGGCCTTTCTGTGCAGCACTGGGGATCATGGTTCAGTGATCTGCTCAAGGGGCTCGCAATCAGCATTGTTATCTCCAGCATCGCGCTATGGTTTCTGATCTGGCGGATTCGCCGCAGTCCCCGCTGGTGGTGGCTTCAGGTGTGGGTTGTCGCGCTTCCCTTCATCGTGCTTTTCGCCGTGGTCACGCCTTTGGTGATCGATCCCCTGTTCAACAAATTTGAGCCGCTGGACAAAACCAATCCTCAACTGGTCGACGCCCTTGAAAGCGTGGTGCATCGCGCCGGCATGGTTATCCCGCGCGACCGCATGTTCCTGATGAAGGCCAGCGAAAAGGTTACAACGCTCAATGCTTATGTAACAGGCTTTGGTCCATCCAAGCGCGTCGTGGTCTGGGATACCACAGTCCAAAAAGCCACCACCCCGGAGACGCTCTTTGTCTTCGGACATGAGATGGGGCACTATGTGCTGAACCACGTCGTCATTGGACTGTGTGCCGGCGCCATCGGTCTGCTGATCGGACTGTACCTGCTATATCGCCTCTCGGGATGGTTCTTGCACAGATGGGGACAGCGCTGGCGGATCACCCAATTGGGCGATTGGGCGGCCCTGCCCATGATTTTTCTGATCTTCAGCATACTCGGCTTTATCGCCCAGCCAATCGGATCAGGATTCAGCCGCGTGCTGGAGCACAATGCGGACGTGTACGGCCTTGAGGTCACGCATGGAATCAACCCCAACCCACAGCAGGCCGCCGCGAATGCCTTTCAGTTGCTTGGTGAACTCTCACTGGATTATCCCTATCCCAACCGTTTTCTTGTGTTCTGGTATTGGGACCATCCGACCATCGCGGATCGAGTCCGTTTCGCCCACAACTATGATCCCTGGGCCAAAGGCGAACAGCCAAGATATGTGAAGTGACGGTCGCGGCGCATGTTGATGTGTCCAGGAGACTTAACATCCTAGCTTGAACATGTGATCATTATGACGATATGAGGACAATGGTCAACATGGATGACGATGTGTTTCCAGCGGTAAAAGCAGTATGCCGAGAGCAGGTCTGTTTCCGTAGAGCTCGTGAGAAGGGGGATTTGTGCTTCGTTTCCTACTCGTATGGTGAACGGTTTGCACGTAATCGATCTGCCTTCTGACTCTCCCCCCATCAGCGCGCGCAATGTCTATGACTTGCAGGAATAAGACGAATAGATGAGCGTGCATCTTCTGGATGCGAACATACTGGTTGCGCTTCTGTGGCCTGTGTATGAACGTCCTGCGCGTGCGGGAGCCGTTCAGCCGACATGAGAAATCCGGGCGGCGCCAAAACGTTCGAGAATTTCTGCCCAGCTTTCCACAGCCAGCCTCCTGTATAATTGATCGTGCACCCGAGAAGGTCCTACGTGGGCCCCATTCGCGCCCGGTGTTGGCATGAATGGGCAGACGGCCACTGGCAGAAGCCATTTCCGAGCCGGGGATTAGAACCCTCAAAATTCAGGTCAGCACACAATCCAGCCAAATCTAACCTTGCGAGGAGTTCATGGCAGCGAAATATATTTTCGTGACTGGTGGTGTTGTGTCTTCCCTGGGCAAGGGCCTGGCGGCCGCCTCCATTGGCTGCTTGTTGGAGAGCCGCGGCCTGAAAGTCAACATCATGAAGTTCGATCCCTATTTGAACGTGGATCCCGGCACCATGTCTCCTTTTCAGCACGGAGAGGTTTTTGTAACGGATGACGGCGCGGAAACCGACCTTGACCTGGGGCATTATGAGCGCTTCACCCACGCGCGCCTCTCACGTGATAACAACTGGACCACAGGCCGGATTTACGAACAGATCATCACCAAGGAGCGCCGCGGCGACTATCTGGGCAAAACAGTCCAGGTGATTCCGCACGTCACGAATGAGATTAAGGCGGCGATGAAGAAAGTCGCCCAGGATGTTGATATCGCCATCGTCGAAATCGGCGGCACGGTGGGCGACATTGAATCGCTGCCGTTTCTCGAGGCGATACGCCAGATGCGGCAGGAGTTGGGTCGTGACAATACGATCTTTATGCACGTAACGCTGGTTCCATGGATTGGCGCGGCGCAGGAACTGAAAACCAAGCCTACACAGCACTCGGTGAAAGAGCTGCTCAGCATTGGAATTCAGCCGGACGTCCTGCTCTGCCGCACCGACCGCTTCCTGTCAAAGGACCTGAAGAGCAAGATCGCGCTTTTCTGCAACGTAGAAGATGAGGCGGTGATTACGGCCAAAGACGTCGCCTCTATCTATGAGGTCCCGCTTGTGTTCCATCGTGAGGGTGTTGACAAGCTGCTGCTGCGTTACCTGCGGGTTGATTCGAAGCAGCCGGACCTCTCCCGTTGGGAAGAACTGGTGGACAAGATCTACAACCCCAAGGACGAAGTTCATATCGGGATTGTCGGCAAGTACGTGGAGTATGAAGATTCCTACAAATCGTTGAAAGAAGCGCTTGTCCATGGCGCCATCGCTCACAATCTCAAGCTGAATGTGACCTGGGTGGAAGCCGAAGGTCTGGAGAGCAAAGACGGCAATCGCGACTACGAAGTGCAACTGGAAGGCTTTGACGGCATCCTTGTCCCGGGAGGATTCGGCAAACGCGGCATTGAAGGCATGCTGAATGCGATTCGTTATGCTCGCGAGCGGAAAATCCCCTATTTCGGCATCTGCCTGGGGATGCAAACGGCCTGCATTGAATTCGCGCGCGACGTCTGCGGGCTGGACCAGGCCAACTCCAGCGAATTCGATCCGGCCACGCCGCACCGCGTTATATACAAGCTGCGCGAACTGCGCGGCATTGACGAACTGGGCGGCACCATGCGCCTGGGCGCCTGGGCGTGCAAGCTGGAGCCCAACAGCCAGGCTGCATTTGCCTACAGCGCAACCGAGATCAGCGAACGCCATCGCCACCGCTACGAGTTCAATCGCGAGTATGAAGCTGTGCTCACCGGCGGCGGCCTGCGCATCACCGGTGCAACTCCAGACGGAACCTACGTTGAGATTGTTGAGATTCCCGAGCACCCGTTCTTCCTGGGCTGCCAGTTTCATCCCGAATTCAAATCAAAGCCGCTGGAGCCGCACCCACTATTCCGTGCATTCGTGAAAGCGTCTTACGAGAACGGCCTTTCACGCCGCGATAATCGTGTGCACGAAGAAGATGAGTTGTTCAGACGGCCGGAGCGCATTGGGAAATTCAGTAATTGAGTAATCTGGTAATTTCAACAGCGCATTTTGGGCAATCTGTGACGATCTGGAAATGGCAAGCACGAAGAAAATTCGTCACATAAAGACCAAAGATGTCGAAGTGAGCATTCAGTTTTTCAGGTAGAGCTATCATTAGTAAGGCTCCTTCTGCGATCGAAGCTCGCATAGCAGCTAGCATTCCGTCGCTAGCCCGAGCCGGTTTCCAGAGCCAAAAAAGAAAGAAAGTAAACTTCCGATTCGTGCCAGAGTATTGAAGGTGAACCGTTCATTTCAACTCGACCGAATTTCCATCGGGGGGCCTGAGTTTTTCCTCATCGCTGGCCCTTGCGTCATTGAAAGCGAAGCTCACGCCCTCAAAATGGCCGATGCCATCAGCGCCGTCACACGCAAGCTGGGTATCCCCTATGTGTTTAAAGCGTCTTACGACAAGGCGAACCGCACCTCGCTCAAGAGCTTTCGCGGCCCGGGTCTGGAAGAAGGACTGCGCATCTTGCAGAAGGTCAGGGAGCAGGTCAAGGTCCGTGTACTTACTGACGTGCATGAAGCCGCAGATGTTCCGGCCGTAGCGGAAGCCGTGGACGTGGTGCAGATTCCCGCATTTCTTTGCCGCCAGACGGACCTGCTTGTAGCGGCAGCAAAGTACGCCCGAGCCATCAACATCAAGAAAGGCCAGTTTGTCTCACCCTGGGACATGAAACATGCGGTCGAGAAAGTACGCGAGTCGGGGAACAATAACGTCTTTCTTACCGAGCGCGGCAGCTCTTTCGGCTACAACAACCTTGTCGTCGATATGCGCTCGCTGGCGATTATGCGCCAGTTTGCTCCCGTGGTGTTTGATGCCACGCACTCAGTCCAGCTTCCGTCCGCCGGTGCAAATGGCCAGGCTGTGTCAGGGGGGCAGCCCGAGTTCATCCCTTTGCTATCCCGCGCCGCTGTGGCCGCCGGTGTAGACGGAATCTTCATGGAAGTCCACGATAATCCAGCAAAGGCCAAGTCGGACGGGGCCAACGCGCTCGATCTGAAGGACCTTGAGGGAGTGCTCACCGAACTCCTTGCTGTGAGGCAAGCAGTTCAGCAAGGTAGATTCAGCAAATAAGCTGCAGTTCCTGAATGTAAGGGCGCCGCCGAATGGCATCGACGGCGCGATTTTGTCAGTGTCCGTGAGAACCGACCAGATCCAGAGATCTGGGATCTTGATGCGTTTGCTTGGACGGATCTTTCAGGAAGTCGATGATCAGTCGAACCTCGTCCGGATCAAGCCGCAGGTTGGGCATATTCACGTGTTTGTATTTATTCCACAGGGCCGTGGCAATCGGGTCTTTTGCGTCCAGCATTTCATCCGGCGTGGCAATCTGCCGGGCCAGCCATTGCGGGTCGCGCACGTTGGCCACTCCCTGCAGATCCGGTCCAATCTTGTCTCCATGGCCGATGGTGTGACAGGCAGCGCAGTGCAGCCCGAACAGATAACGCCCATCTTTCTGGATGGTGGTAGTGGCATTTTTGTAGCTGACCAGCATGCCGGGCTGCCGGTTCTGCCAACTAGTGAGCCACTGGCTAATCATGATGCTCATGAACCGGGGATTGTCCGTGGCTGCGTCCAGCATCCACTGATGGGAAGGCTCGTTGCCAATCAGTACGCCCGGGTCGTGTCCGTCGCGATTATCGGGATCAGGATCGGAGTAAAGCCCCAGCTTTTTCCCGAGCAGCTCTATGTCTGCCGGCTTGCCGGTGAGGAAGGTCCAGCCCGGGCCAACATGATAGGTCTCAGCGTATTGTTTTAGGACTTTGGGAGTATCGCGCTTGGGATCAATGGTAATGGAATAAAAGAAAATGTCTTTGCCCACGCGGTCGCCCAGCATGTGTTGCACCTGGACCAGCCGTGCGGTTTCCAGCGGGCAGGAATCCACGCAGTGGGTGTAGATCATATCCAGCACTACGCTTTTGCCTTTGATGAGATCGTCATAAAAGTGAACGGTTTTGCCGTCCTGGGTGACGAGAGGAACATTCGGAAAGTAGTCCTTCCCCCATTTCTCGCCTGCGGCTTGCGCCGGCACGGGAGTGAAGAGCGTGAACAGGATTATTGGAGCTGCAACCAACGCCGCAAGAATGAATGAATATTTTTGTCGCATAAATTCAGACTCCCAGATTCGGACAATACTACAGTGGCAAAAAAGCAGGACCGGACGAACCTGGTCACGTGTAACCAGTTCGCCGGCCCTGATAGCTTAACGCAGTTTTATCGTTTCACGACAATTTTTTAGAACGCCGTGGGTTCGATCTCGTCCGGTGGAACGAAGGTGACACCCTGCGGGGTCGGGATCGGCGTCGGAAGCGGACGCAGGAACGGCGTGCCTCCATTGTCGATCTCCCAGCGAATCAGCATGGCGTTGTCTTCATGCACCGTGTTGTGGCAGTGCTCCATGAACATCCCGCCCCAATCGCGGAACTGCATGGTGAGCGTCACGCTGCCGCCCGGACGCAGACGATAAACGTCTTTGCGGCCCTGTTCCCATGACGGCACATTAGAAGCCTTGCCGTTGCGGGCCAGGATACGTCCTTCTTCAAAGTGGATGTGGATGGGGTGATCCCAGCCGCCGCCACCGTTCTGCAGAGTCCACACTTCGCGCGTGCCGTAGCTCGGCGCTGCCGAAATGCGTCCCCAGCTTGCGTTCAGCATCCGGTTGTTATCGGTTTCAACACCCCATGGGCCTTTCTGACCACCGGCGCCAAAGGTGTAGGCCGCCGGATCGCTCACAGGAAGATCCTGCGAAGCGCCGCTGCCGAACGTGAACAAACGCTCGCGTGCAATCGGGATGTTGGAAAGATCCGGGTTCGGAATCATCACGTTAGGCACCTGGCTGATGTCTGGAGTAGCCGGGTCACGCACGATTCTGAATTCCAGGAACTTGCCCACGCAAGGATCAGCAGACTGACCGGAGAGGGCCTCAGCAAGCGTCAGGTCATCGGCCGGCTTCTTGCCATCCTGGTGTTCGCACAGGTTCACGAACCACAGTTTGTCTCCAATGTTGAACTTGGAGAAGTCGACCACGATGTCGTACCGCTCGGCGATGCCCTGTTCGTCCAGTTCCGTAAGGACCACGGGGCTGGGCATCAGGTTGCCGTCATTGGCGATGAAGATCATCGGAACGGCGTTCCCCTGAGCATCCGCAACGGCGACCTTGAAGAACCGCGACACGCTGGCGTTCAGAATGCGGAAGCGATACTTGCGGCGTTCCACCTCGAAGTACGGCTTATACCACAGGTTCACCGTCATGGCATCGCCCAGGAATCCATCAAACTGGAAGATATCCATGAACAGTTGACCGGTCGCGTCCCAAGCCTTGTCAGCCAGCATGATATTGACGTCGTACTCCAGATTGCCCCAGCTCTTGGCTGTGCCGGAAGGCAGACGGAGGTTCACGCCATCGTCAATTTCCTCGTTCCCGCGATCGAGCGCGCTGTAGATGTTGAACATGGCAGCGTTGCCCTTGTAAACGTTCTGGGAAGTGAACGTGAACATGTGATCGTGGAACCAGTGTGTCGACATGGTCTCGTGCCAGTCGCCCGGGATCTTATCGCTTCCACCCGCATCGTTCGGGGTGGCTGCCATGGGATCAGTGGCATCGGTATTGATTTCGAGCAGTCCTGCCAGCACGATTGGCCAGTGATAGTCATAGAACTGTCCCGGGAAGAAGAATGCGCCAGTGAAGCCGTCATTCTCCGCGCCGTGGTGACCGTTATGCTCGTGCGTGCTAATGGTGTTTTTCCCGAACCCGTTGTTCTGGGACTGATCGGCAGGCAGCTGATTGTGATGCCGAACCAGGATAGGCTCCATATAGCGGCCCTGGATCAGCTTCGGTGGAATGGTTCCATTGAAGGTCCACACTGAGTTGGCATCCTGTACAGGCAACTGGGGATGGAAGGTCAGCGGAATCGGGTCTGCCGGATTGATACCACTGTTGAACTGTGGATCAACCGCGGGGTTGTAGACAAAGTTGGTCTGAGCCTGGGCCTGCGATACTTCCACCGACACGCGCGGCGGGTAGAGATTGAACTGCTGATGTGCCCAGATGGGTCCCGGAGGACGGCCTTCAATGGGGCCTGTGCCGCCGCCCAGAATCTTAGGAACGGGCTGCTGCGTTTGGTTGGATTCCGCCGTCGGAACCGGTGTGAGGTCGCCGCCCAGAGGATTGGTACCACGATGGAGGACGTCGAAGCGTGGCAGCGGCGCGGTGAAGGGCAGAACGCCAAACAGCGGGCTGGGTGGCGCCCCCGTGGGGATGCCGCCGCCGCCACCACCATCAGCATGCACACTGCGCACGAAGGGACTTAAACCGCCGATCGGCGCGATAGCGCCTGCGGAGGTGATCAGACCCCACTTGATAAGTTCACGGCGGGTTACTTGGCCATGAGAGTAAGCTTTCAGGATTTCTGCCCTATTTTTGCGTGCATTTTCTGCATCGCGGAGACGCGCTTTCGACGCATCCCTGGGAAGATAGATATAGCTCATTGGCTGCGCTCCTTAACTTACACTGGTTTGGGAAACATTCCGACGGAAGCTTCTCCCATCTTTCTGGCAGGGGGACAGGCCCGACGGGATATCCGCAGATGGCTTACTTTTGCGGAAGGAAAGCCGGAAGTCTCGTAAGGAGGGCGCGATACTGTCTATAACAGTGCGTAGTAAGAAGTAGACAATGTCGTCTTACGAACTAAGCCGCAAGGACTTTACTGAGACTGCTTTAATAAATCAAGCAGAGAAGAATCAAGATTTGTAAGTAGCCCAATTAAGAGTTGAAGCTGACTTGCGCTATGTTGAACAAGTGCAATGAAGCCAACAACTTGGATATCGTCGCCATCACAATCGAATCTCCCGAATTGAAACCAGAACTTAATGAGTCATCATGCCGGACTGCACTGCCTTTGGTGCAGTAAGACGCAAACTCGAACACAATGGGTTTGTGGATCAGGAATGATTTCTGAAACTCCTACGCAACTAATCCTGGCAACAGGCTACTTTATGGTGACGTTTAGAATTAAGAAGAGAAAGATTAAGATTTGTAAGCTTCTCGAAAATGGGCGCGCTGGCGCACTGGCGACGTGGTCTTGAACCGGTCAATAACGCTGCATATTTTAGAGATCCAAAAAGGAATCGTTGGCGCGCAGGAAGCATCTACACTACAGGCAATTCTTCCATGAATGGAATCAAAACAGCATTTCTTCTGACGCTGCTCACGCTGCTGGCAATCGGCATTGGCGACTACTTCGGAGGGCAAAATGGCATGGTCATAGCGTTTGTGCTCGCGGCGATCATGAATTTTGTCTCCTACTTTTTCTCGGACAAAATCGCGCTGGCCATGTACCGGGCGAAGCCGGTTACGCGCGACCAGGCGCCGCGCGTTTATCAGGTGGTGGAGCGGCTCACGGCCAAAGTGGGATTGCCCATGCCTAAAATCTATGTTATCCCAACCGATTCTCCCAACGCCTTTGCCACGGGCCGCAATCCCAGCCACGCAGCCGTTGCAGTTACTGAAGGAATTTTAAGGCTGCTGGACGATGAGGAACTGGAAGGCGTGCTGGCCCACGAACTGGGGCACGTGCGCAATCGCGACATCCTGACCAGCTCCATTGCGGCCACGCTTGCCGGCGCCATCACCATGCTGGCACGCATGGCATTCTGGTTCGGCATGGGTGGAGACGATCGTGACCGGCGCGGCGGAGCCGCCGGAGCCCTGCTGATGATGGTCCTTGCTCCTGTCGCCGCTATGCTGATCCAACTCTGGGTATCACGCACGCGCGAGTACGAGGCTGACGCCACCGGCGCACACTTTACCGGTAACCCTTATGCTTTGGCGCACGCTCTGCAGAAGCTCGATACTTACTCCAGACGCGTTCCCTTGGTGGCGTCGCCTTCGACCGCGCATTTGTTCATTATTCAGCCCCTGGTGGGGTCGGATTTCGCCAACTTGTTTTCAACTCACCCGCCCATCGCCAAGCGCATTGAGCGCCTGACGGGAATGCCGGCGGAATATCAGAGATAGGCTCTGATTTTTCCAGCGGTAACCTGGAAAATGAAACAGTAACTCGCTCGCGATCAATTGCCAGAATCGCCGAAATGGCCAAAATTGAAATTGAATACATCTCCTGCAATTTCGGCAATCTTCAATTTGCCGCTTTCAAATCTTCAAACCTGACATTCATAATCGGATACTTCTTCCAGTCTTTGTAATCAAAATGCCACCACTCCTGCGGATAGACCGCAAAGCCTTCTTTTTCCATGGCGCGCCGTAAAAGATCACGAAGCTGGCGCTGCTGCGCTGAGCCTCCGGGATAATCCACATAGGCGCGCTTTGACATCTCGTCATAACCGCTGGGCATCTTCACGGCTGCGCCGGTTTTTAAGTCGTACAAAGTCAGATCGACAGCACAACCGCGATTGTGCCGTGAGCCATCCGCCGGATTGGCAACAAAGATCTTCTTGTCATCCGGCGTGGCGTCCCAGAACATCTTGGTTACGTACCAGGGGCGATAAGCATCATGCACGAGCAGGCCGTAGCCCTTTGCATGGAGAGCCCGGCTGACCCGCACCAGCGCCTCAGCCGCGGGACGCTGAAGAAAAGCGCGCGCCTGTGAGTACATGGGCGTACTCAGAAAATTATTAGTGGTGGCATAGCGGATGTCGAGTTTGATCGTGGGATCAACCTTGATCAATTCAACGAGCTCCGGCTTTCGAAAGGGGCCTTTTTCGTGGGGCGGTTTGGCTGCGAGCGCTTGTTTTTTGAGTTCCGCAACAGGGTGTAAAGGAGTGATGCGGAAGGTGACATCCGGCGACTGAGCTCGCAACGGGGAAAGCAGAAGAAGCAGCGCGAACAGGACGCCAGAAATGTTTTCACGAATGCGCATGGATCAATCGCCGCCTGCCTATGCTGAAACCTGCCGGGCGGCCTTGCGGATCTTGAGTTGCTCCAGCACCTGAGGGCCGAGTTGCGAGATGTTGCCCGCGCCAAGCGTGAGAATCATGTCTCCCGGTTCTGCGAGCGCGGCTACAGAATGAGCCGCTTCTTCAAAGGACGATACATAACGGGCATTTTTGCTCCCGAGACTGCGCACGGCCTCGGCCACTCGTTCTCCGGTTACTCCCGGAATAGGTGATTCGCTCGCCGCGTAAATGTCGAGCACTAGAAGATTGTCCGCGTCAGCGAACGCTGTACCGAACTGCTCAAGCAAGTCGCGCGTGCGGGTATAGCGGTGCGGCTGAAACACCACGTGGACCCGATTGAACCGGCATTGCCGGGCCGCGGCGAGTGTGGCGCGGATCTCCGTAGGGTGATGACCGTAATCGTCGATCACGCTTACGCCACCAACGCGTCCCTTGAGCTGAAACCGCCGGTCCACGCCGGCGAAGGTCTCAAGGCCTTCGCGGATTTTCTCCACATCAATGTCCAGCCCGATACCGACGGCAACAGCGGCGGTGGCATTGAGTACGTTGTGCTGTCCGGGTACCTGAAGGTGGAAGTCGCCGAGGGATTTTCCCTGATATTCCACCTCAAAATGTGAATAGTGCTTCGTGCTGGAGCATTGGGTTTTGCTGCGCAGGATGTGGAAATCAGATCCCGCGCCGGCGCCGTAGGTGATGGCTCGCCGCGCAAGCCTGGGCAACAGTCCGCGCAGCCGCTCATCATCATGGCAAAGCAGAACAATGCCATAGAAGGGCACGCGGTCGACAAAGTCGATAAACGCCTGCTCCACGTCCGCCATGTCGCGGTAGCAGTCCATGTGTTCACGATCAATATTAGTTACCACGGCGAGTATGGGCGAGAGCTTGAGGAATGAGCGGTCACTTTCATCGGCTTCAGCCACCAGATATTGCGACTTGCCAAGGCGGGCGTTGGATCCGAGCGCATCCACGCGCCCACCCACCACGACCGTGGGGTCCAGACCTCCGGCGGCAAGCACCGCCGCCACCATGCTGGTGGTGGTGGTTTTGCCGTGCATCCCGGCAATGGCGATTCCATATTTCAGGCGCATCAACTCCGCCAGCATCTCTGCGCGAGCGATGACCGGGATATGCTGTGCGTGCGCGGCGGCCACTTCCGGGTTGTCACGGCTGATCGCCGAACTGGTGACAACCACTTCCGCGCCGGTGATGTTCTCCGCCCTATGCCCGATAAAAATAATGGCGCCCAGTTCGGCAAGCCGCTCCGTAACCGATGACGCCCGGAGATCAGAGCCGGAAACTTTATACCCCAGTGTGAGCAACACCTCGGCAATGCCGCTCATGCCGATGCCGCCGATGCCTACGAAATGAATACGGTGAATTTTTGCAAACATTAATTTGTGTCGCTTCGCTCCAAACCGCTAACGCAGCTTGGTTACCCACTGTCCTTGTCTATGCTCCTGCTGCGGCCGGATTCCCACCCCTGCCCGCGCAAACCCCGCGCAGTCTGGGGACCCCGGTCAGCGCGTGGGCGGCTTCGCCCGGCATGTAACTCACCGTTAGCTTGTTCCACATGCCTCAGCATCCAATCCGAATGTTAATCGGCTGAACGCTGAGTGCTGATTGCTGATTGCCGCTCTTTCGCCAACTCTGCCACCATGCCCGCTACTCGCCCCGCCGCGTCATGGTGCGACAAAGCCCGTGCGCGTTCAGACATCTGCCGCAAACGGTCGCGGTTACTCATGAGCTCAAGCAATACATGCGTCAGCCGTTCGGGCGAAAGCTCCGATTGTGGGATCAGCATGGCTGCTCCTCCTCGGGCAATGACTTCAGCATTGCGCGTCTGATGGTCATCGGCTGCCTGCGGAAACGGAATGAATATCGCCGGTTTCGCCGCCGCCATTACCTCAGCCACGGTGCTGGCGCCGGAGCGGCAGACCAGCAGGTCGGCCCGGGCAAACGCCTGGGGCATATTGTCAATGAACGCTGAAACTTCGGCCTGAATTCCCGATCGAGAGTAGACGGCTTGAACAGCATTATAGTCGCGCTCGCCTGTCTGATGAATAATGCACAAGCCGGGAATTTGTCGTAGTACTTCCGGCGCAGATGCAGTCATGGCTTCATTGATGGCATGCGCACCCTGGCTTCCGCCGAAAACAAGAATTGTGGGCTTGTGAACTCCGCCGGCAGGCGGCGTCTTAAAGAATTCCTGTCGAACAGGCACTCCTACCACCTGAGCGTTGCGAAAATATCTCCGCGTCTCCTCAAAATGAACGGCGGCAGCGGAGACACGCTTGCCCACAATTTTATTGGCGAATCCGGGAACGTAGTTAGGCTCAAAGGCAAGCGTCGGAATCCGGCTTAGGATTGCCGCAGCCATGGCAGGGCCTGACGCGTACCCGCCTACGCCCACCACAACGTCCGGAGCAAAAACTTTCAATATCTTGCGGGAACTTAGGATCGCAAGAGGCAGGTCGATAAGGGTGCGGAAACGGGTGAGCAGGCCAACGTTCTTGAGAGCACCGACTTTGATTTTCATCAGGCCGAACCCTGCCTGCGGCACCAGACGGTTTTCAATGCCGCGCGCCGTGCCCACGAAGAGGAGTTCAGCCTTATAACGGGATTGAAGTTCGCGGGCAATGGCCAGCGCTGGAATGACGTGTCCGCCCGTGCCTCCGCCGGCAATGAGAATGCGCATACCAGCCGAGTTTACAGGAGATCATGCAGGGTCGCAGTCGGAACATTGCTCGATTGCTGTACAGCTTCAGCGACTGCGTACCGCTGAACCGCGGGTGGGTGCAGGTGGTGTGATGCGCAAGATATCATGCTTCACTTCGAAGCTGCGCTCCGGGAACTCAGCGTTAATTCGATCTTTCACTTGTGCGACCGTGGGAGCGCCGTTCTGGCCGTTTAACCCTCGTGCATCGTCCATGAGGATCACGTGTTGATAGCGATGGTCGCCCAGGATGGCCTCCAGTTCCAGAGTGAGACGCTGCTTGTCACCCTGGAGGCCGGCCCAGCCGTAGTATCCGGCGTCCAGCCAGAAAAGCGCCGGTTGACTGAGCGATAGGATTATCTCCGGGATTGCTTTCTGGCTATCGCCTTCCACAATGTGGATGTGTGATGAGCGGGCGAATTTTGCCTGCGCCCGCGCAGCCAGAGCATGGTCGTATTCCACCGAGTAAATTGCGGAGAACTTGTGTCTCATCGCCGCCACCATCTCGCCGTAATAGGTGCCGGTTTCAACCAGCACGCGCAGCCCGAACCGTTCGGCGTACTCGCGCACGGTGCGCTGTTTCACCAGGTGCGGCGAACGCACCGGTTGGCCCCGCAGCTTCCAGTACCAGTAGTCAGGGTAGTGGCCGGCTGCCTTGTATAGGCCGTAGAAAGGAGTGCGGCGAAGGAGATTGCGAAGAGTTTTCATGAATGCAGGCAATTGCCGGAATTGCCAAAATTGAAAACCAAAAGAATTTCCGAAACCGCCAAACAATCCAGTTTATTTTCTCTTGCGGTCAGAGGTTGACCAACATCGCAGCCTGATTGGTTTTCAATAGTCAATTTTGGCGATTTTGGCATTTCTGGCAATTCGCTGCACGATCACGGCGATTGCGGCGGTTCATTTAAACTTGATCCCGCAGAATAAGGTTGGAGAGAAATCCGTGTCAAACCAAAAACGGCGATTCCCGTTCGTGCAGGTGGACGTGTTCACGTCGGTCTCGCTCGAAGGCAACCAGCTTGCTGTTTTTCCTGACGCCCGCGGATTGAGCGATGGGGAAATGCAGGCCGTGGCCAAAGAGATGAACCTCTCGGAAACTACGTTTGTCTTCCCGCGGGATGTCCTCACCGAAGGCGAACGCGGCGTGCGGGTGCGGATCTTTACCGTGAATGAAGAATTGCCGTTTGCGGGACATCCTACGCTGGGCACGGCCATGGTGCTGCGCGGCGAAACCGGCGCGCCTCATGTGTCGCTGGACTTGAATGTAGGGAGAATCCCTGTGCAGTTTTCGACACATGAAGGCATGGCCTTCGGCCTGATGACGCAACGCGATCCCGAGTTCGGGCAGATCCATGCGCGTGAGGATGTGGCGCGTGCGGCGGGATTGAAAATTGAGCAGATTGCCCCGGATGTGCCCATTCAAACCGTGAGCACTGGCAACGCATTTGCCATTGTGCCTGTGGATTCCCTGAAAACCTTGCAGAATCTGGCGCCCACATGGTCAGCGATGGAGGCCTATCTCAGCCGCACTGACGCGAAGTTCTTTTATTTTGTCTCACGCCAGGGGATCAACCCTCAAGCAAAACTTCAGGCCCGCATGATTTTTTACAACGGCGAAGATCCCGCCACAGGCTCGGCTGCCGGGCCGTGCATCGCATGGGCGGTGAAGCACGGAGTGGTTCCTGCGGATCAGCAGGTGCTCATGGAACAAGGCGTGGAGATGAAGCGCCGCAGCAGAATTTTTGTGAGCGCCGGCCGCCAAGGTGACAAAATCGTCAACGTGCGCGTCGGCGGGCATGTTGTAGAAGTGATGCGCGGTGAACTTTTTTTCTGATGAGAGACTCGTCAGCGGGCAGAAATTTCGCGTTGATCATGTAATCATTGCGCGATAAATACTTTCTCACAAAAAAATTTTGCTGTTTGCATTCAGGGTACTTTACATGAGTCGCGTCTCCGCCTATGATGCGAACACGGTTTCACGCTTTACGCTTTTTTCATCCAGCCAATCAGAAGAACAAGGATCATTTTGCAGCCGAGGTCCCCGTGCGCTGCAAGACTCGGTGAATACATGCGACCCAAAAAGACGATTCTCTGTGTTGACGACAATGAACAGGCGCTATCCATCCGCAAGGTCATGCTGGAGACCCGCGGGTATCGCGTGCTTACCTGCACCAACGGGCTGCACGCGCTGGAAATATTCCGGAAAGGAGGCGTGGACCTGGTGCTCAGCGATCTGCTGATGCCCGGCCTGGACGGTGACGGCCTGGTGAAAAAAGTGAAAGAGCTTTCGCCGGAAACGCCCGCGATTCTTTTTTCCGGCAAGATCAAGGTGTATGACAAAGACACCAAAGCAGATGTCTTTCTTCCCAAGGGCATGTACGTTCCAGTGGAACTGCTGGAGAGAATCCGGATTCTGCTGATCAAAAAGCGCGGTCCCAAGCGGGCTGCCGCTCCTCCTGAACCTCAGATGCGGGTCGCCGTCTGAGCCCAAAGCCAAATGCTCAATGTCGTGCTTTGCCGTGTGTTGAGGCACTCGGTCTGCGCCGCCCTCTGATAAGATCAATTTTGTGGCGCAGATCATCCAGGTGGAGAACGTAAGCAAGGTTTACCACATCGGCAAAGTCGATGTGCTCGCCGTGGACGGAGTGAGTTTTTCTGTCGAACGGGGAGAGTTCGTCACCATTGTGGGCCCATCAGGCAGCGGCAAATCGACGCTCTTTTACATTCTGGGTGGACTCACGCACGCGACATCCGGGCGCGTGCTGATCGATGGCGCAGACTTCAGCGCACTTTCTGATGCGCAGCGCACGGCCATGCGCAAGAGCAAAATAGGATTCGTTTTCCAGAAATTCAACCTTCTTCCCACGCTGACTGCCCGTGACAATATTCAGATCGCGCGCGATATTTCCGGGCGCAACGGCGATGATCCGGAGTTCTTTAACCAGGTCACAGAAATGCTTGGTGTGACGGCGCGGCTGCAACATCGCCCTTCCGAGATGTCGGGCGGCGAGCAGCAACGCGTCGCCCTGGCCCGCGCCATCATCAACCGGCCGGCGATCATTCTGGCCGATGAGCCCACCGGCAATCTAGACTCGAAGAACTCTGAAGTGGTGCTGCACATGCTGCGCGAGGCCAATCAGAAATTCGGCCAGACTGTACTGATGATTACCCACAATCCTGAAGCGGCGGAGATCGGCGATCGCATCATCCACATGCGCGACGGCCGCATTGTTACGCCCCATCAGGACCCGCAATGGGCAAAGCGGCCATAGTTTCTGTCGCTTCGCTCCAACCCTGCGCCGTTCTGCGGGCGTTCGTGCCCGCAGGCGAAATCCTGAGCGAGAGAGGCGAGTCGAAGGACGTAAGTTGCTGTGCCAGAAGGTTCTGCGACAATACCACAACCTATGCCATTGTTCACGGAAGATGAGCGCGAGCTGCTTCGAGCGAGACTTGTAGCACTCGCCCAAAACGACCCTCGATTTACGGGAGCGGCCCACATTGGTTCAGCCGCCGCTGGCCACATGGATCGCTGGTCTGACATTGACCTGGCTTTGTGTATGGCCCCCGATACCAACGCCCAGGAGGTAATTGTGGACTGGACCAGCCGGTTCTATGGCGAATATGGCGCAGCAACGCACCATGACTTGCGCCATGGCGGCACACTGTTTCGCGTCTTTCTCCTGAAGAATACGTTGCAGGTCGATTTATCCTTCTGGCCTGCTGGCGAGTTCGCGCCGATCGGTCCTGCTTTCAAATTGATATTCGGGCAGGCGAACGCTGAACGATCGCTTCCAGCACCGCCAGCGAGGGAATTGATCGGAATGGCATGGCTGTATGCGCTTCATACGCGCTCAAGCATTGCCCGCGGACGCCTGTGGCAGGCGGAATACATGTTGAGCGGCATGCGGGACCATGTGCTCGCGCTGGCGTGTCTACGAAATGGTTTGAACGCATATCAGGGCCGCGGAGTCGACGACCTGCCCACTCAACTCAGGGAGTCAATCACTGAGTGCCTCGTGCGCTCACTTGAGCCGCAAGAGCTTACACGGGCGTTTATCGCGACAGTGAAAGCGTTGCTGGCTGAATCACAATTGTGGACACGAAGTTGGCTGAGCGTCTCACAGAACCGCTAACCAGCCTTGTTGAGGACGTTGCATGAATGGCAGGAGTCCTCGCCAATCTCTTACTTAAAGCCGCGAGGCCGACTTGCGCGCCGAGCGGCGCGCATCAGGAGCCTAACTACTCTGAGCCGGAGAAGAGTCACTCAAAGCGGTTTGGAGCGAAAGCGACAGAATTGAAGCCGCGAGGCCGACTTGCGCGCCGAGCGGCGTGCCGCAGGAGCCTAACTACATTTTGGTGGAAAAGGTCACGTATGCGGTGTGGAGCGAAGCGACATAAATGATGGAGGCGCGGGTCGGAATCGAACCGACGCATAAAGGTTTTGCAGACCTCTCCCTTACCACTTGGGTACCGCGCCCCGTATTGCAGGCAATCCTCAGGATGAACCCCCGCAGCGGGCGAGGGTGGATGAAAGGAGCCCTAAAGATCTATGGAGCGGGAGACGGGATTTGAACCCGCGACTTCGACCTTGGCAAGGTCGCACTCTACCACTGAGTTACTCCCGCTCAGAAGCTAATCAGGATTATATCGTGCTGAAAAATCAGGGTCAATTGCGGCCCACGAATGGCAATCCATTCCCACGCCTCATTAAGTTTTAGCTTAGAAACGGCTCCTTGACTCGGCCGGGAACATGGGAAGAGGTCACGCCGACTTGATTTCCGTCCAGATTCGGTCCCTGAGGCGCTGGGCAGCGGGAGGCAGGGTGCGGGGCCACTCCCCGCGACGGAAAATCTCTTCCGGCGGATAGAGTGTGGGATTATCGCGTGTGTCCGGCGGGAGTAGATCGTGCGCGGCGCCGTTTGCGGTGGCCGTTCTGGTGTACTCGGCAATGGCGGCTGAGACTTGCGGACGTAACAAATAATCAAGAAAGTGGTGGGCCAGGCGCGAACGGGAGCTCTCAGCCAGAATGACGGCCGTGTCGCAGTAAAATGGGAATCCCTCCGCCGGGTAGACGAACGAGAGATTTGGCGCGGCATCAATGGCCTGCTGTGCGGTGGTTGACCATAACTGCGCAGCCAGCACATCGCCGGAAACGAGCTGGTCTCGCACTTCGGCGTTGAGGTACGCGCGCAACAGCGGCTTCTGTTTGATGGCTTCCTCTTCGGCCTGCCGCAATTGTCCCGGATCTGTACTGCTGAAAGGCAGTCGAAGTTTCTTGAGGCAGGATCCAATCATGTCTTCGGGATCATCGAGCATGGTCAATCGGTTCTTGAGGCGGGGATTCCACAGGTCCGCCCACGCGGTGAGCCCGGGCCGCAACTGGCGGTTGTAGACAATCCCTGTAGAGAACCACATGTAGGGCATCGACCACTGCAGCGCGGGGTCCCACGCCGGCGCGCGAAACCGCGTGCCCAGATTGTTGAGGCCGGAGAGCCACTCATGCCGCAGCGGTTGCAGCAGGTTGTACTCGCGCATCGGCTGCACGCGGTTGTAGGTGGGGAAGACGATGTCCCATCCGGAGTTGCCGGTGATCACCTTGGCCAGCATCTCCTCGTTGCTCTCATACGTCGCGTAGCGAACCCGGACTCCAAATTCTTTTTCGAAGTTGGAGATGGTATCGGGAGCAACGTAGTCGGACCAGTTGTATACGTTCAAGCGCGGCCTTTTGTCGCGCATGCACCCAGCGAGCGCTGCGCTGGCGCCTCCCACCAGAAAGATTCGCCGGTTCATATGGCCCGCATTCTTTCAAACATGAGGATCACTGCACCAAAAACCACAGTGACAAGAGCAGAGATGGCGTTGATGACCGGGCTGGCGCCGCGACGGGCCATGGCGTAGATGACCATCGGCAGTGTCTCAGAATTTACGCCCGCCACCATGCTGGTGATCACGTAGTCATCAAATGAAATCGTCAGCACCAGCAGCGCGGCAGCGATAATGCCGGGCGCCAGCGTGGGCAGCATGACATAAAAAAAGGCCTGCCACTCACTGGCCCCCAGGTCCATAGCCGCCTCTTCCAGGCTGGGAGCAACCGTCCGCAAACGCGCAGAGACCACGATGACAACGTACGCCAGCGAAAATGCAATATGAGCGAGAACAACCGTGTAAAGACCGAGGTGCCAGTGCATCCAGCGGAAAGTCCACTGAAACAGCGCGAGCAGCGATACACCGGTTACGATTTCCGGCGTCACCAGAGACAGATACAAACTGCCTGTGAGCAGCCGCGAATTCTTCTTCCAGAGCGCATAGGCACAGAATGTTCCCAGAACGGTGGAGATCACTGTCGCCAGCAGGGCGATCACAATGCTGTTCCATGCAGCGTCGACGAGCTGAGGATCGTGAAACATGGCGCGATACCAGGTCAGCGAAAAGTGCTGCCAGACGGTGAAGCGCGATGAATTGAAGCTGAAAATGGCCAGCGTGAGCAGCGGCAGGTGCAGAAACGCGAAAAACGCAACAGCGTAGGCGGCCAGCCAGCGCTTCATACAAGTTGCTCGCTTTGCCGGCGCAGGAACAGCCACAGCATCAGTGTGACCAGCGCCATCAGGAGAATGGATACGGCAGACCCGAACGGCCAATCGCGCGCATTGGTGAACTGGTTCTCGACCAGATTGCCGACCATGACCGTTCGTCCGCCGCCCAGTAGATCCGGCGTGAGATACGCACCCAGGCAGGGGATAAAGACGAGCACCGCGCCGGCGATGATTCCGGGCCGGGAAAGAGGAACCAGGACCGTGAACACAGTTGTCAGAGGCCGCGCCCCCAGGTCAGCAGCCGCTTCCGGAAGTGATGGGTCAAGCCGCTCCAGCGTGGCATAGATGGGTAAGACCATGAAGGGAAGATAACCGTATACCAGACCCAGCAGCACCGCGCCGTCGTTGTACAGAAGAGGGAGGGGCGCGTGAATCAGGCCGATCTTCAGCAGCGCAGTGTTGATGAGTCCGGTATCGCGCAGCAGGAACATCCAGGCATAGGTGCGAACCAGAAAGCTGGTCCAGAACGGCAGTATCACGAGCTGCAGATAAAGGTTCTTGTGCCGGGGAGCACGTGCGATGAAAAGTGCAGCAGGGAATGCGAATAGCAGGCACAAAACTGTCGCCACTACTGCCATCACAAAGGAACGCAGAAAAACTTCGAGGTAAAGCGGATCGACCAGCCGCTGGTAGCTCTCCGCAGTCCATGGATGTTCCACGCCGCCATATACGCCGCGCGTAAGAAAGCTGTAGGCCATGATGATGAGGAAAGGCGCCGCAAAGAGCAGTGCCATCCAAAGCCATGCGGGAAGAAGGAACCAGGAACGAAGCTTCATGAAAAAGTCAGTTCATCTGAGGCATTCCAGCAGAGGTGGACAGCCTCACCGGGCCGGAATGCGGTTGAGCCGCGAGTTACCTGAGCGATTGCCTCCTGTCCAGTGGCAAGTTGTACGCGGACCTGGATGCGATCTCCGAGAAAAACCGAGTCGGTTACGGTGGCCGAGCATGAGTGCGCCCCGTTGCGTTCGGGATGGCTGCCAATGCGTGTGGATTCGGGCCGGACGCCTACATCTCCAATCCAGTTGACGGCGCCAAGAAATCCGGCCACAAAGCGGGTTCGCGGCCGAAGGTAAATCTCCTCGGGCGACCCAATCTGCTCAATTTTGCCTTCATTCATCACCGCCACGTAATCTGACATGGAGAGTGCTTCCTCCTGATCATGAGTAACCAGTAGAAAGCTGATGCCAACCCGGCGCTGCATGGCCTTGAGTTCCACGCGCATCTGCTTGCGCAATTTCGGGTCAAGCGCCGCCAGCGGCTCATCCAGCAGAAGGACATCAGGTTCGAGCACGAGCGAACGCGCAAGGGCGACTCGCTGGCGTTCGCCACCGGAAAGCTGCGCCGGGCGGCGGTCTTCTTTGCCGGCCAAACCCACGAGCTTGATCGCTTCCTGCACGCGCTTTGCCATGTTGCCGGCCTGCTGGCGCTTGAGTCCGAACTCAATATTGCCGCGGGCGGAGAGATGCGGGAAAAGCGCGTAATTCTGGAACACCGTGCTTACGTTGCGCTGGTAGGGGCGGCGCTGATTGACGTTTTCTCCTTTGAGCAGTACTTCGCCGGATGTTGGCTGTTCAAAGCCGGCGATCATGCGCAATGTGGTCGTCTTGCCGCAGCCCGAGGGGCCGAGCAGGGAGAAGAAGCTTCCTTGCGGGATGGAAAAAGAGATTTCCGCTACGGCACGATGCCCGGGGAAGTCCTTGATGAGGTTGCGCACCTCCAGAATGGGAGTCATCTGCGGCTGACCATTTATCCTGAACGAAAAATTGTGTTCCTTATTGTGTCAAAAAAGTCGGCATTCGGACGTAAAAATCGGCTACTTCTCGGCCGATCGTGTCTGCCACCGCAAATTCAGTCGTGAGGTCGTGGGTGCAAAGTCACCTCTCCTGCTGTTTTGTTACCATGAAGCTTCAAGGGTGAACTGGAATGGCTGACACAAAGATTCGTGAGGCAGTAATTGTTGACGCGGTCCGCACGCCCATGGGGCGGCGCGATGGAATGTTGAAGGAGTGGCACCCGGTGGATCTTCTGGCGCACACCCTGAGCGGGCTGGTGCAGCGCAACAAGCTCGATCCCCGGCTTATTGAAGATGTTATCGGTGGCTGCGTGATGCAGGTAGGCGAGCAGAGCGTCAACGTCACCCGGAACGCCGTTCTGGCCGCTGGCTTCCCGGAGTCCGTTCCTGGCACCACCGTCGATCGCCAGTGCGGATCCAGCCAGCAGGCTATTCATTTTGCCGCCCAAGGAGTGATCGCCGGCAGTTACGACGTGGTGATCGCCTGTGGTGTGGAGAGCATGACCCGCGTGCCCATGGGTTCCGCTGCGGCATCCGGACCGGGAAAACCTTTCGGTCCCGCGGTGATGCGCCGCTATAACAATGCGCGTTTCAACCAGGGCATCAGCGCCGAGATGATGGCAGAGCGCTGGAAGCTGGACCGCACCAGCCTGGATCAATTCAGCCTTGAAAGTCATCGCCGCGCGGCCCGCGCTACTGAGCAAGGCTGGTTCTGCCGCGAGATCCTGCCCACGGTTGCCATGACTGCGAACGGCAGCGCCATGGTATCGCGCGATGAAGGCATACGCCCGGGAACAACGCTCGAAAAAATGGCAACGCTGAAGACGGTTTTCAAACCGGATGGCGTAATTACCGCAGGCAATTCATCACAGATCACGGACGGTGCAGCCGCGGTTTTAATTATGGATCGTGAAAAGGCGGAAAGCCTTGGCTTGAGGCCGATGGCGCGATTCATTACTTTCGCGCTTGCCGGCGAAGATCCTGTGTTGATGCTGTCGGCGCCCATCCCGGCGACCCGTCGGGTACTGGAGCGAGCAAGACTGAAACTGGAAGACATTGACCGCGTCGAGGTTAATGAGGCCTTCGCCAGCGTAGTGCTGGCGTGGCAGAAAGAGACCAACGCTGATCTGAACCGGGTAAACGTTAACGGGGGAGCCGTCGCGCTTGGTCATCCGTTAGGAGCAAGCGGCGCCCGTATTATGGCCACACTGGTGCATGAGATGGAGCGCTCCGGCAGCCGCTATGGCCTGCAGACCATGTGTGAAGGCGGCGGCATGGCTAACGCGACCATTATTGAGCGGCTTGCCTGAGAGCAGAGCTTTCTAGTGCTTTACGGTTGAAGCTAAAGTTCCAGGCCAAATTAGGACAGTCATGGCTCATGACTAGCCACCTCTGTCGCCGTGAGAGACGGAATTAATTGATTAGGTGACGCCGCCGGCGCAACTTGGGATGCAGCACGAAGCTGGAGCAATCATCGATTTGGAGCCACGCTTTCTGACCTGAAACTTAGCTCAGGCACTGCGTCCAGCATCCAACTATTGGCACGTTGCAAATAGTTACTCGCCAACCTCCATGTCCGTACCGCTCTGGTTTTTCGTCTTGTCGTTAGCCGTGATTGCATGGCAGGCATTTCTCCTCTTTATGGCCCTGTTTGCACCCTCGATGCGCTACCAGGTTGAGCGCTTTGAGTCGCCGTCCATAGACTCGGATAAATTCCTGCAGACGCTCGAAGCTTTGACGGATGCTCAAGTGAACCCACACAGCGCCCTGAGGGTGCTTACCAATGGCGAAGAATTTTATGAGGCAGAGCTGCAAACTATTCGAGCGGCCACCCGAAGCGTAAATCTTGAAGCTTATATTTTTCAGCGGGGGAAAGTTGCAGACAGGTTCCTTACTGCTTTGGCGGAACGCGCTCAGGCGGGTGTAAAGGTCAATGTAACTCTGGATGCGATAGGTAGTTTCTCCACGTCGGAAGCCTATTGCAGCGGATTGAAGGGCGCCGGCGGCAGAGTAAAGTTTTATCATCCCTTCAGTTGGCGAAGTGTTGCCAGCATCAACAATCGCACCCACCGCGAACTGCTGGTTGTTGATGGTGAAATTGGATTTGTTGGTGGAGCAGGTATCGCTGACCACTGGCTCATCTCGAAAAAAGGACGGTCACGCTGGCGCGATACGGTCGTCCGGGTGGAGGGCGATATTGTTTCGAACCTGCAGGCCACTTTCGCAGAGAACTGGCTGGAGTCGAGCGGCGAGGTTATCTTCGGTGAAGAATACTTTCCTCACCTGCCGAAACGAGGAACCGCCAAGGCTATGGTGATCAATAGCTCGCCATCGGCCGGTGGCTCCACTCGCGCCCGGATTCTGTTTCAGGCGCTGGTGTCTGCAGCCTCAAGGAATATCCGGATTACAACTCCTTATTTTCTCCCGGACCGCAGCATGTTGGGCACATTGGTCCGTGCCGCGCGCCGGGGCGTCCAGATTGAAATCATTGTTCCCGGAAAGAAGAGTGATCACGCTCTGACCCGAAGCTCCAGCCGGCGGCTCTATGGCGAGCTGCTGGAATCAGGGGCAAGAATCTATGAATATCAGCCTGCTATGATCCACGCAAAAGTACTTGTTGTTGATGATGTGTGGTGCGTGGCTGGCTCAACCAACTTTGACAATCGCTCATTTGGCATCAATGACGAAGTGAATCTGGCGGCCTCCGATCCATCCCTTGCTTCGCAACTCTGCAATGACTTTCTAAATGACAGGGGTGCCAGCCGCGAAATTACATTGGCTGAGTGGAAGCGGCGCTCCGTGGCCGAGCGATTGCATGAAACCATTGGTTGGGCGCTGCAACGCCAGCAGTAAAGGTCTGTTGAGCAGCAGCTTCTAGTACGGCAAATCACAATCTCATTCAATCCTGGCAATATTAATCTTCCCTTTAATCTTTGGCTCCGCACACGACAGATTCTTAGAACTTCGACATTGTTACATCCGAAAATAGATAAGACGCCTCAGAACTGGCGATTGGCCGAAGGAAGTAAACTCGGCGGGCCGCCAAAACTTAAATCTGTATATTCAACCTAACTCGCAAATGCTGGGGGATAGCCGTGTTATAGAGGACAGTTCAGGAGAGTGGGAGTACAACTAGCATAGGATATGATTAAAATTATTGCAGGCTAGCATGGTTCGCGATAGCATTTCACTCGGAAGGAGCTATATGGATACGCAAGAGATAATCTCCGAGTTGGAATCAGAACGGGACCGCCTGGATCAGGCGATCTCCGCTTTACGTGCTGGTTCCATGCGCGGCCGTCGTGGTCCGGGAACCGGCCGTGGAAGGCGAGGACGTCGCCATTTGAGCGCAGCCGCAAAAAAGCGCATATCAGAAATGATGAAAAAGCGCTGGGCTGAGCGCAAAAGAGCAATGAAAGCTGCCTAGAGCAAGAGTAGCAAGGAAAAGGTATAAAGATGGCCGCCGCTGTTCAAGGCGGCCCTCTTTATTTGTGGCGGAAATCGCCGTCCGCGCGAATGGCAGCCCGCGGCAGCTTGGGCTAAATTTTGCAGAATGATTTGCCGTGACTATAATGCAATCGCTTCAATGTCTCTCAAATGGATACTTCTGCTGGCCTGCATCCTCGCGGCGCTCCCGCTTTGTGCCCAGGACAACTACGAAATTCAGGTGTATGGAGCGGATACAGTTGAGCCCGGCACAACCATGGTTGAGTTGCATTCGAATTTCACCGCTGAAGGCTCCAGGGACGTAGTGAACAGAGTTTCGCCCACCAACCGCGCAATCCATGAAACGGTTGAGATCACCCAGGGCTGGAATGACTGGTTTGAGACGGGATTCTACATTTTTACCAGCCTCCGCTCCGGCGACGGCTGGGACTGGGTGGGCGACCATATCCGCCCTCGGTTCCGCATTCCCGAGAGTTGGCATTGGCCTGTGGGCGTGAGCCTCTCGAATGAAATCGGGTATCAGCGAGCGAAGTTTTCTGAAGATACCTGGACGTGGGAGATGCGGCCGATCATTGATAAGAAGATCGGCAGGTGGTACCTGTCTTTCAATCCCACCCTCGACAGATCGCTGCATGGGCTGAACCAGAACCTCGGTTTTGAATTCTCGCCGAACGCCAAGGTCTCCTACGACTTCTCCAAGATCGTAAGCGGAGGACTTGAATACTATGGGTCGGTCGGACCCATTACCGGTTTCGACCTGTTGGCCGACCAGCAGCAGCAGTTCTTCCCCAGCATTGACCTGAATGTTGCACCGCAATGGGAACTCAACTTTGGAGTTGGATGGGGCGTCACCCGTTCCACAGACCATCTGATTGTCAAAGGTATCATTGGCCGAAGGTTCAGTTGGAAGAAGGCAAAGCGTGGCTGGTAGCTCTCGGCGGACTATAATGCTGCGCTTGCGGCAATCAGTGAGGTTCCCATGCTTCGTGTTCTCCTGCTTGTATTTCTTTGCGCAATGACGGTGGTCCAGGTCTATGCCCAGGACCGTGCTTACGGGCGTTCCATGGTCATCACGGACCGGGGCATCGTTGCCACTTCTCATTATCTGGCCTCGCAGGCGGGAGCGCAGATCCTGGCTAAAGGCGGCTCCGCCATGGATGCAGCCATTGCAGCCAATGCCGTCCTTGGCGTAACCGAACCCATGATGAACGGAATGGGCGGTGACCTTTTTCTTCTCTATTGGGACGCCAAGACCGGCAAACTTTATGGCCTGAACGCCAGCGGATGGTCGCCGCAGAAGTTGACTCCGCAATTTCTCGCCAGCGAAGGCTTTAAAAGCATCCCCTATGTGGGCATTCACAGCGTCACAGTTCCGGGTGCGGTGGATGGATGGAGCAAGGCCCATCAACGCTTCGGCAAGCTGCCGTGGAAAGAACTCTTTGATCCGGCCATTTACTACGCTGAGCACGGCTACGCTGTTCCCGAGATCATTCACGGTTATTGGATCGAGGCCGTCGACAAGCTGCAGAAGACCGAAGAAGGCCGCCGCGTGTTTCTGCCCGGCGGCAAAGCACCCGATCTTGGAGAGATGTTCCGCAATCCTGATGTTGCCAAAGCATTGCGTATGGTCGCCGACCAGGGGCGCGACGCGTTCTATAAAGGCGAAATCGCTCACGCTATTCTCGCCACTTCCTCGGCTCTTGGTGGAACCATGAGCCTTGCTGATCTCGAGGACTTTTCCTCTGAGTGGGTGGAACCTATCTCCACGGACTATCGCGGCTGGACCATTTATGAGCTTCCGCCCAACGGCCAGGGCATGGCCGCGCTGGAAATGCTCAACATTATGAGCAACTTTTCTCCGGATAAGAATGGCCCTTCCGATACGGCGGAGCTGCACAAGAGAATTGAAGCCATGAAGCTGGCCTACGCGGACCTTTACCGCTATAACGCCGACCCACGCTTCGCCAAGGTCCCTGTCAAAGGCTTGCTCAGCAAGCAGTATGCCGCTGAGCGCGCCAAGCTGATCGATCCTGATCACGCCAACTGCAATCCCGGCGCGGGCTCGCCGCCGACGAGCGACACGACTTATCTCGCTGTAGTAGACAAAGAAGGTAACATTGCATCGCTTATCCAAAGCAACTATTCCGCGTTCGGCTCCGGCGTGATCGTAAAAGGAATGGGATTCGCTCTGCAGAACCGTGGGGCGCTATTTTCTGTGGATCCCAACTCTCCCAACGTGCTCGCGCCGCGCAAACGGCCGTTCCACACCATCATTCCGGCTTTCATGGAGCGCGGTGATGTGCACATCGGATTCGGCATTATGGGCGGCTCTAATCAACCACTTGCGCACGCGCAGTTTGTCTCCAATCTTGTGGACTACGGCATGAACATTCAGGGCGCGTTGAGCGCTCCCAGGTTCACCGTGCCCGGCAACACGGTGAGTTGCGATATTGTGATTGAATCGCGCATCACTCCGGACGTGCTGCAGGCATTGCGCGAGAAAGGCCACAAGCTGATCGTTCGCGATAAGTTCACGGCTCTCATGGGCCGCGGCCAGGCTGTGCTGCACAATTCCAAAACCAAAATCAACTTTGCCGGGTCCGATCCCCGCGCGGATGGTGATGCCGAGCCGGAGCCGATTCCTGTTCCCTGAGTGCATATTCAGGAAATAACGCTCTTCGAATTTGGTCAGGCCGTTCATAGTTTCACAATTTAGTAATTGAGTAATTTGGTAAATTGCAAAATTGAACACCTTCTTGCAGGTCATAATAGCCTTCAATTACCCACTTACCCAATCCCGTCAGACGTGTTCCTCCACTGATGAAATCATGGGCAGCAGCAGTACGGGTTCTCGCATAAAATCGAATTGATTGATCGCCGCAACGGCACCCCGGGCCGTCTCTTCCGTTGTGGGTTCAAGCGTGATCACAAACGAAAGCCGGTCCTTGGGCATGTGCGGCTCCTGGATGACCGAATCAATGTTGATGTCTTGGCGCGCGATGGCCTCCGCCGTCCGCGCCAAAATGCCAGGGCGGTCGCTGACGGAAAGTCGCAGGAACCAGCTCATCGGCTGTGTGCGCATACTGGGCCGGACGAGCTTTCCGCTGTCAAAACCCGCCAGTGTGCTCGGCCCAGTGTGTCCCCGGGCAATCTGTTTTGCGATTTCAAGAACGTCGGACAGCACGGCGGTTCCTGTGGCGTCACCGCCGGCGCCGCGACCGTAAAACATCTGTGTACCCACTTTTTCGCCCGCTATGAACACAGCATTGTTCGCGCCATTCACCTTCGCCAGCATGGAATCAATCGGCTCCAGCCACGGTTCCACCGCAATATGAATCCCGTTGCTGGTGCGCTCGGCGGAAGCCACCAGGCGTATCGTCGATTTCAAGCGATGCGCGTAGTGCAAGTCCGTTGCCGTGATGTGTCGAATTCCGGTGACCGGGATGTCCGTCGCTTTGATGCTTACGCCAAAGGCGATCCGCGCCAGAATGGCAACCTTGTCGCGCGCATCCCAGCCATCGATGTCGAGGCTGGCCTCTGCTTCCGCATAACCGGCTGCCTGCGCCTGCTCCAGCGCCGCCGCAAAATCCAGCCCACGCTGCTCCATCTGCGTCAGAATGTAATTGCAGGTTCCGTTCACGATGCCGTAAACAGCCTTGATGCGGTCGGCCGCCAGCGCCTCAGATATTGCGCGGATCACCGGAACGCCGCCGGCCACACTGGCTTCAATTCCGATGGGCAAATTCTTTTCCCGCGCCAGCGCAAACAGTTCGTCGCCGGATTTGGCCAGCAGCGCCTTGTTCGCCGTGACCACCGCTTTGCCGTTTTCCAGCGCGGCGCGCACAACCTCATACGCCACGCCTGTCCCGCCCATGGATTCCACCACAATGTCCACGTCATGCGCTTCCACCACGTGACGCCAGTTTGCGGTCACGCAAACGCCATTAATCCCGGTCTCCGAGGCGCGCGGCGACTTGCGCGCGACCCTGGTTACCACCACGGAAATTCCATCCGTGCGCTGGCGGATTTCTTCCGCGTGGCTGGATAAAATTTCTGCCGTCGCGCGGCCTACTGTGCCATAGCCGACGATGCCGATCCGCACTACATTCTTCGGTCGCGGTTCAGCGTTCCCGTTCGTCTGGCGTGCGCTCACGGTTTCAGCTTCCTGCATTGAGACGCTCCAAAGTCTGGATCACCATTGCCGAATCTGCGGGCATCGGGCCAAGAACGCGCTTTATCCGCATGTCCAGCATGTAATCCACATCCTTCAACATGTGGCCGGTCAGCACCAGTACCACTGTTTCTTCCGCCTTGACGAATCCGGAGCGCACCAGCTTCTTGAGTCCTGCCAGCGATGCCGCCGATGCCGGTTCGCAGCCCACGCCCTCGGCGCCCAGTTCAGCTTTTGCCTGCGCGATCTCCTGTTCGGTCACGTCTTCGCAGGCGCCACCTGTTGTCTTCAGCACGCCCACGGCTTTTCGCCATGAAGCCGGATTGCCGATGCGAATCGCCGTGGCTCGTGTTTCCGCATTCACGCGCACCAGCTCCCTGCCGCCGTTCTCCCGCATGGTGCGCACCAGAGGATTGGCTCCGGCAGCCTGAATGATGGAAATCTTCGGCAGCGTGGAGATCAGTCCCAGTTCGCGCAATTCCAGAAAGCCCTTGCCCAGCGCGGAGCTGTTCGCCAAATTGCCGCCGGGCACAACCACGTGATCGGGCACGCGCCAGTCAAGTTGTTCCATGATTTCGAACGCCACTGTCTTCTGGCCTTCCAGGCGGTACGGGTTCATGGAATTGAGCAGATACGCGGGGAAGCGCTGTACCACGTCCTGCAGCACTTTCAGGCAGCCGTCAAAATCGGTTTGCAGTTGCAGCACGTGCGCGCCGTATTCAATGGCTTGCGCCAGCTTGCCGGACGCAACCTGTCCCGCAGGCAGCAGGACGATGCTCTTCATTTCCGCGCGCGCCGCGTACGCAGCGACGGATGCCGATGTGTTTCCGGTGGAAGCGCAGCAGACAAACTCAAATCCCTGCGCTCGCGCCATGCTGATGGCCACGGAGATACCGGTGTCCTTGAATGAGCCTGTCGGGTTCATCCCCTGATGCTTCGCAAAAAGTTGCGGCAGATTCAAGGCCCGGGCTGAGCGTGTAAGCTCCACCAGTGGCGTATTGCCTTCTCGCATGGTGACCACGTGCCGGCGTTCAATCTGCGGCAGGAGCTCACGGAAGCGCCACACACCGCTCGCATCTTCCGGCAGGGTTCCAGATTTGCGCTCTCGCCAGATTTCCTTCAGCCGCAGCCCGAACTCGCGCGCGGCGCCGGCCGACTCCGGATAGACCACCTCCAGCAGTTCACCGCATTCGTGGCAGCGAAACATTCGGTCGGCGGTCGCCTGCGTCACACCGCAATGCACGCAGCGCAGGATGTGCGTTGCGGTTGGATTTTCGGCTGTCGTTGTCTTCATCATCATGCTTCATGGCTCGCAGCCACGCTGGGCCGCAGACAGACCGGGATATTCAAATCTCCGGCAGAACAAAATTCATCGTGAACAGAGCGCACAACTTCAGCAGCATTGGCCGCCGCCACGGCAAAGCAGATGCTCAGTTCGCTTGCGCCCTGGGCCACGGCAATCACGCTCACCTCGCGCCGCGCCACGGCGGAAAAGACGCGCCCCAGGATGCCGCAAGTGCCTTTCATCGATTCGCCTAGCACCGCCACAACGGCGACATTGTTGTTGACTTCCACCGGCAGCAGAATGCCCTGCGCCAGTTCCATGCGAAAGATGTACCTGATCAGCTTCAGCACGCGAGCTTCATCTTCCTGCCGCAGCACCAGCCCCAACGCATGCTCGGGTGAAGATTGCGTGGCGAACAGAACCTCAATCTGCTCCTGACCCAGGCGCACAAAGAGCCGTCCCCAAAGCTCCACCGGATGTACATCGCGGCGCGTAAGCAGCGTGATCAGGGTGGCATTCTTCACACACGTAACTGATTTGACGGGTGAATTCACGCTTGCCGCTTTCTGCGTGATCCTGGTTCCCTGCGCTTCCGGACGGAAGGAATTCTTGATCCAGACGGGAATACCGGCCTCGGCAGCCGGATACGCCGCGCGGGGATGGATAACCTTGGCGCCGTAGTAGGCCAGCTCGATGGCTTCGGCAAAACTGATCTCAGCCAGCGTGCTCGCGTCCGGGCAGATTCGCGGATCAGCCGTGAGTACGCCATCCACGTCCGTCCATATCCAGACCTCATCAGCGCCGGTGGCAGAGCCGATGATGGTTGCCGAATAGTCCGATCCGCCCCGCCCCAAGGTCGTCGCACGGCCATCATGGGTGGCTCCGCTGTAGCCGCCCACCACCGCCACAGCCCCGCGCTCCAGCAGAGGCAGCAGCGCATTCTGGCAATTAGTGCAGGTGGCGTCCATCTCCGGCGTTGCATTGCCGAAGTTGTTATCGGTGACGATCACTTTTTCGGCGGACACACACTCCGCCGGGCAGCCAGTAAAGTTCAGATGATGAGCCAGCACCCACGACGAGATGCGCTCTCCCAGCGCGACCAGCGAATCCATGGTTTGCGGTGAAATCTCACTGTGAAGCGTGAGCAACGCCTGCGACGATTTGCGCAGTTGCTCAAACACCGGCGCCACGAAAGCAAGGGCCGCATCGCGATCTTCCGGCGCAAAGAGCTGCTCAATCAGCTCGCGATGCACGCTTTCAAACTTGTGCAAACTGGTTTGCGTTATCGCCGATTCTCCGCGCCGAGCCGCATCGATGGTCTTAAAGATCAGGTCGGTCACACCCGCCATGGCCGAGACCACTACGACGATGCGCTGGTTCTGCGCTGCCTCGCTCACAATCGCGGCACACTGCCGGAAGCGCGACGCATCGCCTACTGACGTTCCGCCGAATTTCATTACGATGAGTTCTTTCCCGGTCATTTCCTACTCCCTGGTTCCTGCCCGCGCGTAAACCTCACGCTGATGGGTTCGCGCGAAACCCAAGCGCCCTGGTTGTCCGCCGACGTAATCCGCAACTCGGCTTGAACTCCTTCTTCCGCAAAAATTTCCTGCAGCGCTTCCCCGATCTCCTGTTCGTCGCGCGTCACGAAGGCAATCACCGAAGATCCCGAGCCGCTGATGGCCACACCGAGCAAGCCATCGCGCCGCATGCGCAGGCAACGCTCGATACCCGGCACAAGCCTCTGCCGGTACGGCTGGTGCAGCCGATCCTCAAAAAGCTCGGGGAAAAGATCAAAATTTCCCGCGAAACACGTGGCGGCCAGCAGCGCGGTCCGCTGCAGCGTATGCAGAACATCGCCGCGATCGTAAGCCGGCGGCAGCGCCTGCCGTGCTTCATGCGTGGGTACGGTCACGGCGGGACTCACCAGGACCAGCCGGATGCTTTCAGGAAAATCCGTACGCACCGTCTGGATGTGGTCGACGTTGTTGCAAAGCGCAAACACCAGCCCGCCGTGATAGGCAGCGGCTGCATTGTCAATGTGGCCCTCTATTTCTTCCGCCCAGCGCAGAATCTCCTTCGCATCGCCATCATGACCCGCATAGCGTACCCCCAGCAAAAGTCCGGCAATCACGGCAGCGGCGCTGCTGCCCAGACCGACGCTGATGGGGATGTCGCTTTCCACCACAACATGCCCGGCCGGCGGAGCAGCATCGAGCTCGGCGGCGGCGAATCGCAGCGCGTGCAGGATCAGGTTGGAATCGTCCAGCGGGAAGCGCTCCGGCGTCTGGCCTTTGTACGCGAGCGTCAGGTTCGCCCCTTCTCCCGGGGCGAATAACGCCTTCAGATACAGCCTCACCGCCAGGCCGCCGCAGTCAAACGCGCAGCCCAGGTTGGCCGACGTGGCCGGAACCACAGCCCGCCAGCCGTACCCTTGCTCTCCGATCCTGTCGTTTCTCGCCATAACCTGCACCGGGGGTACCCCAGGGTCAACTAGGATTCCAAAGGACTTACGCTTTGTCACCCCGGGGTTGCCCCCAACTAACCGCCCAAATAAGCACAAAACCCACTCGCTTCGGGCGAGTGGGTCAAGGAACTTATAAGTGCTTGAGTTCTTGTTACGCCGGCTCGCCAGAAAGTCGCATGGCTGTACTTGTGCCTGTACCTGTGCTTGTGCACATGTCCGGCGTCACCATCGCGATTTTCTGACCCAGCTTCATTCTCAAGGCGAACTCTACCTTGGTTTTGATGCACAGTCAAGCGGAAGCGTCTTGACCTGCGCGAAAACGTTGATTACTGGCCAATGAAGCGGCATTCATTGTGGGCTGCAGCCGCCGAGCCCATGTCCATCCGGTATCTTGACACACCTCCACCATCAGAGTAGCGTCAGAATAGAGCGAGCATTATTCCTCACTTTTCAGGTTTTCTGAACTAAGTCGGACCAATCTGAGTTCTCCAACCTTAGAGTTCACTTCCAAAATCTCTCATTTTCCACTCGGCCGTGCCACGTGGAGTGATCGATTCAACTTGCAACTCGGGGAAGGAATTATGCGTTCAGAATATGTTTTTGCGGCTGTTCGGGAAATAAATAACCGGTTCATGCTCTGCCGGGTGACCTCAGTTTCGGCGCGACGTCTTCATATCGACTCCACACAGCCCTCTGAAACCATCAACAAATCACTCAAGCTCATTGCCGCCGGCGAGGGCGCTGGCACTAGCGCTGGCACAAAGAACGTTTCGGAGAGCGCGAATGTTGCACCGGTAGAAAACGCGTTGGTGGAAGCCGAAGCCGGTATTGCCCTTTCGGCGATAGCAGCGCAATAGCAATCAACCAGAGGAGCAACGGTGAAGAAGCTTTACGTCGGCAATTTTTCGTTTAGTATGACGGATCCTGAACTCCGGTCTATGTTCGAGCCTTACGGCGTCATTGAAGAGGCCACTATCGTAACCAATCCGGAGACGGGACGATCGCGTGGATTTGCCTTCGTCGCCATGGCCAACGACGACGAGGCTGACAAAGCCATGGCGGAATTGAACGGCAGGGAGGCGGGCGGGCGGGCGCTCACCGTCAACGAGGCGCGGAAGAGCAGCCCGCGCAAGCACTAAAAGCTGGCCAAAACGTGCGCGGCGCAAATGCCCGCAACGATATTTTTTGCAGGAGGATGTTACCTTGGCTGGTGACAACCATGGACCTGAAACAGCAAACCTTCTTCCATCTCGGAATGGAGCCGTATATTCTGCGCTGCGTGAACTCCTCAGGCCTTACCAGGACGATCTTGCGGTGAAGACTGACAGGCCGGGCCACTGCTATCTTGAAACCCGGTCACCCAGCTTCAACGGACGCCGGCTCTTCTTTGCCGCCGCCAAAATCAAGAAGAAATACGTGAGCTATTATCTCCCTGCACTGTATATGTTCCCGGAGCTTTGCACTAGCATTTCGCCGAGTTTGAGAAAGACTATGCAGGGACATTCCTGCTTCAATTTCACGGCACTGGACTCGGACTGTCTGGAAGAACTCACCAGACTCACCCGGGCCGGCTTTTTCATGCTCAAGAGCAAAATGCTGCTCTAAGTGCGGATAAACGACAAATTATCAGGAAAATCACCTGCCGGCTCGTGTTGGCGCCGATGGCCGCCAAGCTAAATAGAACCAACGCTGGTGGCCCGATTCGCGTAGAATAGAAAGATGGCAACCAACATAGATCCAAAAATCGAGTTACTGAACAAAACTGCCGACTTCTATCGCCGCTCCCTGGCAGATTACGCGCAATTTGTGCGAACAGAGAAAAAGCCGCGCACAAAAAAACGATTGGAACAGCGGCTGCAGACCATCCTGAGTGAAATTGATTCGTTGACTCTCAAGCCTTTGGCCTAAGTTTAGCTCACTTCTAAAGGCTTCAGTTTCATCCCCGCCCGTGCCGCAGTTAGCCCATGTTGCCTGAAATCAAAATCGGAATGCTGATGGTTGCGGACAGGCTTCCCTTGCCGTCATCCTGCGGTGTGAAAACGCTCCCGTTCTGCAGCGGCTGGAGCGCTGTTCTTAACATTGAAGCAGATAACGCGGACAGGCGCTTCAATGACATGGGTTGGAGCTGCTTTCAAAAAGACTCGGCGGGCAGCGTCAACCTGATCGGCTTCGGCAATGTACACACGCTGACCAAGGCGTTCAAAAAAATCGTGCGCCATCAACAAAGCGTGAAATTCAACTGCCTGGAAATCACCGCGGCGGTTCAGAAAAGCTTTATGGGCGTCTCTTACGTGCATCTATCCGCGCGCGCCAGAAACATCAGGCAGCGTTTGTGGTAAGAGACAGCAGCAGTGATGATAACGGTGGGCCTAGCGCGGGAATCGCGCTTTTTCCCTGGCTCGCATAGCTTTGTTTAGGTCGCACATCTGCTGCTTCGCCTGACGTATGGCCGAATCCTCGGTGGCGGCCTGGCTCCATTCAAAATTTCCGGCGAACGCACATGCTGGATGGTGAAGTGCCAGATGGGTGGTTCGGAGCGGTGGTCGCAGCGGATTTCCGCAAAATAGTTTCCACCGCTGATCCGGTCGCATCGGAGCAGGTCGGCCACCTTCTTCAGCAACTCAACCGGGTCCTCTCCCTTGGTGATGAACGCGTCCGCGTGATCGGAATCCGAAGGTCGCTCAACAACTCCTGACAAGAGCATCATCGGCACAAAAGACCGGTGTCGCTTCATTTCGCGGGTTATCTCAGCTCCCGTGCGATCCGCTAAAAGGTGGTCAGAGATTACGAGATCTATGGTCTGGGACTTGAATAATTGGAGTGCAGCGGCTGCATTGGTTGCGGAGATAACACTGTATCCGGCATGCTCCAGCAGAAGTTTGCGAGTCTGGAGTGCAGTGGGATTGTCATCGACACACAGGATCGTGGGCGGTCTGGCGTGATTCATCACCTTGGACGCCTCCATGGTTAACTCAAGTCTATCACTTGCGTCCGATGTCACACATTATCGACCTATGTCCGGCGTCCGACATTGGCGAAAAGGGATTATTCCCTCAAAGGTTTACCACCCCAATCATTGCCGGTGACTTCCCGGAACGGAGCGTATGATAAAAGCATCATCTTCATACGCAGGTTCGCCCGCCCGTAAGATTCACGGGTTGGTTCATTTGCGCATCCAGATGCGGCAATGTTATGCCCGCAAAGGAGGCCCAATGAACCCTTCCATCCGCCCGAACCAAAATAATCGCATACTGGCCTCATTGCCTCAGGTGGAAACAGACCTCCTGCGGCGGCATCTTTCACCTGTGACCCTCAAACTCCGGAAGCCGCTGCAGCGCTCGAATAAGCTTTCTTTTCCTCCTTCTCAACACGTGTTGAATTCATGGAAGGAGATTGCCGGGTATCTGGGCCGTGGCGTGCGCACGGTGCAGCGTTGGGAGAGTGAGCTGGGATTGCCTGTGCATCGGCCTCGAGGCAGGAGCCGCAGCGCCGTTCTGGCTGTTCCGGAAGAACTCGATAGGTGGCTGCGCCTTACTCAGGTCCATAGCGATGGGAACGGCAACGCCGGCCATACCCCCGCGATTGCTTTCGATGTGCTTGTAGTTGCCCGCGACCTTCTCGCCCTGAGCGAACGCCTGATCAAAGTGGATCCATCGTCCCGGACGGAAGCGGAGAGATTGACTCATGCTTTGCGTGAAATCGTGGATAAGCTGACTCCCCATCGCGGCAAACCTGCAGCCACGCAATATCAGCTCCCAGCGCAAACGAACTGCAGGCCCGACCTTCCCGTCCGGAGACAACGGATGTGTGGTTATGAAAGCGCCTAAACGCTGCAGTAGAGCGCGATCATCCGCCAAAGGGCTTTGCTCGAAAGAGCTTCGCTCCGAAGGGCTTTGCTCCGAAGATCTTCGCGCCGAAGATCTTCGCTCAAAAGACCTTTGGGTCAACCCGGGCTCCAACATACGCAGAGGGGAAGAAAACCGCGCCAGGAACAGTAGAGGAAACATAACTCCCGAGGATGGCGCCAGGTTTCTTGACCTGGCCGACATCGCTCTTGGTGAGCGAAGCTCTGTATCTTCAGAGAGGAAGGCTGATGTTGAAAGCGTCGATGTGACCAGCCATAGAATCAAGCGGCATTCAATTTGAGCGTCGCTCCGCCAATTTGAGCGCAGCTCTGCGTAGAGTGCCTACGGCGGAAGCTAAATAAGAAGCTAGGTAAGAAGATATCCTGCTGCGCCGCTTTTCAGGATAACCCCGATCTTGTGTCTGGTATCAGACTTTAAGAGAGCCCCCAACAGCATGACGGCTAACCCTATCAGCGTGCCATCAGGAGTCTCGAAGGACGGCGGAACGAATGGGCATTTGCAAGCGCCCGCCAGTCAGAACAGGCTGGCAGCTTCCCTGGCGCACGAGATCAATAATCCTCTCGATTCGCTCCTCAGTCTTCTCTCTCTCATGGAACACGAAGCCACCTTCACCAGGAAGGGCCATGATTACCTGATAATGGCACAACAGGAAGTACACCGAATTTCCCAGGTTGCGTATTCCATGTTGCACGACTCCCAAGAGATGAAAATCCAGAGTAAGACGAACGTTCCGCAATTGCTGCGCTCGACCGTTGATTTTTACCTTCCGCGCTTTGCCGGAAAAGGCATTTCGGTGAATAGCCGCTACTGTCAGGAAGGCGAGCTTGGCGTCTTTCCCGGTCCCTTGCGGCAGGTCTTCTCGAATCTTTTGCTGAATGCGGCTGCTGCCATGCCCAGAGGCGGAAGGATACAGGTGAGAGTATCGCCGGCGCGCGAATGGCGGGGGCAGCGGAGGCGCGGATTGCGAGTGACCTTCGCGGACAACGGCAGCGGGATTCGTCCGGACAATCTAGCCAGGATTTCAGAGCCCTTCTTCACCACCAAGGGCGAGCGCGGCAGTGGCCTGGGACTGGCGCTGGTAAGAGAAGTGGTAGACCGGCACCGTGGCGCCCTCCGAATCCGCAGCAGCACCAGGCGAGGTCATCGCGGCAGCATTTTTTCTATATTCCTACCTGCAACTTAAGAACAAGAAAATAAATTCGCCGGCGACCGGCCGGCGGCACGCCTCATTGCCCAGATCCGATAGAAGGCTAACCAAATCCAGGGAACGCTGTCCAAATGGAGGATAGCGGGAGGACAGATGGTCGCGGACCTGCGGGACGCGTTGCGGCAACTGCGCAAGGCGCCTGGATTTACAACCACTGCTTTAATCACACTCGCTCTGGGAATTGGAGCGACCACCGCGATCTTTACGCTGGTGCACCAGGTGATGTTGAAATCCCTGCCGGTGACCAAGCCGAGTGAGCTGTGGCGGATCGGCGATATAGACCGCTGCTGCAACTGGGGCGGCTTCACCCAGGGTGACGCGGGCGACTTTACCTTGTTCTCCTATGAGGCGTACCGGAATTTTCGTGAGCACACACCAGAGTTCGCCGATCTGGCAGCGTTGGCAGCGGGCAACAGAACTCTTGCCGTGCGCAGAGCGGGATCGCAGGGCCCGGCAGAGACACGAAATGGCGAGTTCGTGTCCGGTAATTTCTTCCGCACCCTTGGCGTGCAGCCCTGGATTGGCCGCTTCTTCAGCGACCAGGATGATCAGGAAGGCGCACCGCCAGTGGCAGTGATGAGCTATCGCGTTTGGCAGGAGAAGTACGGATCTGACCCTTCGGTGGTAGGCGCCGGCTTGCAGATCAATGGGCACCCTTTCACAGTCGTCGGCGTAGCTGCGCCCGGATTTTTCGGAGCCAAGCTGGCTGATTCGGGGATGCCGGACCTTTGGCTGCCCCTGACCTCCGAGATAACCATGGATGGATCGTCAGCGCGGCCGAAGAGAGCACAGACCAACTACCTGGACCTGCTGGGAAGAGTGCGTCCCGGAGTGGCCCCCAAATCGCTCGAAGCAAAACTCAAGGGGGAATTCCACAATTGGCTGGCGAGCCACGTCCCTGACATGGAACCGAGCGAGAAGCAGCTCTGGCAGAAGCAGACGTTGCACCTGACACCAGGCGGCGCGGGCGTGACAGCGCTCAGGGACGAGTATGAGGACGGATTAAAGCTTCTTCTGATTGGAGCCGGATGTGTCCTGCTGGTGGCGTGCGGGAACCTGGCCAACCTGATGCTGGCGCGCGGGTTGAAGGACCGTGCAGAGACCTCCGTCCGGGTGGCGCTGGGCGCCTCGCGAACGCGCATAATTCGCAGGTCGCTGGTGGAGTGCATCACCCTCGCAGCCGTTGGTGGAGCGCTGGGCATCGCTGTGGCGTACGCGGGCACAAGGTTGATTCTGCATCTTGCTTTCCAGAACGGCCCGAATAGCTATATACCCATCAGCGCGGCGCCATCCTTGCCTGTGCTGCTTTTCACACTGGGCATATCCGTCCTGACGGGAGTCATTTTCGGAATCGCGCCGGCCTGGGTTACTGCGCACGCTGATCCGGCTGAAGCGCTTCATGGGACCAGCAACCGTTCGCTGGGCGGAGGCCGCACGTGGATGCAGAAGTCCCTGGTCATCGCACAGGGAGCGGTTTCCATCGTGCTGCTCTCAGCGGCGGCTCTGCTCGGCCAGAGCCTGCGCAATCTCGAGCATCAGAATTTTGGATTCGAGACCCAGGGCCGGTACATTGCTTCTGTTATTCCTACGTTGGGCAGTTACAAGGTAGAAGAGTTGCAGACGCTGTTTCGGCGAATCGAAGATAACATGCGCCAGATTCCCGGCGTGCGTATGGTGACGTCTGCGCTGTATGCCCCTATGTCAGGTGATAGCTGGAACGATGGAGTTCGCATCGAGGGACGGCCTGAACCTCCGGCAAATGAAAATACAAGCGCAGGATGGGCCAGAGTAACGCCTGGCTTCTTTGAAACCCTGGGCGCCAAAATTGTGCTTGGACGCCCTCTTACAGAGGATGACACCGCAGCCACACGGAACGTGGCCGTGATCAATGAAGCGTTCGCGAAGAAGTTCTTCAAAGACCAGAATCCCATCGGGCAGCATTTCGGCCCGGGCAAGATCAAGTATTCCGCAACCTATGAAATCGTGGGAGTGGCGAAGGACATACGTTACATGACCTACGCCTACAAGGAGCCGGTGGGCCCGATGTACTGGGTCCCGCAGGCGCAAAGTGTGAAGTACGACGATCCTGCTTATACGGACGGGGATACTGCCTCACACTATCTGGGCAATGTTGTGGTCTGGGCGCCGGGGAACCCGCCCGGCATGGAAGAACACGTGCGCAAGGCGCTCACAGGCACTGATCCAAATCTTCTTCTTTATTCTGTCGATCCATATTCCAAGGTGGTGAGCAGCGATTTCCAGCGGGAAGAAATGATCGCCACACTGACCTCCCTTTTCGGTGTGCTTGGGTTGGTGCTTGCCGCCGTGGGGCTGTATGGAGTTCTGGCCTACATGGTGGAGCAGCGGACCAGCGAGATTGGTTTTCGCATGGCGCTGGGAGCGGATCGCATGCGGGTCACCAAATTGGTTCTGCGCGGCGCCTTCCTGCAGATAGGCATCGGCCTGGCGATAGGCATTCCGGCAGCGATTGGGGCCGGCAAGCTGATGAACAATCAGCTCTTCGGGGTCAGGCCATGGGACCCGATCATGCTCGCGCTGGCCGCGCTGATGCTCGGCCTGGCTGCGCTGCTGGCGTCGGCGATTCCGGCGCGTCGCGCGGCAGGCGTGGAGCCAATGGTGGCATTGCGGAACGGATGATCAAGAGGCCTTCCGGTTCCCAATACCAACCGTTAGGTTCGGGTGGGGGCTGATTGTGAGTTGCTGACGTTGCGTAATTGTCGGACTGACTGACTCAGCAACTACCGAACGCTTCCAGAAATTTGAGCCGGGCGGCCTCCCCGTTATAATCTGCGCGAGCCAATGCAGCGCAAAACCTATCCTTACGCTATCCTGGCGGTTCTCACCGGTCTCAACATCCTCAATTATGTTGACCGCAATGTGTTGTTTGCCGTCCAGCCGCTGATCAAGAGTGAATTCACCATCAGCGATGCTCAAATTGGGATACTGACCAGCGCTTTTTTCTTTAGTTACATGTTCGCTGCGCCGCTGGTGGGCTGGCTGGCTGATCGGTACCCGCGCAAGAACATTGTTGTCGTCGGGATCATCATCTGGAGCGGCTTCACCCTGCTTACGTGGTGGGTAACGAATTACAGCCAGTTGCTCTTCCGGCACACCATTGTGGGAGTGGGTGAAGCCAGCTACGCGGCCATTGCTCCGGCGCTCATTGCGGACGCTTTTCCCATTGCGCAACGTGGCCGCATGCTCTCCATCTTTTTCCTGGCGCTTCCGGTTGGCAGCGCGTCCGGATATCTTGTGGGCGGCTACTTTGCTCACCACTTCGGCTGGCGCATGCCGTTTATGATCGCCGGGGCTCCCGGCTTCATCCTGGCGCTGTGCCTATGGTTTCTACCGGAACCGGCGCGCGGGCAGACCGAAGCGCCGGAGACATCGCCGGAACGCTCTACCGTGTTGGGCCTGTTCCGCAACGGAGCTTTTATTACGGTCTGCCTGGGCATGGCCTTGTACACATTTGCGGTGGGAGGCTTGCAAGTCTGGATTCCTACGTTTCTGGTGCGTGTACGCCATGTGCCGCTCGATCGCGCCAACGTGATCTTTGGGCTCATTACGCTTTTCAACGGGATTGTCGCTACGCTTCTGGGCGGCTGGATCGGCGACCGGATGCTGAAACGCTGGAAGGGCGCTTATTATACTTTCTCCGGCGTGGCCATGCTGGTGGCGGTTCCTCTGATGGTTGCGGCCATCTACGTTTCCGGAAGCTTCATGTTCCCGGCGATCTTCCTGGCTGTGTTCGCGCTGCTGATTGGCACGGCTCCTTCCAACGCCGCTCTGGTCAACTCCGTCGGCGCGAACATCCGCTCCACCGCGCTTGCCGCGAATGTTTTTGTGATCCACCTGCTCGGCGACGCTTTTTCTCCCGCCCTGATCGGCCGAATTTCGGACAAGACGAACCTGCAGACCGCTTTTACTGCCGCCTTTATTGCCGCTGCTCTGTCCGGGGTTTTCTTCCTGTATGGCGCACGCTATGCTCCGCGCCTGGTCGCGCCTCCGGTTCCTGCCGAAGCATGATCCTGTTCTTAGGGCGCGAGGCGATTATTTCTGCTTGCGCTCGTCGCTGGCGATGACGCCATCTTTGATATGGATGACCCGATGAGCGTGTTCAGCAATGTCCATTTCGTGAGTAACCAGGACGATGGTGTTGCCTTTTAAGTGCAGGTCGGCGAACAGGGCCATGATTTCATTACCGGTCTGAGAGTCGAGGTTGCCGGTAGGCTCGTCGGCCAGGATGATGGAGGGATGGTTGATGAGAGCGCGGGCGATGGCGACGCGCTGGCGCTGTCCGCCGGAGAGTTCGTTGGGCTTGTGGTTCACGCGGGCGCCGAGATCCACGGCTTCAAGGGCCTCTTTGGCGCGCTTCATGCGTTCTTCAGCAGGCGTGCCGCTGTAGATGAGGGGCAGCTCCACATTGTGCAGCGCTGTGGCGCGGGCGAGCAGATTGAACGTCTGGAAGACGAAACCGATTTCACGATTGCGAATGCGGGCGAGTTCGTCGTCATCGAGTTCACTCACCAGATTGCCGTTGAGCCAGTAATGGCCGCGACTCGGAGTATCCAGACAGCCGATCAGGTTCATGAGCGTGGATTTTCCGGAACCGGACGGGCCCATGATGGCAACGTATTCACCGCGATTGATGCGCAGGTTTACGCCCCGCAGAGCATGCACCTCTTCGTTGCCCATCTGGTAGGTCTTCCAGAGATCCTCTGTGCAGATAATGCACTCGGGCGGGGGCGCGGTAAGATTGCCCTGAGCTACGTCAGCGATTTGGGTTGCCATTCTTCTCTCCTGCCCTGACTCACAGCAAGCCACCCCCGGCCTGCCATACCTATAAATTCCCTCTGATACAGGGTTTGACGCTGGAACCGTCCCAGGGTTTACGATTCCATTTTTGCTATCTGCGAATTGTCCACTTTCACACCGCTGCCGTTCTTGATGGTCTTCAGTACCTTGTAGCTGCCGGTGATGATCTCGTCATTTTCCTTGAGCCCGCTGGTGACCTGAATTTGCGTGGTGCCTGTCAGACCGGTTTCCACTTTGCGGAACTCCGCTTTGTGGTCGGGTGTAATGACAAAGACACCCTGAATTTCCTGGTCCTGCTGCTTGACAAGAGAGACCGGCTGAACTTTGCTCGCTTTCTTCTTGCCGTTCTGCTCTTCCAGATCCTTTGCGGTCCTGACGGTGAGGGCCTGAATGGGAATTGTGAGCGTGTTTTTGGCGGTGCCAGTGGTGATTTTGGCCGTGGCAGAGAGGCCGGGACGCAGGCTCTTGCGGACATCGTCAGGAAGATCATCAAGGGTGACGACCACCTTGAAGTCCTTGGCTTCCTGGCTGCTGGTGGCGCTCTGCTCGCTGGAAACGCCGGTGGAGCGCACGATGGCGTTGTCCCCAATTTCCGTCACTTTGCCTTTGAAAGTTTTGTCGGGAAGGGCATCAATGGTGACTTCAGCCGGCTGCCCGACGGCAACATTAATGATGTCCGTCTCATCGACGCGGACTTCTGCGGTGATGACTGACATATCTGAGACGGTCATGAGAGTGCTGCCCGGCGAATTTTGAATGCCCATGACCACGGTCTCACCTTGATGTACGGGAAGGTTGGTCACCGTGCCGTTAAACGGGGCGCTGTAGACAGTCTTTCTCAGAATGTCGTTGAGGCGGGTGAGATTCGCCTTGGTCTGGCTGATGTGTGTCTGAGCGGAATCGAGGTTGGCACGGGCCTGGTTGATGCGCGCCCGGTCCTGGGCGGCCGCAGCTTCCGCCACTTCATAGGCGGCTTTTTTGGCGTCAAAATCCTGCTTGGCAATGAGCTCGTCTTTATACAGATCCTGAGCGCGTTGGTAGTCGAGCTTGGCGCGGGCGAAGTCGGCTGAGCTGCTCTTGGATTGGGCAATGGAGGTCTTGAGGGCAGCCTGGCTGGCGAGCACGTCTGTCTGATTGCTGGCCAGTTGCGCTTTCATGGCGTTGACGTCGGCTTCAGACTGAACGTCTTCAAGCTGGGCAAGAACCTGTCCTTTTTTGACCTTGTCACCTTCCTGCACGTAAAGCTTGGTGATACGACCCATGGCGTTGGCGCCGATGTTTACATACGTCTCCGGCCTGATTTCGCCGGAAGCGGTAACCACCGAAGAAATGTCCTGCCGCGCAACCTTGCCGGTCTGCACGGTAACAACATTTTTCTGGCTCTGATTGACCGTGAAACCGACGATCGCCCCGAGAAGAACAATAACACCAGCTATGAGTGCAATTTTTTTGGCGTTCATGAAACCTTCCAGACCTCAACGCATGCGGACCCGGCTATTAAATTGATACGTGCGCAGGACAAAAAAGTTCCTGCGCGGGAAACGGTGAAAAACGATGGAGTCCTGAATTTTGATTATACCGGGAGGAACAGGTATGAACCAGAGCTTTTGCAGGCAATCGATTGCAAGCACCTGTTTTTAAGGGCTTAAGGGGAAGGAGACGCCGAGCTTTCCGACAGGGTTGTCTTGCTTCGGGTACACCAAAAGACATAGAATGAATGTCACCCGATCCCTCTAAAGGAGGCGCCAGGTGAACCCCGGTAACACCCGTCATACGTCATCGTATTTGCATATTTTCCTTTGCATTTTGGGCTGTCTTATGTTTGCGCAGATGGTTGTGGCGCAGGACAACATCTCGATGGATACGCTGGAGCAGAATTCGGCGAACGCCAAGTCTGACAATAGTAAGTCTGCGCAGCAAGCGAAGAAGAATGGTGATCAGCCGTCGGCGGATGATCAGGACCCGCTGAAACGGCCGCGGCCGGAATCGAAGGCGGCGCGAGTTGAAAAACTGGGTGGTGTGTACAAGAAGTGGCTGGATGAGGATGTTCGCTGGATCATTACGTCAGAAGAACTCTCCGCGTTCAAGAAGCTCACCACCAACGCCGAAAGAGACCAGTTCATAGAAAACTTCTGGGCAAGACGCGATCCCACCCCCGACACAGCCGAAAACGAGTACAAAGAAGAACACTATCGCCGGATTGCCTACGCCAACGAGCACTTCGCTGCCGGTATTCCCGGCTGGCGAACCGACCGGGGAAGGATCTATATCATGTACGGTCCTCCGAATGATATTGAGTCACATCCCATGGGAGGGCCATACCAGCGTTCAGGCGATGAAGGCGGCGGTGAAACGCAGACCTTTCCTTTCGAGGACTGGACCTACAACTACATCGAGGGAGTCGGCCAGAACGTTGTGATCGAGTTTGTCGATGATTGCCAGTGCGGCGCCTATGAGATGACTATGGACAGGTCGCGCAAAGACGCCCTGCTTCACGTGCCTGGTGCGGGTCTCACCACATTTGAGCAAATGGGCATGGCCACCAAGGCTGATCGCTTTGGCCGGGGCATGGAATCCCTGGGGCCGGGGCCTTTCAACACAAATATGGAAAGCAAGGAATTTGACCGGCTCGAGCAGTTCGCCAAATTGAGCGCTCCTCCCCCGGTGAAATTCAAAGAGTTGAATGAAATCGTCACTTCGCACATTCGATATAATCTGCTGCCTTTTGACGTGAATGTCGATTTCGTCAAGCTCACGTCGGATACCGTTTTAATGCCGATCACGCTCCAGGTGCCGCTGCGCAATCTTACCTGGAACAACAAAGACGGAGTCGACCGCGCAGTCCTCAACGTATTTGTGAAATTGAGCACTCTTTCGGGGCGGACAGTTCAGACCCTGGAAGACACAATCCACAAAGATGTCCCTGCTGAACTCCTGGACAAGGAACTTTCCAGCGTTGCTCTCTGGCCCAAATCCGTACCCATGCGTCCAGGCCTCTACCGCCTGGACGTGGTTGTAAAGGATGTGAACGGCGATAAGGTGGGCACCTACAGCCGCGGCTGGACGGTCCCTGACTTTGCTGACGACCGCCTGACCGCCTCAAGCCTGATTCTGGCCGACGAAGTGGTGCCTGTTCCTGCCCGCGAAATCGGCACTGGCGACTTCGTAATTGGAGAAAACAAGGTTCGTCCCCGGGTACAGCCGTCTGATGGCAAGCCGGCATCCTTTAAGAAAGATGAAAAGGTGAATTTCTGGATGCAGGTCTATAATCTCGGGATTGATCCACAAACCAAAAAACCGTCTGCCACCGTTGACTATCAGGTGATCAACACAGCGACTCACCAGCCCGTGGTAAACTTTACGGAATCAACGGCCCAGATGGGCAATATCGGCGACCAGCTGACGCTGGAAAAAAGCCTTCCTGCGAACAGTCTTGCGCCGGGTGTTTACCAGGTAACGATCAAAGTAAATGATATGGTTTCTAAACAAACCATCTCGCCCAGGGCAAAATTCGCGATCCAGTAATCCGGAGAATCCACTTCATTGAGGTGGTGGAGATGACCCGTAAACTCGGATGTTGTTTGATGATGTGCATGCTCGCCGCGCCCGCGTTCGCGGCCCACGTGGGCGTCATCTCCGGTTGTGTTCGCGACACTTCCGGCAGCCCGCAGATGGGCGCTGTGGTGGAGATTTTCGCTTCAGCCACCAGCGTACCCACCACCGTCTTCACGGATGCTCAAGGCCACTATTCCGCGGAAAATCTGCCGGCCGGAAAATACCAGGTCAGGGTCACCGCCACTTCCTTTTTGCCTTCCCTGCGCGAGAATGTAAAGGTCAACTCCGGCGCTCACGTGCTCGTAGACATGACCTTGAACACGCTGGCGGATGCGCTCAAGATGTTTCCCCCACGCCGCACCAAGGCTACCGAGCCTGATGATTGGCACTGGACTTTGCGTTCCTCGGCCAACCGCCCGGTACTGCGGGTCCTTGAACCGGATAACGGCAGGGGCCTTGTGGTCGTCTCCCGCCCTCAGACTCCAGAACAGGCGCAGAGCAGCGATCTCAAAGGCCGCGTAGCGGTGATGGCAGGGGCGGAAGCTGAAGGGTTTGGCAGTGCCGGTGAAGTGACCACGGCCTTCGCTCTGCAGAAATCGATGTTCTCGTCCGGAATGTTGTCTTTCAACGGCGACATCGGAACCAACTCCGGCGATCCCACAGGCGTTCTGCGCGCTTCCTACGCGCACGATTTCGGCGACTCTTCCCACCCCACCTTCACCATTACATACCGTCACTTTGCCAATCCCGGCGCGGCAGTCGAAGACTCACCCTATTCCGCCGTGGCAATGAATACGTCGGACAGCATGTCTCTCGCCGGCATTGTGGATCTCCAATACGGCGCCGAGCTTCAATCGCTTGAGTTTGCCCGCCGCGTCACTGCGGCTCGCCCCTATGGCTCCGTCCGCGTACACCTCTCACCCAACCTTCTGGTTGAATATCGCTACGCCACCTCTGAGCCGGATACCCGCGCCGCCAAGGGCTTTGACAGCGCCCCGGCTGATCTGAGCGAATCCGGGCCGCGGATGGCCCTGCTGAATGGCGCTCCTGAAGTTGAGCGCGCCCGGCATCAGGAGCTTTCCATTTCCCGACGCATGGGCAAGACCAGCATTCAAGTCGCCGGGTATTTCGATCGCGTGGGGAACCTGGTGTTGACGGGCGTGGGCGATCCCGCCGCTTATTCTGATGATGTGCTGCCGGATATCTACTCCGGGACATTCTCCTACGCCTACAGCGGCACAATGAACACCAACGGATTCCGCATGGTGGTGGAACGCAAGATATCTGAAAATTACGCGGCCACGCTGGACTACTCCAACGGCGCCGCAGTGACAGCTGATGCTCCCGGCACATGGCAGGACTTGGCCGGCAGGCTGGGCATCAGCAGAGAGCACGCCGTGGCCGCGAAGTTCTCCGGCTATTTACCGGGAGCCGGTACCCGGTGGATCTGTTCCTACAAATGGACCACCGGAAACAGCGTGTCCGTGGTGGATGCCTTCAATGCTTCACCCGGCCAGGCCGATCCTTATTTCAGCATCTTTATCCGCCAGCCGATTCCCGGTACATCTTTCATTCCTGCCAAAATGGATGCTCTGATTGATGTGCGCAACCTGCTGGCCCAGGGGTACGTCCCCGCTGCTGGCCCGGACGGCCGTCCGGCGTACATCGTCCAAGCCGCCCGCTCCCTGCGCGGCGGTCTCGCTTTCAGCTTCTAACAGTGTCGGTTCAGTCAAAGTTCAGAGGCCGTAGCAGCTCCACTTGAACCTGATTGCCTCTCGTGCGGGCACAGACACTTGTCTATGGCGATCCTACTTTGATTAGAACGCATTCTTTCCCGGCCCTAAATCGATCGCGATGCTGCTCTGCTTGAATTCCTTCGAAGCCCCTCTTTTTTGCTGCGCCGTCTCCCGAAAAGGATCTCGCGGCACATGAAAATCATGCTATCGGCCCTGCCGCCTGAGTTCCTGCCGAAGCTGCTCCGTAGGGATGCTGCCCAGCGTGCGGTTAAGCAGCGCCGCCAGGCGCAGTCCGGCGAGCGCGAGTCTTTCATCGACCAGGTGAATGTTGGATTGATAGTAAAGATCATCAACTTTGGCAGGCCTTTGCTGCAGAATTGCGTGCGCTTCGGCGTGAGATTCGTTGGCCCAGTCTTCCGGCGTCCTTCCGGCTTTGCTGTCCAGACCTTCTGCGCGGATCAATGCCTGTATCCGGCGGACATACTCACCTTCTGAGAGGCTTGCGTGCTCAAGCAGAGCAACATCCCATGCGCCATGCAGGTTGCAGGAATGATCGCCGCACTGAGTCTCACCGAAGACTGGCAATTTGATATCGTTACCGCCGTGGGCTTCAGCAATGGCGTGCAGCGGCTGGTGTAGGTCGCCGACCAGATGGACCACCCATTCCAGCGCCTCCGTGCGCTGTTGCCGAGTGGCGCGCGGGCTGGCGAGCACGCGGCTGAAGCTCTCAATGCGGTCGACGGCGCAGTTGTGATGGTCTATGCGCGCATCCTTGTGCTTGTCTTGAGGACGAAAGCAATCGCGCTGCTCGTTGAAACCTTGGGCATCCTCCGGAATATCCACGAAGTGCCAGCCGAAAGTCTCAGGCCGCTTCTGGCGTACTGCATCAGCCCAGGTGGAAGCCAGCGTCAGGCTCTCGTTTCCGAGCAGTAATGCCACATTGCGCCTGGTCCGAGGCATCAACCGGGAATAGGCGATATCGGCAATCACCTCATGGCCGCGGGTACCCCATGCGAACAACCTGACCGGCAGCAATGTGAAAACCAGCAACAGCGCAGCAATTTTCCGCAAAGGAACACCCCTCGATTCGGCGATCATACCGCAGGAGGAGTCCGGCGCACGATGATGCGAGGTGACATGATCTCCACTCAGAAGTTCAACTGAAACGTTCTGCTGCAAACGGAAGCCAGTGCCGGCCACTGTGGCTTACCCGGACGAAATCGCCGTTCCTCAGCCAACGCGAACAGTGAGCATTGAGATGGAACCTCCGTCCACTCCCGTCACCGGAAAATCCACTACTTCACCTTGCTGGCGCGTCGAGAGCGCGTACAACAGCGGAAGGTAGTGATCCGGAGTCGGCACGGAGAGCATGGCGTCACGACCGAGTTTCTCGTAGTCAATGAGCGGCTTGTGTTCGCCCGCCACGAGCATCTCCCTGACTAATTGCTCAAATCGCACCGCCCAGTCAAACGGTTCCACGGCATGGCGGCCCCAGGCATAAGCATGCAGGTTGTGGACCAGGTTTCCGCTGCCCATAATGAGAACACCTTCATCGCGCAGCGGCGCAAGCCGCCGGCCGATTTCATAGTGAAATGCGGGCGGCTGCGTTTCATCAATGCTCAACTGCACAACAGGAATATCGGCCTGGGGATAAACGTGGCATAGAACCGACCATGTTCCGTGATCAAGGCCCCAGCTCTCGTCCAGGTTCACTGCCAAAGGCGCAAGCAGCTTCTGGACGCGGCGCGCGAGTTCAGGATCGCCCGGCGCCGGATACCTCACTTCATACAGTTCTCTCGGGAACCCTCCAAAATCGTGGATGGTTTGGGGCGCAGTGCTGATGGTGATACCGGTCTGCGGCACAAACCAGTGCGCTGAGACGCACAGAATGGCCTTGGGCCGCGGCAGAGATTTCCCCACTCCACTCCATGCTGCGGTGTATGGGTTTTGCTGCAGCGCGTTCAAAGGATTACCGTGGCCAAAAAAGATTGCCGGAAGCACATTCGACATATCAGCACCTGTTTCAGACGATATTTGGATGCAGATGTGGGCGATTCGATGCGAATGAAGTAAATGCAGCACTGCCACACGAAGTGGCATAACCGTCGGATTTCCAGCCGAAGCCGCAGCCTCTTTAGTCCACTGCCTGCCCCACGAATGACGGCGCAGGAATTTCAGGAGCGCACTCGCGGCACTCGGCTTTGCTGCAGAGAAAGGCAGTGGAGATGGAATGTTTGAAGATGAGCTGCTGTTGTTCGCCATCTTCCAACACGACCGAGTATTTGTCGTAGCACTGCACCTTTCCGCTAACTCTTGTGCCATTCAGCAGGTAAATGGCCACATGCCGCCCAGCCTGAACGGCGGCGCTGAAAAAAGACTCCTGAATACAGGTGACTGGCATGAGAAGTTTTGCCCCCGGTCGGGGTCCTGTTTATGGGGAGAGGAACCACCACCGCTACGCTACAAAAAATAGTGAGAATGGAGCTATTTGTCCAATATATAATTGGGATGTTTTTAATAGTTAATGACTATGGAAGTGCATCAGCTCAGATATTTCTGCGCCGTGGCGGAAACCGGTAATTTCACCCGCGCCGCGGAACGCGAACAGGTTGCCCAGCCATCGCTTTCGCAACAGATCATGAAGCTGGAAGAGGAACTAGGTGTACGGCTCTTTGACCGACTCGGCCGCGCGGTACGCCTGACGGATGTAGGCCAGGTATTTCTTAAAAGAGCGCGCAGTGTGCTGCTGGAGCTGCGCGCCGCCAAAGAAGAAGTTGCGGAGCGGCAATCCACCGTGAGCGGCCCGATCTGCGTGGGAGTGATTCCCACCATTGCTCCCTATTTTTTGCCCTCGCGTCTGGCATTGTTTTCGCGCAAGTATCCCCAGGTTTCCATCACCGTGGTGGAAGATATTACCGTGCGGCTCATGGACCGCTTGCGTGCAGGACTGATCGATATCGCCGTCATCGCGCTGCCCATACGCGGGCACGATGTGGAATGCTCGCCGCTGCGCACCGAGCGCCTCTACGCAATCCTTCCTAAAGATCACCGCCTGGCGAAGAGGCGAACCCTGCAGCTCAAAGAGCTGCGCCAGGAGCCTTTTCTGCTCCTGCGTGACGATCACTGTTTCAGGGAAACAGCCATTGAGATCTGCAAACGCGCACGTATCCTGCCGCAGGTGGTTTTTGAAAGCGGCCAGTTCAGCAGCATCGTGGGCATGGTGAGCGCGGGACTTGGTATTTCCATTGTTCCCGAGATGGCCCTGGAGCAGCGTACGGATTGCAGTTTCGTCCTGATCAGTGATGACCGGGCATCACGAACAATTGGCGTGGCCACGCTCAAAGGCCATTTTCTTAGCCGGGTTCAAAAAGCCTTCCTGCAGCACCTTCAGGCCAACGCCGGCGCCCGACCCGTGCAATAACGCCATCGCTCACGCCAGACTTGTTCGGGTACTATCGAGTGGCATGCGCGATTTTGAAATTCTATTTGACCAGGCAGAAGCGACCGCCCTCACTGATCCGGCCTACGCTCCTTATGGGAACCTGGGATTCCCCGCTCCTCAGGCGCAACGGCCATGGATTTACGCCAACTTTGTGCAGTCGATTGACGGGATAGCCTCGTTCAAAGGAAGGCACGCCACCGGCGGAGATATTTCCCGCTCGGAGGAGGATGGCTGGCTCATGCAACTGCTTCGCGCCCACGCTGACGCCATCATTATGGGAGTGGGCACGCTGCTGGAAGAGACCCGGACCATGCCTAACCTCAATGGAGGCCGAGGTCCGCTCTATCGCGTGGAAGCGCCCCCATTGCGCGAACTGCGGCGCAAGCTGGGACGCAGCCGTGAGAAAGTAATCTTCGTAACCGCTTCCGCGTGGATTGATCCGGCCCTGTTCCGGGTTTTCGATGGCGACGAGGTGGATGCGTTTGTGCTCACCGGCCGGCACGGAGCGGAGAGGATTGCTGGGAAACGGGTAAAAGTCCTGCAGGCGGCAGATGCTGCGGGAGGTGTGGACCTCCAACTTGCGATGCGGCTTCTGCGAACGGAACTGGGCATCCGGTACTTGTTGTGCGAAGGTGGCCCCACGCTGTACGGCAACATGTCCAGAGAGGGCCTGATTGACGAAAAATTTTTGACCATCTCGCCGGTTGAGATCGGGCTTCAGATTCCTCCGGGGCAGGAGCCGGCGGAAGCGGAAAAAAGTCATCCGCCCCGGCAACGGCCCACCACCTTTACTGCGCCGGGATTCACCATCGAAAATGCTCACTGGTGGCGCTGGATAAGTTGCCGCCGCGTTGGCGATCACGAATTCAACCGCTACCGCCGCAAATGAACAGACTGGACTCCTAATTCCATAGGCGTCCTATTGTCAGTTACTTTTGTACTGCTCTAACTCTCACAGTTTCTTGTTGATGGCCGCATTCCGGCATATGCTTTGTCTTACCTCATCCCCTACAAGACAGGTATAAGGAAAAACCTGCAATGCACAGAATCTTTACTGTCCTGGTAACGCTTGCCTGTTTCTCGTCTGCCGTTTACGGCCAGACGCAGAATTCAAGCTCGAATACCGCGGATGAGCAGGAAACCGTCAGGGCACTGATGCAAGAAGTGAATGAATTAAAGGCCCGCGTCGCAGCTCTGGAAGCCAAGCAGAATCAGAATCAACCGGTACAAGCCGCGCAACCGCAGGCAACGCCGCAAGCTCAACTCAACGCGGCGCAAAGCCCGGTTCCAGCCAACCCTGCCGGGCCTGAGCCTTTTGCGTTTGTCCGCGGCATCAAGTTTCAGGGTTTCGGCTCCGCTACATACAAGGCCAGTGATGCCAACCCGCCGGAGCAAGGAGCATCTCTGGGGTTCAGACCAGGTTCTGCCGGGAATTTCGCTGTCGGAGATGTCGATCTGTTTCTGACTTCTCAACTATCGAGTCGCACCAGCGTACTGGGCGAGGTGGTTTTTTCCGAGCAGAACAACGGCGAATTTGAAACTGACGTGGAACGCCTGCTCTTCAAATATGATCCGAGTGACTACTTGAAACTGTCATTTGGGCGATTCCACACGGCAACAAGCTATTACAACATGGTGTTTCATCACGGCCTGTGGCTGCAAACTGCCGCTGACCGGCCGCTGGTGGTTGAGTTTTCCGATCACGGCGGACTGCTGCCGTCCCAGGCGGTCGGCGTATCCGCCACGGGGCAGATTCCTTCCGGCGGCCTCGGCCTGAACTACATTCTTGAATACGGCAGCGCGGCGACTATTCGTCCACAAATCACTACGCCGGACGCTCCCGAGATTGACGAGAACAACGGCAACGAAGTGACCGCCGGTTTGTTTGTGCAGCCTGATTTCCTTCCGGGACTCAACATCGGAGGCTCGTTCTACCACGACCGCATCATCCCTGATAACAACAACCTGCATATCGGGCAATCGGTGGCTTCAGTCCACGCCGTTTATACGACACCGCGTTTCGAGTTCCTCAACGAAGGATTCCTGATCCAGCACAAGGTCAACGAAACTGGACAGACTTTTAACACGCCAGCCTTTTATAGCCTTATATCGCAGCAGTTCGCGGGCAAGTGGCGTCCATATTTCCGCTATCAGTACGTAAATGCCTCGCCGCTTTCGCCTTTGTATGCTGATGTCTCGCTGCGCTATGGACCGAGTGCGGGGCTGCGTTACGATATCAACGATTACATAGCCATGAAGCTGCAGTTTGACCACACTTTCCGCCGCGATCAGTCATCCTTTAACGATGTGCTGGCGCAGATGGCATTCCGGTTCTAAGGAGCATGAGAGTCACGATGAAAAAAAGCACGATCGCAAGTTTCATCCTCACGCTCAGCCTGCTGCTCGCGTCGCAACTGCCGGCGCAGCAGAAGCCCAAAGGCTCCGGAGAGTCGGATATCGCGGTAATCGTCAACCCCATGAACCCGGTTGACAACCTCAGCTCGGCGGAGTTGCGAAGAATCTTCTCCGGGGAGAAGCAAAACTGGAGCAATGGCCTTCCCATAAGCTTGTTCGTCCGCGCTCCTCAGGCCCGCGAGCGGGATGTGCTGCTGGAACGGGTGCTGCACATGAGCGATTCAGAATACAAGGCGTATTGGGTTAAAAAGGTCTATAGCGGCGAAGTTCAGCATGAGCCTCTGGCGCTATATTCGAACGGCATGGAACTGGAAGCGATCCGCGCTGAGAAAGGCGGCATTGCCCTGATCAGCATGCAGGACATTCATCAGGGAGTAAAAGTGATTAAGGTGGATGGGCGACTGCCCGGCACGTCGGGATATCCGCTCAAGTAGTCATCCAATTGAAGGAAAGAAAGAATCGTTGCTCGCGAAGCGAGCACCTATCAGCGTTCCTTCTCATCATTGACAGTCAGACCCAAATGGAAAAGCCACGCTTTAGCGCTATCGTATTCGCAGTGATTTTTACTGCGGCTATCGTGCTCTTATTACGCTGATCATTTTCTGCCTGCAGCTTCCACGCTACGGGTAGGATCGGCTCCCTGCCATGACACGTCTGCCGTGGGACCATAACTTGAGACCACTCGTTTTCCCAACAGTCGCAAATAAACGCTCAGTTGCGTGCGATGGTGCGCGGTGTGCAGCACGCGCCGCCAGAATACCCAGATGCGCTCGCGGCGCACATCAAAGAATGGAACATTTTCCAGCCACCAGACCTGCTCGCGCGAGGCCATGCGGTCGAGACGAGGTTTCGCGAGTTCTTCCTCGCGCCGGCAGAAACCCTGGGGCGTCAGCTCTGTGGGCATAAGCGCTGCAGCCTCGGGTTCTCCCGGCAGCCCGATGAACTCCGCAAAAAACCTGCGCTCGGAAAGAAGCTGGTGCTTCATAATATCCAGCACGCTGCTGGAGCGCGGGGCCGGCTTAAAACCCATGTCCTCAGGAGAGAACTCGCGCCACACGCTCACAACCTTGCTGGTTTCGCTGGCATATGTATCCAGCAGATGCTGAAAAACAGGATTGGCGGCCCGGGGGACCTCCGATTCGGGAATCGCGGTGTATTCATATTGCATCGGCATAGGCTGACCTCAACAGTTGCGGCAAGCAAAGTGCTGCCCGGGAATTTTACGGGATTGATCCGGCCCGCGCACCCATGGCTGCTCTAGACGGCTTCACCAGCGCAGCAGCTACCAGGCCGGCGCAGACGAACCCAATCGCTATTACTGAGATGTAGGCAGCGGTATAGTTACCTGGAAAACCGTACCAGTTCCAGTAGGAAATGTTCGTGCTGATCGCGGCAAGCACTCCCGCCAGCGTAACAAACGCCCACCGCCCGGCAAAGCTGTAAATTCGCGTTTGTCCCAGCAGCAAGACGGCAATCAGCACCTGGATGATATTCGTGCCAACTTCAATCAGCATCTCCCGGGGAGAAAGCGCGTCATACCCGGTTGGGTGATACACCATCAGCCCGATTGGGCCGGCCTTGATTTTCGGCGCAAGCTGTTTCATGGCTGCCATTTTCTGTGCGTGCGTTGCATTCGGCCCGAGACCGTAGCCCGGGAAAAAGTAGAGCCCGGGCGCAGCGATGTTTGCTTTCAAATTGTTAACAACCGCCTGCTCGTTTGGAAGTTCGCTCAGCCCGACCTGCCCCAGTCCCGTTGCCAGATGTGCAAAGCTGGACCAGGCGAAGAATGCCACTCCGCCCAGAATCCCTGCCATGATTTTCCTGCCCACTCGAGCCCCCGTCAAATTGAATGTGGTCTATGCTGCTACCAAACCGTGACTGAGTCAATGCGATTAGAAAAATTAGATGAAAACAAAGGGGAAGAAGAAAAAATCGAACCTCCGCGAAAGCGCCTGTAATCTACTAAAGAGATTTTTGTGCCGGGCGAAGCCGGTACGCGCTGAGCCCGGCTGCAGCAGGAGCATAGGAAAAGCAGTCCACAAGAAGCTGTGTAGCGGTTTGGAGCGACAATAAAAATACTGTGAATGGGAGCCTTGAGTTTGGCGAATCCAAGCAGCGATAAAGAAGCTGATAAAAAGAAGAGATCAGCGGCGCAAAACCTGAAATCGGTATGGCCCATCATCCTCGAGCTGATTCGCCCGCGGCGCGGCCTGTTGGCGGGAAGCTTTCTGGTGCTGCTCATCGGCCGGCTGTGCGGACTTGTGCTTCCTTATTCCACCAAGATCCTGATCGACAAAGTGATCGCTAAGCACCGTCCTGATCTGCTTCTGCCCCTGGTGGGAGTGGTGCTGGTGGCAACTTTGATACAGGGACTCAGCTCATTTTTGCTCATCCAACTGCTCTCCAAGGAAGGCCAGCGTGTGATCGCCGAACTCCGGCGCAAGGTGCAGGCGCATGTGGGGAAGCTTTCACTGAGCTACTACGACGGCACCAAGACAGGCGTGCTTGTCTCCCGCATCATGACGGACGTGGAAGGCGTGCGAAACCTGATTGGTACCGGCCTAGTTGAATTCTGTGGCGGCGTGCTGACGGCTGTGCTGGCGCTGGCCATCCTGCTCAAGATGAACGCGCTCATGACGGTAATCGCCCTGGGCTTTTTGCTGGTCCTGATGGCTGCCTTGAGCCGGGCGTTTAAGACCATACGGCCTATCTTCCGTGAACGCGGCAAGATCAACGCCGAAGTCACCGGTAGATTGACGGAGTCACTGGGCGGCGTGCGCGTGGTGAAGGGCTATCACGCCGAAGAAAGGGAATCCGGCGTTTTCAGCGCCGGGGTGGAGCGGCTGCTCAACAACGTGCTCAAAAGCCTGACCGCAACTTCCGTGATGGGGCTTTCCTCTACCGTCACTCTGGGAGTTGTGAGCTCCATCATCATGTTGATTGGGGCCCGGCAGATCATGGCGGGTCACATGACCGTGGGAGAGCTTTTCAGTTACACCATGTTCATGGGATTCCTGGTTGCGCCGGTTGCCCAGATCGCCAGCATCGGCACGCAGATTACTGATGCGCTCGCGGGTCTGGATCGCACGCGCGAAGTGCTGGACGAACGCCAGGAACACCAGGACCCGGAGCGCGACGTTTTTTTGTCGCGCATCGATGGCTGCATCACCTTTGACCATGTGAATTTCGCGTACGACCCGGGCAAGCCTGTCCTGGAAGACGTGAGCTTTGTCTCTCAGCCTGGGACCGTTACGGCTTTGGTCGGGTCGTCGGGTTCGGGCAAGTCGACCATGATTGGCCTGGTGGCGGCGTTCTATAAGCCAAGCTCCGGCCAGGTTACGGTTGACGGAATCGACCTCGGCAGAGTGAGGCTCGATTCTTATCGCAGCCGCCTGGGCGTCGTGCTGCAGGATTCATTTCTGTTTGATGGCAGCATTCGCGAAAACATTGCTTTTTCCCGTCCTGAAGCTACGGAAGCAGAGATCATGCAGGCATGCCGCATCGCCCACGTGGACGAATTCGCCGAGCGCTTCAAGGAAAGATATGACACCATCATCGGAGAGCGCGGCGTGAAGCTCTCCGGCGGGCAGAAGCAGCGCGTCTCCATTGCCCGCGCTGTGCTGGCAGACCCACGCATCCTGATCCTGGACGAAGCCACTTCAAGTCTCGATTCGGAATCGGAAGCATACATCCAGCAGGGCCTCAAGTATCTGATGGAAGGCCGGACTACCTTCGTGATTGCTCACCGCCTCTCCACCATCCGACAGGCGGACCAGATCCTGGTGGTGGAGGCGGGCAGGATTGTGGAACGCGGCCGACATGAAGAACTGCTGGCGCTCCAGGGCCGCTACTATGAGCTCTATACCCGGCAGCACGGGCTGGAAACCAATCTGTTCCTCGCACCCGGCGAAGGAGACAAAATGGAAGAGCAGAATGGATCCGGCAAAAGCGGAGGCGCAGGCGTTCCTGATGCCATGAGCCTGATTCGCGGCCAGGGATCACTATAAAGAATCTACTGTGCTAGCCTGCATGGCAGGGAACTGGACCCCGAAGTCGAAGTAAATCTTTATGCCGTTTTATGGATCGCCGGGCTTTTGGCCGGCTGATACAGTCCCGGCACGGTCCTGCCCGCGATGGCCAGCCGGTTCCATGCGTTGATGGTGGCCACTGCCACGGTAAGATCAGCCAGTTCCTTGTCGCTGAATTGTTTCTTTGCCTTTGCGTAAACCTCATCCGGGACGTGCGTCTCGCTCACTCTGGTTACAGATTCCGCCCAGGCCAAGGCGGCGCGTTCACGGTCCGTGTAGTAGGGTGACTCCTCCCAGGCATCCAGGCCGTACAAACGCAGTTCCGTTTCGCCGAGAGCGCGCAGGTCTTTCCAGTGCATATCCAGGCAGTATGCGCATCCGTTGATTTGCGAGACGCGCAGCTTAACCAGATCAATCAGCGACTGCTCCAGCCCGCACTGGTGAAGATATTTTTCTAGGCCTAGCAGGGCTTCGTAAGCGCCACGCGCGAACTTCATGTAATCGATTCTTGATTCCATTGGGGTCTCCTGGGCAGATTCGATGACTTGCCGCCCGCCTCCGATTCCCGAAAAGCAAAGCTGCTTCAGGTTCGGGGTCGCATGTTCTCGCGCCGGCGATGTCCCTGCTCCGTCAACAGCCCGACTTGATCCACACCTGCCGAGCGCAGTTCGTCCACAACATCCGCCAGAAATCTGTATTTCACTCGCGCGTCAGCTCGCACGTAAACAATCTTCTCTTCTCTACGGCTGGCCAGCCGGTCCATGACTTTCTGGCTCAGTGCTTCCGGCTGAACGAGTTCATTGCCGAGGAATACATTCCCGTCGTGCGTCAGCGCGACGATGAGCGAGTCTTCCCTGTTGACGTCGGGCATTGCTTCAGGATTCACGGCTTGGGCCATCTCCACCGGCCTTCCATGAACAATCATGGGGGTGACCACCATGAAAATAATGAGCAGCACCAGCATGACATCGACCATGGGTGTGACGTTGATGCTGGAATTGACCTTGCCGGTTTCTTGGGCTGCACGATGGTTCATGACTTCGCTCCCGAATTAGCGACGGCTGATGATGTTGCGTTTGAGGAAGTAGTCCACGAGTTCACTCGAAGAGTTTTCCATCTCCACGTCAAAGGCCTTAATTTTCGCCAACCCTGCGGAGCGCCTCTCGGCTCCGCGCCTGTCGGCGCATACACCTTTGACACCGTGCTCTTCCGCTTTGCTCCCGTGATCCTCGATACTTTAGTCGATCCAGGAGACGCCATCCCGGCATCGTCTTCATGTTTCCTTCTTACCAGATTGATGCGGCCATCTGGCCGTGTTCTGCGGCTGAATGTGACAAGACTTCTGCGGAAAACGCTCGCGGCGGTTGTGTTCCATTTTGATTACGCCGTTGGCCAGAACGGTATGGAAAATACCACCCGTATCCCTTACATTCTTACTGAGGCAACTGAAATCCCAATTGAGCGAGCAGAAGTGGAGAGGCATGCAGAAAACAGCACGCACGCAATCGCAGCAGCCTAAGCTGTTGACCGAACCGGAATACGTTGCACTTGCAGAATTCCGTTATCAACTTCGGCGTTATCTTCGTTACATGGAAGAGCAGGCTCGGGCTGCCGGCCAGCATCCGCAGCAGTATCAGCTTCTGCTTGCCATCAAAGGCCTGCCTTCCGGCTACGTGCCCAGCGTCTCCATTCTCGCGGAGCGCATGCAGATGAACCACAACAGCATGGTGGAACTCGCCGACCGCTGCGAAAAGCGCGGTCTCATCCGCCGCGTCCGGGCATCGGACACTGACAGAAGGCAAGTTACCCTCTCCATTACGCCGGAAGGAGAAAAAGTGCTGCGTCAGCAGGCCAGCGCTTCACGCCAGGAACTCCGCAACATTGGCCCCATCCTTGTTGCCGCCCTGCAGCGCCTCACGCGCCAGCGTCTGCTGCTGGAAAGAAAGGCCCGCGGATGATGAAGATGCCGGATGAGAATGTGAGAATGAACGTGAAAGATGAATCCATCCTCTTGCCGGCTGCAGGTTGGCTCGTCCCGAAAGCGCCAAGCTTCCGCAATGGATACACCGTCCTCCAGAGTTTTTTCATCCAACTAAGTAATTGAGGTTTTCTGAGGGGGGAAAAGATGCTCTGGCTTGCATTCACTATCTTCTTTATTCTCTGGATCCTCGGTCTGAGCGGAACGATAGCCGTTGCCGGATGGGTGTGGCTGTTTTTTGTGATCTGGATACTCGCTCTGATCGCGATGTTCAGATCCAGCCGGCGCAACAGACCCAGTGTTCCTTAAAATCTCCGGGGCCATTGAGGTTGTACGACGGTCGACAGGAGGAGGGAGTGCGCTGTTTTCAGGCGGCTTCTCTCAGGCACTCCTGTTTCCGCTGGGTGCAAAGAACCTTTCGCAATTTTAGTCGCGCCTTGTGCAGTTGCGACTTGCAGTTCCCGGCGCTGCATCCCAGGATCTCAGCCATTTCCTGGTGCTCATAGCCAAGAATGTCATGCAAGGCGAAAACCAGCCGGTATCCCGGTGGCAGGCATTCCAGCGCTCGCTCCAGCGCGATGCGATCCACAGAGTGCATCAGCAGCTCATCTTCGCATCCCAGCACCGGCGGCGGTGTTTCGGTTTCAGAGGGTCCGCCTAACTCCTCAATCGGGGTCTCACGCCACGATTTTTTGCGCAGGCTCATCAGCACCACATTCACGGCCACCCGGTGCAGCCACGTGGAAAAGGCCGACTCTCCCCGAAATGTATGCAGCTTGCGGTGGACCTGCAAAAACGCCTCCTGCATCAGGTCTTCCGCATCAGCTACGTTATGGACCATCCTCAGACACAGCGAATAGATCCGCCGCTTGTGCAGGGTATAGAGGGCGGCAAAAGCCTGCTGGTCTCCCTCCTGCGCCTGGCGTATCAGTTGGTGTTGATCGAGCATCGATTGCGGTTCTGCGGTATTCGTCTGTTTCGGCCAGGACATTTCGTAAGCTCCAATGGTTAAAAACACTGTTCACGAACGAGACGGGGTGTTGAAGCAGCATTCGCCTAACATAGCAGCAACACCGCAGTCGCCTGATCGATTTTGACAGCAGGAACTATCCTCATCCATAAGGAGCGCGCGACGCCGCAGGAATCATGGTCCTTGACAGAGACGCGTATTGCGGCCGAGAGGAATGACGGTAATTCCGACACCTCCAGCCTGACGATTGCGAGTGGAATGATCGGGGCTGCCATCGCTGCGATTACCATTCCCAGCGCGATGACACCCACGATTCTTCGCATATAAAGTGGGATGTCGCCTTCCTATCCTGTTGTTGTTTCACGGCGGCGATTGGCGCTTCTTGCCGCTCGGCTCAATCGATCGCGCGGAGATAAATCACGGTGGCCCGGTTAAAAAATCACTCATGATCGGCCGGAGTGGCCTGATGAAACAGGAGCTTCCATCCTCCCGCATTGCGCAGCCAGACTGAACTCGCATATTGCTTGTGCGGCAACTTTGTCCCGGCAACCTTGGCGTTGATGTCCAGGTCGTACGTGGCCAGCGCGGCCTGCGGACCGAGCGACCGCACTTTCAGGTTCTTGATGGAATAGTTGTTCACATCCACATACTTCATTGAGGTAAGCAGCTTGGCTTTATTGAATACCAGGCCGTTATAAGCAACGTAAACAAGGTTATTGTCGAGAACCTGCTGGAAAAAATGCTTGTCCTGCTGCTTCTCCGCAACGGCAAGCTTGTGCTCCAGGTTGTACACGGTCGCCTGCAGGGTACCGGCGGGCGAGCCATGTTGCGGTCCCCCATCCTGCGCCCCGGCGGGCTTTTCACCGGAGGCAGAGAACGCCTTGCCTCCGGGAGCAAAGAAAAGGATTACGCCGATGAACAGCGCCCAAATTAACAAGAGCGCCGAAAGCTGAATTGGTTGCCGGTCCAGGTTGGTCCTCTTCTTCATGTGTTCTCTCCGTTGTGTTCTCTCAATTGGGTCTGCGGGCTGCCGGGTACAAGCCTTTCGCGGCGCGGCGCATGTGTGTAGATGGGAAGGGCGGAAGTGGATATCTCGTTGCCATCTCTGGCCAGAACGCGGAGCGGCACACGCGGCCAGCCGAATGAACAAAGCCCTGCTGTGCTCCTGAAGATGTAGCACAGGCGCCCTCGCCTGTGCGCTTTAGCTTCTTCTATCACGGTATTGAGCAGACATGGCTTGAGAACGTCCTGGTTCCCTGCGTGACCATTCTGCTTCCGCACAGCCGAGGGCGGCTGTGCCACCCAGAGCCAGGTCGCCGCTGGGACGTTCCACAGTGAGCAATTCTCTCCAACCAGGAAGAATTTGATCCTTAGTGGCCGCAGAACCAGAGTAGCCGTAGCAACCCGATGGGCCGCGTCCGAATCCGATTGTATATATCGTAATCCGATATAACTAAGTCGCGTCGGCGCCGCGACGAGCGTTTGCATCGCCCGGGCGCGCAGGCGTGGGAAGGAGGAACCATGGCTGATGGCTATATCGATCGCAGGCTGGCTACGCGTATGTCATGGCCGGCAGTTTTCGCCGGAACATTCGTGTTTCTTGCCATCGAGGTTACTTTCGGCGTTTTGGGCGCGGCGGTGTTCGCTAATGCAGAGAACCCTGCCGCTACGCATCCCATCACCGGCATGAGCGCCGGGATAGGAATCTGGGTAGTCATTCTCTCCATCATCGCGATGTATTTTGGAGGCAGGGCCGCGGGAGCTCTCTCCGGCGCCGCCAGGAAGCATGTTGCGATGTACCACGGGCTTGTAACTTTTGGCCTGTCCGTGTTCACCGCCATCGTAGTGGGCGCTCTGGTCCTGAGCAGCACCACCATCGCGCCGGCGTCCAGGGCTGTTGGCAGCGCCAACCCTGCAACTATAGGAAGCGTCGTTACGACCGCCGGATACTGGCTGTTTGCCGCACTTATCCTGGGAATGATTGCGGCCGCAATAGGCGGCTCTCAGGCCAGAAATAAGGAGCCTCGCGAACTGCGCGCCGAGGAAACAGAACCAGGCATTCGCAGAGTAGCGTAAACCCGCAGATTTGTTTCGAGGCGTCCCGCTCAGAATGCGGGCGCCTCGGACAGAGCACAGGCTTCCCTCAATCTCCCGCCTTTGTTCACCGATCAGCTTCCAGCTTCTCAAGCCGGCATGAGAGTTTTTGAGAGCCCTAGCGCTTTCAGAAGAAAGCTGAGCACAGCCGAGGCGAACTCGCGTGGCTGTTCAAGATTGGAAAGGTGCTGACCGTGCAGGATCACTGCTTTCGCAGCCGGGATCTCGCGAGCGAGAATGTCGCCGTTGCCTTCCCACGGAGTGGAAGGATCGTGATCAGTACCGATCACCAGCGTGGGGACTTTGATGCGGCCAAGCGAGTCTTTGAAGTTCACATCGCGCAGGGCCACGCAGCAGCCCGCATACCCCGCAGGATCGGTGGCGAGGAGCACGGTTCGTAAAGATTGCCCCTCAGCGCTCGCGCGATTTGCGGGTGACAGAAAGCGCTCCATCCCGGCATCAGCCACAGCAGGCATTCCTCCCTGCCGCACCGCTTGCAGGCGGATATCCCAGGTTTCCCGCGTGCCGAACTGTGGCGATGTATTGGCCAGCACGAGCGCAGCAATTCTCTCCGGAGCATTCAGGGCCAACCACTGGCCTACAGCCCCGCCCATGGAAATGCCGCAGAAGGCAAACCTTGTCACGTCGAGCGCAGTGCTCAGCCCCAGCACGTCGCGTCCCAGCATGTCGATTGAGTAATCGCCGGGTGGAACATCGGATGCGCCGTGGCCGCGTGTGTCAAAGCGCAACACCCGGAAATGCTCCAGCAAAGCAGGCATTTGCGAGTCCCACATGCCGCTGTCGCAACCCAGCGAATGGCTGAGCATGAGAACAGGCAGTTCTGCCTTGCCCTCCAGGCGATAAAACAAACGAGTGTTGTTCACGCTGACGAAAGGCAAGCCCACTCCTTTCTCCGGCTCTCTCAAAAATGCAACCAGTAACCACGAAGCTCCGCTTACTCTCGAAGGTGCAGCGCCGCCAGGCAGCATCATACCTCTTTCGGCCCGAAACACGCTGCAGAGCTAAGCAGCAAAGGCCTGGCACTCACATATGCTCAGGCGAGAGTTCATCCCTGCCTGGCCATGCGCCCGATATTATCGTATAGCGATATATTTCGGGCATCGAGGGTCTTGGCCTTCTCCATCCAAATTATTAACAGGAGGTTATTAGCTATGGCCGAGCTTACTTATCGTGCGACGGAGGGAGTGCCTGTAGGCATCTCTCGTATTAGTTGGGGAGCCATCTGGGGCGGGGTTTTCTGCTTTATCGCCATCTGGTCAGTATTTGGCGCTCTGGGATTGGCCATCTTTGCCAGCGCAGCCAACCCGCAGGCAGCCGCCCCGGTTATGGGGATGAGCGTTGGAATCTCAATCTGGTCGGTAGTTCTCACCATCATTGCCATGTACGTTGCGGGTATTGAGACAGGGCGTCTGGCCCGAGTAACCACGCGGCATGACGGCCTGGTCCACGGGTTGATGATGTTTGGATTGTCCGTAGTCGCCCTGGCAGTGCTCATCAGCCTTGGCGGCAGCGCTCTCAGCGGAGGCGCCGGCGTGAACGGAAGCACACACAGCCCCTACATCCTGACCGTAATCGCAGACATGGGATGGGCCGGTTTTGTGGCTCTGTTCCTGGGCTGGCTGGCTGCCATGTTCGGAGCGTCGCAGGGCGTGACGCACAAGGCGGCCGACCGCGAGGTCCGCGAGATCCGGCCGGCTGCGTAATTGCTGATGGCCCGCCGATTGGCGGCCTAATCGCAATGCTTAGTGATTGCCGATCGATGTGGCTTTGATTGCCGGTCAGCGGCGACCCGCGACGGGGAGCAAATCAAAACGGACTGGGAGCCTGCACCGCCCTGAACCCGGCCCAGCCAGGAATGGCTGACGCCGGGGGGGACGAATCTGTTTTTGCGGTTGATTAGCCGAAGCTTCAAGCTTAGTAAGGGCAGCCCTCATGGTCACTGTCGCCGCTGGGGTACCTCGGCGAAGGGGCGCTGCAGAAGGCGGTCAACGTGTTGATTGCGCCGGTGATGTATTGGATCTCGTCCCAGGTCAATTCGCGGGCGCCGATGCGCTGCAGGACTCGTTTATCTTGATTCATAGCTGGCATTCCTTTCTATTCTGGTCTCGCGTCCAAACACGAGGTCGAGCTTACCATAGCTATCAAATTGATTGGCTGCACCAAAATGGGAAAACGCGAGCCAGTACAAACGCGAGATTTTTTAGGGAGAGACTATTCTTCAGGGCTGGTGCCGGGAGGGGGGGTCGAACCCCCACGAGGGGTGAACCTCGGCGGATTTTGAGTCCGCTGCGTCTGCCAGTTCCGCCATCCCGGCTTCTTATTGATTTAACCACATCGCGGGCCCGTTCAGCCACTTAACAGATGGCACAGAGATAACCTATGCCAAGTTTTGTCTGCAGCACTATTCGGCCTTCCGCACTGAGAGCAGTCAGCACTCAGCCTTGTAGCTGCAGCGGAACCACAAATCGTTTCCGTGGCGGCGGATGCCGCTTGCCGATCCCCATCGTCGGCCACATGGCGCAAGGCGGCGCATTCGTCTTTACAGCGTAAGAGGTACAATCTCATGATTCATTCCAGGAACAGGAAGCGTGATGGGTACGGCAAATCAGTTTACGTGTCCCAAATGTGCCGCGTTTGCGGGCCAACCTTGCCTGTCTCGGCAGAGCAGGCCGCTCATGCGCTTCCATAAGGAGCGCATTGCCGCCGCGACCAGGACCAACGTACAAAAGTTAAAGCCGGAGCAGGATGAGGACCTGCAGGTCCGAATCAGCAAGCGCAAAGCCGCAAGTTGAATACCACCGCGGATCCACGCGGATGAACGCGGATCAGAAGAGATTGCCAGATTTGATTTTCCTCAGTTGTTGCTCTGTGCCTTCTGTGGTTGAGTGCTTTTGTGCTGCCTTCGTGTCCTTTGTGGTTGCCGCGTTTACCGTCGCGCGACGGCCAGATAGATTGCCAAGCCGGTCAGCAGGGCGTTCCAGACCAGAAGCGCAATAACCCAGAAGCGGGCGCTGGTCCACTTGCGGTCCCAGTCCTGCTGCCATTCGGAAAGGCGCTCTTCTGCAGCGGCGGCCCGCTCCTCGGCGGCGGCGATACGTTGCTCAAATTCGGAAAATAATTCTTTGATTTGCTCAACGGGATCGCTGCTCTGCGGTTCAACCCGGTTGGCGTTCATGCGCTCGCGAGCCATATCGACGGCGCTGCGGGCCACGTGCGGAGCCGCGTGGGTTGCCGCCGTCTTTACGATGTCAAGAAGTACTCCCCACAAACCCATGCCATACCCGTCCTTAGTCTACCCTGCGCGAAAGAGATGCTGAGCTGATTTTACAGCTCTGGCGGGGAGCAAAGCGAATCGTGTTTTTCGCTCACGATCCGCCAGTTGCTTGCGAGCGCAAGGCCCTGGGTGGGGCAGGCCCGTTCATTATTTCGGCATATCCCGTTCTGTCAGCAGAATCTGCTTGATGCTGTTGCGCTTGACGTGCTGGAGAGTGCCGCCAATGCTCACCAGCGCTTCCGTAGCGGAAAGCGATTCCAGGTCGCCGACCAGAACACTGCCGTCGCGCAATTCGATGGTGTCATGCGCGGAAGCTCCCATATCAAAGTTCACGCTGCCACCATCGGCATCATTGGGACCGATTTCCAGCGGAAACGTGCCCGGAGTAAAGCCGGGCTTCTCAAATTCGAGGGTATGCTTGCCTCGGCTGAGGCGCACAACGCTCGGCGTTGTACCGGATGGCTGGCCGTCAATCTTGAGACTTGCGCCCTGGGGGACGCTGTTCACGGTCAGTGAGACGGGTGGAGGCGGTGGCGCAGGCCCGGCAAAAGCCTGCAACTCCTGCGGGAGGTTGTGTGGCGAGAGCGTCATGCTGACGGGAGTGCCGTCGGCCTCAACCCCGGTCTGGAACTTCACCACCTGGTGCGGCCCAACATTGTTTACAAGCAGAAGGCCCTCGCCGATTCTGGTTTTGTCTTTGTCGAAGAGATACAAAGAAAATTCGGCGGAAGAAATGGTCTTGCTCCACAGGTTTTCCACCGTGGCTTCCGTCGTGTAGTAGTGCTGCGTGCGGCCTCCTATTCTTGAAATTTGGTGAAGCTGAAACGCAGCACGGGATTTGCGCCGTCAGGCCATACCATCACTTGTTCCGGCTGCTTTTTGGCGGATAAAGTTGCGCTTAAGAGTACGGTGAGGATCAATAACAAAAAGGGCTGTCGTGACATAGTCGAGGCGTTCCTGAAATTGGGGGATTAAGCATGCATGTTACATCATGAGCTGCAGCTCTCAAAAGCAGCTTTGTGCCCAATGGGTGTTTCCTCTGGCTGGGTAGTCGAAGGGGAGATTCGGGCGGGTGTGCTTCGCTTTTCTATTGACTTACGAGCTCTGGTTGTGCTACGCTAACTCATTTATATACAGTAGTTTATGCGGATATTGAGATTGTGGTTGAAGCGAGTGGTTGACGCCGGGGTGGTCGCCGGAAACGCCGGGGGCGGGAAATGGTTATCGCCGGGGTTGGATCGGGGTGAATGGGCGTAAGCCCTTTAGAATCCTAATTGAGCCATGGGGTAGGGGGAGCAGTAAAACTGAGTGATCTGGACATAAGAATGTATGGAGCAAAGCGAGTAGGGAATTGAAGATAGCCATCCTGGGATCGGGCAGAATCGGGGCTGTAGCGGCGCGGCTGTTTGTGGCTGCGGGTCACGAAATTGCCATCGCCAACTCGCGCGGGCCGGAGTCGTTGCGCGGGCTGGTCGCGGAACTCGGCCCCAGGGCGCAGGCCATGACCATCACCGATGCGGCGCGCTTTGGAGAAGTGGTTCTGCTGGCCGTCCCCTGGCATATGGAAGAAGCTCTGCCTGCGCCGGAAGTCCTGCGCGGTAAGATCGTGATGGATGCCATGAATCCCTATAACCCGGCGGGAGGATTTTTTGATCTGGGCGAATCCACGTCGAGCGAGATCGTGCTGCGGCGTATGCCGGCGGCGCGGCTGGTCAAGGCCTTCAACACAATTTATTACGAGCATCTGGCCACGCGCGGGCGCAAGGACGCGCCGATGGAAGATCGCCATGCCATCTACATTGCCGGCGACGAGCCCGAGGCAAAACAGATTGTGGCCCGGTTGATCCGTGAAATCGGCTTTGCGCCGGTCGATACGGGATCGCTGCGCGAGGGAGGCCGGCTGCAGCAGCCCGACTCCGCCATTTACAACGAGACCTACACCGCGCGCGAGGCCGCAAAGATAATGGCGAGCCTCACCGGTTCGGGAGCGAAGAAGTGAGGCGCTTCGGCGAGATGCACTTCGGACTGATGCGGCTTCTGGCTCTGGCGGAGCTCTGTGTTGCCGTCGCGCTCCCGGCAGCGGCGCAGGATAACACCATCAGCCTGGGGGAGGCCGCGGCTGGCGCGGTCCAGCAGTCTCAGCTTACGCTGGCCGGCTCGCCGCCTTTCCAAGTCAAGGCCAGCGTCACCAATACAGCCAATCCGGGTTCAGATTACAAAGCGACCATTGAGGAGTCGTGGCTCTCGCCGAAGCACTGGCGCAGGACGATTGAATCGTCGGGATTTACGCAGACGCTGGTGGTGGATGATGACAAGACTTCCGAAACCGACAAAGGAAGCTATTATCCGCTCTGGCTGCGCGATCTGGTCACGGCCATTTTTGATCCGCTGCCCATGGCGGAACAGTTAAAGCACTTTAAAGGCTCGGTAACGCTGCCCGGCGATTCCGAAACTTCATATTCGTGCGCCAACTTTGCCGTTCCCAGCGGAGTGCCGCCGGCGCAGAGCAATCTTGCCTATGCCTTCTGCTTTCGCGGCAAGCGCGGCCTGCTGCAGGACGTGGTCACGCCGGGATACAAGGCGCGCTTTGATGACTACAAACCGTTCCAGGGCAGAATGGTGGCGCGGCGTATTGTCGCGGACTTTGCTCCCGAGGTTAAGCTGCAGGCGCAGATCAAAATTCTGGATGAGTTGGTCCCCACGGGCCGCGCGCTGTTCACCGTTGACAGGCCGACACCGGCCGCACAAGAGCTGAACAGCCAGGAAGTTGCGGAACCCACCGCGCGCAGTATTGCAATGGCTGCGCCGCCGATTACCTGGCCTGCGGTGCGCGAAGGGAAAACTTCCGGCACGCTCAGCGTTTACGTCTCGGTGGACAAACTTGGGCGGGTGCGCGAGGTCTGGCCACTGCAATCCGACAATCTCGCACTGAACGCGGCCGCGCGCCAACAGATCATGCAGTGGCGGTTCCAGCCCTACGTGAATGGAACGCCCATGCAGATGGAATCGGCATTGACATTCGCTTTCCAAACAACCATGGGCGCACCCATTTCTCTGCTGTCCAACACTGAGGCGCGCAAGCTGGCCACGCGTGTGGTGGAACCTCATGTGGCACGGGCCAAAGCGGCGGGAACCAAAGCATTCACACTTCGCATCCGCGTGGACGAGCATGGCAAGCTTGTGCGGGTGCTGAATCTGAAGAACGCTCCGGCTGCGCTCTATGCAGCGGGAGAAAAAGCGCTGCAGCAGTGGCGTTTCCGTCCTTACTTGCGCAATGGCAAGCCAGATTTGTTTGACGCTGACATACTTTTTAGGGTGCACTGATGATTGCTTTTCCTGAGGGCCTCAACTTTATGCAATCTACCGATCGCAAGAACCATTGCGTCGTTTTGATTCTGGTCTTTTTGGGATGCGCAAGCTTGCAGTCGCAAGCTCAGCGACTACCCACCACTGTTACGCCCGAGCATTACAAGCTGTTCCTCGACCCCAGCATTGAGGGCCGGACGTTCACGGGTGAAGAGACCATCCAGGTGCGGATCACGCAGCCGGTCTCCGAGATCGTCCTCAATTCACTTGGTCTGGATATCACTTTGGCGGAGGTAACCGCGATCGGCCAGACGCAGCAGGCCAAAGTGATTTATGACAAGCCGGACGAGATGGTCCGGCTTGCCCTGGCTCACACGCTGCCTGCGGGCAGCGCGGAGTTGCACTTGAAATACTCGGGCAAGCTGACGGAAGGGCTGCGCGGCCTCTATTTGAGCCGCAGCCCGCGACGCCTGTACGCCGTCACGCAATTTGAGGGAACCTACGCGCGCATGATGTTTCCCGGCTTTGACGAACCGGCGTTCAAAGCCGCGTTTGATCTTTCCGTTGTGGTAGACAAAGGCGATACGGCGATCTCCAACGGACGCATCATTTCAGATGAGCCGCTGCCCGGCGGCGCTCGCCACAAGATCACCTTTTCCACTTCGCCCACGATGTCCACCTATCTTGTCGCACTGGCCATTGGCGACTGGCAATGTCTGGAAAGCACAGCAGATGGCATTCCGGTGCGCGTCTGCGCTACGCCGGAAAACAAAAATGCAGGCAAGTTCGCGCTCGATGTGGCTGTGCATTCGCTCAAGTTTTATGACCAGTGGTACGGAATCAAATACCCATTCGGCAAGCTGGACCTTGTGGCCATCCCCGACTATGAGTGGGGCGGTATGGAGAACACGGCTTCAATCTTCTTCCGCGAAACCGCCCTGCTGTTGAATGAAGATGAAAGCAAGGCTTCAGTGTTCTCGCTGCAAGGCCATGCCGTGACTATTGCGCATGAGATCGCGCACCAGTGGTTCGGCGATCTGGTGACAGCGGCGTGGTGGGACGATATCTGGCTGAATGAAGGCTTTGCCACATGGATGTCCGACAAGCCGGTGGAAGCATGGCACCCGGAGTGGAATCTGGAAGCCTCCGCCACCGCATCAGCACAGCAGATCATCGGCCTGGACTCACTTGCCGCAGCGCGGGCGATCCACGGCAATCCGAATACGCCGGGCGAGATCAAGGAGATGTTTGACGGCATCACCTACCAGAAAGGCGCGGCGGTGCTGCGTATGCTTGAGGCCTACGTGGGACCGGAAGTGTTCCGCAAAGGCGTAAATCTTTATTTGAAGGAGCATGCCAACGGCAACGCCACTTCACAGGATTTCTGGCGCGCTGTGGCCAAGGTTTCAGGTAAGCCTGTCGACAAGATCATGCCGACTTTTGTCCTGCAAGCCGGAGTTCCAATTGTCAGCGTGAAGGGAAGCTGCCAGGCAGGGCACGAGTCTTTGAGCCTGGAGCAACAGCGTTTTTATATTTCGGCGCAGAAGCCGGCATCCGCGACCGCGCAGCTCTGGGACATACCTGTGTGCGTCAAAACAGAAAACGGCCGCAAACCGGAATGCTCACTCCTTTCAAAACCGAACGAGCAGGTTAAGCTCAAGAGTTGCGCCGGCTGGTATTTCGGGAATCGCGACGCCAAGGGGTACTACCGGGTTTTCTATGATGACGCGCAGAACCTCACCCGCTTATCGAGCGCAGCCGAGACAGCGCTGAACGCTCCGGAACGCATTGCGTTAGTTGAAGACACCTGGGCAATGGCCCGAGCGGGCAAATACCCCATCGGCAGGTTCATGCAGATGGCGCGGGAGATGCGTTCCGAACGCGAACAACTGGTAGTGGCCCGCATCGCCGCGTTCATGACGCGGGCGGGTTCGCTTATTTCCGCGGAGCAGAAAACCAAGTACAACAAAATTATCCGTGATCAATTTGCTCCTCTTGCCCGCGAACTGGGTTGGGAGCCACGGGCAAACGATACGGATGAGCAGAAGGCGCTGCGCGCAATTCTGCTGCCGGTGATGGGCGAAGCGGGCGATCCCGAGGCAATCGCGGCGGCCAATAAAATCGTCCAGCAGTATCTGCGCGCGCCGGGATCGACCGACGCCACCCTTACCGGGGCCGCATTCTCGCTGGCAGGCGAGCATGGCAACGCCGAACTGTATCAGACGCTCAGTGATGCACTAGGGAAGGCGAACTCGACCTCCGGGTATTACAACTATTTGTTTGCGCTTGCCCAATTCCGCCAGCCTGAATTGGTGCAGCGTACTCTGGGATTGATTGATCAAGGCCGCGTGAGGCAGCAGGATTATCCATCATTTTTCTCTGCCCTGCTGGGCAATCCGGCGGCGCGCGACGAGACCTGGAACTATCTGAAGTCGCACTGGGGCGATCTTGCGGAAAAGGTCACCAGCTTTGGCGGGCGCGGCGCGGTTTCCGCACTGGGCTCGTTCTGCTCAGAGCGCGACAAGCAGGATGTGAAGCAATTTTTCGCCTCGCATAAGGCGCCCGGCGCCGAACGCGCACTGCAGTCGAGCCTGGATTCCATAGACAACTGCATGGAGTTCAAACATCTGCAGCAGACGAATATGGAGAAGTGGCTGGCTGCGCAGCAGTAGCACACGCACGAGCGCAAACGCATTCGATGCCCGGAATGCGCGGTGTAAAATGAAAGGTTAAAACGCATCGTTCGGAGGCCCCATGTCCGCTACAACCGCTGTCGATCTCAAATCCTGCCCGCTGTTCATCAATGGAAAGGCTGTAATTTCGCGTGGCCCGAAAGATGTTCAATACAATCCCGCCACGGGCGAGGCTATGGCCGAAGTGCCGCGCAGCACGCCGGAAGAGATCTCGGCCGCGGTCGAAGCGGCGCAGAATGCGTTCCCGGCGTGGAGCAGGACTCCGGTCATTCAGCGCTGCAAGGTCCTGTTCAAATACCGCGAGCTGCTGCAGGCCCACGCGCAGGAATTTGTAGACCTGATCATCGAGGAGAACGGCAAGACCATAGATGAGTCCCAAGGCTCGTTCGATCGCGGAATCGAGTGTGTGGAGTTTGCCTGCGGAGCGCCCACATTAATGATGGGCGAGACGGTGGATCGTGTTGGCCGCGATGTTGATGGCTGGTCCACCCGCAACCCGCTCGGCGTGTGCGTGGGAATCACGCCCTTCAATTTCCCGTTTATGGTGCCGATGTGGATGTTTCCCATGGCAATCGCTTGCGGGAATACGTTCGTGCTGAAGCCGTCCGACAAAGTTCCGCGCACAGCGGTCCGCATGGTTGAACTGGCGCATGAAGCCGGTTTGCCGGCGGGCGTCCTCAACCTGGTGCATGGGGCCAAGGAAGCCGTGGATTGCCTGCTCACAGATAAGCGGGTGAAAGCCGTTTCCTTCGTCGGTTCGAGCGCGATTGCCAGGTACATCTACGAGACCTCAGCGAAAAACGGCAAGCGCGTGCAGGCGCTGGGCGGCGCAAAAAATCATACTGTCGTGTTGCCGGACGCGGAAATGAAATCAGCAGTGAACGCCATTATGGGTTCAAGTTTCGGCTGCGCGGGCGAACGCTGCCTTGCCACCAGCGTGGTGGTTGCGGTTGGCGAAATTGGCGACTCCCTGGTGAAAGAGCTGGTGCGCGCCGCCGATCATCTCAACGTGGGCGCGGGTTGCGAGCCCAAAACGCAGATGGGACCGGTAATTACCCAGGACGCTCGCAAGCGCATCCTCGGCTACATTGAGCTGGCGGAAAAAGAGGGCGCCGTTCTGGCTCGCGACGGGCGCAAAGATCCAGTATGCAAGGGCAGCGGCTACTTCGTGGGACCTACCATCCTTGATAAGGTAAATCCCACTTCGCGTCTGGCTCACGACGAGATCTTCGGGCCGGTGCTTTCGATCGTGCGGGCGAAAGGTTCCAAAGAAGCGCTGGATGTGATCAGCAGGTCGGAGTACGGCAACGCGGCTTCAGTTTTCACGCGCTCCGGCGCCGCCGCTCGCGAATTCACTCAGAACGTCGCCGCGGGAATGGTTGGCGTCAACGTGGGTGTGCCCGCGCCGGTGGCGTTCTTCTCTTTCTCGGGCTGGAATGGATCGTTTTTTGGCGACCTGCACGCGCTGGGCAAGGATGCCGTCCATTTCTATACCGAACAGCGCGTGGTGACCTGCCGCTGGCCGGAGTAGCACTCACTACGATTCGGACAAAAACCTGCCTATCGTGGGCTTGTGCTTCTCCGCTTTGGTCCGCTTCTTGCTTTCTTTGCGCTTCACTGGCGGAGGCGCTCCGATGGCAGTACGCGCCATGGCTTTAACGGCGCTGGTCGCGCGAAACGGTTTGAGTTTCTTTTTCTTCGGCACAACTCTAGTTTAACCACAGAGGAACACAGAGAAGGGTTGATCCCGTTTCTTTGAAAGCCTTTCGAATAATCGGGTACTTCGCCACGGAAGCGGAATTGGGTGCTTTTGGCTCAGCCGGAAGCCATTGTCGACCCGGAAACAACCTTTTGACAATTCTCCGTGTCCTCCGTGCCCTCTGTGGTTAAATGGTGTCAATGGACGAGCGCGACTTTTTCGACGAGAAGGAAGCCAGAAAACCGGCAACCCTGACCTGCCCCCATTGCCACCAGTCGAACGAGTACGAACTCTCCTGGCTGGTACGCACCAAGAAGCGGCAATTGCCGGGGCGGGCGGACGAGCGCGACCGCGCCAAATTCGCCAAAGCTCAATCTTATATGGTTCGTCGCGAGGACATGGTGATGTGCAAGAACATGCGCTGCCGCAAGCGTTTTGAGGTTGCCGGAGTGCAATCTGTGGCATTTCTGGATTGAAGCTGCGTTTCCCGTGCCGCGCCGTTGCTCCGGAACCGCTTTTCTCGGTTATACTTACAAGTTTCATCTGTGCTACCGGGCCTGAACTGCGCCCGCTCTGATCATCTAAGTTGTCAGTACAGGAAAAGCCCTTTATGAAGATTCTGGTCTGCATGAAGCAGGTCCCCCAGAAAGACGCTCCCCTTAAGCTGAACGAAAGCTCTACCTGGATTCGCGACGATGTTTCCTACGAAGTGAATGAACCCGACGCATATGCTCTGGAAGAGGCCCTGCGCCAGAAGGAGAAGCACGGGGGCGAGGTCGTGGTGATTACCGCCGGCCCGGCGCGCTCCCAGACGGTGCTGCGGGAAGGCCTTGCCAAGGGTGCTGATCGAGCCATTCACCTGGAAGACAATGCTTTTGTCGGGATGGATGCGCTGAACATCGCCAAGGCTTTTGTGGCTGCCATCAAAGATGAGAAATTCGACCTGATCTTTACCGGGTTGCAATCCGATGACTACGGCTTCGCGCAGACCGGCGTGATCATGGCGGAACTGCTGGGCTGGCCGCATGCCACCATCATCATGGAAATCCAGAAAACTGACGGCAGCGACGTTGGTGAGCAAATCAAGGTCAAGCGCGAGCTGGAATCAGGTTTCTTCCAGCACGTGACCATGCCCCTGCCGGCGGTGCTCACGATTCAATCCGGAATCAACAAGCTGCGCTATGCCACGCTTTTAGGCATCAAACAAGCTAAGAACAAGCCGCTGCGCAAAGTAGCGCTGGCTGAGGTGAAGTCAGCGCTCGGTGAGAACCTACAAAAAATTGAAAAGCTCTACCTGCCGCAGAAGACCAAGAAAACGGAGATGCTGGACGGCGCGCCCGGCGAGGTTGCCAAAAAGCTGGTGGACAAGCTGCGCAACGAGGTTCGAGTTATCTAAAGGCTTTTGAAGGAGGAATGCTATGGAGAGAATCGAATACGACCCGAAAGGCCCGGATTACCTGCCTGTAACCGAACACGAAACCGGATCCACGCTGATGGTGGCTGGCGTCGTCATGCTGATAGCCGGCGGTGCGTGGGGACTGTTTGTGGGCTGGGACATCCGCGGCGGCACCATGTTCATGCAACTGATCTTTACTGTAGACGTTCTGGTTGCTCTCTTCCTGATTGCTTTTGGATTCATGAAAAAAAGACGGTCGACGACTTAAAAAATGGCAGACACAATTTTGGTGATTGCAGAGCAGCGCGAAGGCAAGCTGAACCGCGTCTCTCTGGAGACGATAGCCGCGGCGCAGGCCATTGCGGCGGAAACCGGTTGGACGATAGAGGCGACCGTCTTCGGAAGCGGGATCGCACCCATCGCCCAGGAGCTTGCCGGCAGGAAGCTGGCCAAAGTGTACGCCATCGAATCCGGCAAGCTGGCCCAGTACACGCCGGACGGCGTGGTAGCGGCGCTGAAAGATTTCATTCAGCGAAAACAGCCACTTTTGGTGTTGATGCCGCACACATACCAGGTGCGCGACTTCGCGCCCAAGCTCACAACCGAACTGGGCCGTACCCTGATCAGTGACAGCATCGGCTTTCGCAAAGATGGGAACAAGTTGCTGTTCACCCGTCAGATGTTCCAGGGCAAGTTCGCCGCTGACGTGGCTTTTGCCTGCGATCCGCCTCATTTTGTGACCTTCCAGTCGGGCGCGTTTCGCGGCGACAAGGCCGAAGCCGGTGCATCCGCCGCGCCTGTGGAGACTGTGAATGCGCAGATTGCCGAGGGCGTGATCCGCAACAAACCGGAGGCTCCGTTCAAGGAAGCCAAGCAGGCCGTCGACCTGACGCAGGCTGAAATCATTGTCTCCGTGGGGCGCGGCATCAAGGAACAAAAAAACATCGAGCTGGCCAAGAAGCTGGCCGACGCTCTGGGCGGCGAAATTGCCGCTTCCCGCCCCATCTGCGACTCGGGCTGGCTGCCTATGGACCGCCAGATTGGCAGCTCCGGGCAGACCGTGGCGCCCAAGCTGTATCTGGCTGTTGGCATCAGCGGAGCTATTCAACACATTGTGGGCATGAAGGGCTCGCGTACAGTCATAGCGATTAACAAAGATGCCGAGGCACCGATCTTTGAAATTGCCGATTACGGTGTGGTGGGGAACCTGTTTGATATTGTTCCGGCGCTGACGGAAGAAGTGAAGAAGGCGAAAGCCTGATTGCCAAATTGCCATTATTGCCAAAATTGACAATTGTGAAGCGTGTCTGGCGCGAAGAGTTTTTTCACTCGCGCATCGGCCCTTCACTGGAACCTGTTTGGCTAATTGCTAGTTGCTGAGTGCTGAATGCTTACTTTCCGCAAACCTCTTGAAGGAATCGAGCGTCCGCAGATGGAAGCGGATGTAACCATCGTCGGCGGCGGGCCGGCCGGGATGGCCTGCGCCCTGCGCCTGGCGCAACTTATCGATAAGCACAATCACCGCCATCCCGACTCGCAGCTTAGCAAGGAAAACATTTACGTCCTGGAAAAAGCGCGCGAGGTGGGCCAGCACACTCTCTCCGGCGCGGTGCTCGATCCGCGTTCCATGGATGAGCTGCTGCCCGGCTGGCGCGACGAGGCGCCGCTCGATGCCCAGGTGCAGTACGAGAGCTTCTACTACCTGACGGCAAAGAACGCTTTTCAAGTTCCCATGCCGCCGCCCATGCATGACCACGGCAACTACATCATCTCGCTGAACCGCTTTGTGAAGTGGATGGGCGAGAAGGTGGAGCAGGCGGGCATCACCGTGTTCACCGGGTTCGCCGGCGCTGACCTTCGCTTTGAGGGTGATCGCCTCACCAGCGTGATCACTGACGATAAGGGAGTGGATAAGAACGGGCAGCAAAAGTCAAACTTTGAGCCCGGCTACGAATTGAAGTCGAAGGTCACAATTCTGGCCGAAGGCCCGCGTGGGTCGCTGACTAAGCAGCTTGTAGGCAAGTTCAATCTGGATAAAAATCGCAATCCGCAAACCTACGGCGTGGGAGTCAAGGAGCTGTGGGAGCTTCCGGCCGGTCGCGTCCGCAAGGGCGAAGTGATGCTCACGCTGGGCTGGCCGCTGACCACCAAAGAATACGGCGGATCATGGCTGTACGGCTCGAAAGACAACATTGTTTCACTTGGCTATGTAACCGGCCTTGACTACGCCGACCCGCGACTCGATCCCCAGCGCGTGCTGCAGCAGTGGAAGACACATCCCCATATCGCGCACCTGCTCCAGGGCGGAAAGATGATCCGCTACGGCGCCAAATCGCTGCCCTATGGCGGGTGGTACTCAATGCCGCAACTGGCCGGCAATGGATGGATGATTGTTGGCGACTCCGCGGGCTTCCTGAACTCGCAGCGTCTCAAAGGCATTCACCTGGCTATCAAGAGCGGTATGCTAGCGGCGGAATCCGCGTTTGAAGCGCTAATGGCCAACAACTTCAGCGCCGAGCAGCTCAAGAATTTCAAAGACAAAGTTGGCGCCAGTTGGATCCGGGACGAACTGTGGGCGGTCCGCAACTTCCATCAGGGCTTTGAGAACGGCCTGATTCACGGGCTCTTTCACACCGCCCTGCAACAGATCACCGGGGGGCGCGGGCTGCACGCCGTGTACACCATGCACTCCGGATACGAGCGCATGAAGCACCTTGATCAGTTGCCCGCCGACGGCGGCGCGGAAGCGCGCGTCCTGGGCAAGGCCAAAGGCGACGGCAAACTGACTTTCGACAAGCTGACCGATCTTTATCATTCAGGCACCAAGCACGAAGAAGACCAGCCTTCACATCTGGTTATTCATGACACCAACATCTGCAACACCCGCTGTGTAGTGGAGTACGGCAACCCCTGCCAGCATTTCTGTCCGGCAAACGTGTACGAAATGGAAGAAGCCGCCGACGCGCCCAAGGGCAAGCAGATACACCTGAATCCTTCCAACTGCGTACATTGCAAGACCTGCGACATTATGGACCCATACCAGATCATCACCTGGGTGCCGCCGGAGGGCGGCGGCGGGCCGAACTATGACGGGATGTAATTCGTTAGCGGCGGATGAGCGCTGTCCTGGTTCACGGGGTCTTAATCTTGTGGTACCGTTCGTAATCTGACATGTGAATCCACTGCAGCGCCCGTTTTTGTTCTTTCTTGATTTCTTTTTTGCTCAAGTTTCCGGCCGCTTGCTGGAGCAACGAATCAGCTTCCGCGACTTTGTAATGCTGCGCCAGATAAAACCAGAAATATGCCTTCTTCTGGTCATCATGAGACGTACCCTGCAATCGCAGCCTGCCTGATGCCAGGAACCCATCGGGCAAGAGCACGAGTGCCGCGTCCTGATACCACGCGGCCGCTTTGGCCGGGTCCTTCGGTTCTCCCTGTCCAAGCTCAGCCATTCGTCCCAGCATAAGGTAACCTAATTTCACGCCATGTCTTGTGGACTTCTTGCACCACGATCTTGCCTCAGCATAGTTGAGCGGCACACCTTTGCCTGTTGTATAGAGCTGACACAGGTTGTACTGGGCGTCGCCGACACCGAAGTCATGGTCGTTACTCCCTATCTCACGATAAAGGTCGGCAGCCCGCGATAAATCCTGGGGAATCTCGACTCCCTGCTCATAGAGGTCGGCCAGCTTGAATTCGCTGAAATAGATTCGCCCGTGCATTTCATCAGCCATGCGTTTGACGGCTTCCTGTGCCTGGAGGTCGCCGGCATCTTTGGCCGCGAGCATCCATGCATATGCCAAATTGATCTCTTCCGTCACGCCGTCACCGTTATAGTAGGAAATGGCAACATTGAAGCAGCCTTCCGGCAGGCGGTGTTTCGCGGCTTTTCTGTACCAGCGAAGCGCCTCCGCTTTGTCCCGGTTTACGCCGCGGCCAAGCGAGTACATAACGCCAAGCCGGTTTTCGGCCGGCGCATAGTCCTGCGTGGCGGCCGCGCGGTACCACTTCGCGGCAAGATCATCGTTCTGCTGAATGCCTGTGCCTGCTTCGTAGGCCTGGCCAAGGTCAAACTGAGACTTTGCGTCTCCTCGCTCTGCCAGCAAGAGCAGCTTTTGTGTAACAGCAGACGGAAGTTGTTGCGCACCGGGAGCGAAGGCTAAAAGAATGCAGAATACGGGAATCAGAGCGGTATCATTGGCTCTTTCTCAGCGCCCTCAAAATTGCATGGATATGCGCCGGATATTGTAGACCAGATGGAAATCAGACTTCTAACAATAAACGACGCCGAATCGTGCCTGAAACCTTCATCGTGGACACGTTTGAAGGCCAGACGATGACGGGAATAGCCGGATTTTATAGCAATAAGCACAGCAAATTTCGTCATAAAGGAACCATTCGGGCGTGTAGGTCAGCCCGAAGTGTCGGGGGAAAGTACGGCGCGGGCTCTCCTCAATCAGGTGATCCGCCGCGCACTTGTTCGAAATGATGGATAGGATCCCTAAGGACTGGAAGACGTGAAAAGATCAGGTAGGGCCGCGGATGAGCACCCATGAACCCGGATGACCTGCAGTATTTGCTATCGGCACTCATTCGCGTCCATGGGGGCATCCATCGGATGCGCGCTGGAAGGACTTACGAGATGCGGAAAGGGTTTACGAGAAAACCAAAACCGGACGATCCCGCGACGCGAGGCAAGAACTACATAACGCCGAGCGGGCTGCAGCGCCTGAAAGATGAACACCGGTTTCTGCTCACCCGGGAACGGCCGGCGGTGGTGGAGGTGGTGGCGTGGGCTGCCGGCAACGGCGATCGCAGTGAAAATGCCGACTATCAGTACGGCAAGCGGCGGCTGCGGCAGATCGATGGGCGGATTCGCTTTCTCTCTAAGCGAATCGAAGCCGCGGAGGTGGTAGACCCTGAAGCTCCGAGAGCGGGGCAGGCGAAGACGCGGGCATTCTTCGGAGCGACCGTGCGCTATGAGAATGCCGCGGGCGCGGAGCATGTGGTGAGCATCGTGGGCCTCGACGAGGTCGATCTCAAGCGCAACCACATCAGTTGGGTGTCACCTCTGGCGCGTGCGTTGATGAAGTCGGAGGCGGGCGACAGCGTAGTTCTCCAGGCGCCGGGCGGCACAGAAGAGCTGACCGTGCTGGAAGTGCGTTACGAGCGCATTTCTGTGGAACCGTTCCGTGAACCACCGGGATCCGAGGTCTCGGGTAAGGGCCTGCCTCGCCGAGGCTAATCCACCAAAATTAGAATGCCTGGAAGCAATGTGCCCGGAGTAATCAGGGCGGGGATTTTCTATCAGGATGGTAAGCGAATCTTCTGGGACGTTCACGATCCCGAGAAGACCATCGCCATTGATTTGCATGACGAGCGGTACAGCCAGCTTATTGAAGGAGCTGATCCTGACGCGGCGGTTAAGCTGATTCAGAGTGCATTATGACATCCCGCTCTCAAAGCCGTCCCGTTGACGAGTCGCTCCTGAGACGTTTGACTGCATTTGCGCTTGCGCTGCCAGAGGCGACACGGGAACTGCGTGGGGCGCATGCTCAGTTCCTAATCCGAAAAAAGACCTTCGCCTATTTTCTGAATGACCATCATGGAGACGGCATTGTGGCCATTGCATGCAAAGTTTTACCGGGTGATAACCAGCGCCTGGTTGAGGCTCATCCTCGCAGGTTTTATCTTCCCGCGTATATCGCATCCAAGGGTTGGGTTGCGCTCAGGTTGGACACAGAGAGAGTCAATTGGGATGAAGTGAACGAGCTCCTGCTGGGCAGCTACATGCTGGTTGCACCTAAACGATTGGCAGAGCAGGTGAATCGGTAGAGGCTGCCATGGCTGGAAGCGCCCCTGTCTTTCACGTTGCTGTTGGTGAGATTATGAGCTGGAACCAATATCCAGTTTGTCGATAATTCGGAAATAATCCCAGAACCGTTATCATTAGAGTGGAGCTTACCCGCGCAAGCTCTTGAGGGTGACAAGGAGAATGACTTGTTCCGACTGCGAAGCTTTTCTCTGATCTGGCTGGCGATCCTCACCATGGCCGGTTTGAGTTTCGGCCAGGCCCAGTCAACTTCTTCGCGCAGGTCTACGATCACCATCCACGTTGGGAAGTCGGGCCTGTTTTCAGGCTTCGCGCACAACCATACCATCTCCGCGCCGATTTCGAGGGCCGCAGTTGATCCCAAATCCAAAACCGCCAGCATTACGGTACTTACCAGGGAGATGAAGGTGATGGATCCTGACGTTTCCGAAAAAGACCGGGCGGAGATCCAGTCAACGATGCTCGGGCCCAAAGTTCTGGATGCGCAGAGATTCCCCGAAATCCGCTTTACCTCTACCAGCATTGAACAGACCGATCCCCAGCGTTTTCGCGTGAGCGGACAATTGCAGTTACATGGCGTGACCAGGCGGCTGGAGTTCCCGGTCAGCGGAACTCCCGAGCATTACTCGGGCAAGACGACACTCAAGCAGACTGACTTCGGCATACAGCCCATTTCTCTTGCCGGAGGCACGGTGAAGGTCAAAGACGAAGTGGAGATTGAATTCGATGTATATCCCGGGCAGCCACAACCGTGAACGGATGGCCCGCTGCAAAGAAGGTTGAAACGATGAACTGGAATACGCACAGCAAAAGAACGTGGTGGATGGGGGTTGCCGTCCTGATTGCCGGTGGGTCTCTGCTGGCAGCGGTGCACAGCGCGACTGGCGCGGGTTCGGCGACTTCGGCCGCTGTTGGCAAGAAGTCCGTCATCGTAGAGCTGTTTACCTCTGAAGGATGCTCCAGTTGCCCGCCGGCCGACGCTTTGCTCGGCCAACTGCGCCAGTCGGCGAATGCGAATGGCGCTGAAGTAATCCCGCTCGGTTTCCACGTGAATTACTGGGATTCACCGGCATGGCGTGACCGCTTTGATTCCGCTGCCTACACCCGCCGCCAGCAGGACTACGCGAACAAGTTTCACATTGACAGTCCGTATACGCCACAGATGGTTGTCAATGGCGAGTTTGAATTCGTGGGGAGCATGGCAGGGAAGGCGCGGGAGACTATAGCGGAGGCCTCGGCGCAAACTCCAGCCGCGCAGGTAAAGATCGCCTCTGCTGGAACTGACAAATTGCAGCTCGAAATAACGGACAGCCAGCCCGGTGACGTCATGCTCGCCATCACAGAGGACAATCTGGTCACAAATGTCGGCGGCGGAGAGAATGGTGGGCGCGTCCTGCATCACTCGGCTGTGGTTCGTGAGTTCCGCCGTCTCGGCGAGGTGCATGATGGAACCTTTTCCGCTACGGTGCCGCTGACCGCAAAAAAAGGGTGGAAGAGAAACGATCTGCGCGCCGTTGTGTTTGTTCAGCAGAAGGGGAGCGGCCAAATCCTTGGTGCAGCGTCGCTTCCGTTCAGCTCATTGGCCAGAACGAACTGAAGGTTTGGCCAGCCTGGCCGTTTCCTGTAGAAACATGGGATTATCTGGAAATTCCTCGTGCAGGGCGGCGAACTTCTTTTGTGCTTCGGCCTTGTTGTTGCGCCGCAAGTCATCATAGGCCAGCAGCAGACGCGCAAAGGGCGCCATGTATTCGGCATGGGCGGCTGCCAGGGACAGCTCCTTCACTCCCTGATCGCGATCGCCTTTCAACCCGCCCGCCCGAAGCACCCAGCGCACCGGCGCTGATTTGCAGCCGATCACATACTTCCCCAGCCCGCTGGCCAGGTAGGCATCGTATCGCTGCGGGGCAACGGCAAGAACCCGCTCAGCGTACACGGCGGAAGACCTGAAATAGGAGAGCGTGGCAATGTCCTTCTTGGCAAACAGTGCGGCGTCTTCAGCGCGCATGCTGTTGCTGAGAGCCAGCGCCAGCAGTCCGCGATCATCGTTCCCGTTGCGATCCAGGCGTTTCTGCGCCAGTTGCTCAGCCCTGCTCAAAGCAGTTTGAAAGCCCTGATAAGACGCTGGATTCCAGCGGTAAGTCTGCCGGCTGGTGTAGTTGTCGTCAGAAGCGAAGGTTTCGCTCCGCAGCACGTGCAGGCGGTCAAATTCGCGGAAAAGGAAAGCGTTTGCCTCTGCCACCCAGGGGAGCGGGTCGTCAGGAGCCAGTTTCTTGGCCTCGTTTGCCTTTTCGAGAGCTTCCTGGAACCTGACGTTGTAAACGTCGTGATAGGACTCGATAAGCCGGTCTTCGACAGCGCTCTGCGCCTGCGCCCGCGGCGCAAGACTGACGAAGCTGAAGATAACTAGCAGCAGGGCTGTTGTGAGTCTTCGGGGTCGCAACTGGGTTCGGTCTCCCTGGAGGATTTTGATAGTAGCAGTTTCCGCTGTGGCCGCGGGAACACCAAAGACTATGTCCGGGCAGTGCACCAGGAGATGTTCACCCCCGAAATGCTTATTGCCCCGGCCCGGCGGCGGGCTTTTCCAGTTGCGCCAGTTCGCACGTGAACAACGGGTTATTGGGGAATTGCGCGTGCAGGTCTTCAAGTTTGGCGCGGGCCGCGACCTTGTTGTGGTGGCGAAGGTCGTTGAACGCCAGCAGAACTTTTGCAACCGGCGCCAAGTGGTGGCCGTGGGCGGCAGCAACCACAAAAATCTCATGGCCGCATCCGGGGATGCGGCCATGTTTGCTATTACCGATGAGTGTAGCTTGCGATCGTCAATTCCCCCGCAGTGTCACTCCTACGGCGAACGAACGCTGAATGAAGACGCCATTGTCAAAGTCGAACCCTGATGCCGTGGCGGAAACATCTGCCGGACCGCCAGTGAACAGGTTGGAAGCGCGACCATGAAACAGCGCATCTGTTGTCTGGATTTTTGCGCTCCACGGCGTTGTTCCATCGCAGGCAACGAATGCTGAGAAGATCCCGCTGACGGGGATGCTTCCATGGGTTTGCTTCAGCTGGCCAGAGATAGTCACGAACGCCTGCTTATCGCACGTGACAAAGCCGCTGATCGTAGCTGCGCCTGTGCTCGGATCAACAGAGCCGAACTGCGTGACCGTAGGCGTGATGGTGAGCGGCGGTGGAGCCAGGAGCAGATTGAAGACGAGGTTTGCTCCCGAAACATGGAAGAACGATGAGATTTCGAAGTAGTAAGTTGTGCCCGCGACGGCGTCAAACCGTACCCGGGATTGCAACGTGCCATTCGAGTCGTCGTTGCACGCGAGTGACCTCAATGCACCGCGCGTACCGGTGTACACGGATAATGCGGTGTCATAGCTGGTGCCAAACGTGTTTGCTTCCAGACGCATGTTCTGGGTCGGGGTGAAAGCAAACCACACCGTCTGATTCCTGGTAATGCAGAACGGATCGTCCGGCGCGACCGTTGCGTTGGTGACGTCTTCCGTCGTGGTGAATGGGAAAGACGGAACCACAGTCGCATTATCGAAATCATCGTTCGGCGGGGGCGGCTGAATCACGGAAATGAGCGTCTTCGTTAAATCGGTATTGCCGGCCTGATTATCTCCGGTGAAGGTCACAAAGAAGTTACCAATCTGGGCGCTGCTGGGAGTCCAGTTGAACGTACCGGTATTATCACCGTTATCCACAAAGGTTGCGCCCGCCGGGAGATCGCTGGCGCTCAGCACCACATGCCGCCCCTGGGCGTCAGTGGAGGTAACAATGAAATTGACATTCTGGTTGATGGGTGCATTGAGGCGTGATGGCGCGTTGACGGCTACCACTGGGTGGGCGTCGAAGCGAATTTCGCCCCGCAAAGCAGGCGTTACGCCGTCACAGTGCTGCTCAAATGTTGCATCAAAGCTATTAATGGTGCTCCCGTCGCCGTAGCTGATTTCCAGCACGGTAAAGCTCCCCGTGAGCGTATTGCAGCCTGCGCCGTCGCCCGAAATAGCCAGTCCCGGCACGCCGTTTGCCTGGAAAGGAAACCGTGTAGCCCCGGTGTAAGTTCCCACTGTCAGAGGCTGGTTGAATGATGCCGCAAACTCCAGCTGCCAGAAGATACCTGGCTGGCCGAGGAAATCAATAAAGACGCCGTTATCAGGGTTCTTTGAGGCGGTGAATGAGCCATCCGCCGGGGTCAGAAAGGTCGTTTGGCCGCCGCCAATGAAATCGCCGGGATCACTGGTCAAGCTGAGAGATGTAACCTGAGCGTGCGCTGCGGCCGTCATCGCCAGCAGCGCGCATACTACAACAAAACGGGAAAAAAGCTTCATCAATCCTCCGTGGATATGTGGGTTAGGCAAAGCTCTGGTGCGGCGAGGGGGAACGCCCAAACCGGGAATGCGTGCCTGGCGCAAGGTTTTACCAGACTTGTCCAGACATTGGTACCCGGCATCCTGCTAAAGTTCACTTTCAGGGGTCTTTGCTCAAATGTGAAACATGGCAATGCTCCGGAAGCACACTGGTGCGCTATCTGTCCTTGTGCCTGCTCTCGGATCAGACTGCAACAATAATGTTTCGGAGAAAGCGGAAACCAGTGTAGCTGGATGAGCTGTGGATAACACAAAAAAAGTTAAAAAGCGCTTCAGCTGCTAAATTTTCTTATAAAAGGCAAAGTTATTAGCTCCAACGCTGGTAGATTGTCCCTATCTAGAAGCTCGGATGATATAGGTTCCGCAAATTGTTTCGGGCGCGAGGTACATAGTTAGTCCAGATTCTCACAAACGAAATAAACCTGAATGGGCAAGCGGAATCTGGTGCAGGGAGGGTTGCTATGAAGTCTTTACGAAAGCGAAATCAGACCTTAAAGTCAAAAGATCATTATGACCCTCAGTCGATTTCTTAACGCTTCCAAAGCAGCCCAGTGCTCACAGCCAAATCCCCTACTCCCGAATTGCAGCCCTCATCTATAATGTCTGTGTCAGGTTCCGACCGCACTTTCAAGGCCTCAAGGGAATACCCGGCCGGTGCGGCGGTTCCTTGCGGATTGCAAGGACAAGGGTCCAGGTGGAAACGGCTGGGCCTCCCGCGTTTGGAAAGGGACCAGAAACGCGGTAGGCGTGTCCTTCCTTCTTTGTCTTGCGATCCAAAAGACAGGCTCGATTGATTTCTGATTTGCGATTTGTGATTGGCGATTCACAAATCACAAATTACCAATCACAAATTGCCAATGGATCGACTTCGCGACAAACACGGGCGCTATATCACTGATCTTCGGGTCAGCATCACCGACCGGTGCAACTACCGTTGTGTCTATTGCCGGACGGGCAATCAGGGCGCGCAGTACTCGGAGCTGCCATTCGCGGACTACTTGCGCATCGTCCGCCTTCTGGTTGGGATGGGAATAGAGAAAGTCCGGCTGACCGGCGGCGAGCCGCTGTTGCGCAACGGGCTCGTGGACTTCGTCCGCGACGTGGCTGCTTTACGCACGCTTGAAGGCAAGCAGCCCGATATCGCCATCACTACCAACGGACATCTGCTGGCCGATATGGCCGCACCGCTCAAAGAGGCTGGCCTGAGCCGCGCCACGGTGAGCATGGATGCAGTGGATCCGGAAAAATTTGCGCGCATCACGCGGGTGCCCAAAGGTTATGACAAGGTTCTGGCCGGCATTCGCGCAGTCAAGCGTGCTGGGCTTGATCCCGTGAAGGTCAACGCCGTACTTCTGCGCGGGTTCAATGAAGACCAGATTGTGGAGTTCGCGCGGTTCTCCCGTGAAGAAGGCGTAGTGGTGCGCTTTATCGAGTTCATGCCGCTGGAAGAAGATCGGGTCTGGACTCCAGACGTGGTGGTGACGATGGACGAGATACTGGAAAAACTGAACCAGTTCCGTCCGGTTCGCGAACTGCCGGCAAACGCACCCAGCGAGACTGCCCGGCGGTACACGTTCGATGACGGCAAGGGCGAAATCGGCATCATCGCGCCGGTCTCGCATCCTTTCTGCGGGCATTGCTCGCGCATACGGCTGACTTCCGATGGCAAGCTGCGCACCTGCCTGTTTTCTCTTTTTGATCATGACATTGCGGCGCGCATGCGCGGCGGAGCCGGCGATAAAGAGCTGGCTGATTACGTTCGTTCAGTGGTCGACCAGAAAGAGGCGCGGCATCATATTGGGGAGCAAGGGTTTATCAAGCCCTCGCGCAGCATGGTGCACATAGGCGGGTAAATTCCGGATTGCTAAGTAGTTAACAATCCGGGTACAATCCGCGCCATCCTCCTCCCGGCACGGACCAGGAAGTCCTTCTCCAGTAACGTCTCTGGTTTGACGTTTGCTGAACCGGACAGGCCGAACAGGGAATCGCAATGACGCTTGCAGTGGAAGTTGCCGGCAAAACGGACATTGGATGCGTGCGCAAGAATAACGAAGACAACTTCGGTTACGACTCGCGTTGCGGCATCTTTGTGGTGTGTGACGGCATGGGCGGCCAGGCGGCGGGTGAAGTTGCGAGCAAGATGGCGGTGGACATTCTGCTCAAGTATTTCCGCGATGCGGGCCGGAACGGGCATCACAATGGGAGTCCGGCCGACGCGCAGTCCCTTGCACGCGCCATCCAACTGGCCAACCGCACCATTCACGAGGCGGGGGTGGGCGAGATGGGGCGGCTGGGTATGGGATCGACGATTGTGGCGGCTCTGGTGCGCGGGCACTCGCTGGCCATTGGGCATGTAGGCGACAGCCGGATCTATCTCGTCCGACAGGGCGCCATCCAGCAGCTCACGCAAGACCACTCGCTGGTGATGGAGCAGGTCAGGCTGGGATACATCACGCAGGAGCAGGCGGAAAAATCAGAGCTGCAAAACGTGATCCTGCGCGCGCTGGGCGCGGACATGGAAGTGGAAGCCGACGTGGAAGACCTTGTGACGATGTCCGGAGACATGATTCTGATGACATCGGACGGGCTCACGCGCCACGTGCGTGATGATGAGATCCTGGAAATCATTCATGGTTCCCGAAGGCTGGAAGAAGCCTGCAACAGCCTGATTCAGGCGGCGAAAGAGCGCGGCGGCGATGACAACATTACCTGCCTGCTGCTCAGGATTGTGGAGCGCCCCTGGTATAAGAATCTTCTCCGCAAAATTGTTCCCGGAGGTCCGGAATGGCAAAACTCTATTTGAAGTTCGACAGCTCAGTGCTGAAAGAGATCACGCTCAGCCAGGCGCCCGCCACCATTGGCCGCCTGCCGGACAATACCGTGCAGATTGACAATCTGGCGGTCTCCGGACACCACGCCCGGATTACCTGGGACAAGGACCACTACGAGATCGAGGACCTGGGATCACTGAACGGAACCTATGTGAACAACGAGCGTATCGGCAAGGCTAAGCTGCGTCATTGCGATCTGGTGAGGATCGGCAAGCACGAGATTGAGTTCAAAAACGACGGCCCGGCGCTGTTCTCGTCCGTTGCCGCAAAGGCAGGACCGGAAGTCGCCAAACTGGAAGCCACGGTCATGCTGGATTCGAGGCACGTGCATGAAGGGCATGCCGCCAAAACGGGTCTTGCGCCGGCGGCGATGGCCGCAGCCGCTATACCGGCCAAGGAGCGCATCGGCATCCTGAACGTGATTGAAGGAAAAACGGACCAGGAGACCTATGTGCTCACCAGCAAGATGAGCATGATCGGCAAGTCAAATATGGCATCGATCAAACTCAAAGGATTCTTTGCGCCCAATTCGGCGGCGCTGATCAGCAAGCGCGAGAACAAATACTTCATTGCCCCGGAGCACAAGGTCAAGCTGCGGATCAACGGCGAAGAAGTCTTCAGCCAGCGCGAACTCTCTGCCGGGGACGTGATTGAGATTGGCAAAATGAAAGCTGCATTCAGTTATCAGGACTGACAAACGTTGCCTTCACCGGGCAGCCGCGGAGAACAACGAAACCTTACCTTTGATGAACGCTGATAAAACTGATCTGAAATTACTTCATTTTGATCTGCGTAAATCCGTGTGATCCGTGTGATCAGCGGTATGGTTTGCGGTGGCGCTTCTGCGCGCGCGATGGCTTGGCTTTTTCCTGCACCAACGCGAACTGGATTTTCCTCTGCACGTGGTCGACACGGTCGGCGAGCACGCGAACGCGGTTGCCGATAGAGAATATCTTTCCCGAGTGCTGCCCAATAATCTGGCGCGTATTCTCGCGATAAGTGTAGTGGTCATCTTCCAGGGTGTCGATGGGTACCAGCCCTTCAATGAAGAGCTCCGTCAGCTCGACAAAGAAGCCGAACTTCATCACGTTCACAATAAGTGCATCAAAGTCGTCGCCAAGGCGGCCCTCCATGAATTTGAGCTTCTTCCATTCCATGAGCTCGCGCTCGGCTTCGTCAGCGGCGCGCTCTGCCTGGGACGAGGAGTCGGCTATGTCATGCAGGGTTTCAAGGGAGAGACCGGCTGCGGTCCGGAGAGGGGTGGACGGAGTGGACTTTGTGGACGGCGTGGACTTGCGACCATGAGCTTCACTCTGAGGATTGCGCTTGGACCAGGGGGAGTGCTCAGGGCTTGAAAAGGCAAAGGGGAACAGGCGGCTGTGTATTTCACGATCATGAGAGGCCTCTGTAGGTTCTGATTCCCTCAACACCTCTTTCAAAACCCTGTGCACGATCAGGTCAGGGTAGCGGCGGATGGGCGAGGTGAAGTGTGTGTACGTGGGCGCGGCGAGGGCGAAGTGGCCTTCGTTTACCTCGGAGTAGCGGGCCTGCTTGAGCGAGCGCAGCATCAGGTAGGACAGCACGCGTTCTTCCGCCTTGCCCGTGATTTTAGACACAAGCTTCTGGTACATGCGTGGCGTGATGTGGACCTCTTCCGGCAATTCGATCACGGGAGCACGGCGGCCGGAACCGTAGTGCGAACGCTTGTCGGCACGAGTCGTCACACGCTTAATGGGCAGGGCGCCGACGCCGAGGGAGTAGCCGAAGCTGGCGGCGATCTGCTCAAACTCGAAGATGCGTTTGGGATCGGGTTGTTCATGGATGCGGTAGAGACTAGCGATGTCGCGCTGTTCAAGGTGCGTGGCCACAGTTTCATTGGCAGCGAGCATGAATTCTTCGATCAGCCTGTGCGCCCAGTTACGCTCCGAGGGCGTGACGCTTTTCATCAATCCATTTTCATCAAATTCGATGACTGGCTCTGGCAGGTCAAAGTCGATGGAGCCGCGCTTGATGCGCTTGCGGTTGAGCACTTGGGCAAGTTCGTACATCAATTCGAAATCGCCGACCATGTCCGAATATTTGCGCCGCAAGAGTGTGTCGCCTTCAATGATGGCGTTCACGTCTGTATAGGTCATGCGGTGCGCGGAGCGGATGACTCCTTCGGCCAGGTCATAGCTCACGATTTCGCCTTGATGATCGATTTCCATAACGCAGGAGAGAACGAGCCGCTCTACTTGAGGGCGAAGCGAGCAGATGTCCGTTGAGAGTTCGAGCGGCAGCATGGGCACGGCGCGATCAGGGAAGTAAACCGAGGTGCCGCGTTTGCGGGCTTCGTCGTTTATTGCCGAACCGTCTTCGACATAGTGGGCGACGTCTGCGATGTGGACCTGCAGTTCATAGTGCCCGTGCGGCAGGCGATGCACGCAGACGGCATCATCAAAATCGCGTGCGGTCTCGCCGTCAATGGTCACGATGGGCAGATTGCGGAAGTCGCGGCGGCGGGCGATCTCTTCGCGAGGAATGACTGGGCTGATCTCCTGGGCTTCATCAAGCACTGCCGGCGGAAAGATGTGCCGGATGTGGTGCTTGCGGATCATGATTTCCACGTCCACGCCGAAATCATCTTCATAGCCGAGAATCTCTATGACACGCCCGCGGGGCTCGTGCGTAGCGGAGGGGAACTGGATGATCTCGACTTCGACAACGACGTTTTCAAGGTCGTCAAATTCTTTTTTTCGGAGCACCTCTTCACCCAAAACCCTATGTGGGGTGTGGCGGAGAGGATGCTTGGCAGAGGGCGAAGCCTGAGAGGCGTCGCTGCGACCATGCCTGTCATCTTCTATTGTGCTGTGAGCTCCGTGAGACTCGTGTGGCCCAGCCGCCCCCGGCTGTGCTGAATTGAGCTCAATCGTTTCACTATCCCAATGCTTCTGGTGGGAGCCCTGCTTCTGCACAGATAAGAGTGTCTGTGCCACACGAGTCTCGTGAGTTCTACCAGTTTGTTTGCCTGACGTTTCATTATCCTGCTGCCCGTGCACAGCCGAGGGCGGCTGTGCCACACCTTTATTCAGGCCCGCAGGATCTTTAAAGTCCCTTCCCGCCGACGGCTGAACTCCTTCTTCGTCCTTCGCTCGTGGATACTCCATTCCATGCGGGATGATGATTTCCATCCCGATTTTTTCGTCGAAAGGTTTGACGTAATTGTGCCGGTCGCCGTAATGGAAGATGCCGACGACGGTTTCCTGTTCGCGTTCAGTGACGCGGAGGATGCGGCCTTCGCCTTTGCCGTCCGGACGTATGCGGCCAAGTTCGACGAGCACCTGGTCACCGTGCATGGCATTGCCGACCTCCGGTGGAGGAATGAAGATGTCACCCAGGAGCTTGCCACGCGCTCGTGCGGGGAGCGAGTCGGGCTGGGGGGTGACAAAGCCATAGCCGTCGCGGTGCATGCGCAGTTTGCCGATCACGAGATCCCGTGAGGATGTGGAGGTGGGTAGCCCCCAGCGCTCTTTGCCGATGGCGACCAGCTTTTTGTGGCGGGTCATCTCGCGGAGCAGTTGCTCAACCGGCCGGCGCTCTTTGCCGCGGATGCCCAAGTCGTGGAGGATCTGCTTGTAGCCGGCCATGTGGTGCGGCTGTTTCTGGATATAGCGTAGGATTTCGGTTTCGGTAATCACGATGAACCAATTTGGTAATTGGATAATTTGGTAATTGGAATCAGGCTGAAAAAGCGAGGAGTGCTGGCTCGGTCTGCGGACCGCACCCAAATACGTATCGCCGAATCAGGCTCTCAGCCGATCCTCAATCTCCCAGATACCAGATTACTCAATTACCAAATCGGAGAAGGTCTAAATTGCCGTAATCCTCCTGACACAATCCTAAGCGCGAATGGATTTTTTATCTAAGGGGCATGCCCGATATAAGAATTGCCAGAGTAGAGGGAATAATTACCTTCGTAACTGCGGTGTGCTTGGTCGCATGGACTGGGGGGATCGCAGGAAAGCACCGCCAATCCAACAATTCTGGAATTGTCGCGGACAGCCATGAATTGGTAACAAACGTGCCATGTCTCCTCTGGTATCCACCAGAGTGAGCTTTTGAAATCGGCAGGCAGAGTAAGTGCCTGCGCGCTGCAACAACCAAACGCGAAAGGAATTACTTGAGATGTGGAAGCCTGCTAGCACGACTAGCCCCAACAGCCCGAATCCGAACCCAAGTACAACAAAACCCAGCACCCCGGAACCGGAGAAATCAATTATGAGCACGACACCTACTTTCAGCAGCGAGCCGACGCCGGTCGCCGCGCCTCGCAATGCCGTAGTCAATAGCCAGGAGCAGGCCACCATCGGCAAGTCTCTTGTAATCAAGGGCGAAGTCACCGGCTCCGAGTCGCTGTACATTGACGGCCGGGTGGAAGGAACGATTAACCTTCCCGGAAACCGTGTCACCGTCGGTCGCAATGGGCAGATCCAGGCCAACGTCAACGCCAAAGAGGTTGTGGTTCTGGGCAAGGTCAAGGGCAACATCACGGCAAGCGACCGGGTCGATATCAGAAATGAAGGCTCGCTTTCGGGAGATGTGGTTTGCCAGCGAATCTCCATTGAGGACGGAGCCTACTTCAAGGGCTCGATTGACATCCGGAAGGCCAACCAGAAAGAGATGAACGGCGCGGCCACGACGGTTCCGAGCAAGAGCGAAGACCATACCAAGCTGGCTGCAGCGAGCGCCTGATCGCGCCAGCGGCGTTGCGATCACAAAGCAATCGCCCGTTCGCATTTTGCAGGGTGCTTCCTGCGGGGAGCACCCTGAGATTGTGTGATGAATAAGAAGTTTCCCATGGTAAACAAGATCCTGCAGTTGCTCTCAATCCGCTGTTCTCATAGAAAAATTTCCCAGCCGTTTGCGGCGTCATCGCCGGTCTCCATCCGGCGAGCCGTCAACGCCCAATGGGATACCCCCGTTCCGGCCGCGAGACACTACGTTGTTTGTCTGGACTGCGGTCACAAGCTCGAGTATGACTGGGAAAACATGCGCGTGATTGATAAGTAGTTTTAGAACTAAGAGCAGCAGGTCGGACCGCTTATCAACGGGCTGAAACCCTCGCCTTGGGGTTCCGGCAATATTCACCGACGAACCTTCATCTACGCCGATTCAAAGCTGGCGCTCCCAACCTCTTCCAGCCTCGCAGATCATTTCGAAAAGGGATTTAGAGTACTTTTGTTCCTGTTAGTCACGAATTTCATTTTGGCCAGCAACGTACCGGGGCTGTACGTGCGGCTTTGTTCCTATGCCGCGCGCCTGCTCGGCTTCAGTGGTTACCGCCACATCGCCAGCAGCCGCCGCTGCAGGATCCGCGCTTCATCAATGCCCAGCGTGATCGTCAGGAGCAGATAGGCCAAGCCGTAGGGCAGCAGGATTTCCACTGCTGCGACCAGCGGCCGCTGTGGATGGAGTAGAAGTTTGATTCCCCACGCGATACCCGCCGCAACAATCGCCGCCGCCCATAGCCGCCCAAAGTATGCGACCGGAGAATCAATTTTCCCGATTTTTCTGCTCATGCCGCGGCGCAGCAGCAGAAATTCGAGCCATGCAGCAATGCCATAGGAAACTGTAAGCCCGGCAGCACCCCAGCGCGGCTCAATCCCCAGCAGCCGCGGCACCAACGGATTGCCCCAGGGCAGCGCGCAGGCACAGCCCAGAATGGTCGTCAGCATCACGCGGAAGATGGCATATCGTAGAGGCGTGCGCGTATCCCGCAAAGCGTAGTAGGCGGAAGAGTAAAGCCTTGCCACCGTCGCTGCCACCAGGCCCACAGAGGAACCGGCAAGAATGCCCCAGACATAATAAGTGTCGTCGACTGTGAATCGTCCGCGCTGGAAAATCGCTGCTGCCACCACCTGGCCCAGGGCGAGAAACGCCATCGCCGAGGGCACCGCGAAAAAGCCGATTCTCCTGGTGCTGGCGTTGATGCGGCGGCGCAGCGTGTCCGACACTTCGTGCTCATTCCCCAGCGCGCTCGACATGGCAGGCAGTTCGGCCACGGAAATTGACATGCCAAACAGGCTTACCGGCAGCAGGTACAGGGTATATGCGTTGGCAACCGCCGCCAGAGCGCTGGTGGGAAGAAAGCTCGCCAGAATGGCGTCGATATAAGCGCTCACTTGCACCACGCCCCGACTCATAAATACCGGAATAAAATTCCTGATCACCACCCGCACGTTCTCAATCACAGGAATAAATGCGAACCGAAGTCGGGGCGCCAGACGGAGCACCATCGGCAATTGGACCAGGAACTGCAGAGCGGAGCCCACGACTGAACCCCACATCGCATCCACGGCCAACTGATCCAAACCCACGCCCGACCGCCGTCCGAATATGACCAGCGCTCCTATGATCCCCAGATTCCACATCACTGCCGCAACATAGGGCAGGAAAAACTTGCGATGACTGTTCAGAATCCCCAGGCACCACGCCGAGAGCACCAGCAGCCAGACGCCCGGAAATACGATGCGCACCAGGTGAATGGCCAGCGGCCGGCGTGCGTCGTGAAATCCAGGGGCAATCAGGTCGATCAGCCACGGAGTGGCCAGCACTCCCACCAGCATCAACACAGATGTAACGAGAGCCAGCAATGAGAACACGGCGCCCGCAACGCGATCCGCTTCTTCTTTCTCACCTTGAGCGAGCAGTCTCGCGTAGACCGGGATAAATGACGCCGAGAGCACGCCTTCACCAAACAGGTTTTGCAGGATGTTGGGGATGCGTAGCGCAGCGCGAAACGCGTCCGCCACCGGCGAGAGTCCAAAAAAGTATGCAAGCACGCTTTCCCGCACCAGTCCGAACGTGCGGCTCATGAAGATGCCCGCAGCGACAAGAAACGCCGAGCGACCGATATTTTCTGCGCGGGGTTTTGCTGGGCTGGTGGTCACGCTCATTCGTATTTGCGAGTGTGTCATAGCTTGCCACATACACGCAAATAAACGTCACTGATGAACGTTGCAGTGAGTAAGGTCTTACCCTCGGTTGCGAGGGATCAGCCGATGGTCGGAGACTCTGTCTCCCAGTGAACAATTCCATCCTGCAGCGACCCCAGAATTACCCTGGCCGTTGCGTGGCAGAGCGCGGCACAGATTAGCGGTATACAAAATCAAAGCACGCCGGGTAATCCGGCGTGCTTCGCTTGATAGACTTTGTTAGCGTTTATGGCAGCACGTATTTCAGATCGATGCGCTGCTGGAACATGTGCGCATTCTTGGGACTGCCGGCGGCCACAAACCACGGTGCACGCGTAGTGTAGTTGGAATCGCTGTACACAACAACGGCTCCATATTGCGGGTCTTTCCAGAGTGTATGGCCAATCACGAGCCAGCCTTCCTGTATGGCCCTGTTGTTGCTGTTCGCGGAGCCAATGCCACCGTAACCGATGATGGGGGTACCGGCTGCTGTGACATCCGGGAACGCATTTCGACCAGTGTACTGGCCGCCGTAATAGGCACCGATCTGGTTCTTGGCGCCGACCTGCCACTCGAAGCCGCCATAGCCTCCGCCGGAGTGGATCATGGATGGCTCCGCAGTGAAAGTAGTCGGGCTAACAGCGATCGGAACTACCGCAAACTGTGCTCCAAAGCCGTTGAAATACCGGCCTATGCCGTCACCATACATCCCATAGGCGAGGACGCGGAACTTCCTGGTGAGTGATGCATTGAAGCCGCCCATCACACCACCACCGAGGACAGAATTTTTGGTGAATGGTCCGCTGGTCGGAGCGCCGGGCTGCGGAACCGCAATTTGTGCGGACGTCAGCACGCCGCCCAATTCAACGTGAATGTTTTTGCCGGATGGATTTGTGTCATAGGCAAATTTGGTAAGGATATCCGGGATCAGGTTGGGAACGCCCGCCGTTGTGGCGCCGTCAGCTTGGTTGGCAATGGCAAAGCCCTTGGGCAAGGTCGCAGCGCCGGTGAACTGTTGCGGGTTATCGACGGATAAGGCCCAGGCAAAGTGGTCACTGGGTTTCGCGATGACCCTGAACTGGGCGATACGACCGAACGGCACGCCCACAGCGATATTGCCATCTGTGCTCAGTGTTGTATCGAGGGTGGAGGGCACTAGCGATACACCCACTTTGTTCGGAGTCTCCAAACCGTAACCCTGGCCGGCGGCAACTTCCCATATGCCGCGACTCACCCGCAGATAGAACAAGCGCAGGCGCAGAGTATGCGGGTTGGTGGTGAGGAAGACGTTGGCGGCATCGTTGCCGTTGAAATCGGCTTCAATGTAGCCATTCACATTGTTCTCGCCATACTTCCCGCTGATATCCATGCTGAATCGCGAGTACTGCGCGCTGGAACGGAACTCGGTCAGCTGTCCCTGCGGTGTATTGCTGAACGGAATCGCATTGAAGCCGGTCGAAACCGCACTTCCAGTATTGGTGGTGCGGAAAATATTAGTGAAATCCACGAACCCGCCGGGCTTGAATTCGGTTCCGCCGATGCGGAAGGACAGAGGCGAAGATTTTGGTTTTTCCGTGTCGCTTTGTACGACCGCAACGTTGCTGGCCGCGGTATTCGTAGTGGTCAAGGTTGCATTTTCGACGCGGGGGGTCGCCGATAACTTCTCGTCCAGTCTCTTTTGCAGCGTTTCCAGTTGCTGCTGCTGCGCGGCGATCTGCTTTTGCTGAGCGGCAATTGCGTCCTTTAAGCTCTTCAGATCGTCATTTGTATTGGAATTACTTGGTTGGTTTGCCTGGCCCAGCGCCATTCCCGACGCCAGAACAAGCAAGCAGAATGTACGGATGCTTTTCATTCGAAGTCTCCTCGCTCAACTCATCGCTAATTCGAGATGGTATCGGGACCCTAGTCCGGATTTGCTTGGGCCCGGCTGCATTAAACACACTTTTCCAACTTTTGTAAGAAAATGCGGCGAATATTTATACCATCAAGAGTCGCGGAAGTGTCAATATAACTCTTGATTCTCCGAAGTTTAAAAAATGGGAAGACCGGCAATTTTTACTGCGGTTTTGGCGGCAATAGTTTGATATATAAACATCTCGATTTCGTCAATTAAGACCCGTCTTTTCGCGAACATTCAGATTTTGGTAATTCATTATGTAGGTGGTTACGCGATTTGGGATTTTTGAGTTCCTTCGCCACGAATGTTTGATCGAAAAAGTGACCAAAGTCATGACTCCGGCGTGAGGACCGACTATCACCAAGGCGAAAAAGCAAAGTTGCGTTAAGAACAGCCGCCCCGTCTTTGAAACTCGGGACAGGAATCCGAAGCACAAAGTCACGACACCAAAAATCATTGACTGACATGCGCCCTGAAGGCGCCAGTCTCAACGTGACCCGCGCGCCTAACCTGGACAAAGATCCGATAATCACCGGGCCGAGGAAAGCCATAAGGAAACGACACTTCAGCTGCTGGCCTGCTATGCATCATGGCGTTCATCTCATGCGCTGGACCTTCAGCCAGCATTTCCGCCGCCATCGGCACAGAACCTGTGGGATGCACATGGGCAAATACTTTGCCATCAGTGCTGATAATGGCTGCGTGGGCTGCCATCCCCATATAGTTCTCCATGTCCGTCGCCGGGTCGCCATCCTTATCCTCGACGCGAAACCGGAACCACTGCGGCACATTGGCTTTGAGGGGAGCGTCATCACGCTCCCAGATCATCCTGTACCCATCGGAGAGAGGACTGACGCTGTCTGAAGCTGCAAGATCAGGCACTCCGGAATCATCGCCGCTCAGCGCCTTTCCGGAGATCGCCGGCAGGTCAATCTGCCCGACCTGTGTTTCCGGGAATCCGGTGCGATGCAGTATGTCCGCGTACATCGCGTAATGCCCGGCGGGGATGGAAGGCAGATCCAGCGTGAACCGTCCTTCCCCGACCTGCTCAGGATGCAGGTGCCAGAAGCTCTTCATGTCCGGCATGCTCACCAGAAAGAAGTGCATCAGGTGGCCATGATCAGCAACAAGGTCGCTCAGCACCAGCTTGTCCGGAGAGCGCACGCCATAGCGGTCAACCTCAGCCACATTCGGGTTCTGCAGCTTGAGGAGCATCTGGTTGTCATTTTCCAGTTTTGCGCTGAGATGGGGGATTTTGTAATTCAGGCGAGCGTTGGTGGCGGCTTCAGCGCTCCACCAGCGGTTGCCGAAAACAATGGCCCCGACGACCAGCACAGCAGCGACGGCTTCTCGCCGATAACCGCGTCGCCGCAGTTCAGGCGCAGGCTCATCGCCGGCGGGCAAACTGGCTTCGCGCACAGCCGCACCCACAATTCCCACGATGCCGGTTACCAGTAGCAGGCCCAGACAGGCGAGCAAAACTCCCAGCGCTGCGTGCATTTTTGCAGAGTGGGTCGAAACAGCGGGCAGGGGGACAAAAAGTTTGCCCTCACCTCGACCGCCTGTGACATCGACCTGAACCTTCCATGAGCCACGGGTCATGATCCACAGCTTGCCGATAAAGAGCTGTGGATCCTGCTGCGAGCGTTGCGTCATGTCCGGGGTTGGAGCAAGATTCGCGGCCTGGCCGACCATTTTCAACGGCAGAATCTTGATGGTTTGAATATCGTTTGTGGCGCTTCGGATCTGGATCTGAGCGATTCCCGGCACTACCGCCGGCGGTTGGATGGTGACCAGGACGTGATATTGCCCGGCGTAACCATCGAAGAAGACGTCAGGGCTGTTGACGTGGGCGAGCCCCGGCAAAGCCAGCGTGAGCACGACGATGCCGGTAAGCAGTTTGCGCATGTTACCGCCTCACGCGCTTCAGCCATTCACCGAAGACGATCCCGATCCACAGGCTGGCGACGGAACAGACAGAGGCAATGCTCATTTTGAACCAGAATTGCGCCGGTCCCGCTTCCGTCGCTGTGAATATGTAGCGGACGTTGGGCGAATCCGGCTGGGCAAAATAAGGAAAGTTCCACGGCGCAAAGAACCAGTTACGGGCGGCGGGGGAATTCAGGAATGTAGCCGCAGGCCATTCCACCGCAACAAAGACGGCCAGAAACACCAGGCCGCCCAACAAGGCTTGCTGCCAACGCGCTCTGTCCTTCACGCGAGGCCATCCCCAGTCAAGCACAAAGGCCGGGACGACCAGGAGCATCGGGAACGATAATGGAACCATGTGCGTGATGGGTTGAAATACCGGGCCAAGCTTCGGCGTCGCCGGGAAGAGCGGAAGAATCCACAACATGAGCAGGACAAAAAGAGAGTAGATGCCGGTCATGATGGTGCGCGCCCAGCGAAGGTCTGAGGCCCGGGCCGGAGCCTCCAATATCAGGAGCAGACCAATGCTGATCGCAATGTAAGCGCTGGCGCCGTGAAGAAAGGTCCGGCTGGTGTATTCCAGCCTGGGAATCATGCTGTGCAGGACGGCGAATCCACCGAGCACCAGAAACAGGCGCTGCAAATGAATTTTCTGTGCCCCTTCGGCGCGGTTCATCGCCGCAACCGTCAGAATGATTCCACCCCAGACGATACCGGCAATGCCAATGGCCAGCAGAACATGCGGCGGGCTGAGGATCTTCACATCCAGGCCATAGGCGTTATGCCACCAGTTGTCAAAAGGCGCTGACGTGGCCATGGCGAGGCCGCCCCAGGCGGCGATAAAAGCACCCAGCGGTCCGCGAAATCCGAGGACAGTTACGGAGTTGTGACGTAATTCTGACTCAGGCTGGAAAGTCGCGCCGAAGATTGTCCATGCGCAGACGATGGCGGTCATCACTCCGCCGAACTGGATGAGCAGGTGCGCGGGCGTCCAAAAAGTATCGCGCCCAATAGTCATGTGCCATGAGATGTCCCAGTAGAGCCCGACCGCGATGGAGATGGATGCGACCGCGCACGCCCATGCTGTCCATGGAATTGCAGCCGAAGCCGTCTTCCTGGTTGTGACCGGCGCGACTGTGCTTGCGGCGATATCCATTTGTGGAGATGCTCAGCGAAATTCTGCAACCAAAAACGCTATACAGAATACACTGAACGATCATTCAGTCGCTCAGGATTCGCTGCCACTTCCACTGCAACAGGCGATGCCACTGGTCGGATGGGTGCGCTGAGATTGCGCATCAACCGAGCAAACTCACCGAGGTTTAGCGATTGTGCGCCGTCGGACAAAGCACGCTCAGGGCAGGGATGGACTTCAATGATGAGTCCATCGGCGCCAATGGCCAGCGCCGCCCGGCTCGCCTGCGGGATCAGGTCGCGGCGTCCCGTACCGTGCGAGGGATCGGCGATGACCGGGAGATGTGAAAGCTCGCGAGCCAACGCCACGGCGGCAAGATCCAGGGTGTTGCGCATCTCGGTTTCAAAAGTTTTGATTCCGCGCTCGCACAGCACAACGGCTTCATTGCCGCCGGCCAGCAAATATTCCGCGGCAAGCAGCCATTCCTTGACGGTAGCCGAAGGGCCGCGCTTGAGCAGGATGGGCTTGCTGGCTTTGGCAAGGTGGCGCAGCAGATCATAGTTCTGCATGTTGCGGGCGCCCACCTGCAGCATGTCAGCATGCTCGCAAATCAGGTCGATATCGGCGGTGCTCATCACCTCGGTGACCACAGGCAGTCCGGTCTCTTCGCGCACTTCACGCAGCAATTTAAGCGCTTCCATGCCGAGACCTTGAAAGTCATAGGGCGAGGTCCGGGGCTTGTACGCTCCTCCTCGAAGCATGCACGCCCCGGACGCCTTGACTGCGCGGGCGGTGGTGAGAAGCTGGTCGCGTGATTCCACCGAGCATGGGCCGGCAATCACCACGGCCTCGTCACCGCCAATGCACACACCGCCCGCATAAACTCGACTTCGCTCTCCCCTGGTCTGCCGGCTCACCAGCTTGAAGGGATGCGCGATGGGCACAACGCTGTCCACGCCGGGCGCCGCCTGCAGGGCTTCAAGAGCGGAACGGGCTCCGCCTGAACCCACCGCCGCGACAATCGCCCGCTCCGTTCCGCGCGTGACGTGCGGCTGAAACCCGCATTCTTTTACGCGATTGATAATGTGCTGCAACTGCTCTTCTGTATAACCGGGAGCCATATTAATGACCATGCGAGTACTCCTGACCTGATTCCTCGTACTGAGATTTGCTGATGGAGGATTGCCGGGAAAGTTCCAGCCTGCGGGATTCGCGGATGATGCAGCGAAAAATGGCGTGGACGCTTTCGCGCTCCAGAGGGCCCTGGTTGGATTCACACAAGCGGGCCAGCACCTGGCGCTCACGCCGGCCATCGTAAACCGGCAGCCCGGAAGATACTTTTAGAGCGCCGAGTTCGGAAGCGATTCTGGCCCGCTCGTTGAGCAGTCGAAGCAGTTCACCATCGAGTATATCGATTTCGTCGCGCCACTGGTTTAGTGATTTTTGGCCGTTGTTCATTTTTCTGCCGTCCTTAATTTTGCTGGTCCCGTTCTGCTCCTAAATGCAAAAACCGCGACCCTTGTTGGGATCGCGGCGTGCGGAACCTATGATTGCTGTCTTGTTAACGCGTTTTCAGCACACCATCCGCTTCGCCGCTACCCGTAAAGGAGTAGCGGTAACTAAAAGCGAAGCTAAATCGGCTGGCGTGCATGCAGATCGCATAGTAGTGCGGTTTTTTGTGCCAAGTCAAGGAAGTTAGGAAAATTAATGGCGTCTTGACGGGAATTTCTGCCCGGATTGCAGCGAAATGCCTGATTATGCAGTGCTTCGACCATGCCCAGCGTTCATTCCTGAACACGGGGCAGCATTTATGCATTTGGCAGGACCTATATACAATATTCTGTTGTTCCAGCCCGAAAATTCCATGACGAAACCCGCCGATGTTAAATCGCCTTTGTCCACGGCCAATCCTGACGACTGGCCTTCCTATATAGAAGACTTCCGCCGCGCCGGCCACGAAACCATCGACTGGATTGCCAGCTATCTCGCCGGAGTCCGCGACATGCCTGTGCTTGCCACCACGCAGCCGGGCGAACTCTTTGACGCGCTGCCTCACTCGGCTCCGGAGGATGGCGAGCCGTTTGAGGCGATCCTGCGCGACTTCGACAGGCTGGTCATGCCGGCAGTCACGCAGTGGAACCATCCGCGATTCTTTGCCTACTTCGCCTGCACGGGCTCCACGCCCGCCATCCTGGGAGAAATGCTGGCTGCCGCCCTTAACACCAACGGCCTGCATTGGAAGACCTCACCCGCCGTCGCCGAACTCGAGCAGCGCACGCTTGACTGGCTGCGCCAGTGGCTCGGACTGGGCGGCAATAACGAGACAAGCGCAGATCCAAGCTCAGCCGGAGCTAAGGACCCGAGCGGTTTTCAAAACAAGAGCCCATGGTTTGGCATCGTTTACGACACCGCTTCCACCAGTTCCATGCACGCGGTGGTCTGTGCTCGCGAAATGGTGGCGCCGGAAGCGCGCACTGAAGGTTCCCGCGGTGATCTCACGCTCTACACCTCTGACCAGTCGCACATGTCCATCGAGAAGGGAGCGATCGCTGTGGGCGTCGGCCAGAACAATATTCGGAAGGTGCCCAGCGATTCCAACTTCCGCATGGACACTGGCGCGCTCGCCGCGATGATCGAGCAGGACAAAGCTGCCGGCAAGCGCCCGTTCTGCGTGGTCGCCACCGTGGGAACAACTTCTTCTACCAGCGTTGATCCCCTAGCCTATATTGCCGAAATCGCAGAGCGACACGGCATGTGGCTGCACGTGGACGCGGCTTACGCGGGCGCTGCGGCGATTCTGCCGGAACACAAGAGCATTCTCGCCGGCATCGAACGCGCGCACTCGCTGGTGTTCAATCCTCATAAATGGCTGCTCACTCCCATCGATCTCAGCGCCTTCTTCACCCGACGGCCGGATATTCTGCGCCGCGCCTTTTCCCTCACGCCCGACTACCTCAAGACCCAAGCCGACCCACGCGCCCACAACCTGATGGACTATGGCGTCCCCCTTGGACACCGTTTCCGCGCCCTCAAGCTCTGGTTCGTGCTGCGCTACTTCGGCCGTGACCGCATTCAGGCCATGCTGCGCCAGCATATCCAGTGGGCGCATGACTTTGCCGCTCTCATCGCCGCCGACCCCAAACGTCGCTTTGAGGTCGTCGCGCCCGTGCCTTTCAGCGTGGTCTGCTTCCGCTTTCGCGGCAAGTACACAGCCGAGAGGCCTCATGGAGAGGGTTCGCTTCACACCGCTCAGCCGAGCGTAGCGCAGCGGAGCGACAGAGAAGTCGACGAACAAAACCGCGCGATTATGGAACGCGTCAACGCCTCCGGACGTGTCTTCATCTCCGGCACCGTGCTCCATCAGCAACAGGTGATTCGTCTGGCCATCGGCAACCTGGGCACCACGCGGCAGGACGTAGAAGAAGCATGGGAGTTACTGAAGAAGGCCGCGGACGAACTGTGAACACCCGCCGCGGAGATCTGCCAAAGCAAAGAGCACGTTTGGCAGCGACGCGGGAGATAAAGGAAAGAATTACGCTTCGTCCTGATACTTCCGAACAAGCTCTAATGGTTCAGCGATGCTCGGGTGGCGTCATCATGGCCGGGGGCTGGACCGCCGACTGCGGTCTAAATACCTGGGCTATCATCATCGCTTGTCATGCCGGCGAAGGGATCATCGTCAGCCGCCCTGCCTGGGTTGGGATCCGCTGAAGCCTGTCCCGCAGAGCCTTCGTGCTTCTCCTGCATTTCTTTCTGGTGCTGCTCGCGAATCTGTTTGAGCGTTACCTTCTGCTCCGGCGTCAGCATGCTGAATATCTGTTGGTGTTCTTGCTTGCGGAGCGCCTGCATTTTTTCATGCTTCTGGTTGTTCGCGAGAGAGCTGTCGCTGCGAATTGCCCTGGCCTGTTTCATCCAATCCTGGCGAATCTGGTGGAACTGCTGCTTTTGGGCATCCGTGAGATTGAGCTTCCGCAAAACCTGCGCCATGCTATTCCCGCGCCGGCGCCACATTCCTCTTCCGCGCCGCGTCTGCGGGTTGGCGGTTGAGTCATTACTCTGCGCCTGAGACTGATTGCTGCTATCGGTCTGCTGGGCCGTTGCGGCGGCCGGAAGCAGTAGAAGCAAAGCTATGCTCAACGCCAAAATGCCCCTGAAGTGTTTCGACATGAATTTCCCCCTGATCCGGCCCATTCTAACCCTGAGCATCCGATAAAGTTTGCTGCATGGCCTCTTTCCAAGGTAACTTTGGGTCCTTTGCCGGGTTTCTTACTCTGACGAAAGCTCAATTCAGGAGCCGAAAATGAGACATCTTGTTGCTTTCTCCGTCCTGGCGCTGCTGGCGACGTGCGCTTACGCGCAGGAGCCTTCAGGAGGGCCGGGCGACCTGAATGCAGCCACGCAGGCCATGAGCCACCATCACGACGAGCACATGGGAGCGCATATGCGCATGACCGCATTGCGTGCTCAGCGGCCCGGCGACCGTGAGCGGGCGCGGAAAGTTGTCGACGAGGTGAAGCCGGCCATTGAGAAATATCGCGATTACCGTAACGCGCTGGCGGACGGCTATCGGATCTTTCTGCCTAATGTCCCGCAGAAGATGTACCACTTCACCAATTACCTGTATGCCATGGGTGCGGCGTTCGAGTTCGACCCGACCAAGCCAACGTCACTGCTCTACGAAAAGCACGGCAACGATTACAAACTGATTGGCGCCATGTACACCGCCCCGGTAAGGTTCACGGAAGAGCAGCTTGATCAACGTATTCCGCTGAGCGTGGCGCAATGGCATCAACACGTGAACATGTGCAGGCCGCCCGAGGGAGAGGGATGGGAGATGCTGGGCAAGCATCCAAAATTCGGGTTAAACGGGTCGATTTCAACCCGCGAAGCATGCGAAGCCGCCGGCGGCAGATTCATGCCTCACGTCTTCGGCTGGATGGTTCATGTGTATCCGTGGGAAAAGACTCCCGATGAGATCTGGTCAGTAGAACGCCAGATGAAAGACAAGCCGGCAATGAGCGGGCACGATCACCAGATGCATGATATGCCGGGGATGGAGAACAACTAGGATTCGTTTGCTCGGCGCGGGATTCGCGCGTTTCAAGGTACAGACGCGGCATGCCGCGTCCTTAGCCCGGGAGGACTGGAGCCGACAGAGTAAGAACCCTGATTGGATCGGATCGCCAGCTATTCAAACGTAAGCAGCACGATTTCCGGCCGCGTTGCCACGCGCAGCGGCGGTCCCCAGGTTCCCGCTCCATAGGACGTAAAGACCTGCAGATTTCCCAGGCGCTGCAGGCCGTGAATGAACTTTCCCCAGACGCGGCGCGCCATCCATGTGTAAGGAAAGAACTGGCCGCCGTGGGTGTGACCTGAGAGCTGCAGTGAGATGCCTTCTTCTTCCGCGACGGCCAGCCGCACCGGCGCATGCAGCAGCAGAATGCTGGCGCGGTTCCGGTCAATGTGAATACTCCGCAGCAGCGTGTGGTAGCGTTCTCCGTCGACGGCATCGCGGTAATGCAAGCCGATAAGCTGCAAGCCATCGACTTCGACTTTTTCGTTGTTGAGTAACCGCACTCCGGCCCGCATCAGAGGCGGCAGAAATTCTGAGTGGCTGTAAAACTCTTCGTGATTTCCCAGAATGTAATAGACGCCAAGGAAAGGTTCTTCTTCAAGAACGGCGGTTTGATACGTGACATCTCGCCCAGAGTTCGCTGCTGACCGACGCTCTGAGTAATTTGCATGTTCGACTTGTTTCGCGTTCCTCCGTGTCTCCGTGCCTCCGTGGTGAGTATTGATTTGAAATATGAAGTCTCGCCAGGGCTCAGCCAGCTTCTCAAAATTCGCGGCGGTGCCGTCGTAAACATCACCGGCGAGAAAAACAATGTCCGGCTGGAGAGCGGCTAATTTGCGCACCACACGACCGATAAAGCGGCCATTGCGAATGTGCCCAAGATGAGTGTCCGTCACCAGCGCCGCGGTGCGTCCGCGCCATTGCGGAGGCAGGTTGGGCAGTTGAACGTTGACGCGCACTATGCGAAGCCAGGCAGCGTTTGCTACGCCATAGATGGTTGCCAGCAGGGCGGCGGAAAATAGAACATCGGCAATACGCTGCGACGCCCAGCCCAAATGCGCCAGCGCCGAGAATCCCAACACCATCCAGCACAGAATTGAGGCCCAAAGCAGATAGCTGGACAGCCCGAGCCACACTGCCGCGATCAGGTAATACAGCCTCACGAACGGATTGTGGAAATACCATCCCAGGAGCGATGCGGTAACAAATGTGATGGAGAGCGCGCCGATGGCGATCTTCACCGTTGTGGATGCCGCAAAACCGCCCCAGAAAGAAGCAGCCGTAACGTAAACGAGCAGATGCCCGGCAAAGATGATGGACTGTACGATGGTGACGAAAACGGCCAACCGGCTTCGCAAGAAGAATGTTTCCTTTTTATCTACGCTTCCTTAGATGACGTACAGAGAGCCAGCGACGCGAAATAGCAACCGTCCTGCGCAGGTGAATCTCAAAAAGATACCCTGGCAAGTCCAGATTAATCCTCGCATCCTCACGTCTAGCGAAGCAAACCGATCCAGCACTTTTTCCCGCGCATCCTTCGTGATTGCAGATAGCTGGAATCGGCAAACGCGATTCAATCGCAACTTATTCAATAAACATGCAATCCCCGTAGGAAAAAAAGCGGTAGCGTTCCCCGACGGCGTGCTCATAGGCGCGCAAAATGTTTTCTTTTCCCGCGAATGCGGACACCAGCATCAGCAACGTCGATTTCGGCAGGTGGAAGTTGGTCAGCAGAGCGCCCACCACTCGAAACTGAAATCCCGGATAGATGAAAATATCGGCCTCACCCGCACCGGAGACCACTTGGCCGCCATGGGTCGCTGCAACGTATTCCAGTGTTCTTACGGTGGTGGTTCCCACGGCCACTACCCTGCGGCCCTGGCGCATGGCTTCCCCGATGCTCGCGGCCGCCTGCTCCGGAATATTGAATATCTCGCGGTGTAGTTTGTGCTCTTCCACGCGCTCGGCATGCACCGGCTGAAAAGTGCCCAGCCCGACGTGCAAAGTTATTTCAGCCATCTCAATCCCGCGCTCGCGAATTTTCGCCAGGATCTCCGGCGTAAAGTGCAGCCCCGCGGTGGGAGCGGCCACGCTGCCGCGCGCTTCAGGACGCGAATATACGGTCTGGTAGCGCTCGCGGTCCTCTCGCCGGTCCGGGCGCGCGATGTAGGGCGGCAGAGGCACGTGGCCAAGCTTCTCCAGCACGGCAAAGAAATCAGGTACAGGCTCAAAGCGTAGCGTGCGCTCGCCAAATTCGCCGCGAGCGGTAATTTCGGCCGTTAAAGCAGCAGTTGTTTCTCCCGATTGAGCAGCACTCGGGATCGCCGGAGAATAGAAATGGAGTTTTTCACCCACTCCAATTTTTCTTCCGGGACGGACCAGCGCCTGCCACTCATCGCGAGCGGTCTGCCGTGTGAGCAGGACCTCGACTTGGCCATGCAGGAAATCCTTTGAGGCTGGATTGCGCGGACTGAGCTGCTGTGCCCGTTTTCCTGAGCGACGCCCGAACAGCCGGGCGGGGAAGACCCGGCTGTTGTTGACCACCAGCAGGTCGTCAGGACGGAGTAAGGTCGGTAACGCCCGAAAATTTAGGTCCGCAAAGTCTCCGCTCCTCCGCTGAAGATGAAGAAGGCGCGAGGCGCTCCGGTCTGGCAGAGGCTCCTGCGCGATCAACTCCTCCGGCAGATGAAAATCAAACTCAGTTACCAGCATTGACCAAAATTATATGGGTATGTGAAACGTTCAATCCGGCAGGTAAATCCAGAGCAGGCTGGCACACGCACAGCGATTACGGCCAGCTCTGGGTTGGTAACAAGATAAGCTGACCGTTCATTAAGAAACATTCACCAATCAGGAACCGCGCCATAAGGCGCGGTTCATCATTGAAGGAGCGAAGCTAAACGGAAGGAGCGCAGCTAAACGGCCTGTGGTCTGTTCGTGCGACCCGCCTGTCCTGAAACTCGCTCGAGATCAGCGCGCGGTTCCACTTGCACACGCGATTCTTTTACCCCTCGAATCTTTGGCAGCCGGCCCCTGATTTTTTCCACTTCATTTTCCAGCACAGGTCCGCTTACAACCACACAACCATCCACGGCTTCCACCTGCAATAACCCCGAATGAGAGACAACATGTCCGAGCTGCGAGCGTACCCGGTCCACCAATTGGTCATCCGAGACCCGGCTGGCCCGGTCTCTGATGCTGGATCGCAGTTCGGCTACTGATCCCGCGGCGCGATTCATGAAATCGCGGCTGCGCTTGCTCAGCTTTCGTCCAAGAACATGCCCGGCGTGAATGACCCTGTCGCGGGCGTAGGCCCGGCGCCGGGCGCCTCGATGCTCGTCAAAGATGTACATCACCGTAGCGCCGATGATCATTCCGCTCAGCAGTGTGACCGTATGCTCGAAGTGCTCTCGTGTGGTCATAAGGCAACTCCCGAATATCAACGGTTTTATGGAGGTTTGGATTTACACGGGATGAGCCGAGAGGCCTGAAAGTGACGGGGACAAAAATTAAAGGCGGCCACTCGGGCCGCCCTTATAGAACCTCATTGTGGAAGCTCTTAGAGGAGTTGCACGTTCTCTGCCTGCCAGCCTTTGGGACCTTTGACGACGTTGAACTGCACCGGCTGGCCTTCCTTCAAGCTGCGGAAACCGTTGGCCTGAATAGCGGAGAAATGAACGAAAACGTCTTCTCCATTCTCACGGGAAATAAAGCCGTAGCCCTTCGCGTCATTGAACCACTTAACTGTTCCTTGTTCCATTGTGTTACACGCATTCCTTATATCTGAATTTGCGCTTTTCTTCAGGTTAGTGCAGGCAGGTGTGCTGGGGCGCAGAACCTCTGTACAACGCTTCCAAAAACCGCAGGCACATTATACTCACACCAGGTGAGAGTTGTCTCTTGTGAAATTTCTCTCATCCAAGCTTTCCAGCTCCCCTGGTGTGGGATCTTGGAGTTCACGTAAATGATTGTAGGAACAGGAGTTGATATTGCTGAGGTGACCCGGATCAAGGCTGCTGTGGAGCGATTTGGCGAGCGCTTTTTGGCCCGTGTCTTTACTTCTGAAGAGGTCCGGTATTGCACTTCCAAAGCAAATTCCGCTGAGCGGCTGGCCGCCCGGTTTGCCGCCAAAGAGGCAGGAATGAAGGCTATTGGCACGGGCCTGAGACACGGGGTCACATGGCACGACCTCGAAGTTGTACGCCAGCCGGGGCACAGACCGGAGCTGCGTCTTACCGGCAAGGCGGCTGAGTTTGCCGCTCGACTGGGAGGTAAACGGGTATACCTATCTCTCAGCCATACGGCAGAGCAGGCCATAGCGTTTGTCATCCTGGAAAGCTGAGTTTACCCTAAGCGGATGCCCCAGACCACCGTCACCCCTGAAACCCAGCCTGTTTCGGCCCTGCTTGTTCCCCGGACAGTGATGCTGGCTGTCGCTCTGGTCAGCTTCTCAAGTCTGCTGCTCGAGTTGGCCATGACGCGCCTCTTCAGCGTGGTCCTCTTCTACCATTTCGCATTTTTCGCGATTTCTGTCGCGCTCCTGGGGCTTGGTTCAGGAGGAGTCTTCGCCCACATCCGGCGCAACTGGCTCATGCGTTTTGATCTGGGCTCGATGGGAACTGCGATTTGCATTTGCAGTTCACTCGCAATTCCGGCGGTCGTCTGGATTGTCCTGCACACGCCTGTGTCGCTGCAGGTTACAGGAGCAAATTTTGGCAGGCTGACCATTATTTATCTGGCCACCGCGGTCCCATTCTTCTTTACAGGATTGCTGTTCTCTGTCCTTTTTGCCCGCTCCACGGGCGCCATCTCGCTCCTGTATGGCGCCGATCTCGCCGGCGGGGCCTCGGCGTGCCTCGCTGTGGTTCCGCTTCTAAATACTATAGGTGCGCCGGACGCACTTCTTTTCTGCTCTGTAGTTATGGCCGCTGCGGGGGCTCTCTGGGCAGGCAGCCGGAAAATCGGCCGCGCTGCATGGGTTCTTATTGTCGTTACAGTTATGTTCCTCGTCTGGACCCATCACGGCGACAAGATGGACGTGATCTACGCCAAAGGCATGCTGCGCGATCCCAAGTGGGTGGAGTTTGCCAAATGGAACGCTATCTCCAGAATTGAAGTGGACAACCAGAAAGGTTCGCGGTATGTGGTCATTGATGCCGATGCCACAACCGCCATTATGAACGTGGATCCGGCCAAGTGGGATCAGGACCAGCCCACAAGCCCAGCGCCGTCGCACACCGGTATCCCAGGGCAGGGCAGCTTCAATTGGAAAAAGAGCCTGATGGCTGCCGCCCCTTCGATAGCGAACGTGCTGCGGCCGCGTGGGTCGTTCGCCATCATTGGGCCCGGCGGTGGCGTGGACGTGTTGCGGGCCGTGGCCAACGGAAGTCCCAGCGTCACTGGGATTGAAATCAACCCGATCATTATTAATGACATCATGCGCGGCGCTTACGCCGACTATTCCTACCATCTCTATGATCTGCCGCAGGTCCATATTCATATTCAGGACGGGCGCTCCTACATCCGTAGTTCGCGAGACAAATATGACGTGGTGCAGATGACCCTGGTCGATACCTGGGCTTCCACTGCAGCGGGAGCTTTCGCGCTGAGCGAAAACAACCTGTATACGGTGGAAGCCTTCCGCGAATATTTCGATCACCTTAAGCCGGACGGCATGATCGCAGTGACGCGCTGGGAGTTTCGTCGTCCCCGCGAGGCGCTCAGGGTTGTTTCACAGGGCATTGAAGCGCTTCACCAGCTTGGCGTAAGCAATCCGCGAAATAATTTCGTGATTGTCGCCGATGGAGGGCTGAATGAAGACGGCCGTCCGGTGCTGGTTCTGGCCAAGAAATCTGCTTTTACGCAGAACGAGTACAACGCAGTGGCGGCTCATGTGGCCGCCAATCCAAACCTGGTCTGGCTCAATCCTGATCCGCAACACACCGGATTGCAACCGCTGCCTGCCGCCGCGCAGGTCTTTCAGAAACTCATTGACTCCAACGATCCCCAGGAATTTGCGCGCCATTACGCTTACAACGTAGGCCCGGTAGACGACAATGCTCCGTTCTTCTTCTTCACCCTGAAAACTGGTTACGTGCTCAAGAACATTCTTGCGGGAACCGGTAAGGGCATGGATTGGCGCATCAATCTCGGCGTCGTGGTTCTGGGAATGCTTCTGATCATCTCCGTGTTGGCGGTGCTGGCGTTTCTGATTCTGCCGCTGGCTCTCCACGGTCGCCAGGCTGGAACCATACGGCCTCCTTTGCCCGCGTTGCTTTACTTTATTGCTTTGGGCTTCGGCTACATTCTGGTGGAGATCTCCCTGATTCAGCGCTTCGTACTGTTTCTCGGACATCCCACATACGCGCTCACGGTTGTAGTGTTTCTTCTCTTGCTTTCGAGCGGCGCCGGCAGCATCGCCGCGAGGCAATATATTTCAGGTGGCCGAACGCTTCTTGCATTACTCAGTATCATCACTGCCGTGATTGCGCTCGATCTTGTGCTGGTTCCATGGCTGCTTTCAACAACAGTAGGGTATGCATTCTCATTGAAGTTGCTGCTGAGTGGCCTCATCCTGATACCGTTGGGCTTCCTCATGGGCATGCCGTTTCCGACAGGCCTGCGGTTGGTCAATACCGTGGAATGGGCCTGGGCCCTGAATGCCGCCGCCAGTGTCCTGGGCTCGGTGATGGCCATGGTGATCGCCATCCACTTTGGGTTAACGATTACACTGGCTTGCGCCGCGCTTGCGTACTTCTTCGCCGGCGTTTGTTCACGAAGCTTTAAGGCGGTGTAATGTGGAAACTGCGGCTTATCTCCGTTCCGGCGAGCTTTTCTGAGATCAGTTCCGTTCGCTTTTTGGGTTACGGAGGTTAAACACCTTTCTGATATGATTTTTTTCAGGACTGCATTCAATTGCCGAGTCAAAAGCAACTCAGGTGGTCTGAACTTCGCGTCGGGATAACCGTGGTTGTCGCTTCGGTGGTCCTCGCGATCCTGGTCTTTTTGATGAGCGGGACAGGCGGCTTCTTCACCCGAAAAATCACTCTGGTCACGTATTTCGACAACGCTGAGGGGCTGCGTGACGGTCAGCCCGTTGATCTGCAGGGCGTACCCGTAGGCAATGTCAGCAGCGTGCGAGTAATTGCGGACCGGCCGCAAACACCAGTCAGAGTCACGATGAAAATCAACCAGGATTTCGCCCATCTTATCCACAAGGACAGCACGGCTACTGTGAAGACCGCCGGCGTGCTCGGCGAGTCCTTCATAGACATTGAAAATCAGCAGCCTCCGCAAGCGCCGGTCATCTCCGACGGTGACGAGCTGCCGCATGAGAACGCTCCCGGAATTGAAGATGTGGTCCGCAGCAGCCAGGGCACCCTCGTGAATATGGACAACCTCGTCAAACGACTGGACCGGATCGTCTCCGAGGTTGAAAGCGGTAAAGGCACGCTGCACGGAGTCATCTACGATCCGACTCTGCTCAGGAAGATCAATACGCTCGTCGATCAAGTCCAGGACCTTGTCGCCGACGTCAGCAACGGCAAGGGGACCATCGGGAAGCTGTTTGCCGACCCAACGCTTTACCGGAAAGCCAATGACACCGTCGACAAGCTCGATCGGCTGGTGGATGACATCAACGCCGGCAAGGGCAGCGCAGGCAAGTTCCTGAAAGATGACGCCTTCTACAACAACGCCAACCAGACGCTGGCCAAAGCCAACAAACTGATGGATGATGTCAACGCCGGCAAGGGCGCCATAGGTTTGCTCGCCAAGAACCAGGAGTTTGCCCAGAAGCTGCATAACACCATGGATAAAATTTCCCGCATCGCTGACCAATTGGAAGCCGGACAGGGCAGCGCCGGGCGCATTCTGAAAGACCCTTCGCTCTACAACAATACTGATCAGTTGATGATGGAGACTCGCACGCTGATCAAAGCTATACGTGAGAATCCTAAAAAGTACCTGACCATCCACTTCCGGATCTTTTAATTCTGTCGCTGCGCTCCACACCGCAAACGGTAAAAGCTCCAACCAAACTGTTTTTATGCTCCTGTTGCTTGCAGCTCGCCACGCAAGCCGGGCTCGCTGCTGGTCTTGATCTTTAATTCTGTCGCTGCGCTCCACACCGCAAACGGTAAAAGCTCCAACCAAACTGCTTTTATGCTCCTGTTGCTTGCAGCTCGCCACGCAAGCCGGGCTCTCTGCTGGTCTTGATGTTTTAATTCTGTCGCTGCGCTCGTATTGAATGAAGACGCTCGCTACCCAAGTACCGCACTCTGCGTCTAAAATGTTCGCTTGCTTGTAAATACGCAATCGTTGCAGAACGAAGTAATGACTCCGCTTTTCTTGAGGCAAAAATTCAGATGCGCAAACTCCTGACGATCGTTATGGCTTTTCTGGCTACCTGCCTGGCTCTGGCCGGCAATGCCCAAACAACCTCTACCGGCAAGACGCAGAGCGCTGAGATGAAGCAAATTCCCAGCTTTGATGCTTCCGCCCTCGACAAGAGCGTTAATCCCTGCGTCGACTTTTACCAGTTTTCCTGCGGCGGCTGGATGAAGAACAATCCCATTCCTCCCGACCAGGCAGCCTGGGGCCGGTTCAACGAACTGGCCGAGCGCAACCGCGCTGAACTGCGAGGCATTCTGGAGAAGGCTGCAAACGCCAAAGATCGCGATCCCAACGAACAGAAGATCGGCGACTACTACGCAAGCTGCATGGATGTGGCCGCCATCAACGGTAAAGGCATTGCCGTCCTCAAGCCGGAGTTCGACCGTATTGACGCCATCAAGAGCAAGAGCGAACTACCGTCTTTGCTTGCTTCGCTGCACCGCGACGGCATTGACGTGTTCTTTGGTTTTGGCTCCGGACCAGATTTCAAAAATGCCAAAGAGGTGATTGCCCAGGCTGACCAGGGCGGCCTCTCGCTCCCGGATCGCGACTTCTACCTTAAGACCGATCCCAAATCCGTGGAGCTCAGAAAGCAGTACGTTCAGCACGTAACAAACATGTTCAAGCTGATGGGCGACGCTCCCGAAAAAGCCGCCCAGGAAGCCACCGCCGTCATGAACATTGAGACCGCGCTGGCCAAGGGCTCCATGGACCGCGTGTCGCGGCGCGACCCGGCGAACGTTTACCACAAGCTGACTGCGCAGCAGTGGCAGGCGCTCACCCCGGTGCTTTCATTCCCGCGCTATCTCACCGCCATTGACGCTCCCAAATTTTCCAGCCTGAATGTGGTGAATCCGGACTTTTTCAAAGCGCTCAACGCCGAACTCAGCAACACCAGCTTGGACGATTTGAAGACTTACATGCGTTGGCACCTGGTGCACGGCCAGGCGGAAGTCCTGCCGGAGCCGTTCGACAAAGAGAACTTTGACTTCTTCGGCAGAATCCTCACCGGAGCCAAAGAGCAGCGCGCCCGCTGGAAGCGCTGCACGGCCTCCGTAGACAACGATCTCGGTGAAGCCCTGGGCAAGTTCTATGTGGAAAAATACTTTCCGCCTGAGGCCAAGGCCCGCACGCTGGCCATGGTCAAACAGGTGGAAGACGCTCTTCGCCGCGACATCACCGGGCTCGACTGGATGACGGAAGCCACCAAAAAGCAGGCGCTGATCAAACTGGACGCCATCCAGAACAAGATCGGCTATCCCTCGAAATGGCGAGATTACAGCAAGCTGAAGATCGTCCGCGGAGATGCGCTGGGAAATTCCCTTCGCGCCAACGCCTTTGAAGTCAACCGTGAGCTTCAGAAGATCGGCAAGCCCTTCGACAAATCAGAATGGCTCATGACTCCGCCCACCGTGAACGCCTACTACAGTCCTGATGAGAACGACATCAACTTCCCCGCCGGCATTCTCCAGCCGCCGTTCTACGATTTCAAGGCTGACGATGCCGTGAACTTCGGTGGCATTGGCGCCGTCATCGGCCACGAACTGACCCATGGCTTTGACGATCAGGGCCGGCTCTTCGACGCGCAGGGCAACCTGCACGACTGGTGGACCAAGGCAGACGCCAAAGCGTTTGAGCAGCGCGCCCAATGCATCGTGAACGAGTACGACGGCTTTGTGGCCGTGGATGACGTGCATGAAAAAGGCAAACTTACGCTGGGCGAAAACACCGCTGATAACGGCGGCCTTAGGATTGCGCTCATGGCTCTGCTCGCCAGCATGCCCCATGACCCCCACGTCCCTGCCAAACTCGATGGCTACACTCCCGAGCAGCGACTGTTCCTCGGCTGGGGCCAGGTGTGGTGCCAGAACGTGCGGCCCCAGGCCGCCCGTTTGCAGGCCCTGACCAATGAACACTCGCTCGGCCGGTTCCGCGTGAATGGCGTGGTCAGCAACATGCCTGAATTCGAGAAGGCCTGGGGCTGCAAAGCCGGCCAGCCCATGGTCCGCCGGGACGCCTGCAGAGTCTGGTAACCCAACCGATCGCAAAGAAAGGGGGCTTCACTCATGTGCGTTAGGGTGCAGCCCCTACCCCCAACCGGGTCAATCAGGATTCTAAAGGACTTAGGCGGAGTCACCCCACGGTCACCCCGGCGTTGCTCGAAGCTGCGCTGCTGAAGCAATAGTGCGCCACCCCGTAATGTGAATATTCAGTTGTGAAAGAGCGAGCCCGAAACTCCGGGGCCTCCTGGGAGGCTTTCCGAGGCAAAGCTCCAGCCACTTCCGACTACGAAGCGGCCAAAATCTACTCACATTAGCATTTTCTTCGCCTGAAGTCGCCCGCGAAATGGTACACCGACCTTCTTCTCCAGTTGTTCCGCAACCAGCCTGGCCGAAAACGAATGTTGCTCTTGGCCGCGGCACGTGCTTCTGCGGGTGCGCCTTCTTTCTTGCCAGTTACTTGGAACCGCCCTGTGCCTCCGCCCGTGACTTGGCCAAGGATGCCAGTTCGGTGAAGCGCGGGTCGCCCTGCAAGTCGGCAAGGTCCGGGTCTGTCCCCATCAGCGACATATCCAGATTATTGAGTCCGTGATCTACAGCATGGCGCAACAATGTTAGCGCCTCGTCGTGGTCACCGACCTTAGCGCGTACGCAAGCCAGGTTGTATGCCGTCTTTGCGACTTCCGGGTGATCAGGTCCCAAAATTCTGCGCTCAGTTTCCATAACCTGCCGCAGCGCCTTGTCCGCCGCCGTGTATTTCTTCTCCTGCATCTGGGTAACTCCCAGGCTGGCGATGGCACTCAGTGTGTCTGGATGCTCGGCTCCAAGAACTCGACGGCTAATGTTTACGACGTTCGACTGTAATTTCTCGGCTTCCGGATATTGTTTTTCCTTGGCCAGTGTCCAGCCGAGCGCCACCATGGCTGAAAGCGTATCCGGATGTTCCGGTCCCAGAACGCGGCGTGCATCGTCCAGTGTCTCGCGGAGTAGTTTCTCTGCCTGTGTATCTTTGTACTGCGCATTCAACGTGAATGCGAGAGCAAGCATTTCAATAATGGTCTGTGGATGCTCCGGCCCAAGGACGCGGCGGTCGATATCAAGAGTTTCGCGTTGAAACTTCTCCGCTTCGGCAAATTTTGCTTCCATACCCAGCGTTGTTCCAAGGTTGTACCTTGTAGATAGAACATCAGGGTTCTCAGGACCAAGAATCCTGATCTGCATTGCCAGCACTTCTCTGAGTGACTTCTCCGCCTCCGCAGAATGGCCAAGAAACGATATGGCTTCCGCAAGAGCGCGCCGGGACCGGAGGAGGGAAGGATTATCCGGCTGCAATACCCGGCTTCCGGTGCTCACCGCTTCCTCTTCCGTGTTTCTGGCTTCCGCATAGTGGCCTGCCTGCAGCAAGGCGAGGCCAAGCTGCTGCTCAGAGCGCAAGGTTTGTACGTTGTTGGCGCCCAGCATTTCACGGCGGAGGGCCACGGTCTGTTTCAACAGCTCGGTTCCGCGGTTATAAAGTCCCAGGCTCTCGTAGACCCCTCCCATCGTCTCCATCATTTGCGCCCTGAGTTCCGGGTCGGTCTTGAGGCCGGTCTCAATCTCCTTTGAGCCCCTATCCAGAATTTCGCGAGCTGTTATGCTGTTGCCGCGCGCCTCGCTGGGATCGGACACTTTGAACATTTGCGTCATGAAGTCGCTTACGCGGTCCGCCCGGTCGCGCTCCCGCGTGATGCGCCGCAACTGTCTGGCCTGTATTACGCTAAATCCAACCAGCAGAAAAACCATCGCCGCGCCAAAAGCCACTCCAATCCAATGCCGGCGTACATACTTCCGCAGTTTGTAGTTCGTGCTTGCCGGACGTGCCGCGATCGGTTCGTTGTTCAGGTAACGCCGAATATCTGCCGCAAGTTCAGATGGCGCGCCATAGCGCCGGTTGCGGTCCTTCTCCAGCGCTTTCATCGCGATCCAGTCAAGGTCGCCTGTGAGCAATGTCCGCAGATGTCGCGGTTCCGTTGCCCGGGCCGATGCAGTGGATGTGGCTGTTTCTTTCTCGCCGGCGACTCTGTTACTCGGTTTAGGTGGATCCTGTTCCCGCAAGCGTCGCAAAAATTCATGGACCGGAGTCGTCTTCGTGTCAAAGGGCAAAGAGCCCGTCAGCAATACGTAAAGCACCACACCCAGCGAATACACGTCCGTCCGTGTGTCCACATCTTCTGTTCCACCCCCGGCCTGCTCCGGACTGATATAGCCTGGTGTTCCCAGAAAGCTGCCTGCCTGCGTCTCGAGGAGCGTCTGTTCGTCCGCCGCAGGAGCCGTCATCTTGGCGAGCCCAAAATCAATAATCCGCGGCGTCGGCTGGCCGTCCACCTCCACCACCAGGATGTTGGCCGGTTTCAGATCGCGGTGAATGATCGCCTTCTGGTGAGCATGCTGCACTCCTTCGCACGCGAGAATAAAGAGCTGCAGCCGCTCCCGAATCGTCAGTTTCTTTTCATCGCAATAATCCGTGATCGGCTGGCCGGGGACATATTCCATTACCAGGTACGGCTGACCGGCCAGCGTTGACCCGGCTTCAAACACCTTGGCGATCGCAGGATGGTCCATCATCGCCAGCGACTGCCGCTCCCATTTGAACCTTTGCAGCAGAGACCCGCTGTAGATTCCCGAACGGATGAGCTTGAGAGCGACCTGCCGTCTCACTGGCGCAGTCTGCTCCGCCAGCCAGACTTCACCCATGCCGCCTTCGCCCAATTTCCTGACCAGCCAATACGGGCCGATGGCTGCAGGGACCTGCATCTCTAGCGGAAACGCATCGTGCCAAGGATTTTGTGAGAGGTTGGCAGGATCTTCATGGGCTGCCAGCAGTGATTCCACTTCAGCTAAAAGGCTCTCGTCGCCGCCGCAGGCCTGGCGCAGAAACGCAGATCTTCCTGCTGGTTCCACTTCCAGGGCAGCGCCAAAGATTTGCTTAATTTTGTCCCAGGTCCGTGCTTTTTGCATCGCCGCCCCTCCGTAATTCGCGCGTGAGCCACGCCTTCGCCATGCTCCAGTCGCGCTTGGTAGTGGCAGTGGAAATTCCAAGAACAGCCGCTGTTTCCTCTACGGTCAGGCCTCCAAAGCAGCGCAGCTCCACAATGCGTCCCTGTTGGGGATCGAGCCGCGAGAGCTCATGCAGAGCCTCATCCAAAGCAATGATGTCCAGGTGCTGATGCCCGGGGAACTCGAACTCCTCGTCCAGTTGCACGTTAAGGCCGGCTCCTCTTTTCTCTGCGCGATACGCACGCGCCGAGTCCACCAGGATCTGTCGCATCAGCATGGCTGCCACGGCAACCAATTGTTCCCGGCTCTGGCTTTGGAATGGCCCCTGTTCCGCCAGACGCAAATAGGCTTCATGCACCAGGGCCGTGGTTTGCAAGGTGTGGTTGGAGCGTTCTCCTCGCATATACCAGTGAGCAAGCGAGCGCAGTTCCCGATAGATGAAAGGAAAAAGTGCATTGATTGCCTCTCGATCACCCGTTTTCCAGCGTTCGATCAGTTGACTGATCGGTTCGGGAAAAGAATCTAACATGGCCTCACTCGGTAAGAATAAGGATCTTCTAATGAACCGGTATGCTCGCGAGATTAAGAATTGCGCAAGAGCATAGTCTGATTTTTTACCGAAAACAAGATTATCTGATCCGTTTCGAACGTCGAATTCCGCCTTTACCTGCAGAGCACTTTAGATACTGCCAAATCCCCAAGGTCCGGGTTGGGGCGAGACTCGAGTGGATGCCTGCTGAGCGGTTGGTTTGGTCCTCACTGCTCAACTCCGGGGCCCGTAGCTGGCGATTCACTGTTACCCAGGAATCGCCGCTCGCGGGCCCCTTTGCAGGGCGCCCAAGCGGAGAAAAGCCATGTACTGGCTCAAGAAAATTAGACACCTGCGCGCGATCCGTGCAGGAGTGCCGCCAGAGACCGCAGCCGCGTCAAGTTTTTTTGAGCATCGTGCCCGGCCACAGGCGGTTAAAAAAGCGCGGTCCAGAGGCTTGTCATGATGGCATTTCGTAAGCAATCTTTAGCGAATGAAGGGGTTCGTCTCGTCCTGGTCGAAGCGGGTCCGGAACCATGCGAAGCGCAGAAGATGGTCAACTTTATTTTCAGAATGGTTATTTCGATGATCGCGCCGGTGCGCTCCATTCAATGGCAAATGGCTAAGAGACGCACACGAAAGCCAGCTTCGAATGGAGCTGATTTCACTCATCGAGCAATCGATATGGCGGGGTTGTGAAAGCTGGCGCTGATCTGCCCGCTGCCGTTTCCAGACTTACTGCTTCAACACGTTCAATCCTGTGCTCTCCGCTTGCTCGTGAGCATGGTAGGACGAGCGCACTAGCGGGCCGCTTTCCACATGGCGAAAGCCCATCTGCAGAGCTTCGCGCTTCAGCAAGGCGAACTCATCCGGCGTGTAGTAGCGCGTAATGGGAAGGTGGTCTTTGGAAGGCCGCAGGTACTGCCCGACGGTAAGGATGTCAACCTTTCTCGCCGCGAGATCGCGGAAGACGTCCAGCAGTTCGTCCATGGTCTCGCCGATGCCAACCATCAATCCGGTCTTTGACACCATGCCGGGAGCAAAGCGTTTCACGTTGCTCAGCAGGTCCAACGTCCGCTGGTAGCGCGCGCCGGAGCGCACGGTCCGATAGAGCCGCGGCACCGTCTCCGTGTTATGGTTCAGCACTTCCGGCCTGGCTTCAACCACGATCTGCAGACAATCTTCGCGGCCCTGGAAATCCGGAATCAGAACTTCCACGTGGCAGCCGGGCGCCTGCAGCCTGATCTGGCGAATGGTCTCGGCAAAAATTTTTGCGCCGCCGACATTATCGTCATCGCGATTCACGCTGGTTACCACCGCGTGTTTCAGCCCCAGCGTCGCCACTGCTTCGGCAACGCGCCGGGGCTCATCCCAATCCAGCGGCTCAGGCTTGCCCTTGGGGACGGCGCAGAAGCCGCAGCGCCGGGTACAAAGATTTCCCAGCAGCATGAAGGTGGCTGTCTTGTGGTTCCAGCACTCGCCGATGTTGGGGCACTGCGCGGACTCGCACACCGTGTGCAGTTCCAGCGTGCGCGCCAGCCGCTTGAGATCGTGGTAGTTATCGCCCAGCGGAGCCCGCGCGCGCAGCCATGCCGGCTTGGGTTGTCGCCGGCGCGGGGCAAGATCGATTTGTACGAGTTCGACAGGGCTGGCCATGGTCAATGGAAGCTAACTTCTTATTGTACGATGTCCGGGCCGCCTGTTCGCTTCACAAACGGAAGTAACTTTGGCAGCGCGACTCTCAGCGCATATCATTCGCTCATCCGATGAGCTCTCTGCGCCAGTACTGGAACACATTTGCCGCCCGCATATGCGCGTGTCATGCGCCTCTGGGTAGATATTCGCCTCTGGCTGCTTCGGCTTTGTTCGCGGCTTCTGCGTTTGTTCACTCGCGTGTGTTCCGGTTGTTTGCATACACTATCGCCACAATCCTTGTTTTCCTGATCGCGGTTGACCTGGCCAATTCCCTGCTGGAACGCGAACCAGTGGAGGTTGAACGCCAGCGCAACCGCCATTTGCAATACATTCCGGTGAACTGGGCCCAGTGCGCGCTCGCTGCGGTCCTGGCTGCGCTCTATACCTGGCTGATCTTTGTCGGCCTGGGCCCATGGACGCCATGGATATTTGCGGTGCTCGCCTATCCGCTCTGCTGCCTGGTAGCCTGGCGCAACGTGCGCCTCTGGTATCAGGAGGGCGTGGAATACGAAGAAGTTCTGAAGGAAGAAGAGCAGTTTGCGGAAGTCGAGCAGGCGAGGGCCGCGCAGGCGGTCGCCACCGCAAGTCAGTCGGGCTCAGGGTACCCACAAAGCAAAATTTCTGGTCCCGGAAGAATGCGCACTTAGGGCCGCTTCACACTGCCGCGTACACGGCTTGCGCTGCCGGGCTCGCTTCCAAGCCGAAGAACCGGTTTTCCGGCAAGGCCAGGCTCAGGTAGCGACCATCGAGGAACAGCATCAGCGATTTGTCCAGAAACTCCTGCAGAGAATTCTTGATCCATGGTTCGTCGCCAAAGTTTGCCGCAATGTCTTTCTGGGTCCGCGCGTCGGCGCAATATTCATACAGCGCCGCCGGGCCGTCTTCGTACTGATAGCGGCGCGACGGCTGTTCACGCCCGTCTTCAATGACGATCATGGTCCAGCCCTTGCGATAGGTCATGTAAGGCCGCGGGCCGGAAGCCCACCGGTCGCGCCAGTAGTCCACCGAATCAAAAACCGCCTGATAATGCGCTTGGCCCACAGTTCCCGCCATATCGTGCTGGAAGAAGTACGCGATGCGGCGCAGGTCAAACTTGCCTTTGGGGAAAAGGTAGTTGTAGCAGTCGAAGGGCGTGAGTTCCGAGATTGCCTGCGATTTCGGCTGGGTAAACATCGGCGAACCGCGGTCGGCCCGCGCCATCACCGCGGCGTAGGGAGGCTGGAGGTGGGGGATCTTCTCCATGATCTCGCACTGGCTGCGGTAGTCTTCTTCCGTCTCATTGGGGAAGCGGCAAAGAATGTTGTAGGTCACGTCCATGCCATAGTAGGTGCACCATTTCACCAGTTCTACGTTGCGCATGCCTGTGGTGACCTTCCTCATGCTCTTGAGGATATTGGTGGAGAAGCTTTCCACACCGGGCAGAATGGAAAGAAGCCCTCCGCGCTGCATGCGTCCGAGCTGGGTGCGGGAGAAGTTCGGCCGGACCTCGTAATGCACCTGCAGATCGCAATTGGCTGTGCGCAGCCGCCCGAAAAGCTTTTCAATGTACTCGGGCGACATGATGTTGTCGATGGCGAAAAAGCGGAACCATGCGTAGCGGCGTGACAGCGCATTCAGTTGCTCGATCACGTTCTCCACGCTCTTGGCGCGGTACTCCATGCCGGAGCGGTTCAATCCGCAGAAAGTGCAATGGTTTTTCTCTCCCCACCAGCAGCCGCGCGAGGTTTCAATGGGCAGCAACAGCTCGCGCGATCCCTCGTAGCTTTCATATCCGCACTGGCTGCGGGCGTAAAAATATTCGTCGAAGTCGGGCGTGGGCGTCTCATTCATGGCCATGAAATTGGGCGCGCGGCCGGCATATTGCACCGCGCCGCTGGCATCGCGCCACATGATCCCAGCCTGCCCTTCCATGCTCTGCCCGGAGTAAAGCCTTTGGACAAATTGTGGGAGGCTGACCTCCGCATCACCGCAATGTACATAGTCAATCTGCGGACAGCCCTTCATGATCTCGCCCGCGATGTCGTCTTCCATGCTGCCGCCGCCCATGATGATGGGGATGTGCGGATAGCGTTTCTTCAGCGCGCGCGCCAAAGCCAGGCTGGCCAGAAGCTGCTGGTAGACAACCGTAAATCCGATCAGCCCGAACCTGCTCCAGTCCGTGCTTTGCAGGCAGAAGTCAATGAACTCGGGCGCGCCTTCATCCCGCATGCGGCGCAGGTCTTCCGGGGTGCAGCCCGCATTTCTGCACATTCCCGCCAGCGATTCGTGATGGGCCTGAAAGTATTCATCCACGTCTTCATTGGTTTCATCTGCAAAAGCCGATTTGGACCAGACCCACTCGCCCAGCAGGTTCGGCCAGACCTCGGCCAGGCTCTCACTCAAGCGCCAGCCGATCTGGTCCCCCAGGTACATGAACATGGAGAACGTCTGCGCGGGAATCCCTGCCTGTTCCAGAACAGGCTTGAGCAGGGCAAGTTGAATGGAAGGAATACCGGCGGAAAGCGACGGCATGCTAATGAGTGCTACTGGCTTGGCTTCCATGGCTACTCTCGCTGAACTCGGCGGCTGGGGGCCGCGAACTTGCCAGAAAAGTATATGCTCCGGAACGCATGATTGGGAGCGAAAATGAGGGTAGATTGTTGGAGCCTTACAGCGTGTGCAGGTACGCCAGCAGATCCTGAATTTCCTGGGGCGACAACTGGTTGCCGAAACCCGGCATCATGTTTCGCCCCCGCATAATCGTCTCTGTGGCATGCTCGTCCGTCGCGGTAAGGCCGCTGGGAAAATAAGGCTTTTTGTAGAGTCCTTCCAGTCCCGGCCCTTTGTTGCCGTGGGTTGAGTACGCGGGATGGCAGCTCTGGCAATCGAGGCTGAAAATACGGCGTCCCTGTGCCTGCTGGGCATTCAACCCGAGTTCTGCGTCGGACATTTTGCTTTTATCTTTCCCGCAGCCCGCCGCGCTCAGCAGCGCTGCCGCGAGGACAAGAAGTAGAAGTGTGGACGCCTTCTGCATCAAATGACTATTATGTCTGTAGGGCGGCGATTTGCAAACCGTTGCTCGCTGTTTTCATCGCCATGCCGGTGAAGATCAAACGCGCCTATGAGAAACGCTCGCTTTCCGACGGTGAGCGCGTGCTGGTTGATCGCCTGTGGCCGCGCGGCATCAAGAAAGAACAAGCCCACATCGACCACTGGATGAAGGACCTGGCGCCGTCCGCCACCTTGCGCAAGTGGTATCACTCCACAGACAACTGGCCGGTGTTTAAGAAGCGCTATTTCAGGGAGCTTTGTACGCCCGAGGCAACAGAAGAGTTGAAAAAACTCTACGAACTGATGGACCAATCCCGGGACGTGACCCTGATTTACTCTTCCAAAAACACTGAACACAACAATGCAGTGGCCTTGAAAGAGCTGCTGGATGGGATGAAGAAACCGCCGTCGAGCAGCGGACCCGCAAAAGCCGCGGCGGCATCCGCGCGCATGGCCAAACGCCGTCCTGGATAAGAGCTGCGCGATGATCCTTTGTCCTGTTGAACCGCTGGCGCCGGCTGCATCCGACGCCGCCTTCGTCCCGGCGTGGCACGCCGTCGAACCTTTGCAGCGCGCACACTATGAGAGCTGCTGGATGATAACCCAGCCATCGCACGCTGCTCTGGCGGGAGAGATTGCGGCGAATTTGGCAGGAGAGCAGGTTCCGAAGCTCGAAGCGGAACTCGTCCGCGCCATTGCCTTGCATGATGCCGGTTGGGGCATGCCGGACGCTCAAGCTGTCATGCGCAGCCGCTCTGTTCAGCAACACGCGCCATGTTCGTTCCTGCAGGTCAGCGTGGCCCAGTTCCTGAGTGCCTGGACAAGGTCGCTTGAAATTGCTCTTTCCACATCACCCGCGGGCGGGTACATGGTGAGCAGGCATTTCTGGCGACTGGCGGAATATCGGACCAAATCCGCACAGGATACTTCAGCGGATCGCGCACGGCTGGATCAGTTTCTTGATTTTGAAGCCGGAAAGCAGAAGAAACTCGCTTCCAGCCAAAGCAGATCAACAGACGAGCTCGAAATCCTCACTGACGTCCTTCAGTTCTGCGATCTTATGTCGCTGTACCTGTGCTGTGGTTCGCGCGAGAATGTGCAGTTTCCGAAATATTTTGGGGTGACTATCCAGGCAATTCAGGAACCGGAAGGCCTGCGGCTCAGTCCGGCCGTCATTCCCGCCGGAACTGGGTTCGATGTCGCAGCACTGAAACATCCCGCCACGAAGGGCGAATCTGGCAGGGAACTCAGTTTTACGGTGGTCTGAACTTCCCTCAGGCTTGCCTCGCCCTGACCGAAGCCACTCGACTTGAACGGCTGTCCGCATACATCCTCATCACCTTATGCGGCTTTGCTGAGCTTCAAATTGCCGTTGCCATTCGCGCACTGTGATCCCTTCGCTCGAATCGGCCAACTTTCTTTACAATCTAACTAGCCCGAGATGGCCACCGCATCCAAACCCGCGCAGAAAGGCCGTGTCTTTCTTATGGACACGATGTCCTTCATTTTCCGCGCCTACCATGCCATGGCGCGGCAGAGACCCATGTCCACCAAGACGGGCGTGCCTACGGCCGCGACTTACGTATTTGTCAATATGCTGCGCAAGCTGCGCGCCGATTTCAATCCTGAATACCTGGCCGCGGTGTTTGACGTTGCCGGCCCAACCTTCCGTGATGAGCAGGCCAAAGCTGTGACCTCGGTGCGGAAATTTGACATCAAAAGCCAGACCTTCAAGGAAGTGGAGTATCTCGGCTATAAAGCGCAACGGGCGGCGATGCCTCCCGACCTGGCCCAGCAGGTGCCCTACATCCGCCGCGCTCTCGAGGCTTACCGCATACCGATTCTGGAGCAGCAGGGCTTTGAAGCTGATGACGTGATTGGGACTCTGGCGCGCAAGGCCGCAGCCCAAAGCTACAAAGTGTTTGTTGTTTCCAGTGACAAGGACATGCTCCAACTGGTGAATGACAAGGTCTGCGTTCTCAATCCCCCCAAAGACAATCTGATTTGCGACACGCCGAAGGTGGAAGAAATCCTCGGCGTGCGCCCGGAGCAGGTGATTGACGTGATGGCTCTGCGCGGCGACTCCATCGACAATATTCCCGGCGCTCCCGGCATTGGCGACAAAGGTTCCGTTGAGATCATCAAGCGCTTCGGAACACTCGAAAACGCGCTGGAACACGCCGCCGAAGTGGAACGCAAGACATATCGCGAGTCGCTGCAGAACAACCGGGACACCATCCTCTGGAGCAAACAGCTGGTCACCATCGACCAGAATGTTGATATCGAACTGCAGCCTGAGAAGATGATTGCGGGCGAGCCGGACAATGACGCTCTGCGCAAGCTCTTCAGCGAGCTGGAGTTCACAACACTTCTCAAAGAACTGGTACAGGGTATTGAAGTCAAAGAGACCGATTATCGCGAACTGAAGTCGTTGAAAGAGCTGCACGCGCTGACAAAGGCAAATGCGCCGTTGGCGCTGGCATTTGAATTTGCTGTTGCGCAACCGACGCCGGACGAAAGCGATGAAGAAACAACGGAACAGGACTCGACCAGCCTGCCGTTCGCCGCTCAGCCGTCGTTGCTTCAGGATCAGCCGGAAGCCGCGCCGCTGAAGCTGGCCATGTCAGTGGAGCTGGGAAAAGCATTTCTGGCTGCGATCAATGCCGATGAGATCTCGGCAGAGTTGCGCGAAGTTCTTAATGACGCCAAAGTGCCCAAAGCGGTGCATGACTACAAGGCCGCCGTCCATGAGCTGAGCCGCCGTGGCGTGGAACTCGCCGGTGTGCGTGACGAGCCGATGCTCTATTCCTACCTGGTGAATCCCACCTATCCGAAGCACTCGCTGCCGGAAATCGCGGTCCGCAGTTTTAACCTGAAGCTCTCGGATTCTCTCGGCGAAGCCGCTGACTTAACCGGTCGCATCGCCGCCGCGCTGCGTAAAGAAGTGGAAGACTGCGGCTTGATGCAGGTGTATGAAGATATCGACCTGCCGCTCGTCCCCGTGCTGGCGCGGATGGAAGACGCAGGCGTGAAGATTGACACGGGGATACTCAGCCAGCTTTCTGTACACCTGGAGAAGGAGTGCGACAGCAAGGCGCGCGAAATCCACCAAAAAGCCGGGCATGATTTCAATATCAACTCGCCCAAACAGCTCGGCGATGTCTTGTTCAACAAGCTCAACCTGCCCAAGCCGGTGAAGTATGGAAAAGGCAAAACTATTTCCACAGCCGTTGACGTGCTTGAGGAGCTCTCTGCAGAGCATGAGGTCCCGCGACTGGTGCTGGATTACCGCCAGCTTTCCAAGCTCAAAAGCACTTATGTCGACGCTCTGCCCGTTCTGCTGAACCCCGCCACCAGGCGCCTGCACACGACCTTTAACCAGACGGGCACAGCCACCGGCAGGCTTTCTTCGATCAATCCCAACCTGCAGAATATTCCCATCCGCAGCGAGCTCGGGCGCGAGATCCGGGCTGCCTTCATCGCCGAGCCCGGGCATGTGCTGCTCTCAGCGGATTACTCACAAATTGAACTGCGGCTGCTGGCGCACTTTTCAGAAGATGAGCTGCTCGTGGAGGCTTACCGCCGCGGCGATGACGTCCACACTCTTACTGCCGCCCAGGTTTTTGGCGTGCCGCCGCTGATGATCAACCCAGAACACCGCCGACGCGCCAAGGCTGTAAATTTCGGGATTGTATACGGTCTCTCGCCATTCGGGCTATCGCAGCAACTCGGCATCGAGCAGCGCGAAGCCAAACAGTTCATTGAAGCCTATTTTGAAAAGTACAAGGGCGTACGCGCTTTCATCGATCACGTGCTGGACGACACCCGCCGTGAGCAGAAGGTGAAGACGCTCTTCGGCCGCATCCGGCCCATCCCTGACATTAACAGCAAAAACTTCAACATGCGCGGCTTTGCCGAGCGGACCGCCGTCAACACGCCGCTCCAGGGTACGGCTGCCGATCTGATCAAGGTAGCCATGATCCGGATTGACCGCGAACTGCAGGCGCGCAAGCTGAAATCCCGTATGCTGCTGCAGGTGCACGACGAACTCGTCTTTGAAGTTCCTCAGTCAGAGATCGAGAGCATGCGCGAACTGGTGCGCGACAAGATGGAAAACGTATACCAGTTGAAGGTGCCTCTCGCGGTAGAGATAGGCGTAGGACCGAACTGGCGTGACGTGGAGTAGTTCAGCGTTGCGCTGAGTCGCCGCGGGCCGCGGCCTCCTGGAGCAGGCGCCGTTCGCGTATCAACCGGATTCGGCGCGCTCGCAGATAAGGCTTGAGAAACATCCTGTACACGGGCCTTCCCACGATGACCAGCAGAAATGGTATTCCCAGAAAGATAAAAATGTAGCCCACCGCGGCGCCAGTCCATGCGGCTACTCCGAGAACCGGGCCGACAATCCTTGCCGAAACAGGAAAGATCAGGAGCAGAATCGCTGCAAGCAGAACCGGAATGCCAATCCGCCGGACCCACATCTGGAGAGAAGTGTCCACGCGGCGGACTATCTCACATCCGCAGCATGGCTTTCAAGATGACGTGATGCCCAGCGCTTTTTCAATTGCTCCGGCGATGCTGCCGGCGAGGCGGTGAACGGTTTCCTGGTTGGCCGCTTCCACCATCACGCGCGCCAGCGCTTCTGTGCCTGAGTAGCGGACATTGACGCGGCCGTTTCCGTTGAGCTCACCTTCTGCCTTTTGAATCGCGGTTACAACTTCCGGGATCTGGTCCAGTGGGAGCTTCTCGCGTACCCTCACGTTTTTGATGGTTTGCGGAAAGACTTTCAGCCCTTGCGCAAGCTGCTTCAGAGATTTGCCGCTCTGCGCCATGATCCGCAGGACGTGCAACGCAGTGAGCAGGCCGTCGCCGGTTGTGGCTTCACGCGAGAGAATGATGTGACCCGACTGTTCGCCACCCAGCACGGCGCCGGATTTCCGCATCTCTTCGAGAACATATTTGTCTCCCACCGGCGCGCGCAACATCTTCATGCCGGATTCCCGCAACGCGATTTCCAGTCCCATGTTCGACATGGTAGTCGCCACCACGGTATTCTGCGCAAGCTCGCCCCGCTCCTGCAATTCGCGGGCAAGCAGCAGCATCACCGCATCACCGTTCACTATGTTTCCTTCATGGTCGGCAAAGAGCGCGCGGTCAGCGTCGCCATCAAAGCAGATGCCCAGGCCAGCTTTTCTCGCCACCACTTCCCGCGCCACAATCTCAGGATGCAGCGCGCCGCAATGTGCATTGATGTTGCGGCCATCAGGAGTACTGTGCGTGTATTCGGCCTGTAACCCGCAGCGCTTGAATACTTCCGGCGCGATGGCGGAGGCTGCGCCGTTGGCGCAGTCAATCACAGCGCGCAACTTTTCTGCACCAGTAAGTTGCTTGACCAGCCAGTTGACGTAGGCGGCGTGCAGGACCCGGTTGGCGTTATTCGGGTGTTCGCGGACGTCCACTGCTTCACGAGAGTGGAGCAAAGCAAATATCTCGGTCTCGATTTCGAGCTCCGTGGCGTCCGGCAATTTGTAGCCATCCGGGCCAAATAGCTTGATGCCGTTGTCCTGCCAGGGATTGTGCGAAGCGGAGATGACAATCCCGGCAGAGAATCCGCCGGTGTGCGTCAGGAAAGCCACGCCCGGCGTGGTGATCACTCCGGCGCTCTCCACCTCGACTCCTGCCTGGCTGAGTCCGCCGGCAAGTACGGCCGCGATCCAGAAACTAGATTCCCGCGTATCCTGCCCGATGACGATCCGGCGCGGACCGGGCGGAAGATGATCACCTATGGCGTGCCCGATGGCGTAGACAGTTTTCCTGTCGAGAGGATAGTCGCCTGCAACGCCACGGATTCCATCAGTTCCGAAAAGCTTTCTCAATCCTGCACCTGAATCGCTCTCTCTTTTTATCACACAGAGAGAATGCCTGAAGATGGTGTCGCCATGCTTGTGAACCCGTATCAATCCGGCTTCGTTTCCTTCACTTCGGCCGCCAGAGTTCCGCGCGAAACGCGAGCTGATATTCGGTCCCCTGGTGAAAGCAGGGTGGCATCTTTCACCAGTTTGCCCTCCGAGTCGAATACCAGCGCATAACCACGGTCCAGGATCCTCACCGGAGAAAGAGCATCGAGCTTCCCTGTGAGCTGTTCCATGCGATTCCGTTGCTGCGCGAGCCGTGCTTGCATAGCTCTTTGCAGCATGTTGCTTCCGGCATCGAGTTTTGTCCGCGTAATCGCCAGAGAGCGGCGAAAGTCGAAGTGGCGCACCCGCGCCGAAGCAATCTCCAGCCGGCGCCGATATTCACGCAGGCTTTGGCGATAGCCATTGGCCATGCGAAACGTGAGCTCGTCCAGCCGCTGGCCGCGGCGGCCCAGCAGATCCTGAATTCGCATGAAGGCGCCGTGCTGGGCCAGTTCGGTGAGCCGGTTCCGCGCCATCAGCATGCGGTAACGCATGGCGCGGTCGAGCCGCCGGTGCAGATGCGCCACATGCTCCGCAAGCTTGTGTTTGGATTCAATCACCAGTTCGGCTGCAGCCGAAGGAGTGGGCGCACGCAGGTCAGCAACGAAATCGCAGATAGTGAAATCCGTCTCATGTCCCACGGCGGAAATCACGGGAAGCGCCGAAGCGGCGATCGCGCGCGCAAGCTTCTCGTCGTTGAATGCCGCCAGATCTTCCAGCGATCCTCCGCCGCGCGCGATGACCAGCACATCAACGTTCTTCGCGCGGTTGAAGTATTTCACTCCCGCAGCCACCTCGCCCGGAGCCGCTTCTCCCTGGACTTGGGCGGGATAGATCAAGATGCCAACGTTCTCATGGCGCCGCCCCAGGATGTGGAGCATGTCCTGCAAAGCCGCACCGCGAGGCGAAGTGATGATGCCGATTCGGCGAGGCAGTTGCGGAATGGGTTTTTTCCGCGATGCGTCGAATAATCCTTCGCCGGCGAGTTGCTTCTTAAGCTGCTCGAAGGCAAGCTGCAGCGCGCCGGCGCCGAGAGGCTCCAGAAATTCGGCCGAGAGCTGCAGTTCTCCACGCGCGTCGTAGATTGTGACCCGGCCACGGGCGATGATCTGCATGCCATTGTCCGGACGAAATCGCAGCAGTCGCGCCTGGCTGCGAAACATTACTACGTGAAGCTGGGCATCACCGTCTTTCAGCGTGAAATACAAATGGCCCGATTGGGCGGGGCGGAAATTGGAAACTTCGCCATCAACCCACACGTCCGTGTATCCGCGTTCCACGGTGGTGCGCACAGCGCTGACGAGGTCGGCGACGCGCCATATGCGGCGAGTGGGCGCTTGTTCAAACGTGAACCCGAGTTGCGTATCAGACGACACTAGCGAAAGTTTAACAGTTGCTCGCTAACGCGCGCCGCGACTGAAAAGCCACACAATCAAAGAAAGAAGAACGCTGAGAATGATGGATGTGGCCAGAGGAAAGTAGAAAACCGAATTCTTGCCGCGGAAGACGAAATCGCCGGGTAGCCGTCCCAGCGGCAGGTGGAAGCGCCCTGCTACGAGCAGTGCCGCGCCGATCAAAATGATGACGCCGCCCAGAAAGACCAGCAGCTTTCCCAGATCAGCCATTATTACTATTTTAGCCGCCTAAAGAACAGCCGCGAACGTCCACGAGCCACCCAAACATCAACAGCGGTGACGTTCGCGTTCATTCGCGGCCAAAGATCTGAAGCTACTTCCAGTACTGATCGCGCAGCCGAGTCTGTCGGCTGACCAGCGGAATTTCCTCTCCATCAATGAAGACGTGCTTCACGTCTGTCTTGACGTCGAGAGGATCACCGTTGGCCACCACCACATTGCCCATTTTTCCCACATCCAGCGAGCCCAGGTCCTTATCCACGCCCCACATTTGTGCGGGGTTGAGCGTGATCGCCTTCAGGGCTTCATCGTGCGGCAGTCCAAACGCGGTGGCATATCCGGCTGCGTAGGGCAGGTTGCGCGCATTGTGAGCGTCATATGAAGCAAATGCGATTTTCACGCCACGCTTCGCCAACTCCGCCGGCAGCTTGAAAACCGCGTCGTAGCGCTCGTTATCTTTCGGCTGTTCATAAATAGGCCCCACAATCGCTGGAAACCCGCTGGCAGCAATCTCGTCCAGGATCGCCGAGGCATGCGTGAGGTGGTTCAGAATCACCTTGAGGTGAAATTCCCTGGCCAGCCCCATGGCAGTCTCCACGTCGTTCGCTTCTTCAGCTCCCAGCACCACGGGTTTTTCTCCGCGCAGATAGGGGATCAAGGCCTCCATTCTCAGGTCCCGCTTGGGCGGAAGCCCAGCCTTGTCAGGATTGGCGGCTTTTTTCTTGTTATACGCTGTCCAGTTGTCTGCATACTCTTGCGCGTCGATGAACGCCTGCCGGAGTTGTGCCGCCATGGCCATGCGCGTAAACGGATACTTCGCCTGCTCAAAGCTCTGGTTGCGCCGTTGCGCGCCGGTGAAGTTCAGAGGCATGGCAATATCGCGAATTAAGAGCATTTCATCGGCTGATTTGCCGGCGAGCTGAATGAAAGAATCTTGCCCCGGCAGCGTGTCCCGGCTCGCAGGAGCAACGATCGCGTTGGTGATGCCGTTGATGCACGTTACGGGGATGACGGCGCTCTCGGCATGAAAGGCATCATAGACGTGCATGTGCGGCATGATTTCGTCGCTCATCTCCACCAGGTCATCGGTCATTTGCACCGCAGGAATTTCGGTGAGACCGAGATGGGTTTCCGAATCGATGAGCCCGGGATAGACGGTCATCCCTTTCACATCAATAATCTTTGCGCCCTTGGGGATGGCGGTGTGCGGCCCACCGACTGCCGTGATGCGGCCCTTTTCCATCACCAGAACGCCGTCTTCAATCACGCCGTGTGAAATTGTGAGCAGCTTGCCGCCGCGCAGGACAATCGCATCGCTCGCGGGAGCGGCCGGCTTGCTGTGGGCGCGCGGCTTGGCCAGCGCGCAGCTTACCATGAGGAGGACAAGAATGAGTCGCTTCGTCATAACTATTCCTCCTCCTTCACATGCGTCAGGCCCAGGCCGGGGAGGGAGCGATCAAAGAACAGGTCGCCATCGATGAATACTTTGTCCACAAGCGCGAACGAAGACAGAGGATAGCTGTTCCAGATGGTGATATCGGCGTCTTTGCCCACGTCCAACGAGCCCACGCGGTTATCCACTCCGATGATCCATGCGGGATTGAGCGTGATCATCTTCAGGGCGTCATCTTCGCTCACCCCGTAGTGCATGATCTTTCCGGCTTCCTGGTTCAGCCGCCGGGTCACGTCTGCGGAGTCGCTCTTGAGGGCGACCCGCACTCCGTTGTGCAGGGCGATGGCGGCATTCCAGGGAATACCGTCCCAAGCTTCAACTTTGAACCCCCACCAGTCAGGCCACGTGGCAACGGCAACTCCGTTGGCGGCGATTTTGTCAGCCACTTTGTACGCTTCCAGAGCGTGGTGAAACGCGCGGATTTTGTAGCCGAACTCCTTGGCTATGGCCATTTCGGTCAGCATCTCATCGGCGCGATAGCAGTGAATCTGGACCAGCAGTTTTCCGCGAAGAATATCGGCCAGCGCATCCAGCTTCAGGTCCCGCTTCGGTGGAACGGCGTCCTTGTCACCATTCTTGACTTTGGCGTTATAGGCGTCCCAGGCGTGCATGTAGTCGCGGGCCTCGACAAAAGAGGTGCGCATCACTTCAAAGTTGCCCATGCGCGTGGAGGGGAGTTGATGCCTTGAGCCATAGACCCGCTTTGGATTTTCTCCGCTGGCGAACTTGATGGACCGTGGCGCGCCGGGAAAGATCATCTGATCGCGGCCGAGCCCGTATTTGTGCTTGATAACTACGGCCTGCCCGCCAATCATGTTGGCCGAACCGTGCAGCAGGAGCGAAGTAGTTACGCCACCGGCCAGAGCGCGGTAGATTGCTTTATCGGTGTAGTCGAAGGCATCTTGCATCATCATCTGCGGGGTGATGGGACTGGTGGCTTCGTTCACGTCGTCGTCAAGCGCAATATGTGAGTGGCAATCGATGATTCCGGGCATGATCCACTTGCCCGTGGCATCGACCACCGTCGCATTCGCCGGCGCGTTGACGGTTTTGCCAATCGCTGCAATCTTGCCGTTATGGATGTAGATGCTGCCGTTTTCAATGCGCCCGTGCGTCACCGTGAGCAGCGTGCCGCCCTTGATGACCACATCATTGTGGAAAGCTACTGGGCCGGGCTGCGTTTGCGCCGGCGACGGATTTTCAGTTGCGGATGAAGAACTTTGTGCTTGCAGCCGCTGGGCCATGATCAAGCTGCTCAACAGCAGAAACACACAAGCGAGCATCACCCGATGCAGATAAGGGCGACGTAACATGTGAGGGGCTCCTTGGGATGAGATAGGAACTCGCGATTTTATGGGCGACATTGGGGAGAGTCAATCAAACTCTCGCCTAAAAGCTGGGCCGAGCAAAGCAATGTCAGTTGTGCCGCGGCGGTTTAGAAATGTCATCAGCCGACGCCGCGCGGTTCTTCACGTATCATCGTTTGCCATGAGAGCTGTAGTGCAAAGGGTCGCGCGCTGCCGTGTGCTGGTGGAATCTGAAGTGGTCGGAGAAATTGGCGCGGGACTTCTTGTCCTGTTGGGCGTTGGCAAAGGCGACAACGAGGCGGCTGCCGATTACCTGGCCGAAAAAGTCCTGGGATTGCGGATCTTCGAGGATGAGCAGGAAAAGATGAACCTTTCCGTCCAGGACAAATCCGGAGAGGTCCTGGTGGTTTCACAATTCACTCTCTTTGGCGACGTGCGCCGGGGCAAGCGGCCGTCGTTTGATGCTGCAGCCCGTCCTGAAGAGGCAAAACGGTTGTACGAATATTTCGTTGCGAAGATTCGAGCCTCCGGAATTCGCTGCCAAACCGGCAGGTTTCAGGCCATGATGGATCTTGAACTAGTAAATCAGGGGCCGGTGACCATCCTGCTGGATTCAGAAAAGCTGTTTTAGTGGAGCGCAAAATTCAGCAGGCCCCAAAATGAGCTCCTGCGAACCGCGGGCTTTTTTTCAACTCCCCTTGCCCTGATTTGCGCCGGATTCAATCTGAAGTTACCATTCCTGCGCCATGAAACTTAGTTTGGTATCGGCTCTGTCGCTGCTCTTCTTGGGTTCTATTGCTTTCGCCCAGTCACAGCCTGCGCAGGGCGACTCGACCGTGCACCTGCTGCAAACACTGGCTGATGCGCCTGGCCCCTCCGGGTTCGAAGAGCCTGTGCGGAAGATCATGGTCGATCACATGAAGCCGCTCGCGCAAAAACTCAGCTATGACGGGCTGGGCTCGGCGATCGCGGTGCAGGGCTCGACGGGCCCGCGCATCATGATGGACGCGCACATGGACGAACTTGGCGGCATCATCCGCCGCGTCACCCCCGAAGGTTATCTCACTATGCAGATGCTCGGTGGCTGGCTCGACCAGGCGCTCGTCGATCAGCGCTGGACGATTGTTGGCTCCAAAGGCCCGGTGAGGGCCATCACCGGAATCCGCGATATCCATATCCTGCCGCCGGATGAGCGAACGAAGGTGTTTCCGCGAAATTCGATCTTTCTCGATGTGGGCGCGAAGAATGCCGCCGCAGTGGCAGCCATGGGGCTGACGCCGGGTGATCCTGTGGCCCCCTATGCTCCCTTTGAAGTAATGGATGGCGGGCAAAATTACCTTGGCAAAGCGTGGGATGACCGCGTGGGCTGCGCCGTCCTAATCGCCGCGATGGAGAAGGTGGCGCATGCATCGCATCCTAACCAGATCTTCTGGACGGCCACTGTGCAGGAAGAAATTGGAACGCGGGGGGCCCATACAGCGAGCCAGGTGATCAAGCCCGAGATTGGAATCTCAATTGAGGGCGGCGTAACTCGCGATGCTCCGGGCGTGCACCCCGAAGAGGCCCAGGAATTACTCGGGGGCGGACCAGCCCTGTTCCTCTACGATTTCAGCGAACTGCCCAACCGCAAGTTTGCTGCCCTGGTGAAGCAGGTGGCAAAAGAGAAAAATATCCCGCTGCAGACCGACCTCATTCAGGGATACGGCGACGATTCTTCGGAAATTCAGCGGAGTACCGGCGGCGTACCGACCGTAAACATTGCCGTTCCGGTGCGCTATACGCACTCGCACAACGGAATCATCACGCGGCGTGACTTCGACCAGACGGTGGATTTGGTGGTGGCGCTCTTGCAGGCGCTGGATGCGAACACCGTGAGAGACCTGCGGGACTTTACTCCTCGCTAGCTTCAGGTCAGCCGCGAATCACCCGACAACCGCCTATGGGAAGCGTTCTCGATCATTGGTGGGCGTTCAGAGCGTTCGTGGCCGCCAGCACTGCGTTTGCTACTTTCACGGCCTCTACCACCGGCTGCACATCATGCACGCGCACAATGTGCGCGCCCTGGAGCACTGAAGCAACCACCGTGGCCAGAGTGCCGTAAAGGCGCTGCTCGGGTGGCGCGTCTTTGCCATCGCGGGAAAGCGTGCGTCCAATAAACGATTTGCGCGAAGTACCCGAGAGGATCGGGAAGCCGAGCTCGTGGAAATCTCCAAGACGCGCCAGCAACGGAATATTCTCGTCAAAGCGCTTTCCGAACCCAAAGCCGGGATCAACCACCAGCCGTTCGCGCGAAATCCCAGCCGCGATTGCGGATGAAGTCCATTCGCGCAGTTCATCTTTCACTTCCTTCACAATGTCCTTTGAAGGCGGCTGCGTCTTCCATTGCTCAGGAAGGCCTCGGGTATGCATGAGCACAATCCCGCAACTCTGTTTGCAAAGTTCGCTAGCCATCTGCGGGTCCCAGCGCAACGCGCTCACATCGTTGATGATCTCGGCGCCTGCGGAAAGTGCGACCCGCGCAACCTGGGCTTTGTAGGTGTCAACCGAAATGACTGTATTCGGGCGCTCACGTATCAGGCTTTCGATCACAGACAGGATGCGCTCAATTTCAACCTCCGCGGAAACGCCGCCTTCGCCAACTTTGACGCCTGGACGCGTGGATTCGCCGCCAATGTCCAGAATGTCCGCGCCTTCATCCAGCATCTGCAGCCCGTGGGCAACCGCGCGATCATGGCGGAAGAATTTACCTGCATCGGAAAATGAATCCGGTGTGACGTTCAGGATTCCCATCACCAGGGTGCGCTCGCCCAGAGCAAGCTCGCGGGAGCGGAGATGCCAGAGGTATCGAGGGCGCTGCATGCCAAGGCAATTCTAAATTGCCATACGCGCGGATTACCGCAGAGAGCGGCGATTCGGGATGGAATGCCGCTCACCCACAGCTATAATCAACAGCATCCTGATGATCCCTACTCATTTATTGTTTAGAAAACGCGCCGTCTCCGCGCTTCTGGTAATCCTGTGTCTTCACGGCTTTTCCATCGCGGGAACCGCCACTGCAAGGAAGGCAGTCTCTCATAGCAAGAGCCTTGCGGAGCAGATCAAAGCAATCCTCGAGTCCCCTGAACTGGCCCGCGCTCACTGGGGAATCGATGTGGTTGAGCAGCCGAGCGGGAAAGTGCTCTATTCCTTGAACTCCGACCAGCTTTTTTTGCCAGCATCGAACGCCAAGCTGTTCACCACCGCTGCGGCGCTTGCCTTCGCCGGCCCGGACTACCGCTTCCATACGACCGTGGAGACGACTGGGAAAATTGACGACAAGGGGCGGCTGCAGGGGGACCTTGTGATCGTCGGGCGCGGCGACCCGAACATCTCCGGCCGAGTGATGCCATATCAGCTCAAGACGGAGCGGATCGCTCCGCACACACAGATTCTGGAGGACCTGGCTGCCCAGGTGGCGCAGAAGGGGCTCAGGATTGTCGACGGTGACGTGGTCGGCGACGATACTTACTATTCGCCAGAGCGCTACGGCCAAAGCTGGGGGCAGGACGATCTGCAATGGATTGATGGCGCTCCGGTCTCCGCGCTGACGTTTAATGACAACGTCATCTTCCTCGATATACAGCCGGGCCAGAACCCTGGTGATAAAGCGCTGGTCACGCAGGAAACTGACACAAATTATTACGAATTCGACAATCGCATTGTCACTACAGCAGCAGGTATTGTGCGCAAAGTTGGAGTTCATCGCGATCCGGGGTCCAAGAAGGTGGTGCTGTGGGGGACCATTCCTATTGGCGACAAAGGAATGAAGGTGGCGCTGGCCATTGAAGATCCAGCCGAATATACGGCTCAACTGTTCCAGAAAATCCTGCAGCAGCACGGGATCACAGTGACAGGCAAGGCGCGGGCACGGCACGGGGACATCGCACAATTTTTTGATCAAGTGCCTGCCACTCCTCCGGTTTTGCCGGAGATCGCCAATACGGTCCCCTCGCCCGCTACTCCCAGTCCCGCTCCTCCCGCCGTTGCCACTCCCAGCCCAAGTCCCAGTCCCACTGTTGTTCCTAGTGTCCTGGCGGAGCATATTTCACTTCCTCTGATTGAAGATGTTCGCGTGACCAACAAGACCAGTGAGAACCTGCATGCCGAACTGGACCTGCGCCTTGTGGGCAAGCTGGGCGGAATGACGCCATCGTTTGAAGGCGGCGCAGCCGTGGTGAGGCAGTTTCTGCGGCAAGCCGGGATCAACGATGACGAATTTGTTTTTCTGGACGGCTCCGGCCTTTCCCGGCGCGACCTGGTAACGCCGGATGCGGTGATAAAGCTGCTGCTCTATGCGTCCCGGCAGGCTTGGGGCGCGGCTTACGAGCAAACTCTGCCCGTCAGCGGCGTGGATGGCTCACTGGAGGACCGTTTCGTAAACACGCCGGCCGGCGGCCTGGTCCATGCCAAGACAGGTACGCTTAGCCACGTGAGCGCGCTTTCCGGTTACGGCGAAACGAAGTCAGGCGGCCATTTTGTGTTTTCCATTTTGTGCAACAACCACAACCTGCCGACCGGCAGGGTGCTGACGGCCATTGACAGGATTGTGCAGGCGCTGGTCCGCCAGGAACTGCCCAAGCAGTGATTTAGAATCTCGCGGTGCAAAATTCGCTTCCGCTTGCGGGGATTCGCGTCATTGATTTTGGCCGTTTCATTGCCGGCCCATATTGCGCCATGCTGCTGGCCGACATGGGCGCCGATGTCATTCGCATCGACCGGCGGCACGGCAGCGAGGACCGCTATCTGGCGCCGGTGGCTGCGACAGGAGAAGGCACTGGCTTCCTATCTCTGAACCGCAACAAGCGGAGCTTAACGCTCGACCTGGGAAAACCTGAAGCAGCGGAAATTGTGCACCGTCTGGTGAAGACTGCCGACGTGGTTGTAGCCAACCTTCCCCTCGAAATCCTGAAGAAAATCGGTCTGGATTATGAAGCGTTGAAGGCCATTAGGCCGGATATCATCCTGGCCCGCATTTCCACCTTTGGTCCGGAAGGCCCTTACGCGAACCGCGTGGGCTTTGACGCAGTCGCGCAGGCCATGACCGGCGCCATGAGCCTGATGGGATTCCCCGGCGCTCCCGTGCGTTCCGTGGTGCCGTTTGAGGATTATGGAACAGCACTGCACACAGCCTTTGGCGTGATGGCGGCACTCTATCATCGCTCGCGAACGGGCGAGGGGCAAATTGTGGACGGTTCGCTGCTGGCAACCGGGATCACGTTTATGCAGAACATCCTGGCGGAGCGGCAGGTGCTGGGAATCGAGCGCCGCCAGACCGGAAACCGCAGTTTCTATGCCGGTCCCGGAGACTGCTATCGCACGACGGACGGCTGGATCATGATTTCGATCGTCGGCAATGAGATGTTTGCCCGCTGGGCGCGGCTGGTGGGACGTGAAGAGTTCATTGCGGACCCTCGCTTTAAGCATGACCAGGGTCGCGCCGACAATCATGAGCCGATTACAGAAGCTATGAGCGCCTGGCTGGCCTCGAGTACCAGCGCAAACGCGATTGCCGAACTGGAAAGAGCGCGCATTCCCGCCGGGCCGGTGCTCGATCCAGGGCAGGTCCTTGAAGACGCTCAGGTGAAGGCACGCAAGCTGCTGCAGCCACACGAATTTCCCGGCGCGCGGGGGCCAGTGCCTCTGGCCGCGCCTGCTGTTCAGCTATCGAAGACGCCTCCGGAAATTCGCCGTCGCGCGCCCATGGTGGGAGAGCACACCAACGAAGTGCTGCGGGAACTTGGATACTCCGAAGAAGACATCAGCAGATTGCGCAACGCACAGGCGGTGTAACTGGTTTTATGTCAATAATTGAGCGGCCCGCCCGCCTGCCCTTTCCCTTCTCATGAGAGCAGGTCCGGTCATCAAATCAGGTCCCTGAGCACGAACTTGATGGTGCGTGTTCGTCCGGTCCGTTGTCTCACCCTCAATCTGACTTCCGTTCCCGGCGCTCCGTATTTCCACGAATCGCGAACATCGGTAAGAGCCAGTTTCGCCGTACTCACTCCATTAACGGCAACCACTATGTCTCCCGTCTTGAGCGCCGCGTGGTCAGCGGCCCCGCCGGGAATTACGTCATAAACCTCAAAGTTGTTGCTATTCTGCGCCAGCCACACGCCGGCGCGGTCGTAGCTGTCGCGGAGCCCGAACTGACTATTCTTTTCAAAAATGAGGCGGTGGCGGGCGTAATCACAAATGAAAATAAATTGTTTGAGAACATCCGGCCCGATCAGGCCGGCCTTGTCCGCTTGCGCTGTGGCGCCGGATTTGTTTGTGCTTAGGCGGGCGATCAGGCCGTGCAATTCGAATTTGCCGATCTTCAAATCCCTGGATCGAACCATATAGGAACGAACCGGACCGCCAATTCCCCAGCCGCTGATGCCCTGGAAACGCGGCTGATATTTTTCCCGGATGTGATTCGCGGAAATGAACGGGCCATAAAGGATCAGGGCGGAACGCGCCCCGGTGTCCACACCGAAGCGGCCGTGAATGCCGTCAAACCGGGCGTCAATTAAAGGGATGTTGCCGTCGCGTTCAAACGAAATGGACTCACCGGAACCGGTGTAGGAATATGTCTCCGGGTCGTAGAAGGACAATTGCTTCTTGATGTAATCATGGCGAACAACGTATTTGCGGAAAACGTCCAGGCCAAACTAACCGTCGACGCGCACTTTTCCGAAAACCGCTCCGGAATCCGCCGTCGAAATGATGGTGCAGTCGAGATCATGAAGCCGCACTGGACCAAAACTAAGCTCGTGCACGTAGGTGAGCTTGTACTCAACGCTCTTTTCGCCGACCCCGCCGGTCATTCCTGAGCCACGGCTCTTCAGCCCGGCTTCTTGCGCAACTTCCGGATTCACGGCGAGGCCGGCTCCGGTATCGAGAATCATATGGAACGGTGCCTTCCCATTGATCGTCACGTTCACGAAGATGCGGTTATCGATCAGCTCGAAAGAGACAACGCCGAGCGGCACTGGCGGGCTCGCGGCTTGCGCGTTGGTAAGAAGAGCGAGGAGCAGAAATATCAGCGATCGAAACTGAAGCGCCTTCAACATGGTTCCAGGAATGTTAGACGCGCGGGAGCCGGATTCGGTAATTTATCATCGACCGCAGTGCTTGAACTCCACACAGAAGTTAAATACGTGAAGGGTGTAGGCCCCCGGATAGCGGAATGGCTGGAGCAGAAGAACATCTCCACGCTGGAAGATTTGCTCTATTACCTGCCGTTCCGCTATGAAGACCGGCTGAATCCCCGTGGAATCGGCGAATTGCAGCCGGGGGAGATGGCCACGGTCATCGCCGAAGTGCGCAACACGGGCGTGTTCCGTACCAGCAAAATGCCGATTTTCGAGATGGTGGCGGCGCAGGGCCGGTCGAGTCTGAAATGTATCTGGTTCAATGGCGCGTACCTGCGTGACCGCTTTAAGCCCGGCCAACTCGTTGCTCTTTACGGAAAAGTGGAAGAGGGATGGAAAGGGAAGGGCCTGCAGATTGTGCAGCCGCAATTTGAAATTCTCGACGGCGCTCAGGGCGACCTGGACGGCCCTGAGAGCGAGGATGCAAAAGCATACGAATCCCTCGAGGTTGGCCGCATTGTGCCGATCTATGGATCGGCCGCCAATGGGAAACTGACGTCGCGCTGGTTTCGGCGCGTCATCCATGGGGCTCTCGAAAATTTGCAACCCGATATCCCGGACGGGATCCCCGAAGTGCTTTGCCGTCGGCTGGACCTGATGGACCGGCGAGAAGCTTTCAATCAGGTTCATTTCCCCCCAGCCGGCGAAGTCTTTGCGGACCTTGCCGAACAGCGAACGCCCGCGCACCGCCGTCTCATTTTTGAAGAGCTTTTCTTCCTTGAAGTCGGCTTGGAACTGAAGCGGCGCCGTATGCGGCAGCGCACGGGCATCGCATTCGAGCTGAATGACAAAGTCCGCGAGGCCATCAAGAAGATCCTGCCCTTCCACCCCACAGCGGCGCAAAAGCGGGTACTCAAAGAGATTGCGGAAGACATGCAGCATCCTTCGCCGATGCGGCGGCTGCTGCAGGGCGACGTCGGTTCGGGCAAGACTATCGTCGCACTGCAGGCGGCGGTCATCGCCATCGAGAACGGCTATCAGGTGGCTTTGATGGCGCCAACGGAAATCCTGGCTACGCAGCATTACCTCTCCGCGCGCGGGGTGCTTGAACATGCCGGCTATCGGGTGGTCTTGCTCACCGGCTCGCAGGACGAAGAAAGGAAGCGCAGCACCCGCCGCCACATTGCCCAGGGAAACGCACACCTGGTGATCGGCACGCACGCGCTGATCCAGGAAAAAGTTGAGTTCCACAAGCTGGGGCTGGTGATAGTGGACGAGCAGCACCGCTTCGGCGTTATGCAGCGCTTCCGGCTGATGAAGAAAGGTGAAGCGGAACCGGACACGCTGGTGATGACGGCAACTCCCATTCCGCGCACGCTGGCGCTGACGCTCTACGGCGATCTCGACACCAGCATACTGGACGAGCTACCGCCCGGCCGCACCCCCATCAGCACGCGCAAACTGTCCGATGACCGCGCGGCGGAAGTTTGGGAGTTCGTGCGCAAGCAGGTGAAGGCGGGCCGGCAGGCATATGTGGTCTATCCGGTAATCGAGGGCGCAGCGGAAGAACAGCCGGAGATGGAATTCGTTGCCGCCACTCCCAGCACCGGCAAAAGCGGGCTCAAAGCCGCCATGCAGATGTTCGAGGAGCTAAGCAAAAAGATTATGCCCGATCTGCGTGTGGGCTTGTTGCACGGCAGGCTCGATCCCGAAGAAAAGGACGCTGCGATGAGGCGCTTTCAGCAGGGCGAGATTGACGTTCTGGTTTCCACCACCGTGATTGAAGTCGGCGTGGACGTGCCTAACGCCAGCGTGATGGTCATAGAGCATGCGGAGCGGTTTGGCCTGTCGCAGCTTCACCAGCTTCGCGGCCGCATCGGGCGCGGCGCGGCCAAATCGTATTGCATCTTGATGACCGGAGGAAAAATATCTCCTGAAGGCGAGGAGCGCCTCAAGACCATGGTCCGCACGCAGGATGGGTTCGAAATTGCCGAACGCGACCTGGAGTTGCGTGGCCCGGGAGAGTTCTTCGGCACGCGGCAGGCCGGTATGCCCGGATTTCGCGTGGCCAATTTATTGCGAGACCGCAAACTGCTGGATCTTGCCCGTTTGGAAGCAAACCGCATTGTCGAGCAGAAGGACCCGGAAGTTACGCCCGCAGACCGCGAGCGCATCATGGCGCATCTGCGCCAGCACTGGCAAAGGCGCTACGGGTTGGTGGAAGTAGGGTAACGACGGGATCCGTTAGTGAACCCTGAACGCGCGTTCGATAGCCTTGATCAGCCCTGAGGGGCCGTCGCTGGCGCGTATGACCAGGTCCGGGCGCAGTTTGCGATCAGCACTGCCTGTTTCTGAAATCGTGATCAGTGGGCAGGGCATTTCTGCCTGACCAGTTCGACAAGCTCCTCCGCAGTTTCAGTTGGAAGCGTATAGCTGAGCACCAGGGCGTCAAATTCGACATCTTCAATGGTGGCCACAGCCTCAGCCTTCGTCTTCGGGGTGATTACGTCGAAGCCCCGGTTGCGGAGCACCTCTGCGCGATATAGCGCAAGTTCAAACAGCTGTCCCACAATCATGACTCTCTTGGGGCCATCTGCTTTTCGCGGCTTGAGTTTCCGTGCCCGGCCTGAGCTCTTATTGCCGCCTTTCGGGCTGCGGCTCGGAGCGAGCCGATAGAGTGGGCCCGGAACAGAAATCCCAGAATGAAAACCCGTGGTCTGAGGGGACATGGAAAACGAGAGTATATTAAGCCGCTTTGTGCGCGTCAAATCCGGCACAAACCCAGAACTGAGCTGGATTTTATGCGCGCTCTGATTTAGGCTTTCTGCCTTGCTCTCCAGAGAAGAGGGATTCATGCAGCTCATTCGCCGGTTGTCCACTGTAGTCTGCCTCGCAGTGCTTTGTGCGCTGATCACTGCGCAACCCGCAGCGGCGCAGCAGCGCCAGAACCTCATCGATGAGATGCGTACGCTCGTCGATACACCGGCCGTACCCGGATACGAGCAGGACCTCACGGCAAAAATCGTGAAAATGGTGGCGCCACACAAGATGCAAAGGGACAATCTGGGCGACGTGATCGTGACCATTGGATCGGGGTCGCCGCATCGCCTGCTTGTTGCGCCCATTGATGAGCCAGGGTTCGTGGTCAGCGGGATTACTTCGGATGGCTATCTCACTTTGCAGCGGCTGCCGCAAGGAGGCAATCTTCCGCTGTTCAATGAGCTATATGCAGCAGAACCGGTGAAAATCGAGACCCCGCAACATAAATGGATCGCCGGCTCCGTGGCGGGCATCAGCATTCATCTGTTTCCACAGAGGCAGCATCCGCCCAGCATGGCCGATCTGGACAACATGTATGTTGACGTGGGGGCGACCTCAGCCGCGCAGGCGCGCGCCGCGGGCGCGGATGTGCTCAGCCCGCTGGCGATCCAGCGGAACCTGTACGTCATGGATAATGGACGGCTGGCTTCACCGGCGATCGGCGACAGATTTGGCGCGGCCGCGCTGCTGCAATTGCTTTCCGCGATTGATCCGGCAAAGCTGAAAGGGACGGTTACATTTGCGTTCGTAACCCAGCAATGGGTGGGTGCGCGAGGACTGCAGCGCGTTTTGCAGGAGCAAAAACCCGATGAGCTGATCTACCTGGGGAGACTGATTCGGCCTTTGGCTTTGCCGGGCCGCCAGCAGGCTGAAGAACCTGAGTTTACGCAAAAGCCGGGGAGCGGCGTTCTGGTTGCGGAGCAGAAACCCGATGCCGAACTCAGCGGCCTTGCCGGCGAATTGAAACAACTTGCAGGGCAGAACAACATCTCTCTGCGAACTGATTTTTCTGCTCCGCTGCTGCCGCGCGGCGGTTATCTGCCCCAGCCCAAACTCCCCGACCGTACCGTCCACCTGGCGATTGCAACCGCCTGGCCTTCCACGCCTGGAGAGTACATAGATTCGCATGATCTGGCCGGTCTGGTGCAATTGCTCTCGCAGTATCTGCAAGGTTCAGCGGTTTCAGTGCAAATTCCTGCTGCTGAGACCCTCGCCGAACCACCGCTCCCAACTCGTCCAACGGCAGCGCCGTCTGAGCAGGCGATCCTGAAACAGGTGGTCGAGACCTACGGAGTGAGCTCCCATGAAGGCAATGTAACCAAAACAATTTCACAACTGCTGCCGTCCTGGGCCAAGCCCCAAGTCGATGCTGCAGGGAACCTCATCCTGCATTGGGGTGGAAGCACCAGCAAGGGACCGCGCATTGCCGTGGTTGCTCATCAGGATGAAATTGGGTATGAGGTCCAGTCCATACTGCCTGACGGGACACTGGATGTGATCACCAAAGGCGGAGGCGTGCTGGCTTACTTCCTGGGGCATCCGGCTCTGGTTCACTCCGCCAATGGCATCCATCCCGGCGTAATGGAACTTCCCGAGGGTTGGGAGAAGCCGGATTTTCAGTGGCCGCGCGGGCGACGGGAGACACTTCGGGTCGACGTCGGGGCACAGAGTGCGCAGGACGTCGCGCAACTCGGCATCAAGACCGGCGATTTCGTGACGATTCCCAAACAGTACCGTAACCTGCTTTCACCACGTGCCAGCGCGCGCTCGTTTGATGACCGCGTCGGCTGCTCAGCTCTCATTGCTGCTGTCTGGGCGCTTGGGCCGAACCTGAATGGACGCGATGTTACGTTCATATGGTCCACAGGTGAGGAACTCGGATTGGTAGGGGCTGCCGCCGCTGCCAAAGCACTTGCCGCACGGGGGCGGGCCCCTGATTACGTTTTTGCCGTCGACACTTTCGTGAGTTCGGACAGTCCGCTTGAGTCCAAGCGATTTGGAGATGGAATTCTGGGCAAAGGGTTTGTGGTGCGTGCGGTGGACAATTCCAATATTGTGCCGCGCAATCTGGAGGAAAAAGTTGTCAGCCTGGCGCGGAATGCCAAAATCCCCGCCCAGTATGGTGTTACCGGTGGAGGCAATGATGGCTCTGCGTTTCTGCTGTATGGCTCCATCGATGTCGCCCTGGGCTGGCCGCTTCGTTATTCCCACTCTCCGGCTGAAGTGATTGATCTGCGCGATCTCGATGCGCTTTCAAAGATCGTCGCCGGCATTGCACGGAACTGGTAAGAGCACTGCGGGTGTGCGCGTGGCAAGAATATGTTCAGGCGGCTGGTACACTGGTGGCCGACCTGAGCCAGTGCTCTATCTGCTCATGGTCAACGACGCCGGCCTGCTGCACAACTGGCGTCCCGCCGTAGAAAACCGCAAAGTAGGGAATGCCGCGGATTTGGAACCGCGATGCCAGGTCGGGGTGGCGCTCCGTGTCCACCTTCACGACCACGGCCTGGCCGGCCATATTGCCGGCTGCCCGGGCCACCTCCTGCGCTGCAATGCGGCACGGTCCGCACCATGCAGCCCAGAAATCAGCCAGAACAGGCACACGCGCATTGTGGACGATCTCATCGAATAGCGTCGTATCCACTTCAATGGGCTCATGCACGGGCCCGATGCCACTTTTGCAGTTGCCGCATTTGCCGATGTCGGCGAGGTGGGCGGCTGGAATCCGATTCTTGCGCCCACAGTTTGTGCACGTCGTTATCACTGGCATAAAAATTTCGGCTCCACTCCGAGGGCAGTGTGGTACCACCTCCTCCTATTTGGATGCCGGCATATAACAATCCGCCAATCAAACGCAATCATTTTGAGTGCTGCTGGGTTGTGAGATGTATTACATCGTGCCCCGGAGTTGATCTTCAGCGACTCAAGAGCCTTGAACAGTATCATGGAGGTCGACTTCCGGAGCCCGCGAGCCAGCACTTTGTCTTGCGCTCTGCTACCATTTTCCGGTTATGAGTGACTGCCTTTTCTGCAACATTATTGCCGGTAAAATTCCTGCAAAGAAGGTTTACGAAGATGAGCGGACTTATGTCTTCGAAGACATAAAGCCGCAAGCTCCCACTCACGTGCTCATCATCCCCAAAAAGCACATAGTGGATATCAAGGAAGCTACAGAAGCCGATGCCGAGATTATCGGCTACTGCCAGCTTGTGGCAGCCAAGATCGCCAGGGAGCGGGGCATTGAGCGCGGCTATCGCACGGTTTACAACGTCGGCCCCGACTCAGGACAGTCCGTCTTTCACCTGCATCTGCATCTGCTGGGGGGAAGAAAGCTGAGTTGGCCGCCGGGATAAGCATTCAGTCATCGGCGCTCAGCATTCAGCATTCGGTCCACACACACTTCGCATGCCCAGAGAGCTCTTATGGTCTGCCAGGACGTCGAGCGGGCTGAATGCTGATTACTCCAGTGCTGATTGCTTGCAGTCACGCTGCCCCGGTCAGTCTTGACGCTGTCGGAAAAGATCTCTGCCAGATGGCGGTGAGCAGCACGAATTGCGGCAGGAGGCTGGCGAAGCCGTCCACGGTTTCTTCAATTTGCTGCCATTGTGCCCCGTCCACTTCTTTGAGCTGCGCACGATGGTCCTTCACAGGGAATCCTGTGAGCAGCGCGCGTGCGCGGCGATTCATCTCCGCCCGCACTTCCAGAAAAGCCGAGTCGGTCAAAAGCTTCTTGCTGTCCAGCCAGGCAGAGTTGAGATACCCAGGGAAGGGCGAGAGCACGCGATAGAGGCTCAATACGCTCTTTGCTCCCGTCGTGCGCTTAATGTCGGAGTAAATCAACCACACGCGAAGTCCCGCTTCGCGCTCATTAGGAACGTGTACATTCACCATTTGAGAGAGGGCAGACACCTGCCGGGAAGGGCTGACCCGGCCTTTCTGTCCGCCTGAATATCCGCGCTGCATCAGTCTGGTGAACAGCGCCATCTGCACTGTTGCACGGGCAAACAGGCCGATGATGCCTCCGATGACCGCGATATCGGCGTTGGAGAATTTGTCGCTGGCAAGGACCTGCGGTTGATCGGAAAAGCTCCACCCGCCTCCGACGGCGGCAGAATGCGCGATCTCACGGAAGGCCTGAGAAGCTCCCTGAAATTCACGCGAGTATGCCACCTGGCCCAGGTCTCTCCACATCCCTTTCAGGTATGCAGGGCAAGCCGAGATCAGCTTGAATACCGTGGGAACAAATGGCAGGTCGAAACTGGAGCGGATATCGGCGTAAGTGCGCCGCACCTCGGGAGAAACCTCTTGCTCTTCAAAGGCACGGGTAAATGCCATGGGGTACGCTGCCTCTCGCTTGTTAGAGGTTGCAAGGCAGCAACTCAGTTGTACGGATTTGATAATCGGGTAATTTGGTAACTCAATAATTTGGCGCCAGGATTGCGCCTGCAGAGCGCCGGGTTGGGTCGGATAACATAGCAGCCCAAATTACCCACTTACGAAATTATTCAATTATCCGATGCCTTCAGGCGCGGTTGAAGTTTTCGTCCGGTTCGTCCTCGGCGGCGTGGCGGCGCAGAATGTTGGGCAGGTTTTGGGAAAAAGCCGAGCGCGGCATCACGACATCACAGCCGGCTTCCTGCGCCTTCATCTTCAGGTCGCCCTGCACGTGGGAAACAAAGCCGAGAATCGAAGTGGGCTTTTTGAATTTTGAACGCAGCTTCGAAATGATCGTCAGGGGTTTGATGCTGTTGCTGTTCAGGTCCACTACAATCAGGGAAGGCTTTTCTTCAGGATTGTCGCTCGTCTTTTCGGCCAGCTCCTTTTCGCTTTTCACGAATTCCACTTTCACGTTCAGCTTGCGGGAGACCTCCTGGATCTTGGCGAGAAAGAACAGATCGTCCACGAATGCAAAGATGCGGGTGGGGGCATCTTCGCGCTGACGCATTGGCTCCATGTTGGCGGTGGGAGCTGCGCCATTCCGGAACCGGTCACCCTGGCTTCCGGCGCCATTCTGGTTGCGATAACTGTGGTCCATGGGGCCAACGAATGCTGCCCCCCGGCGCTGTCCGCGGCCGCGGTTCTGGCGATTGGAACGGCTCTGTCCGCCACCGTGCCTGCCCGGCCCTTGTCCCTGATTCTGATTGTTTTGTGAGTGCCCGCCAAAATTCCGTTTACGGCGCCGCTGCTTCCGGTGTCCCGGAGTGTGCGGATGGTTGGGTGCATCATTCATTCGGTGTTTACCTGTGATTCTATTGGTGTTGCCGGGCTTCAAAACGCGGAAACCTTGGCTGCGGACTTGAAATCCACAGAGGTCTGGTGAAAGGAAGCTCCAGCTGAGTTCTTCGCGAAATCTTCGTTATCGTCAGCGCTATTGGCGCGAGCCAGCCGCACCGGAACGGGCGGCAACCTGAAGACTCTGTGATGGTACCACGATCCCGGTGCACTAGAAAATTTAAAATTGCAATGCATTCCCCTTGCAAGATGCAGCAGGCCTGGGAACAGGAGATGGTGGGCGCTATAGGATTCGAACCTATGACTTCCACCGTGTGAAGATGGCACTCTACCGCTGAGTTAAGCGCCCCACGGCCATAAACCCTTTGCTTCAGGGGATATAAACATTTTACCAGAAGCCGTGAAGCAGGACTGGAGAAGGCGCTTCTGAAACAAATCCTTTTGTCCGGCTTCAATTGGATTCGCTCGTCCCGGCAGGGGGTTCCAAATTGTGATATTCGCCTCCCCAGGGCCGGATAGAATACACTTTATCGGGCCACCCGGAGCCTTCCCAAAAACCCGCAACTTTAGAGATTTATATGGGTTTAACGGATCGTGAGCAGTGTGGCCTTAAACTCGGGGTTGTTGGGTCCCCCAGCTGCCAGGAGGGCGCGGAGCAGCGCAGAAATGGTTGCAGGCCAGGTGCTTTACGAGTCACTCAGTGATGCGGAGGTGATGCTCCGCGTTGGCACTGACGACAATGCGGCGTACGAGTATCTTGTACACAAGTTTCACCGGCCCATGATCGCTTTCATGTACCGCATGTGCCACAACCAGGCGCTTGCGGAGGAGTTGGCGCAAGAGGTTTTTCTGCGCGTCTACCGCTCGCGCAAGAGTTATGCGGCGGAAGCAAAATTTACTACCTGGCTTTACCGCATCGCCACCAACCTGGCGGTGAATTATGCCCGCGATCACAAGGTTGAGCGCAGCGGCAAAATGGTAAGCCTGGACGAGCCTGATGAGGAGACCGGCACTACACCGGACGTTTCCGACCCCACGCTGAATGCGGAACAGACCATTTTGCGGCGGGAGCGGCTGGAAGCAATCAAAAAGCACGTAATGGCCCTGCCGGAAAAACAACGGGCGGCCGTGCTCATGCACAAGTACCAGGAAATGGATTACCGCGAGATCGCCGCGGTTTTAAAGTTGAGCGAATCAGCCACCAAGTCTCTGCTCTTCCGTGCGTATGAAGCGTTGCGGGAGAGATTGAAGGAATTTGTATGAACTGCAATGAAGTCCGGGAAAATCTGATGGACGTATTGGCCGGGGAGAAGCCCACCCCGGAGGTGCTGGCCCACCTCCGCGAGTGCGGTCCCTGTTCAGAGAAACTCGAAGGGCTGCGCAAAACCATGTCGCTGCTCGATGACTGGACGGCTCCGGAACCTTCCCCCTATTTTCTTACGCGCCTGCAGGCGCACGTGAGAGAGGAAGCGCAGAAAGTTCCATCGCGTGCAGGCGCCTTAGCCTGGTTTCGTAAACCTTTGCTGACGCTGCCGTTGGCAGCGATTCTCGCCGCGGGCGGCGCTGTTTACACCTATGTGCATTGGTCTCCGCCAACGCAGACCGGCCCCTCGGCCGCGGTTGATGTGGAAGCGCTGGACAAAGATCACGACCTGCTGACCAACACCAACAATGATTTAATTAATGAAATGGCTGGCCTGCCATCGCAGGATGTCAGCTCTGCGCAAGATATGGGGGACGACGCAACGATTTAAACAAGAACTGCTGTTCAGGGGGAGATCAAGCGGTGTACAGGACAAGTATCCTCGCGAGTCTGCTGGTCACGTCCACGGGACTGGCCAGTGCTACCGCGTTGACATCAATGGACCGGTATGTGCCAATGCCGGAACGGCGAGTCGTGCTGCAGGCGGCAACCCCGAAAAAGAACACGGTCCAAAAAGGACACCAGGGCCGCACAGCGCAGCCAATGTTCGAATGGCTGGAATCTCACCAGAATCTCTCCCTTGACCAGCAGGAAAAAGCTCTTGAGCGTGACCCCAGGTTCAAAAGACTCCCGCCGGCCCGCCAGGCCGCATTGCGAGACCGGCTCCGCAAATTCAATAGCCTGACGCCGGATCAACGCCAACTCGCACTGAAGCGGATGGAATACTGGGCCAGCTTGACACCGGGGCAGCGTCAGGAACTGCGTGACGCCAATCATCAGCTCCAGGGGCTTTCTCAGGACCGCCGAATTGCTGTACACAAAGCGCTGCGGCATCTCCGGAAAATGAATCCACAGAAGCGCCAGCAGGTCATGGAGTCTGATCGCTTCAAAACTCTCTTTTCTGAACAGGAGCAGGGAATATTGAAGGAACTTGCGGCTATCAACCCTCCTCACAATGGGCAGCAGCATCCCGCTACAGTTACTCAGTCGCCCAAACCCTAGGGGATAAGGCGGCCGCATCCCGCAGCCGCCGACATTTACGTTTATTCTTCTGGCTACGCAGCTTTGCCGGTCTTTGTGGACACCGGCTTTCCGACGCCAATCTTGATCTGCTTTGGCTTGGCCTCCTCCCGCTTGGTCAATGTGATTTTCAGCACGCCTTTATCGAAAGCGGCGTTCACGTTCTCTGTATCTATTGTGTTTGGCAGCGTGAAAGAACGGGTAAACCGGCCATAGCTGCGCTCGATGCGGTGGAAATTCTCTTTCTTCTCCTCATTTTCCAGTTTCCTCTCACCGCTGATGGTGAGCACGTTGTTCTCCAGACTGATGTCGATGTCCTTCTCCTGGATTCCGGGCAAGTCTGCTTCTATGTTGATGGTGTGTTCGTCCTCATAGACGTTGACGGCGGGAATGAAATTCGGAGCAGTCAGCGACTGCTCGCCACTCTGCCCAAGCCCACGGAACAAGGGCTGACTCAGCAGTTGGTTAAAGCGGTCTTGCAGGGAAGTGAATTCATTGAACGGGTCCCAACGCGTAATGTTGGCCATAGTGTTGCCTCCTTTATGAATTTGAAAATGATGAAATGTAATCGTACAAAGTCTTGCGAGAGGTTACTGAAGGGGCGAGACGCCTCAACCCTTCCTATGGAGTGATGCTTCGAACCGGACGTTCGTTTCTGGGCCTTCGGTGGAAATCGGCTCAGGCTTTTTTCCTGGTTTTACCACGCCGTGGAGTTTCTGATTTTGAATGTTCGGCGTCAGAACCTTGCGGGTCCGCATCATTGAACATGCTGTCCATATCAGCAACTCCGCCGGCTGTCTGGTCAGTCTGGTCAATCTTGACTGGCATTTGAATCACATCGGCTGGATTGTGAGGATTCGGAGTCTCATCCGTCCGTTCCGCGTTGTGCTGCTCTTTCGTTGGCGTCACGTCAGGTTTGTGCTTGGCCATAATCGCCCCCCAGGGTTTGGATGAAAAGGACGGCGAGCGGGAGGGAGCAAAATCCAGAGCGGGCTAGCGTATCGGATAAAAGTTGGCTCGGCTCGAAAACAGCTATTTGTTTTGCGCTTTGGATCGCAAGTCCCGGCGCCTTGCGGCCCAGCCTGCCTTGAGTGTTTGCCTGCTGCGGCCTATTGCCAGCGCGTCTTCAGGAACATCTTCAGTTATGCTTGATCCGGCGGCGACGTAGGCTCCCCTACCGACGCGAACCGGGGCCACGAGAGTGGAATCGCTGCCGATGAACGCGCCATCTTCAATGATGGTCTTGTGCTTGTGCTCTCCATCGTAGTTGCAGGTGATGGTTCCGGCGCCCACATTCACCCCGGCCCCAATCTCAGCATCGCCAAGGTAGGTCAGGTGGTTGGCCTTCGATCCGCGCCCCATGCGGACCTTCTTTGTCTCCACAAAGTTGCCCACATGAGCGCTTTCACCAATTTCACTTCCGGGACGCAGATGAGAGTAAGGCCCCAGGATCGCCGAGGGTCCGACCTGCGCCTGATCCAGAATGCACCCCGGCCGTAGCAGAACGTTGTTGCCCAGTTGCGAATCGTTGATTACGTTGAATGAACGGATTCGGCAGTCCGAGCCTACACGGCTGTTTCCAAGAATCTGGACGAAAGGTTCAATCACCGTGTCGGCTCCAATCTCAACCTCGGCATCAATCACGCAAGTGTCAGGACGGTAGATGACCACTCCGGCAGCCATCAACTGCCGGCACTTGCGCGCGCGAAGTTGCGCGTCCAGTGACGCCAATTCAGCCAGGGTGTTCGCGCCGAGAATCTCCTCAGGATCATCTGCTTTCAGTGCTACGACCTTGGCCTTGCTCTTCACCAGCAGCGCAGCCATGTCTGTCAGATAGAATTCGCCGTGCGGGTTGTTGGTGGTAAGGTGGTCGATATGGGCGAAAAGGGGGCGGGTAGCAAAAGCGTAAATCCCTGAATTGATCTCCTTGACGTTCTGCTGGGCCTTGCTCAGAGCTTTCTGCTCCACAATGGCTTTCACATTTGCGCTGCCTCGTCCGGCCCGGATGATCCGCCCGTAGCCGAACGGCTCGGACGGCTCAGCGGTGAGAATCGTCATAGCGGCTTTTTGGGCCAGGTGAAAGTCACGCAGCCTTTCAATCGTATGCGGCAGAATCAGGGGCACGTCGCCGGAGAGCGCCAGAATGCGGGCGTATGACTGCACCTGCTCGCGCGCACACATGATGGCGTGGCCGGTGCCGCGCTGCTCGGCTTGCAGCACAAAGTTTACCCCTGTGCCCTGAACGGCGGTTCGTACTTCCTCAGCCTGATGACCAATGATGACGTAAATGTCGCGTTCTGGAACAATCCTTGCCGCGGCTGCGATCACGTGAGCCACAAGCGGCTTGCCGCCGATCTGGTGCAGCACCTTGGCACGTCTGGATTTCAGCCTGGTCCCTTTTCCGGCAGCCATAATGACAATGGCCAGAGGCTTGTCCGCTAAGCTATTATGGGCGCGCATAGAGGAGCTATCCAATCCTGGCATGGGCAGCCCGGGAGGTTGCGTCTGCAAGTTGCGCCAGTCGCAGAAGCTCACGGCAGAGTCGGTCCGTGTCATGGCGCACCACGTCACGTTCTTCCAGAAAGTTGCCGGCAATGCAGTTCACCCCGAGGGCTTCGATCATGCGGCAGTCGCACTCAACAGGTTCGGCGTGTTCGCCCTGGTAACGCTTCTTCATCTCTTCTGAAACCGGAGCAGAATTCACCAGCGCGTAATTGAACATCCCATGTCCGGCATGGGCATAGATGGCCACGATGTGGTCCGAAGCGGACATTTTCAGGCTTTCATTCGCTTCTGTCATCAAGTTGCAGATAAATACTTTCACCGCGCTTGAGGCGGCGATGGCTTCAGGTATCCCGCGAACCAGCAGGTTGGTAATGAGGCTGGTGAACAGCGAACCCGGTCCAATGGTGATGATGTCTGCTGCGGCAATCGCTTCAAGAGTCTGGGGCAGAGGCTCAGGATGAGCAGGCGCCATTGTCAACTCAACAATCCGTTTCTCACTGGCGCTGATGCTGGTTTCTCCCCGCACGCGCGATCCATCATCCATAATCGCTTCGAGCTCAACATTGGCTGAAGTTGCCGGCAGAATGTGTCCGCGCGTCGCCAGAATCTCGGAGGCCTTTTTCACCGCCGCGGCGAAGTCACCGGTCATTGCCGTCAGAGCCGCAAGAAACAGATTTCCGAAGCTATGCCCTTCCAGGTCCCCGGGACTGGAAAAGCGGTGTTGGAAAAGCTTGGAAAGGAGGTTTTCATCTTCAGAGAGCGCCACAAGGCAGTTCCGCACGTCGCCGGGAGGCAGCATGTTCAACTCGCGGCGGAGTCGTCCGCTGGACCCGCCATCATCGCTGACGGTGACTACTGCGGTGAGATCCGAGATGTGGGGGCGGGACGGTGCCGTTCCCGTGAAGGTATAGCGCTTCAAACCTTTCAACAACGTCGAAAGACCGGTTCCACCGCCAATCGCGACGACGCGAACAGGGCGGATTCCACGTCCCTGGCTGTATTCAGAATTCGATAGCATCTTCTCGTTTCAAAGCGTCTTATCTTCTAAAACTTGGCGCCGGGTCGGTGGGCTCGGGATACAGCAATTCGGTAAACCGGGGGTCGTCAGCCATGTTCTGGAAGTCGGAGTCATTGCGCGCCTGAAATCGGTTTTGCGGGTTCAGGTGAATGGCTTCTCCCAGGTTTTTCAGTGAACTCTCCACCTGGCCGGTGAGGCAGTCCACAACAGCCATTCCGTAAAGCGCGAAATCGGCTTTCGGGTTTTGCTTCAGGATTTTTTCCAGATGAACGCGTGCCTGATCGAGCTGGCCGGAGTTGAGCAGGGAGACTGCATAGTCGAAGTGTTCCTCATGCGTCTTGAAGGTTGCTGAGCCCTCATTCAGTTGCTGATTGCACGAGCTCAGATATACGCGAGCGCGGTCCGCGAGTTCGCGGGGCCCGCCGCTGATTACCTTTTCCAATGAGCCCTTGGCGCGCTCAAATTTCTTCTCCTGCATGGCCTTGAGGGCCGCCTCGTAGTTTTGCACAGCCTGTGCAAAAACCGGATCATCTTTCAGCGTCGCCTTCGGCTGCGGTGGAGTTAATTTCTTCGCAGACATTTTCTTTATAGTCCTAACAAGCTTTGTTCTTAACGGCTTAGCAGCCGAACGTTTAACGCTTGCTGCCACTCTCTTCTTCATCCTATTGCGTCCTTGCGGGCCACATCGGAATAGCGGCAGACCAAGCCTGTGGAAAATCGACGCTAGTACCTATCCCGGGGGCATTCGGGACTGCCTCAAGGGTGCAGCCCTGTATAGGCACAATCTTAACACGGGTTGACTGCACCACCAGCAGGGCAGCGTCACTTGACCGGCTGCGGATTATCGAGGTCAATCTGCTTGAAGTCGCCACGGATAATACCAGCCCGAATCTGCCGGGCAGACCAGCCTTTTTTTGTCATTTGATACGTGTACAGCGCTTCCTGGGCGCAGGTACCGCAATTTGCGCCGTGCGTGCCTTCAAAGCAGCTTCTCAGGCTCTTGTGTCCTTCATGCCGATCGCAATAGCAATAGCAGGGCATTTGATAGAACATGGACGAGGCTTTTGCCGCAGCTTTGTAAGCCTCTCGCTGCGCGGGCAAAGTCAGACCTCGGTCTTGCAGCTCTTTCTGCGTCAAAATCGGGGGGAGCTTGGCGTTCTTGGGCGGCGGCGAACGATGGTACGCAGGAACAGGGTTGGGGGATCCGTTGCTCGTTTGGGCATAAACAATGCCCGCCGCAAGAATAAGGGCAAAAATCGCCAAAAAAGATTTCATACCGGACTCATTTTACTCCAGAATAGATTTGCCTCAAATCAGCAGAATTTTTGACGAACTACGTATAATGGAAGAGGAGAAACACCTCAGTGGAGACGCCTGAGCCAGCAAATATCCCTCCCAATGCGGAGGAAAAACCAACACCCGCACCAGCTTCTTCCGGTTCCGGTAGTTTGCGCATTCTGCATTCCTGGATGCGCGACTTGTTCTTTTCCGTGATGGTGTCGTTTTTCATCATTCTGTTCGTGTACCAGCCGGTAAAGGTGGAAGGCGGCAGCATGGAGCCGGGGCTCGAAGACCAGGAACGCATTTTCATCAATAAGCTGGTGTACCGATGGGAGAGCATCGAGCGCGGAGATATCATCGTGTTTCGCTATCCGCGGGACCCGAGCAAGAGCTTTATCAAACGCGTGATCGGCGTTCCCGGCGATCGAGTGCGGATCACTTACGGCCACGTTTACATCAACGGCAAACGGATTCAAGAGGACTATGTCCCGCCGGAATACGCCGACTCACGATCGTATCCAACAACCATTATTCCACCCGGCTACTATTTCGTCCTCGGGGATCACCGGTCCATGTCGAATGACAGCCGCGAGTTCGGCCCCGTGGCGCGCAGCTATATCTACGGTAAGGCGGTTTTCGGTTACTGGCCGGTGGATAAACTGGGTGTGCTGCGCTAAATTGCGCCTTCCCAAGCACCTGAAAAGTCATTTGAATCTCTATCCCGCACGGCTGAATCTAGCTCAAGAGGAGAGGTTTCCATGCTTAAAGGCCTGAAGGTTACGCTCATTCGCAGGTTTGCCCGCAAGCGTCTGGGCAAAGATATTGCTCCCCTGAGCACCGTGGCTACGCACCCTGATTACCTCATTGCCTATGCGCAATTCAGCCAGGCGCTGGAAAAAACGGCGCTTGTTGCCGGGAAGTTGAAAGTGCTGGGCCAGATTCGCGCGGCCAAGCTTGTGGAGTGCCCATTTTGAATCGACATCAACTCTGCCGCAGGTAAGGCGGCAGGCCTGACGGACGAGCAAATCCGCAACCTGAACTTGTATCAGGAAAGCGATCTCTTCGACTCCGACCAGAAACTTGTGCTGGAACTCGCTGATGCCCTGACAGCCACCCCGGCAAATGTCACGCCTGAACTGCGCGAGCGGCTGCAAAAGCGCTTCACCACGCCGGAACTGGTGGAACTGGGAGCGGCCATTGCCTGGGAGAATTACCGTGCGCGATCTAATCGCGTATTTGGCTTTGGCAGTGAAGGCTTCTATAAGCCCGAGCAAACGGCAGAGCCTGCAACCGCAGGGGCCAGAAGATCTGGATAAAAAGAAGGCGCCGGGTTTTCCCGGCGCCGGCATAGCTTTATAGACAGAAATTCAGTTGCTGTTAAGGGATGTTGCAGGGAACGTTGTCACCGCCGTGCCCCTTCGCGCATCGTACCGCGTCAAAAGTGTCAAACGGACGCTCGAACTGAGCGGGTTGGAAGCGGAAGAATGATGGTCCGGCCGGCACAATCTGGCCCGCAGAGTTTTGAACGATGTTCAAGGGACCAAGCACGCCCGCCTCGGCATTGAGCGCTCCGGGCTGCAGGTTGGGCCAGAATCCGGTATCGAGCCGTTGCAGCAGAGCCCCCAGTGCAGTAATGGTTTCCGCGGGACTAAAGGAGCAGTGTCCCGCGCGATGCACAAAGATCTGACGCAGGAAGCGCTGATCGCCTGCCTCATCCACCACGTCGCGATATGCGTTCTCATTCTGGTTTGAAACCAGCCCATCGCCGCTGGTGTGCATGCTCAACACGGGAAAATCGATGTCACCGTTGAAGATGATGTTCTGCTCCAGGTAGTCCACCGCATTCGGGTCGGCCGAGATCCGAGCAGATTTGTTCAGCGTGTCAAGATCGTGCTCCAGATTGAGGCCCGCCTCTTTGTACAAAGCCTTGACTTCCTCTTTGTTCACCGACCGTTCAAACTGCTTTTTGTAATCCACGCCGGTATTCCAGGAAGGATTTCCGCCGGCGCGAAATTCCAGCTCAGCGCGGAACGCAAAAATGAACGGAAAATCCACTTGTGACGCCCACAGGAACTGGTTCGCGGCCTGGGCGTCAAAATCATTGGCTGCGGGTTCCGGAGAGCCCGGATCAAACCAGCCGGGCAGATCGGCCAGCGCGTTGGCCAGCGCCAGCCGGGCGCGACCCTGGGGAGTGCTGTTGGCAGCAGCCAGGAGCCCTTCCGATAGCGCAAGATTTCCCAGCGGGTCAGTGATGTGTACCACCTGCAGCGGGCCGCCGAAGTTGAAAAAAGTCTTGAACGCGAACGCCGAATCGAGCGCCTGGTTCCACGTGGCTACCCCGCCGGAGAGCACACCGCACATAGGCAAAGCGGCATCAAAGCGGCTGGGATCTCTCTGAATCAGACCGGCCGTGATGATCCCGCCCAGAGAATGTCCCCAAGCGATGGTGCGCTGCGGAGTGCCGACCTGTGCATTGAAAACATCGAGAACCTCGATCTGGTCGAATAGCGCCTCCTGGATTGCCCAGCCGGTGTGCGCGTAAGAAGATCCTGCCAGGGCGAAGCCATTAGCCAGAAGAAAGTCGTGAGTGGCCGGATCGCCGGCATCATGGGCCGGGTTCGGAGAGCCCGGAACTACGTAACCGTGGCTGTACAGAAGCAGGGTTCCATTCCATGGTGAAGGAACTTCAATCACGTAAGTTGCGCCATCCGCAAACGTGCCGGTGAGCGTGGTGGTTGCCGCCCGCGCCGGAATCGCCGCGACAGAGATCAGCAGAACAGACAAAACAAAAATCAGCATGGTTCTTCGGGTCATAAACCGCATGGGGAGACACTCCTTGTTTCGAACTTGAGAGAGCGTGGATTCAACTGCGCAGAAACGAATTGGTGCTCAGAAAACATCTGCGGACCTGATCAGGCGCGTCGATTCCGGTTTACGGGTTCTTGCAAGCGCTCTGAATGATCGCTCATTCAATCGGCCAGAACGCAATGTTCCGGGCGAGAGACAATCTGAAACGGGAAAGAATTATCTACATGGCCGTGCGGCTTGTCAAAAGGGGACGGTTGGGGTCAGGCGCAGATCAATAAGAGCTTTAAAATCTGGCTCTCGGGCGCAAACCGAGAACCGGCAGGCAATCTGCACTCGCAGCGGTGGTCTAAAAAGGCGAAAAGCAGTATTTCCGCCCTGCTTATCCACAGTGGGCGGCTTGGTTGAAGAGCAGAGCGTCTGATAAAATTTATAAAATCCGCTCCCTGGGAGATGCAATGGAAGCAATCCTTGCGCTGGAAGATGGACGAATCTTCAGCGGCAGAGGCTACGGCGCAAAAGGCGAATGTTACGGCGAAGTCGTTTTTAATACCTCCCTCACCGGCTACCAGGAAATTTTTACTGACCCATCCTATGCCGGGCAGATCGTTGTTCTGACCAATCCTGAGATCGGCAATTACGGAACCAATCCGGAAGACAATGAGGCCACCCATCCCTATATTGAGGGTCTGGCAGTGCGCCAGTTTTCTCCCATCAGTTCCAATTGGCGATCGCAGCAGGTCACCGACGAGTATCTGGAAAAATTCAAGATTCCCGTCATCGCCGATATTGACAGCCGGGCTCTCGTCCGCCACCTGCGCACGTATGGCGTAATGCGCGGTGTGATTTCCTCAATTGAGACCGATCCGGAAAAGCTGGTGGCCAAGGCCCGCTCCATCCGCAAGATGGACGGTACCGACCTGGCAAAGGTCGTCACGACGACCCAGCGCTACCACTGGGATACCGGCACGCGATCCCACGAGCCTACGGAAGTGGTCGGCGTAAAGGATCTGCCACCCAGCCGGCATGTTGTGGCCTACGACTACGGTATCAAGCAGAACATCCTGCGCATGCTGGTGGACCAGGGCTGTCGCGTTACGGTGGTTCCGGCGACAACTTCTGCCGAAGACGTGCTCTCGCTGAACCCGGATGGCGTGTTTCTCTCCAACGGCCCCGGCGATCCCGAACCCTGCACCTACGCGCAGGAAAATATCCGCCGCCTGATGGGCAAGACGCCGATCTTTGGAATCTGCCTGGGCCATCAACTGATCGGGCTGGCGCTGCACGGACGGACATACAAACTGAAGTTCGGCCATCATGGCGGCAACCATCCCGTGAAGCAGTTGGAAACCGGCAAGATCGAGATTACGGCGCACAATCACAACTTCGCCGTCGATCCGGATTCGCTGAAGGAATCAGAGATCATCAAAACCCATCTCGACCTCAACGACGGCACGCTGGAAGGTCTGCGCCACCGCACGCTGCCGCTGTTTAGCGTGCAGTATCACCCGGAAGCTTCGCCGGGCCCGCACGACTCGCATTATCTGTTCGGCGATTTTGTGAAGATGATGGAAGAGTGGAAGAAATCGAGGTAATCGCCGAAATCGCGCGTGATCGCCGTAATCGGAGAGCAGGGAGTCCAAGCCAGGAGCCAGAAGCTAGCAGCCAGGAGCTGTAACCATGCCACGCCGCAATGACATCTCGAAAATCCTGATCATCGGCTCGGGGCCGATTGTGATTGGCCAGTCGGCCGAGTTCGACTACTCCGGCACCCAGGCCTGCAAAGCGCTCAAGGCTGAAGGCTACGAGGTGGTGCTGGCCAACTCCAATCCGGCCACCATCATGACCGACCCGGAGATGGCCGACCGGACCTACATCGAGCCGCTCACGCGCGCTTATCTCGAAGAAATTATCCGCCGTGAAGCTGAACTGATGACCGAGGACGGCAACCAGGGCAAGTTCGCGTTGCTGCCTACCGTCGGCGGCCAGACGGCCCTCAATCTCGCGGTGGAACTGGCCGATTCCGGCGTTCTGGAAAAATACAATGTTGAGTTGATCGGAGCGCAGCTCAAGGCGATCAAGAAAGCTGAAGACCGGTTGCTGTTCAAAGATGCCATGAGCCGCATTGGCCTCGAGGTTCCGCGCTCGGCGCTGATTTCGGGCCGCATGCAATCTACCGGCGCCACAGGCGGCGGCTCCATCCAGGAAGGCACATCGTCCGCCACGCGCGCGCAGGATATTCAATTTGCCATCGACTTCGCCGAGAAGGTCGGCTTTCCGCTTATCATCCGGCCATCGTTCACGCTGGGCGGCAGCGGCGGCGGCATCGCCTACAATCGCGAAGAATTTCTCGATCTGTTGAATCGTGGCGTGAGCCTCTCGCCTGTGCATGAAGTCCTGATTGAAGAATCCGTGCTGGGCTGGAAGGAATATGAGCTGGAGGTGATGCGTGACATCGCCGATAACGTCATCATTATCTGCTCGATTGAAAATTTCGATCCCATGGGTGTACACACGGGCGACTCGGTCACTGTTGCGCCGGCGCAGACGCTCACCGACCGCGAGTACCAGCACATGCGCGACGCCGCCATCCGGGTAATACGCGAGATCGGCGTGGAAACCGGCGGATCGAATATTCAATTTGGCGTAAACCCAGCGAATGGCCGCATGGTGGTCATCGAGATGAACCCGCGTGTCTCGCGCTCTTCGGCGCTTGCGTCCAAGGCCACTGGCTTTCCCATTGCCAAGATCGCGGCCAAGCTGGCGGTTGGTTACACGCTCGACGAAATACCCAACGACATCACATTGAAGACGCCTGCCTGCTTCGAGCCGACCATTGATTACGTGGTGGTGAAGATCCCGAAGTGGCAATTTGAAAAATTCCCCGGTGCGGACGAATCCCTGGGACCGCAGATGAAGTCTGTGGGCGAGGCCATGGCCATGGGCCGCACCTTCAAAGAGGCCCTGATGAAGGGCATACGATCACTCGAGACCGGCAAGAAACTGGCGGCGGAAAAAATTGAGCCGCGCATTCTCACGCATCGCCTGGTTACGCCCCATCCTGAACGCCTCAGCTATCTCCGCTACGCCCTGCACCAGGGAATGACCGTGAAAGAGCTGCACAAGATGACCGGAATTGATCCCTGGTTTCTGTACCAGATGCGGGAAATAACGCAAATGGAACAGGAGATCGCGAGGCACGCGCCCGAGACGGTCACGGCTGAACTGCTTCGTTCGGCCAAGCGAATGGGCGTGTCTGATGAGCGGCTCGCATTGATCCTCAAGACCAACGTGCCCGCCATCCGCCGGCTGCGGGAAGAAAATAAAATCCGGCCGGTGTACAAGCTGGTGGACACTTGCGCCGCGGAATTCGAGAGCTACACGCCGTATCTCTACTCCACCTATGAGGACGAAAACGAGGCGCCCCCTACAGCAAAAAAGAAGATCATTATCCTGGGCAGTGGGCCAAACCGGATTGGGCAGGGAATCGAATTCGATTACTGCTGCTGCCACGCCTCTTTCGCGCTGCGGGAAGACGGTTACGAGACCATCATGGTCAACTGCAATCCGGAAACGGTTTCCACCGACTACGACACCAGCGACCGCCTCTACTTCGAGCCGCTGACATTTGAAGATGTGCTCGCCGTCTGCCAGCATGAATCGCAAGGCGGCGCGCCTGTAGGCGTGATTGTGCAATTCGGCGGGCAGACGCCGTTGAACCTGGCGCTGCCGCTGAAGGCCGCGGGCGTGAGCATCGTCGGCACCTCGCCTGAATCGATTGACCTGGCGGAAGACCGCAAACGGTTTGGCAGGCTTCTGGAGGAACTCCGCATTCCGCAGCCACCGGGCGCCATTGCCACCAGCGTGGAAGAAGCCGTGGAAGGCGCGCGGCGGGTGAAATACCCTGTGTTGGTGCGACCGTCGTATGTGCTCGGGGGGCGCGCCATGGTCATCGCCTACGACGATGAAAGCGTCATCCGCTACATGAAAGAAGCAGTCGAGTACTCGCAAGAGCGGCCGGTCCTGGTGGACCATTTTCTGGAAGACGCGATTGAAGTGGATGTGGATGCCCTGTGCGATGGGGAAGATGTGGTTATCGCCGGAATCATGCAACACATTGAAGAAGCCGGGATCCATTCGGGAGATTCTTCCTGCGTACTGCCCGCGGTCGATCTGCCTCAGCATGTGATCAACACCATTCGTGAGCACACGTTCAAGCTGGCCCGGGCGCTGAAAGTGATCGGGTTGATGAACGTGCAATACGCGGTGCAGCACGATAACGTTTTCGTCATCGAGGTGAACCCGCGCGCCTCGCGCACCGTGCCCTACGTTTCCAAGGCAACCGGCGTGCCCCTGGCCAAGATTGCCGCGCGCTTGATGACCGGACGCAAGTTGCGCGAATTCCTGCCCGAGCACGCGGCGGCAGGCAATGACTTGGCTACGGGCGCGGGATATTTCGTCAAGTCGCCCGTTTTCCCATGGTCGAAATTTCCGGGTGTTGATACTGTGCTTGGGCCGGAGATGAAGTCCACCGGAGAGGTCATGGGATCGGCGGAGAATTTTGGAGAAGCATTTGCCAAAGCCCAAATCTCCGCGGGGCAGACCCTTCCTGCCGGCGGAACAGTCTTTATCAGCGTTACCGATCGCGACAAGGAGAAATCCATTGAATTGGCGCGGCGCTTCATTGAACTCGGATTCAGCATCGTCGCCACCCACGGCACCGCAGATCGGCTGGAGAAAGCCGGGCTCTCCGTCGATCGTGTTTACAAGGTAAAAGAAGGGCGTCCCAATGTGGTTGATCTGATTAAGGGTGACCGCGTGCAACTTATCGTGAATACACCTCACGGACAGGACCCATGGTTTGACGAAAAGGCCATCCGCAGGGCCGCCGTCACCAATCGCATCCCCACGATTACCACCATAGCGGCTGCGCGCGCCGCTGCGGATGGAATTGCCGCTCTACAACGTAATGAAATCAATGTCCGGTCGCTGCAGGATTGGCACAACGAAGGGAAAACAGAGCAGTTGGTCAAGGAGTCTGAATCTTAGCCGGTAACTTTGTAAAGTCGAGCTGATTCCGGCAACTCCCTTGTTAACAATTATTTACAAAAACTCATGGCACAACTCTGCCGCTTGCCGTCAAACTAATTGAGTTCGCCTGAGAGGCAGCAAACTGCAGGTTACAAAGCAGTGTGGTATGTCCACATTCGCTGCACTCGTATGTTACTGTGCCCCCGAGAGGAATATGCATGCTCACATCTAAGCGCCCAATCGCCGAGGCGCTCCCCTGGTCATCCTGTCGCTTGATCAAGCCTGGCCTTCGAGTCCTTGCGGTCGCACTGTTCGCACTGGTTTGGGCCGGCTGTAACGGCTCGCCGAACCCTCAAGCGGCTTCAAGATCCGGCGGCAAAAGGGGCATGCGCGGCAACATGAGCGTTTCTGTCGCAGTGGCGAAAGCGGAAAGACGCGATGTTCCCGTTTATCTGCAGGGGCTCGGCTCGGTTGAAGCTTTCAACACGGTGGTGGTCAAGAGCAGGCTGGACGGACAACTGGTGGAGATCCATTTCAAAGAGGGCCAGGAGGTGCAGAAGGGCGATCTTCTAGCCGTGATCGATCCCCGGCCATATGAAGTTGCGCTGCACCAGTCTCAAGCCACCTTGTTCAAAGACCAGGCGGCTCTGAGCGATGCCAAGTTGAATTTTCAACGCTTCCAGGACCTGTACAAGCAAGGCGTGATTCCGCAACAGCAGTTTGATACGCAAAAGTCCCTGATGGACCAGCTAGATGGCGCGGTGCGCGCCGATCAGGCAAACATCGACAACGTAAAACTGAATCTGGTCTATACGCGCATCACTGCGCCGGTCAGCGGGCGAATCGGATTGCGCCAGGTGGATATTGGCAACATGGTCCACGCTTCTGATCCCAACGGCCTGCTGGTCATTACCCAGCTCCACCCCATCGCGGTCATTTTTACGCTGCCGGAAGACAATCTCCCCACGGTGGCGAAGCACCTGCGCAAGAGCGCCCTCCAGGTGGATGCCTACAGCCGCGATGATCAGACAAAGCTGGCTACGGGAAAGCTTTTAACCATTGATAATCAAATCGACCCCACGACAGGCACAGGCAAGCTGAAAGCAGTCTTTGATAATACGAACCGGGCGCTCTGGCCCAACCAGTTTGTGAATGTGCATCTCCTGCTGGAGGTCCAGAAAAATAGTCTGGTTGTGCCGGCGGCGGCCATCCAGCGTGGACCGCAGGGCACTTATGTGTACACGGTTAAGCCGGACAAGACTGCGGAGATGAAAAAGGTGTCGGTCGGATTGAGCGAGGGCAATCTCACGACCCTGGCTTCCGGACTGCAGCCCGGCGAACTGGTGGTTACAGACGGACAGGACAAGCTGCAGCCGGGCAGCAAAGTGGAGATTCGGGGCGGCCAGCAGCAAAGACCGAATGGCGGGCAACAAGAGACAGCAGAGCCGGGGCAGTAAGTTATTTCTGTGACAACAGTCGCAATACGAGCAGAGCAAACACATGCCTAACGGCGGACCATCCCGTATTTTCATTCTCCGTCCAGTAGCCACCTCGCTGCTGATGATCGGGGTTGTGCTGGTTGGATTTGTGGCTTATCGCCAGCTACCCGTGTCCGCCCTGCCGCAGGTGGACTATCCCACAATCCAGGTGACCACGTTTTATCCAGGCGCTGGCCCGGAAGTGATGGCTTCCTCGGTCACCGCACCTATGGAACGGCAGTTCGGACAGGTGCCGGGACTCAGCCAGATGACTTCCACCAGTTCATTCGGCAGCTCGGTCATCACGCTGCAGTTTAACCTGGAGCAGAACATCGATATTGCGGAGCAGGAGGTTCAGGCCGCGATCAATTCCGCGACGACGTTTCTTCCCCGCGATTTGCCCAACCCGCCAATCTACAGCAAGGTCAATCCCGCAGATGCGCCCATCATCACCCTGGCCTTGACCTCAGACAGCCTGCCCCTCACGAAAGTCGAAGATCTCGCCGACACCACTCTGGCCCAGAAGATTTCGCAGCTCTCCGGCGTCGGACTGGTTTCCATCAGCGGCGGACAGCGGCCTGCTGTGCGCATTCAAGCGAATCCCACGGCGCTGGCTTCCTACGGACTGAGCCTCGAAGATGTGCGCACAGCGCTGGGACAGGCCAATGTGGACCAGGCTAAAGGAGTGCTGGAAGACCGGCGCCAGTCGTTCACCATCAACAGCAACGATCAGCTCGGGTCGGCGAAGGAATACGAGGACGTAATCATCGCCTTCCGCAACAATGCGCCAGTACGGCTACGCGATGTGGCAAACGTGGTTGACGGCGCGGAAAACGCGAGGCAGGCCGCGTGGATGGGCAGCAACGAAAACGGCAAGCCTGAGATTGTCCCCGCCGTACTTGTCAATATTCAACGCCAGCCCGGCGCGAACATCATCAGCGTGGTGGATCGGATCAAAAAGGTCCTGCCCCAACTGCAGGGCGCGCTGCCCACCTCAGTGAAGGTGCAGATCCTGACCGCCCGCACGGAGACGATCCGGGCCTCAGTGAAGGATGTGCAGTTCGAACTGATGCTGACGGTTGCGCTGGTAGTGATGGTGATTTTCCTGTTCCTGCGCAGCCTTTCCGCCACGGTGATTCCCAGCGTGGCTGTGCCGCTTTCCATCATTGGGACTTTCGGCGTGATGTATCTGCTGGGCTACAGCCTGGACAATCTCTCGCTCATGGCGCTCACCATCTCGACCGGGTTTGTGGTGGATGATGCGATTGTCATGATTGAAAATATTGAACGCTTTATGGAGGAAGGACACTCGGCGATGGAAGCGGCGCTGATGGGCGCAGGGCAGATCGGCTTCACCATCATTTCACTGACGGTCTCGCTCATCGCAGTGCTGATTCCTCTGTTATTCATGGACGATATCGTAGGACGGCTGTTCCGCGAATTCGCCATTACGCTCAGCGTGACGATCGTCATATCGGCTCTCGTGTCGCTGACGCTCACGCCCATGATGTCAGCCCGGCTGCTCAAGAATCCGCGTCTGGTGAAGCACGGCAGGTTCTTCTACGCGTCTGAGCGGATTTACGAACGCGTGGTCGAGTTTTACGGTCGCACACTGAAGGTGGTGCTGCGGCACCAGACGGCTACGCTGCTCGCCACGGCGGGGGCTTTGCTGCTGACTCTCTATCTTTACGTGATCGTGCCCAAAGGGTTTTTCCCGGTGCAGGATACGGGCGTGATTCTCGGAATTTCTGAAGCCGCGCCGAACGTCTCCTTTCAGGCCATGACGCAGGAGCAGCAGAAACTGGCCAAGGTGATCCTTGATGATCCCGCCGTGGACAGCCTTTCGTCGTTCATCGGCATTGACGGCACAAACACAACCCAGAACAGCGGGCGCATCCAGATCAACCTGAAACCGCATGATGAACGCGATGCAAGCGCGTCGGAGGTAATACGGCGGCTCCAGCCAAAGCTGGCCAACGTCGAGGGAATCGTGCTGTACATGCAGCCGGTTCAGGACCTCACGGTAGAAGACCGCGTGAGCCGCACCGAGTTCCAGTATTCTCTGGAAGACGCCAATGCCACGGAGCTCAATGAGTGGTCCACAAAGATCCTGAACAAGCTGCGAACCCTGCCGGAACTCAAAGACGTGGCCAGTGACCAGCAGAATGGCGGGTTGAAGGCCGACCTTGTGATTGACCGCGATACCGCGGGCCGCTTCGGCATCCTGCCCCAGGCGATTGACGACACGCTGTACGACGCTTTCGGCCAGCGGCAGGTGTCCACGATTTTTACCCAGCTCAATCAGTATCACGTGGTGCTTGAGGTCGGGCCGCAATTCCAGCAGGACCCCACCGACCTGACACACATTTATGTGAAGTCGGTCACAGGCGCGCAGGTGCCGCTCTCCGCCTTCAGCCATTTTGAGACCGCGAATGCTCCGCTGGCCATCAATCACGAAGGGCAATTCCCGGTGGTTACGATCTCATTCAATCTGGCGCCGGGCCAGTCCCTGGGAACGGCCACCAAAGCCATTGCGCAGGTGGAACAGCAGATTGGCATGCCGGCCAGCATCCATCCCAGCTTCCAGGGGACCGCGGCGGCATTCCAGAAATCTTTGGCATCAGAACCGTGGCTGATCCTGGCCGCTCTTGTGACCGTGTACATCGTGCTCGGCGTTTTGTATGAGAGCTATATCCACCCCGTGACCATTCTCTCTACGCTGCCATCGGCCGGCGTGGGCGCGATTCTCGCGCTTATTCTCACGCGCAACGACCTTACGGTCGTTGCGCTGATAGGCATTATCTTGCTGATCGGTATTGTGAAGAAAAACGCCATCATGATGATCGATTTTGCGCTGGATGCCGAGCGCGGCGAAGGCAAGCCGCCGGAAGAAGCCATTTATCAGGCAAGCCTCCTCCGCTTCCGGCCGATCATGATGACCACTATGGCGGCGTTGCTCGGCGCCGTGCCGCTGGCCTTTGGAACCGGAACCGGATCGGAATTGCGCCAGCCGCTGGGCATCACCATTATCGGCGGGCTTCTACTCAGCCAATTGTTCACTCTTTACACCACGCCCGTGATCTATATCTGGTTTGACAAGCTGGCGCGCAAATTCTCGCGGTTCAAAATCGGCAATGAGATCACGCCGGAAAAGGAGCCGGTTCTGGGCGACTAGCGCATGAATATCTCTGCTCCATTCATCCGCCGTCCGGTAGCCACTTCGTTGCTTGCGCTGGGCGTGTTGATGGCGGGCATTCTGGCCTACACGCGCTTGCCGGTAGCGCCGGTTCCCGAGGTTGAATATCCGGTCATCAGCGTTGGCGCGGGGCTGCCCGGGGCAAGTCCGGAGACCATGGCGTCATCGGTGGCCACTCCGCTGGAACGTCAGTTCGGCAGGATCGCCGGAGTCAACGAGATGACTTCGACCAGCCAGCTTGGTTCCACCAACATCGTCCTGCAGTTTGATTTAAGCCGCGACATTGACGCAGCGGGGCGCGACGTCCAAGCGGCAATCAATGCGGCCCTCGGCCAGCTTCCGGCAAACCTGCCCACTCGGCCGTACTGGCGCAAGGTAAATCCAGCGGACGCGCCCATCATGATTCTGGCGCTCACCTCAGAGAGCATCACTAAGCCGCGAATGTATGACATTGCCGATTCCATCCTGGCACAAAAGATCTCGCAGATACCCGGCATTGGGCAGGTGTTCGTGGGGGGCGGCGCGAGGCCTGCTGTACGGGCTGAAGTAAATCCGACATTGCTGAGCAAGTTGGGAGTCGGCGTAGAGCAGGTGCGCGCTGCGCTTGCATCCGCCAATGCCAATCTACCGAAAGGCCAAATCTCCGGCCCGATCAATGCCTGGACGATCACGGATAACGACCAGCTCTTCAAAGCCGATGACTACAAGAAGATCATCGTTGCACGCAGCGCCAGTGGGGTGGTGCGGCTGGGCGATGTGGCCGACGTGGAGGACTCGGTGGAAGACATCCGCAACACGGGGCTGGCCAACGGCAAGCCATCCGTGCTGATGATTGTGTTCCGCCAGCCGGGAGCGAACATCATTGATGCAGTCGACAGCGTAAAAGCCGAACTGCCACAACTCAAAGCGTCCATTCCGGCGGACATCAGCCTGGATGTGGTGCTCGACCGCAGCGTCACGATCCGTTCCTCCGTCACCGACATTCAGATCACGCTGTTGATCTCCATCTTCCTCGTTGTCCTGGTGGTTTTTGCATTCCTGCGCAACCTGCGGGCGACTCTTATCCCCAGCGTAGCCGTGCCTCTTTCGCTGATCGGCACCTTCGGGATCATGTACCTGCTCAACTATAGCGTGGACAATCTCTCCCTGATGGCCCTGGCCATTTCCACGGGATTCGTCGTGGATGATGCCATTGTGGTGATCGAGGACATTACGCGCTACATGGAGTTTGGGATTGACCCGGTGCGCGCAGCATTCCGGGGCGCGCGTGAGATCGGTTTCACAGTGCTTTCCATGAGCAGTTCTCTGGTGGCGGTGTTCATTCCCATCCTATTTATGCAGGGAATTGTGGGACGCATGTTCCGTGAATTCGCGGTCGTGCTGAGCACGGCGATTGCCGTGTCATTGCTGGTCTCGCTCACCGTCACTCCCATGTTGTGCGCCAAATTCCTGCGGCCGCCGAAAACGGAAAAACATGGCTGGCTCTACCGGATCAGCGAGCGTGGCTTCGATTGGATGCTCGCAACCTACCGCGTCGGACTCGGGTGGGTGCTGCGGCATCAGGCGTTCACACTGGCGGTTACGGTCCTTACGGCCGGCCTGAGCATTTACATGTACGTTGTCGCGCCCAAAGGCTTTTTTCCTGAGCAGGATACCGGACGTCTGGGCGGCGCCATCCAGGCGGCACAGGACATTTCTTTCCCCGCTCTGCGGCAGAAGCTGCAGCAGTTCCAGAGCATTGTAAGGCAGGATCCCGCGGTCGAAACGGCCGTGGGGTTTTCCGGAGGCTCGGGAGTCTCCAACACGGCGCGAATGTTCATCACTCTCAAGCCGCTGAACAAGCGTGACAGGATCGGACGTCACCCGGCAACGGCGCAGCAGGTGATCAATCGGTTGCGTCCCAGGCTGGCGAAGATTCCGGGAGCTACGCTCTTCCTTACAGCTACGCAGGATTTGCATATCGGAGGGCACTTCAGCAATGCGGAATTCCAGTACACCATTCAGTCTGAAGACCTGGACGAGCTGAACTACTGGACGCCGCGCATCCTGGCCAAGCTGCGCAGCATCCGTGATCTGCGCGATGTCAACACGGACCAGCAGGATAAAGGGCTGTCCGCCAATGTTGAGGTAGACCGGGATACAGCGGCGCGGCTGGGAATCTCGCCCGCGCAGGTGGATGCGGCGCTCTACGAATGCTTTGGGCAGGCGCAGGTTTCAACCATGTACCGCCAGTTGAACCAGTATCACGTGGTGATGGAGGTGGACCCGAAGGTGTTGTCTGGAGTGGATGCTCTCAAGCAAACATACGTGAAGTCATCCACCGGGGTTGAAGTTCCCCTCTCCGCGTTCATGAAGTATGAGCCCAATAACACCGCCCTGCAGGTGAACCATTTGGGACAGTTTCCCTCGGTCACTCTGTCTTTCAATCTGGCTCCAGGTGTCCCGTTGGGAAATGCCACTACGTTGATTGATAGTGCCATGCGAGAGCTCGGCGTGCCGAGTTCCATCCACGGTGGTTTCCAGGGCACGGCGGCGGCATTTCAGGATTCTCTGCGCAACGAGATATGGCTCCTGCTGGCTGCATTGGCCACGGTTTATATCGTGCTGGGCATGCTGTATGAGAGCACGATCCATCCCATCACCATTCTGAGCACCCTGCCCTCTGCGGGCGTGGGCGCAATTCTGGCAATCATGCTCACCGGAAATGATCTAAACGTGATCGCCATGATCGGCATTCTTCTGCTGATCGGTATCGTCAAGAAAAATGCCATCATGATGATCGACTTTGCGCTGCAGACCGAGCGGATGGGGAACAAATCACCCGAAGAGGCCATCTATGAAGCAGCGCAGTTGCGCTTCCGGCCGATCATGATGACCACCATGGCGGCGTTGCTCGGGGGATTGCCTCTTGCCATTGGCACAGGCGTTGGTTCCGAACTCCGGACGCCCCTGGGAATCGCGATTGTCGGGGGATTGATCGTCAGCCAGGCGCTAACGCTCTTCACCACTCCTGTGGTTTATCTCTACCTCGACCGCATGCGATTGCGGGTATCCGGCTGGGTCCACGGACACGGGAGGTCGAAGCCGGTGGTCGAGCCCACCGGCGATTGATCGCGCACATGCAACTAGATTGAGAAAAGCTCAGCGGGCAGTTTCCAAAAATCCTAATGTGCTTTTGCCGGATTGTCCGCTTCCGCCCGCTGCATGGCCTTCTTCTTGCGGCGGCTGAGGATGAATGGCCGGCGGCGCCGGCGCTCGGCATGCTTGTCAATCTTTTTCCAGAAGCCCACAAAGTAGTCGATGGCCGAGATGACCGAGACGGCCACCATAAACCAGACGGCAAAAATGGCGATCCAGCGTATGGGAAGGAAAATTCCGCCGAACAGCGGCCATGCGTCCCAGCGCAGAGCCAGGATGGCGGAAACCACGGAAACAATCTGGATCACCATCTTCAGCTTGCCCAGCTCGCTCGCTTCAATGGTGAAACCTTCCGAGGCGGCAATGGATCGCAGGCCTGAAATCAGGAATTCGCGGCCAATGACGATCACCGCCACCCAGACGCTCACAATGGAAGGAATAAGCTGCACCAGGGTGATGTAGGCGGCAGCGATCATCAGCTTGTCAGCAAGCGGATCCAGCAGCACGCCCATGGTCGTAATCTGTCCCCGGTGCCTCGCAAGGTATCCGTCCAGACCATCTGTGATCGACGCCAGAATGAAAATGCCCGACGCCAGCAGCACGCGCCCAGTGCTATGCTCAGTCCCGAAGTAGGATGTGGTGAGCACCCAGATGATCAGCGGTATGGCCGCTATCCGCGACAGCGTGATGTAGTTAGGCAAGTTCACAGATGAAAACCCGGGAGCCCTTGGCGAGGGTGGCTCTGTTCGCCCATGGTAAGCATAGCACCCCAGAGCACCCCTCTGGCGCAACCTATTTACCGTTGACAGTCTTCAGGCAGCGAGTATACAGGTCCAGCAGGTGGTCGGCGTAGTCTTCCGCCTTGTTCACGGTTCCCCCCTGGAAACCCGCGCCCGGCGCGCCCGTCTTCCCATAACCGGTGGTGGCGGCGATAAATTTCATCATGTCGAGCGCAATATCCTCATTGCGCCGGGAACCCATCAGTCCTGCAAGCTGGTCCATAATGCTCCTCGTCCTCCAAGAGTTTGGATGCGATGAATATTCTAGCGGAGCCTGCCAGGGTCCATGGCGTGAACAATGGGCAGAAATTGCCAAAATGGCCGGTATTTACCCAAAATTGCTGCTTGCCAAAATTGCTGATTGCAAGAATCAGTGGGCGACAGCAGCTTTTCAACCATCACTTTTGGCAATTTTGGCATTTCTGGCAATTGTGACCATGGGAACAAGATGTCCGCATCTATCTTGATGTTATCCTGTTGCATCAAAGCTAGTGATCTATGGACATGACCTGGGTGACCGAACGCATCGCGGTCGGCGGAGGAATCTGGTACGAAGAAAACATGGCCGAGCTCGTCCGCATGGGCGTGACTCACATCATCAACATGCAAATCGAGTTTGATGATCGTACGCTGGCTGAGGGCCATCCTGTCACAATATTTCACAACCCCACAGACGACGACTTTCAACCGAAACCACCCAAACTTTTTCACAATGCGGTGGAATTTGCGCTTGAGGCGATGGATGAGCCGGAAGCAAAGGTTTACATTCACTGCGCCGCTGGTGTGCATCGCGCGCCCATGATGACGCTGGCCATTATGCGCGCCATGGGATGGCCGCTGGAAGACGCCAAAGAACTGATCCAGAAGCGCCGGTACGTGGTCGACTGGGCCGACGTTTACGTGCAAAGCGTGGAACAATTTATAAAAACCTACGATGCGGGCCGGCCGGCGGAGCCGGACACCAAAAGCAGGTAAAATCATCTTTCCATGGCGATACAAGCGGTCCAGCATGTCCGCCGCATGCGCGGAGGAGCGCAGGCGCATCTGATGCGCGCTTCAGACGGCCACTTCTACGTGGTTAAGTTCCAGAATAACCCGCAGCATTTGCGTGTGCTTGCCAATGAGTTGCTTGCGACCCGCCTGGCCGAGCGCGTAGGCTTGCCCGTACCCGTGACGGAAGTCGTTGGGGTGGATGCATGGCTGATTGAGAATACCTCCGAGTTGCGTATGGAAGTTTCGCTCCATCCTGTGCCCTGCAAAGCCGGGCTGCAGTTCGGGGCTCGCTACGTCTGCGATCCCGCTGAGGCCCAGGTCTTCGACTACCTGCCGGAATCGATGCTCGACAAGGTAAAGGATCGTGAGGCTTTCGCGGGCATGCTGGCGCTGGACAAGTGGCTGGGCAACGCCAACGGACGCCAGGCGGTGTTCTGGAAGAAGTCGCGGGAGAGAAAGTACAACGTGAGCTTCATTGACCAGGGCTATTGCTTCAATGCGGGTGAGTGGGACTTTCCGGATTCGCCTCTGCGTGGCGTATACGCCCGCAACTGCGTGTACAAGGACATTCGTGGTTGGGATGCGTTTCAGCCCTGGCTCACACGGATTGAGAAGCTTGATCCGGGAATTGTCCGCGAGATTGCCGGTGAAATTCCTCCGGAATGGGTTGGGCATGACTGGCACGCACTGGAAAAGCTGAGCGAAGAGATCATTGCCCGGCGAAGCAAAGTGCGCGAGCTGATCACCGCGTTTCGGAACTCGTCGCGGCAGCCGTTCCCGGCCTGGCTTGAGGCGGAACAAAAAATGGCGGTGCAGTGATGGCGACACGGGAAAAATGCAGCTTCTTTCTGTTGCGCTACGTGCCGGACGCAGTGAAAAATGAGTTCGTCAACATCGGCCTGGTGCTCCTGCCCAATGGCGGCGAGCCGGAGCTTCGCTTCACGCACGACTGGTCGCGCGTCCAGTGTTTGGATTCGGAGGCGGACATTGAACTTCTCAAAGCCACGGAAGCTGAGCTTCGTGATCAGTTGCGCCGAGGAAATGGCGACCGCGAGTCGATTCTGCGGCGCATTCAGGATTCGTTTTCCAATGCGCTGCAGCCTTCAGAGTTCAAAGCCTGCATGGCTGAATCGCCGGCCGCGGAAGCCGATACCCTGGCGCGCATGTATCTGGAGCGCCAACGATCGCGCGGCCAGCGTCAGCCTTCCTCACGGCAAATGATTCGGCAGCGGATGCAGCAGGCGTTTGAGAGCGTGGGCGTTTGGCAGCTCATGAATAAAGAAATTGCAGCGGAAAAATACACGCGCAAAGGCGACCCGTTGAAGATCGACTGCGGCTACAGCCCGAACGGGACCGTCAAACTGTTTCACGCGCTGGCGATTGAAACAGATCCGAATTCCGCGAAGGTGCTGGCGTTCAGCTACCCGCGACTCTCAGACGGAATTGCCAAGGTTGAGTCCAAGCGAGCAGAACTGACCGCGATCACTGAGGACGATCTTCCCCGCGAAGATGAAGGCGTAGGGTTCGCATTGGAAACCCTGGAGCGACAACACATCCCGGTCGTACGCATCTCGCAGTTGCCGCAAATCTCCCAAACGGCAGCGCGCGAATTGCGCCTGATATAGAAAAAGCCCCGGATTGCCCGGGGCTGATGTAATTCACCAGTCGAGAATCACTTCGCCTCAAATCGGCTGCCATCCATGATTTTCGTGCGTACGCCATCGATAACTTGAGCGATCGGCGGGTGCGAAACGCCGGTAATTGTGTAGATGAGAATTGCCGGTTCCGCCGGATCGTCATCGCTGCGGCCCACGGCAATACCCTGTATGCCTGGCGATGCCATCACTGCGCTACTGTGCGCCTGTTTGATGGCTATTGCGCTCTCAAGCTTCGCCTTGGTAAGCGGCGGTGGCGCCTGAGCGTAAATCACTTTTGTGCGTACGCCATCAAGGGTAACCGGGATGGGCGACTTGGGCGTGCCGTTTACATGAATAACGACCGCTGCCTCGCCCGCGCTGTCAGCACTGGCGCCAATGTTAACGGCCTTAATTGCCGGATCTGACATCAGTACCCGCATATGGCGATCGCGGGCAGAAACGGCAGCCTGCTGCTGTTGCGGCGCAAGCGTAGAAGCGGCGCTATTTCCAACCTCGGTGCTCTGGACGCTCTCGGTCGGCACGCAGCTCACAGCGTGATCAGGTCCGCCGACAAGCGCAGGCGTGCCACTTGCGTTCGTCAGGGCAGCGAAAACGTCTCCTATGGGATTGGCAACCGCCCCGGAAGAGCCGGCGGCGAAAAGGAGTCCGAGAGCTCGCGAGGTGTCCGATGTGATCAAAAGCGAGCCGGAATCACCAGCCTCAATAAAGTTGGCCCCATTCACGATAATTTGATTGCTGAAAGTAGCATCAAAGGCTACTGGTCCCCCGCATGAGGAATCATAGGAAACCCTGAAGGTACCGCCGACGCCTTGAATCGTAGAACACGTTAGAGCGCTGGTCCTGCCGCTCTTGGCCACAGCTTGCCCGGGCGCTGGTGTACCCACAAATGGCGTCGAGGATGGCGGCGCGGCCGCGATGCTGGTGGGCCCGGCAGCGCCAAGATCGAGAATGGCTCCAGTAGCGTCTACCTCGCCGATGGCTACGGCTGCGATAGAGGCATCGGTGTTGCTGGGAGATTTTCCGCAAAGCGGGGCTTTGCTTCCTGAGCAATTCGCGGGATCACTGCCGGCAGTCGGCTTCAGCGCACCGGACTGGGTGAAGTTGGCGACAAGCTTCTCCTGCGGGAAACAGGACTGGGGTCCAGGCTGATCGATGACTTCTCCTGACGTGGCCAACCCTGAGCGCCCGAGCACATGATTGTTACTCAAGATAAAAAGATTGCCGCCCCGGGTAAGCAGACTTCCCAGTGTGCCAATGCAGCAACCAGTTGCATTGGTGTCGTTCTGGTTGCCGCCTGAGGTGCCAAGCTCTATATTCCCTGACTGGAAACTCTGGTGATCATTGGGATAAACAACAGCCGCGCTGGCCGTAGCCTTTCCATTGGATGCTGTCGCGGTGATGGTCGCGGTGTTGGCGCCGACGCCCGGGAATGTAGCGGGTGCAAGATAAACCCCGTTGGCATTGATGCTGCCCGGACCACTCACGCTCCACGTCACGCCTGTCGCGGTTGAAGTAAAGGTCTGTGAGCCGCCAATCGCCACATTCGCCGAACTCGGGCTAATGGTGAATGCCGGCGCCGGCGTTGGCGTGGGTGCGGGTGTGCTGCCGCCGCCACCGCAGGCCACCAAACCAATCAGAACAAAAGAAACGAGAAACGCTGAAACCATCCTGATCATTCAGAACTCTCCATCCCTGCATTGGAAGAAATTCCCCTCAGTATAAGCCGAGTAGCTGTCCCTTAAATGATTCGGACTGAGATTCAATGGTTACTTGGAGTGATATACCTAAAGTAATAAGAATTGTTAAGGAGAATGCGAAAATTGGCAAAATTGAGGCGATTTGGAGGCGTGACCCTGAACGAAGTGAAGCGGGAGCCTCCAGCCGAAATCCTGAGCGCAGCGCGCGAAGGATCTCAGGTGTTCTCGTCCCAATCACAGCAACTTATGGCAATGCTGGCAAGTTTGGCCAATTCTGGCAATCATGCCAATTCTGGCAATCTCTTCTCAGCCGAAATCCTGAGCGCAAAGCGCGAAGGATCTCTCCAACTTATCCGATATCTTCGTTAAAGTTCTGCAAATAATCTCGCACTGCCATCAGGAACTGATCAGCGTCAGCGCCGTCCACAATGCGGTGATCGTATCCCAGAACCAGGCGGATGATGTGTCGCACGGCGATGGAATCATTTCCATCGTCATCGGTCACGACGACCGGTTCTTTGAAAATTCCGCCCATGCCCAGGATGGCCACCTGCGGCTGCAGGATAATGGGCGTACCGAACTGAGGCCCGAAGATGCCCGGATTGGTGATGGTGATGGTGCCGCCCTGGACTTCATCCGGCAGCAGCTTCTTGTTGCGGGCACGCTCGCCCAGGTCGCTGATGGCGCGCTGCAGGCCCACAAAGCTCAGGTTTTCCGCGCCCTTGACCACCGGCACAATCAGTCCCCAGTCAAGCGCCACGGCAATGCCGATGTTTACATTCTTGTGGTACTGGATGCTGTCGCCGGTCAGGGACGCATTGACAACAGGCTTTACTCTGATCCCGTGCATCAGCGCCTTGGCGATGAAGGGCATATAAGTCAGCTTCACGCCATGCCGCGCTTCCCACTGCTTGCGGATTTTCTCGCGCAGCCTGACCACGCGCGTCATATCGACCTTGAAAATGCTGTGCACGTGCGCGCTGGTGTGCTTGGATTCCACCATGCGCTCGGCAATTTTTTTACGCATCGGGGACATCGGCACCAGTTCACCGGCCAGTTCCGGATACGTGGGCGCCGGCTGTGCGGCAGCACGCTGCGGCTGCGGCTGCGGCTGCGGTTGCGGTTGCGATTGCGACTGAACTTGCGGCTGCGCCGGCATGGAAATCGGCTGGGGCGGCGTTGCAGGGCGCGCTTGTGGCGCAGCAACGGTAGCCGCGCCGGGGCCATGCTGCTGAATGAAATTGAGAATGTCGTTCTTGCTGATGCGACCGCCCAGCCCGGTGCCCGCTATTTGGCCGAGCTCCACATTGTTCTCGCGGGCAATGCGGCGCACCAGGGGCGATGAACGAACATGCTCGGCTTCGCGGCTCGGGAACCCGATGACCTCATGCTGCTCGGGCGCGCGCGGCTGAGGAGCCTGCGGTGGTTGCGTTGCCACCGGCTGTGGCGCGGACTCGCGCGGCGCGGGAGTTGGCGCTGGTGGTTGCGCTGCCTGTGCGGCTGCGCCTGCTCCTGCTCCGCCAATCACCGCAACAACCGTATTCACCTGGACCGTGCTGCCTTCCTTCACGCGAATTTCGCGCAGCACGCCGCTGGTGGGCGCGGGGATTTCGGCATCAACCTTGTCCGTGGAGATTTCAAACAGGGGTTCGTCACGCTGCACCTTCTCACCGGGCTTCTTGAGCCATTTGGTGATGGTGCCTTCAAAAATGGATTCGCCCATCTGCGGCATCACGACATCAGTGGACGCGCCGCCACCCTGGCCGCCACCCGCCGCCGGAGCTGCATTCTGAGCAGGAGCCGATGGCTGAGCTGCCGGGGCCTGTTGCGTGGGTGCTGCGGGCTGCGCCGGAGCGGACGGCTGGGCTTGCGCCGGCGCGGCCTGAGCGGGTTTCGGAGCCGCAGCCGAGCCCGCCCCATCGGCATCAATCACGCCGACCACCGTATTTACCTGCACGGTGGCCCCTTCATTGATCTTGATTTCCTTCAGCACGCCGCTGGCGGGCGCGGGAATTTCGGCGTCAACCTTATCAGTAGAGATTTCAAATAGCGGCTCGTCACGCTGGACCTTCTCGCCCGGCTTTTTCAGCCACTTGGTAATGGTGCCTTCAAAAATCGATTCCCCCATCTGGGGCATGACAATATCAGTCGGCATGAGTCCCTTCCACAGGTCTGCTACGGCAGGTTAAGAGCAACTAATGATTATAAAACAGCGATTGAACCTTCAGCGGCTCAGATGGTGACGCCCGATCATTACAATCCGGCACTGTGCCGCTGATGAGCGCTCGACAAGAGTTCTCATCGGTCGAGACATCATCCTGAAGTCGCGCAAAAGAAAACCTGGTTTGTGATTGCGCCGTTAAAGCGCGACGGAAGGATCTGCTCTGCTGCTGCTTCCGGAAGCCAGAAACTTCCGGCTTCAGCAGCGCGAGGGCGCCTCGTTTTGGGGAAGCTTTCGAACGGCGCATATACCATATGAGTACAGGCGCACAGCCGAGGGCGGCTGTGCCACAAAATTACTGCACTGTTGCGATCACCGTAATCCGCTTACTGCAATGACGATTCTGCTCAAAAGCCAGAATTCATTTAGAAGTCTTTCGAGCGCTTCTTGTGTGGCACAGCGCGACGAGTCGCAATGAGCAGAAAGCGCTGCTGCTTTTGAAGGAGTGGCACAGGCGCCCCCGCCTGTGCGCCTTTTCCGCTTCTGCAGCAATGATATTGAACAGACGTTGTAACCTCGAGGCGGATTCGTGCACTGGGCGAGGTAGAGGAGGACCTTACGAATGTCTATTCCTTCCAACCCAGGTGCGGCCTGACGGCGGGCAGCTTCCGCACAGCCGAGGGCGGCTGTGCCACCCAGAACCACGTCTAATTGGCGCTCCGTTGCCTTTCCACCGCCGCCAACAGGTTTGAAATCTAAGCATGCTTATCGCCCGGTGATCCACTCGTATTGGTCTTTGCTGAGCGGCGCCACGGAGAGGCGGCCCTGCCGCAGCAGAGGCGAATCCGCAAACAGCTTGCTCAACTTGATCTCGGAGAGCGGAACGGGATGGGCGATGAGGTGGCCGGCCTTGATGCGGACTTTGGGATTTTTGGCGTCCGTGGCGTCCACGCTTTCCACCGTGGCGGTGCCAACCGCCTGGCGCTCGTCGCCGGTGTGGTAGATCACCAGCTTGTCGCCTTTGTTCATGGACCGGAGGTTTTTCAGCGCCACCGGGTTGGAGACGCCGTCCCACACCGTGGACAGGTCCTTTTGCAGATCAGCAAAGCCGTATTCAGAGGGCTCGGTTTTAAGCAGGTAGTACATGGATAAGCTCCTGGCTTCTGGCCACTAGCTGCTAGTAAATCAGGAGAGAGGCGTGTTCGCAATGGGGCCAAAGGGAGATCATAACGAAGCGTTCCCGGGTTACAGATCTGCCGGACGCGTAATGGATTGATTTTGACCCGCAATCTGGTAACATTTGGGGCCGCTTTTGGGGGCCGAAGAAGGTTACAATTTAGGCAATCTCCCATGGACTCCTCCATCATCCGCCAACTCCGAAGGATTGCTGGTAACGAATCTGTTCTGGACCGTCCGGAAGAGCTGATGCTCTACGAATATGACGGCGGCGTGGACAAGAGCCGTCCCGGGGCCGTGGTCTTTCCGGCCAATGCGCAGCAGGTTTCCCAGATCATGCGGCTGGCCTCGCAGAACAAAGTTCCTGTGGTTCCGCGCGGCGCGGGAACGGGCCTCAGCGGTGGCGCCATCGCCAGCAGGGAAGCCATCATGCTTGCCATGGCGCGCATGAACAAGATCCTGGAAATCGATATTCCCAACCAGCGCGCCGTCGTGCAGCCGGGCGTAGTGAACCTGGAAGTCAGCAACGCTACGGCGAAATACGGCTATTACTACGCGCCTGATCCCTCCAGCCAGAAAGCCTGCACCATTGGCGGCAACGTATCAGAAAATTCCGGCGGGCCGCACACGCTGGCCCTGGGCGTCACGGTGAACCATGTTACCGGGCTCGAAGTGGTGCTGCCGGAGGGAAGAATCGTGCAGTTCGGCGGCAAAGCCCAGGACTCAACCGGACTCGACATGGCCGGCTTTTTCGTGGGCTCGGAAGGCACGATGGGCGTGGTGACCGCCATCACCGTGAAGCTCACCAAATTGCCCGAGCATGTGACGACCCTGCTGGGAATCTATAACTCCGTCGAGGACGCCGCCAACACCGTGGTCGCTATTACGCAGAGCGGCATTACGCCCGCGGCTCTGGAGATGCTGGATTCCTGGATGCTGCGCTGCGTGGAAGAGAACGTCCATGCCGGATATCCGGTGGACGCGGCCGCCGTTCTGCTGATCGAACTCGAAGGCCTGCGTGAAGCGGTGGAAGAGCAGGCGGAAGCCGTGGCGGCAGTCTGTATGCAGCAGAAGGCGCGTGAAGTGCGGCGGGCGCGCGATGAAAAGCAGCGGCAACTGCTGTGGCTGGGGCGCAAGACGGCGTTCGGCGCGGTGGGCCGCGTCTCTCCTTCCTATTACACGCAGGACGGGGTTATCCCGCGCACCAAGGTTCCCGCCACGCTTGCTGAGATCCAGCGGATCAGCGAGAAGTACGGCCTGATCATTGGAAACGTGTTCCACGCCGGCGACGGCAACCTGCATCCGCTGATCCTGTTCGATCCGCGCGATCCCAAACAGATGAAGGCCAGCCATGACGCTTCCACCGAAATCATGGAATATTGCATCAAGGTAGGCGGCTCGATTACCGGCGAACACGGCGTCGGATCAGAAAAAAAGAACTTTATGCCTGCGCTGTTCAGTGAAGACGATCTCCAGGTGATGATCACGTTGCGCAACGCCTACAATCCTGACTCCATCCTGAACCCGCAGAAGATGATTCCGGACCTGCGCATCTGTCGCGAGATCACCGGCGGGCTGCCGAAGGCCAAAGTCGAGCCCGTAGAAGGATTGCCGGTATGAGCACCGTAGCCGCAGCAGAATCCGTTCAGCGCGAACTCGCGGCCATTGCGGGCGAGCAGAACGTCCAGGAAGGCAATGAGCAGTTTGCCATCAACGGCACCATACCGGGCTCGGTGGTGACTCCCGCTTCACCGGAAGAAATTGCGGCGGTGCTGGCGCTGGCCAATGGCAAGGGCCTTGTGGTTGCGCCTGCGGGCGGATTCACCAAACAGGATATTGGCGCCGTGCCTGAGCGCGTGGATATTCTGCTGCGCACCACGCGGCTGCGCGGAATCCAGCATTACGATCCCGGCGACCTCACCGTCAGCCTTCATGCGGGCACGCCCTTTGCTGAAGCGCTGGCGCAGATGGCGGAACATCATCAATGGCTCCCCTACGATGCGCCCAATTTGAAGACGGCAACGGTGGGCGGCTGCCTGGCAACCGGGTCAGCAGGCCCTCTCAAGCAGGCATCCGGCGGCTTGCGGGATTTCTGCATTGGTGTTCATTTTGTGACCGCCGAAGGCAAAGTGGCCAAGGGTGGCGGCATGGTGGTGAAGAACGTGGCCGGCTATGACCTGATGAAATTGCTGGCCGGAAGCTATGGAACCATTGGCGTAATTACGCGGGCTAACTTCAAGGTGTCTCCGCGCCCGCGGCAGACGCGAACCTTTGCCTGCAGCTTTTCCTCCATCGATCAGGCCCTCGAATTTCGCACCAGGATCCTGCAGTCGCCCCTGACTCCGATCTGTCTCGACATCATTTCACCGGGAGCGCCGGAGTATCTGAGCGACGCCGTGCCTGCAAAAGATCCGGACCATTACGCGCCTTCGCAGCCGGTACAGAAGAATGCTGGCCCATGGCAGATCGTTCTGCGCTCCGCCGGCAGCGACAATGTGCTGGCCCGTTACGGCAAAGAGCTTGGCTCCGCCGTCACGCGCACGCTGGAAGCAGCCGCCGAAACGCAGTTCTGGGCGTGGGTCTCTGACTTTGAATACAGCGTGTTGCGACGTCATCGCAATGCCATGGTGATGTACACACACCTGACCATCCAGGCTGTGGGGCCGGCGCTGAAGGCCATGGAAAAGGCGGCGTCCGACCACAACTTCATTCCGGCAGTCGTGGGGCGCGCGGCCACGGGGAACCTGGTGGCGGCGTTTATTCCGTTATCGGTGGATCCGCCCGCGGCCATGCAGTATGCCAACTGCGCGTCGGCATTTCGCGGCATGTTGCCCCCCGGCTCGTCGGCCGAGGTGGCGCATTGCCCCAGGGAAGCGAAACCGCATTTCGACGTATGGGGCAGCACACCGCACGATATCACGATGATGCGCGCTCTCAAGAAAGCCATTGACCCAAAGAACATTCTGAACAGGGGGCGATTCATTGTCTGAGCAAAGCACCGCGACCGCGCCGCCATCTCATGGGCACGATCCGAAATCCGCATCGGTCAGCGGACCGGACCAGCCTACATGGGAACTGCTGCGCACATGCGTCCACTGCGGGTTGTGCCTGAACCACTGCCCCACCTACAAAACCCTGGGCATGGAAATGGATTCCCCGCGCGGGCGCATTTACCAGGTTTTGCAGGTCAATGAAGGACAGCTTGAGATGGGCGAGTCTTTCGCCGAGCACATTGACCGCTGCCTGGGATGCCTGGCGTGCGAGATTGCCTGCCCTTCAGGCGTGAAATACGGCCGCATCGTGGAGCGGGCGCGCGCCCAGATCGAGCAGAATTATCACCGGCCGTTTCTTCAGAAAAAAGTTCGCGACATCTTTTACCGCAGCATCATTCCCAACTACGGACGGCTGAAAACTGTGGCCAGCCTGATGCGCTTTTACCAGCGCTCCGGATTGCAATCCCTGGCGCGCGCCACGGGAATCACAAAACTGATGGGCATGGCGGAGGTGGAGAAGCTCTCTCCGCAAATCGATTCCGAATTTTTCTTCAGTGAAATCGGCAAGACCTATCCCGCAGTCGGCGAGCGCCGGGGAACAGTTGCCTTTCTGGCCGGCTGCATCAACAACGTTGCCTTCTCACACCTGAACCGAGCGACCGTCAACGTACTGACGCAAAACGGAATTGAAGTTCACATTCCCGCCGGTCAGGGCTGCTGCGGAGCTCTGCACGCGCATGCCGGATATCGCAATGAATCGCGCGACCTGGCACGCAACAACATTAAAGTGTTTCTCAGCGGAGATTACGACGCCATCGTAACCAACGCCGCGGGCTGCGGCTCGCACATGAAAGAGTATGACGACCTGCTGGAACACGATCCTGAATTTGCCGGACGAGCGAAGCAATTCCGCGACAAAGTGAGAGACGTAACTGAGTACCTAGCCGGCATTGGGCCGCGCGAGCCAAAAAAGAAGCTGGACCGCAAGGTCGCCTATCAGGACCCCTGCCATCTGGCCAATGCGCAGCGCATCAAAGATCAGCCGCGCGCTCTGCTGAAAGCCATTGGCTGCGAGCTGGTCGAACTGCCACACCAGGACCAGTGCTGCGGCAGCGCCGGCGTCTACAACGTGCAGCAAACAGATCTCTCGATGAAGATCCTGGGCGCCAAGATGGATGATGTGCAGTCGGTGGAATCAGAGATCATCGCCACCGCCAACGTGGGATGCATGATCCAGTTGCGCGCCGGCATGGACCAGCGCGGACTCAAACAGCCCGTGAAGCACGTGATGGAGTTGCTGGAAGAGGCGTATTCGTAGTTAGACATTCCCAATTCGCGTACTCATATTGCGCGCACGGACTTCCGACCGTTCACGCCAACAGCTCGAACGGGTGTGAGCCTTGAGAAACGGTGGAAGAGCGGCCCTTTAGGGCCGCGAAGCATCAGGTAAATGACAGCGCTTTAGCGCCGGTGACGTTGCGTATAGCCCTTCAAGGCAAGCGCACGTTTCGTGACCTCGGCCACTCACACCCCGCTCCGGACAAATCACTCGGACTGGATTTCAATACATCAAGGCGGATGCTCATTCCGCGTAAAGAGGGAACTCGCATTTAAAAGATTTGCCGTGGGAGAAAGGCTTTAAAAACCACCGCATCCGCGATTACGACCTACCAGAATCACCGCGAGTACATCCATCTATCCGGTAGAACCGGGCCTGTTGAAGACGGCTGCGGAATACCGTTATTCTTCGGCGTGCCCAGGCTTTGAAACTTGATTCCCGCCCACCATGGCTAAAGCCAGAGGTTTAAACCTTCGCTTTTCACGGCGCTAAAGCGCCGTTCTTCCACCGCATCTCCACGCTTCGCGTGGAGAACAACATTCGCGCGCACTTCTGCCAACCTTACGATTTCATGCAAGAGCGGCCCTTTAGGACTGCAAAAGAGCCTAGTCCAGGAGCAGAAGCCTCGCGAATGCTCTCGGAAGACATACCCCCACGACGACACGGGTCAAATAATTTTTCAGGGCGACCATGTGTTATCGCGTGGTTCAGGATGGTACCTCTCGCTTAGGGAAGCTTTCGAAGAGCGCAGATGCCGGAGGCACACAGCCGGGGGCGCGGTGCCACAAGTTACGCTGGAATGAGTCTGCTGGACTTATCACTTTACTTAGTCCATACTCGCCTTTGATGGTAGTGAACATTCACCAACTGAGGAAGCAGCTTTCCCGGCTTCTCCAGCGTGTCGCGCTGGGAGAGGAAATCACCATATGTAAAGCGGGTGTCCCTATCGCAAAGCTTGTCCCGGCTGCTGGTGCCGGAAAGGGCAAGCGGCCTCTGGGCATATTCAAGGGAGAGATCTGGATAGCGCCTGATTTTGATGCTCCTTTATCTCCCGATATTCTCGCCGGGTTTTTGGGTGGCTGAGCTGCCACCTTTGCACAACGATCCCTTTGATCGCATGCTTGCCGCGCAGGCACGAAGCGAAAGGATGGTCTTGATGACTGCAGACCGAATGCTGGAGAGATATCCCATTGAGGCGCTGTGGTGCGGGAAATGAAACAGGTAGTTGCGATAGCGGTACTCTGGCTATAACCTAGTGCTTTCATGCACTTTACCCGCTTACGACGAGCGTTCTGGCAGGCCTTTGTGCACGGCCAGTTCTCCATCGCCAAAGCTGCGGCGTACTCCTCGATCCTTACTCTGTTTCCCGCGTTCCTGGTGGTGGCCTCGATTCTTGAGGCCTCCAACAGCACAGCCGGGTTCCTGACGCAGATATCATCGGCGGTCCACTGGGTCTTGCCCCCGGGGCCGCGATCAGCCGCGGTGGAGTATTTCCTGACGAAGCAGCACCACGCGAACCGCATTCTGATTTCCGCGTCTATTGTGACGTTGCTGGCGGCTTCCGGCGTGATGATCTCCTGGATGGAGGGCTTCCGCAAAGCGTACAACCTGCCCGATACCATTGGGTTCTGGAAAGAACGCCTGGTGGCCTTTTACCTGGTATGTCTCGCCCTTGTGCCGCTGTGGTTTGCGACCATTCTGGTTGTATTCGGCAACCAGATTGAGGACTGGGTTCAGGCGCAAACCATGCATCTGTTCAAACCTCTGGTGATCCTGCTCTGGGAAGGCGTCCGCTGGGTGATCGCGATGGGAACCAGCATTGCCGTGATGAGTCTGGTGTATCACCATGGCATGCCGAAGACTCAATCCTGGCGAAGGGTATTGCCGGGCGCTGTGATGGCCACGCTGTTGTGGTTTCCCTCCACTATGATTTTTGGCTGGTACGTGACGCATTACGCCACTTACACGGTAGTTTACGGCTCGCTCAGCGCCGCCATCGCATTGCTGGTATGGTTGTATATCGTCTCAGTGATTGTGCTGCTGGGCGCGGAATTGAATGCGCAGGTTTACCCCAAGATCGTGGACAAGGAACAAACCATGGAGAAGAAGGCTTAAGCAGGATGAGCGGACCCAAGGGCCAGGAACTTACATTCGTAGATGTAAACCGCAAGACAAAAATTGTGTGTACGCTGGGACCGGCCAGCAATTCTGAACCCATGCTGCGGGATCTGATGCGCATGGGCATGGATGTGGCGCGCCTCAACTTTTCCCACGGCACGCACGAGGAGCATGCCCGGACCATTGAACGGGTGCGCAAAGCCGCCGAAAAAGAGGGACGCACCATCTGTATTCTGCAAGACCTGCAAGGCCCCAAGATTCGGACAGGAAGACTGAAGTACCGGACGCCCGTGGCGCTGAAAACTGGTTCGCACCTGGTAATTACGCCCCGCGACATCGCCGGCACCGCGCAGGTTGTCGCCACTACATTCAAGACCCTGGCAAACGAGGTGCAGCCCGGTTCACATATTCTGCTCTGCGATGGGCTGATCGAGTTGATGGTTCTAGCCATCCACGGAGATGACGTTCAATGCGAAATCATTAACGGAGGCATGCTGGGCGAGCACAAGGGCATCAATCTTCCGGGAACGGTGGTAAGCGTGCCCTCGCTCACGGAAAAAGATGAAAAGGACCTGGAGTTCGGGATTAAGCACGGCGTGGACATGATTGCGGTTTCTTTCGTGCGCACGGCGGATGACGTTCGCGTTGTGAAGCGGCTGCTGCACTCACGGCAATGTGATGCCTGGGTTTGCGCCAAGCTGGAAAAACCGCAGGCCGTGGAAGAGGCAAACCTGGATGAGATCCTGGATGTGGCCGATGCCGTGATGGTGGCCCGCGGCGATCTGGGCGTGGAGATGCCGGCGGAGAAAGTGCCGGGGGCGCAAAAGCGGATCATCCGCCGCGCGGCGGACTGGCGCAAGCCGGTGATTACCGCAACGCAGATGCTGGAATCGATGGTGGAAAATCCGCGTCCCACGCGAGCGGAGACAAGCGACGTGGCCAATGCGATTCTGGATGGCACCGACGCCATCATGCTCTCGGCTGAGAGCGCAAGCGGAAAGTATCCCCGTGAAGCCGTCGCCATGATGGCCAAAATCGCCGTCGAGGCGGAATCAAACATGGAAATCATTCCACGCCGCCGATCCCATCGTCAGCTCTCCATATCGGAGACGATTTGCGAATCTGTGGCCCACGCGGCCCAGGACCTCGACATGAAAGCCATCGCCGTATACACGGAAACGGGAACCACGGCGCGGCTTATCTCCAAGTATCGTCCCAAGGCGGCGATTTACGCGTTTGCGGCAAATCCTTCCGTCTGTGCGCGCCTGAACCTCATGTGGGGAGTGCATCCCGTGTGGTGTGATATGGGAATCAACACCGAGGAAATGGTCAGCAATGCCGAGCGCCTGATGCTGAAACATCGCGCCGCACAGGCGGGCGACGTGATCGCGATCGTCGCCGGAACGCGCACGGCCAGCAGCGGTTCCACAAATTTCATGCGCCTGCACGTTGTGGGCGCGGGTGAGGTGAATGAACTCGGCCACCCCGAGCGGCGCAGGGTGGAAAGATTGCGACCGGCGAAAAGAAGCAAGTAAGCAGTTGGCGGTTGGCAGTTCGACATCTTGACTGTTCTCTGAAGTCCCGAGCGCAGCGAGGGATCACTATCATCACCGAGACTTTGTAGGCGTATTCAGGGGGCCCTCAATATTTCGGACCTGCCGATGTCGGCTATCTTCGACTCGCATCGTCTGACTTGGGAACAGGGATCCCTCGCCCCCGCTCGGGATTCCACAAAGACGCTCTAATTCACCCACCCGCCCGGGCCGCCGTTCTTTTTGTCTTTCTCCTCGGGTGGTTTGAAATTGCCGTATTCGTCAAAGTACTGTTTGGGATCGTGCTCATGCTTGCGCATGTACACCTGAAATTTTCTTGCGGCGCGGCGGCGCTTCCAGCGATAGTAGCCGTTGCGCATGACGGCTATTTGCTCAGTGAACGTTCCGGCAGCGCTACGGCGCCACATGAAGGCGTACCAGACATAGCCGGAGCCCAGGCCTAACAACTCCACCAGATACATGAGGGCAAAGCCGCTCAGGATGAAGTAGGCAGCCTCAATTCCGCCGATGCCAACCACCACCCAGAGGACAGGGATCTGGAATGGCAGCGGGAAGAGCATGATCGAGCTGCCGCGGTTCAGCAGGTAAAAAACCATCAGGATGGCGTTGGCAGCACAGCCGGCGCCGAAAGCAGCCCCCCCGATGCGTCCACTCATGGAGAGCAGCACGCCTGCGATACCCGCCAAAACCGATGAGATGATATAAAGCTCAACGAAGGCCCGTGATCGAATCCGCTCCTGGACCGGGCCTCCGATGAAATAGACGCCCACCAATGCGAACAACACGTGCGTGGGATCCAGATGGATAAACGGGTAGGTCAACAACTGCCAGATCGCGCCGTGCAGGAACGCCGTTGGGGCCAGTTCTCCAATAGCGATAATGGCTGCCGCAAGCGGCCTGTTCGCCGCCCACAGCAGGATAATCACGACCCAGATGCCGAGCGTGAGCAGAATGATGCCGCGCAGTGCGCCGTCAAAACGCGGCAATCCGAATTGAAACGTGGTGTCTCGACGCATGCTCATCTCTGTGGCTGTGGGACCTCGATCACGCTCTTGTGGCCCTTTGCATCCACGGAGCGCACGCCAAAAATGACGTTATCTTTCGATGCGGGCATATCGATGGTGGTGGCTGTGGTGCGCGTGACGTTCTCCGGCGGAAAAACCGGGTCCGTGGTGTTGCGCCAGAGCACCTCATAGCTCGCTGCGCCTGGCGCCCGGCCCCATTCGAGCTTGGAATCGTTTTCCAGTTCCTTGGTCATCACGTGAGGCTCCACAGGAGGAGCGGGCGCAAGCGCCAGCGATGCCAGAGTCGCTGCGTTCAGCCGGGCGACATTGGCGACATAGCTGTAATCCACGAATTTTGGCAGGTCGCCATATTCGATTCCGTTTTCCGTGCGCGGGTTCTCGTGCTGGTGGTGGAAGTCCTCACGGTATTCGGTCAGGCGCACGGCAGGGTACCCCTTTGCATTGAACGAAATGTGATCGCCACCGCGCAGGTAACGGTCACGGCGGAAAATGAGCTCGGGCGTAAATTTGCCGAAGCCGGAGTATGTCCGGCCGACTTCAGCAACAAAACGCGCCAACTCGCGGGAAGGCGAATCGTTCTCTCCACCGGTGGCTTCGATGGCTTTTAACTGCTCTGGAGTTGCCGTGGCTGGAATGCCCTCAGAAAATACGCGGACAATGTTGTTGTTCTGCAATTTGTCGCCCGGCGTACGGTTGCCGCCAACAATGTCATTGTTCAGCACGCCTCGAACGCCCAGGCCCAGTTCGCTCACGCGCTTGGCAAAATGCTGGCTGCCCAGCAGGCCCTGCTCTTCGCCTGATACGGTGAGAAACAAAAGTGTCGCGGGAAATTTATGTTTGCTGAGGACGCGCGCGCATTCGAGGGACACGGCGGTTCCGCTCGCGTCGTCGTTCGCCCCGGGCGCTGGGTCGGTGGAGTTCATCACGTCCTTGTTGCGGGAATCGTAGTGGCCGGTGACCACATAAATCCGGTTCTTGAGCTCAGGGTCTGTGCCGCGCAGGATGGCATAAACATTTTGAACGTTGGTGGGCTGCTTGAGGCGCGCGTTCGGCCCGGGAAGCAGGACGCGTTCGTCAGTTTTTACTTCAAGGCAGCCGCCACAAGCATCGGAATAGCTCTGCAATTCCGATTTGATCCAGTTGTAGGCCGCCACCACTCCATGGTCGGAGGTGGTAGCGTCAGGATTATTGATGGAAAGAGTGTTGCGAGTTCCAAAGCTCACGAGCTTTTCTATATCCTTCTGAATCTGCTGCGCGGACACTTCGTGCATAATCTGCGCGACCATTGGATCCTGCACGTCCGTGGAGGCGGATTTTTGTGTGCCTTTCCGGCTATGCGCAGCCGAAGTTGCTTTGTGGGAGGTGTGGCGCCGCGCAGCCGGCGTATTCTGGGCAACGGCTTGCGGCAAGTTAAGCATCTGTAGGCCAACAAACAATAACAATGCGACTTTCGTTACATGACGTATATGGAATATCAAAATTGAGACCTCATTCGGAGTACTTGACGATAATACTGGGAAATTCTAAATATAATCATAGGTGACTGCCACGGCTTTGTTGCGGCACGGCGTCCCGGAGGACGAAATGGCGATTTGCCCGGAATGTGAAACTGATCTGGACTTGGATGAAGAAGAGCTTGAGGAAGGGGAAATTGTCTCCTGTCCCGAATGCGGCACAGATTTCGAAGTGATTACCAAGAGTCCCCTCGAGTTGAACCCGGTGGATGAATTCGAGGATGATGACGACGAAGACCTCGAAGAAGAAGAGGATTCTGATTATTGATGTGGCGAGGAATTCTTACACTCGCCATGGTGCTTTGTATCGCCCTTTCTCTTCGGCCTGCAACGGCCCAAAATAAATCCGATCTCCGGAAGCATTATGGTCTGATCTCCGGTACAGCATACGGGCCGGATGACCGCCCTATGTACGGCGTCCGAGTGACGATACATCCCGCCGGCAAAAAGCATCCCACCTGGGACCTCGTTTCCGACCACCACGGTGAGTTCGCCCAGCGAGTGCCCCCCGGCCCGGGTGATTATGTGATCGCCGGCCAGGTGGAAGTCGAGCCCATTGAAAACGGCGTGCCCAACAAGCATAAAAAAATGAAACTTAGGGGCGAAGCCAAGGTTCACATTGACAGGGAAGAAATCAGGGACGTCAGCCTCCATATGCAGGAGCCGCCAAAACGCCCTTAAGATACTAACTGGAGTTGCGCGTGCGAAAAAATGTTCTCACAGGGTTTGCCATCCTTCTCATGACCGCGCTGGCCTTTGCGGTCCAGCAGGGTGAAGGAGCTTCCCGCAGCGTGAGCGGCCGCGTCGTCAACGGACAAGACCAGCCGCTGCATAAGGCTGTTGTCCACCTCAAAAACACCCGCACCATGGCCATCCAGACGTACATCACCGACCCCAGCGGCGCCTATCGCTTCACCGCTCTTTCACCGAATGTCGATTACGAACTTTACGCCGAATACCAAGGCGCTCACAGTGACACCAAGACAGTGAGCGCGTTCAGCAATCGCCGGCAGGTTACCGTGAACCTGAAGATCAAATCCGCACGATAATCCACTTCGTCGCAATCCGCTCACGCGGCTTGCGCCGTGCTTGCCGGGCCATTTCATTCGCGCCGCTGTCGCGGCTGGATTGCACCTACTAACGGTCAGATCGAGCGATCAGCCACACACAACAACAAAAAGGCCGTCCGAGTGGACGGCCCATAAGATCTTCCTGGATTCTTTCTAGTCCTGATCGTTGCCGGCGCGCTTCCAGTTGATGATGTCGCCCAGCGTCGTGGTCGCGCTGGATGCCGGATGCTTATAGGATTCAACCTCAGCGCGGCTGGCTTCTTCGCCCACGGCCCGCAGGCTCAGCCCGACCTTCTTTTCTTCCTGATTCATCTTGATAATTTTAAAGTCGTGCTCCTGGCCCGATTCCAGTTTCACCGGCGTGCCGTTGGAATCAGTGGCTTCAGAGTTGTGGCAGAGTCCCTCAACGCCTTCGGCGATTTCAACGAAGGCGCCGAACTGCGCCAGGCGCAACACCTTGCCGTGTACCACATCGCCAATGCGGTGCGTGCTGAAGAACGTTTCCCACGCATCCGGCTGAAGCTGCTTCACGCCCAGTGACAAGCGCCGCTGCTCCGGCTCAATGCCCAGAACGATGGCTTTGACCTTCTCGCCTTTTTTCAGGACTTCAGAAGGATGCTTCACGCGCTTGGTCCAACTCAAATTGCTCACATGAACCAGGCCGTCGATTCCGTCTTCAATCTCAATGAAGGCGCCAAAATCCGTGAGGTTGCGCACGCGCCCTTCCACCGTCGAGCCAATCGGATACTTCTCGTGCAACCGCTCCCAGGGATTGGATTCGAGCTGCTTCAAGCCAAGAGAGATGCGGCGCTCCGTCGGATTCACATTGAGCACAACGCTCTCAATCTCTTCAGCCACGTTCACGAGCTTGGAGGGATGCTTCATGCGCTTGGACCACGACATCTCGCTCACGTGGACCAGGCCTTCAATGCCCTGCTCCAGTTCAACGAACGCGCCGTAGTCGGTCACGCTCAGCACGCGGCCGCGCACGCGCGCCCCAATGGGATACCGCTCTGCGGCATCCAGCCACGGGTCGGGCGTAAGCTGCTTGAAGCCAAGCGAGACGCGCAGCTTTTCCGGATCGAACTTCAGGACCTTCACCTGGATCTGGTCGCCCACATGCACCAGGTCGCGAGGATGCGTCAGCCGCCCCCAGGACATATCCGTAATGTGCAGCAGGCCGTCGATGCCACCGAGGTCGACAAAAGCGCCGTAGTCGGTCAGGTTCTTCACCGTTCCGGTGAGCACCGTTCCTTCTTGCAGGGTCTCCAGCGTCTTTCCGCGCTTGCTGGCAATCTCTTCATCCAGAATGGCCTTGCGAGAAACCACAATATTGCCGCGCTTCTTGTTCAGCTTGATCACGCGGACTTCAATTTCCTGGCCCTTCAACGTGTCCAGGTTGCGGATGGGATGCACGTCAACCTGCGAGCCCGGCATGAAAGCCTTCACGCCGATATCCACTGAAACTCCGCCCTTCACCCGCTCAACAATCGTCCCCCTGACCGCTTCCTTGGCATGGTAGGACTTCTCAATGTTCTCCCAAATCCGCACACGCTGCGCGCGTTCATGGGAGAGCAGCACCGCGCCCTCCTCATTCTCCCCGCGCTGCACCATCACTTCAATCGGGTCGCCCGGCTGGAACTTGATGTTGCCCTGCGCGTCCGTGACTTCGGCAATCGGCACCAGACCTTCGGACTTGAAGCCGATGTCCACAACAACGTGGGTGGGAGTGATCTTGATGACGGTGCCTTTGAAGACATTGTCTTCACTCGGCGCCGGCTCAGTTTCAAGGGTGTACGATTCAAGAGCGGCTGCAAAATCGTCCATGTGGGTTTCTTCTTTTTGAGCGGCGCCCGCGCTGGGCTGCTCAGTGGATTCGAGTTGGGTATTATTACCGGACATAGTTGTAGGTTGTTTTCGCAGGACTTCTTGGGGGCCGGGAGAGTCCGTCACCTCGGCATCAGTCTCTGGTGGAAATTTTCTGGCTGTTTGCTCGACGGACATTCTTCTAACCTACCGGACCTTAAACACGCCGGAATTCACTTGAGAGAATTTGGACGTGCTGAAGGTTTAAGGATTGGCGTGACTGGCTCCTGAATTGTGCCCCTAGGAGCTTCAAAACCAGCGGCCGGATCTTGCGGCAGTCCTGAATTCGCCACAAGACTCCTTCGACTATAGCAACGTGGAAAAGCACTGTCAAACCTTGTTCTGTGCTGAAATGGGCCTGTTGGCCTTCTGTGATCTGGTATCTTCAACCGTCATGGATTTCCTCTTTACGCCCTGGCGGTACGCCTACGTGACCGGCGCGCAGAAGGCCGTGGAATGCGTATTTTGCGCGGCTTTACAGCTCGGCGACGACCACAAGGCCGGCATCATCCACCGTGGCCGCCACTGCTTTGTCATCCTCAATACTTATCCCTACACTTCCGGCCATGTCATGGTCGTTCCATTTCGGCACACGGACCAGTTGCAGAGGCTGGAGGCTCCCGAGGCCCATGAAATAATGGACCTGTCCCAGCGTCTCGAAGGCATCCTGCGCGAACTCTATCGCCCCGACGGCCTCAACATTGGAATGAATGTGGGAGAAGCAGCCGGCGCCGGCGTCGCCGCCCACATCCACATGCACGTCCTGCCGCGCTGGGTAGCCGATGCAAATTTCATGTCGGTTATCGGCGAAACTCGCGTCCTGCCCGAAGATTTGGAGACCACCTACACGCGTATTCGGGCGTTTTTCAAGTAGAGCTTCCACCAAAACCCTGAACCACAAAGGGCACAAAGGCGCACGAAGGCTGCCAAGCAGATATCAGGCCTTTCTCATCAACCAGGCAGTGTGGGCAGGCCCTTTAGACCTTTTCAGATCAACCATGCAGTATGGGTTCCCGGGACTCTTTCCCTCCACGACACAGCATCGCGAACCTAAGCAGCATGGTTAAGATTAAAAGGCCCAAAGACCTTTCCAACCCACCTTCAGAACTCAAGCTGCATGCTGACACCAATAAGGCCTAAAGGCAGGTTTACCAAAATGCCTGCTCCTAGCTGGCTCACAAACCGCTCCTTGGAAATGAAAGGCCTCTTCTTTACTCCGTCCTTAACGCCTGCATCGGGTAAGCCCGCGACGCATGGCGCGCGGGAACAAAAGCGGCGATCAGGCCGCACAGCAGAAGCACGGCATCCACAGCCACCATGGTGGCGGGGTCGTGAGGCTTCACCCCAAACAGATAACCAGCGAGCAATAGGCTGGCGAACCACGAAAGGATTGCGCCGGCAACCGCGCCCACCGCAAGCATTCGTCCTGCGCGGCCGAGAATTATCTCCATGATGTGCTGTCGCTGCGCCACCAGCGCCAGGCGCACTCCGAATTCACGTCTCTGTTGCGTTACAAGAAAGCTCAGCAACCCGTAAAGCCCGCCAGCGCAACCAGCAGTGCAATGCCGAAGGAGAATAACCAGGGGGTGATTGGGCTGTTACCACGGAGACACGGAGGCGCGGAGTAAAAAAAACATTTACCGCAGATGAGCGCAGATTGACGCAGATGAAGTGGCAAAATTCTTATCTGCGCCGACCTGCGCAAATCTGCGGCTAATTCGTTTTTGATTGCGAATTCTGCCATCGTGATATCGGACCTCTCTCACCCCTCCATCAGCTTGCTCAACTCGATCACTTCCAGCGGGCATCCCGGCCAGTTATGCTTCCAGCAGACAATCAGATCGCAGCCTTTGGGATTGTGACGGTGAGCCATGAAGTTGCGGCTTTCAAATTCGAACTCAATCCGCACCCTGCGCCAGCGGTCGCCGGGGCCCATGCGCAGGGCTTCGCAATCCGGGAATTCCGCCTGCAGCCGCTGCACCACAAATCCCAGTTGCGTGGCCAGCGACGCGAACAGAAACACCACGCCCATCTCGTTGACCGGCGCCGTGGCCAACGCCTGCATCACCAGCGGCCGGCCATAAACCGGGGCTGTAGCCGCTTTCTTTGCCAGTGCCGCGCTGCCTCGGCCGGCGCGCTGCTTGCGCTCCGGCTTTGGCCAGAGCTTTTTCTGCTCCTGGATATACTGCTTCGTCATGCCGATTACGTCCTGCCACTCCTGGCGGCGATGCTCTTTTGCGAATTTGAGCACCGCCGCGGGAACGGCATGCCACGATTCCCAGCGCCTGGTAAATACCTTCAGGCTGTACTTGCCCGCTCGTTCATATTGCAAGACCGATGGCACTCTGCCCAGCTTTCTTGCCACCTCCACCCAGTCGGCAAGCAACTGCTCTCCGCTCAGCTCGTAGCCCGCACCCCGGGCTTCAAAGCCGGCCTGGCGCAGGCACTCACCGTATCCGCCGAAGAGCATGGTGATCTGCCGGTGCGTGCCTTTGCAGAAGCGGGTGAACTCAAGGCAGGTGGGTGTGCGCCCGAGGCTCCGCGCGAGTTTTTTGAGCAGAGTGAGAACTTCCTTCTGCGTAAGCTGGTTGAAGTCTTTGTTGCGGCCGGATTGGCGTGGATTCTGGTCAGGCACAGGGATCTTCTCCATTCAAATGAAGGTTGTTGCTGAGTTTGCTGAATCAAATAAAAAAGCCACCCGAAGGTGGCGGTGGGGGGATGTTAATCGCCGAAATCGCACGTAATCGCAGGCCGAAAGCACTTAGTAATCAGCAGTCAGTCCCGTAACCACCAGGAGCCCGATTCGCAAGTAAAAATCAGGTGCAATCAGCGTGATCACCGTAAGGTTTTATTCCGGATATCGGGGATTATTCCCCCTCTAAGAAACAAGTGTCGGAACAGACCCACCTGGGGACATCCTGTGGAAATCTTTTTTTGAGGCCCTTTGAGGGCTGAATGCTGACGGCTGACTGCTATGCTCAAAGGCTCCCTTTTTAGATCCGCGTACATCCGCGTAAATCCGCGGTAAGGTGTTGATTTTGCGAGTCGGCAGTAATTGCGTGAAAATACAACAATAGATGGGCTTCATACCTGAAAATCAGAAGCTGAGCAAACTTCTGCAATACCTTTTTCTTGGGCTGGTGCTGCTGCTGGTCTTTATGGCATCGGCGCTGCTCTCCATGCGTTTTGCCATTCATGGCCGGGAGGTCCACGTTCCCAGGCTGGCCGGGCTCACGCCCTGGGAAGCCGAGCGCAAGGCCAACGCGGAAGGCTTGGTCGTTTCAGTCGCAAACCGGTTCTACTCTTCTGACGTTCCGGAAGGACGCATCATTTCGCAGACGCCTGAACCCGGCGCCACGGTGCGTCGCGGATGGAAGGTTGAGCTGGCGCAGAGCCTGGGCCCGCCGCGCGTCACCATTCCCGATCTCACCGGCCAGAGTGAGCTCGCCGCGGGCATCAATCTGCGCCGGCGAGGGCTGGAGCTGGGAAGCATAGCCAGCATCCACCTGCCGGGAGTTCCGCCGCAGATTGTGGTGGCGCAGAGCCCGCCGCCGGGCGCGAAATCGATTGAGTCGCCCAGCGTAGACCTTGTCCTCTCCGCCGCCGATAACACGCCGCACTACGTGATGCCGAACTTTGTGAACAAGCCGCTGGCCCAGGCCGCTGCCGCCGTGCAGGAGGCTGGCCTCACGCTGGGAGGAAAATGGGGCGCGCAGCTCAAGAGCAAATCTGCGCCGCCGCTGACCGGAACCGTGGTGAAGCAGTATCCGCCGGCCGGGCAGAAAGTGGCGGCAGGGACGGAGGTGTACTTTGAAGTTCAGCAGGGAACAAAGCAAACCACAAAGGACACGAAGGAACACGAAGATTCTTTCAATCTATTCTGGTAGATTTTTGAATAACAAAGAAGGCCGCCCTCTGATCCGAAATTCTTTTCTTTGTGGTCCTTCGTGCCCTTTGTGGTTAATGTCTTTCGAACACCGCAGCAAAGAACCCATCGCACGGCTGGACGCCGGGGACAGTGCGCAGAAAGTCTTCGCTGACAAGCTGATCTACGTGTTTCCACACAAGTTCTCCGGAGCGCTGCAGCCGCAGCAGCTCTTCTCTTACGGGCAGCAGGTGAAAATCTGAATTTTGCGCTAGCGCCGCCTCAACCACTTGCTGGTTCTCTTCAGGTTCGAGTGAACACGTGGAATAAACCAGACGCCCGCGCGGAGCAACGTGCTTCATCGCCGCTGTAAGAATCGCAATCTGGCGCTGCTGCAGGTCTTTGAGGTCGTCGGGCTTGAGCCGCCATTTGATCTCCGGATTGCGCGCAAGCGTTCCTGTGCCGGAGCATGGAACATCCGCCAGCACGCGGTCAAACTCCGCGCTGAAGGGCAGCCGCAACGCATCGGCACTGACGACCTGGATATTGCTTTGCGGCGCCATCTGGCGCAGCAGCCGCGCGCGATGAGGATGCAGCTCGGCGGCAAAGATTTCCGCTTCAGGCAAGCGCGTGGCCATGGCAGCGGTCTTGCCGCCCGGCGCGGCGCAGCAGTCGAGAATGCGCTTGCCTTCGCCGACCAGCGCGGCTACAAGTTGCGAGCCTTCATCCTGAATGGCGATTGCGCCTGAACGAAACAGCTCCGTCGCGGTTACATCGCCGCTGATCACGCGGCGAGCGTTCTTCATCAGCGTGCCCGGAGCAAGCTCAACTCCGTCGCGGAGAAGCGCGGCTTCATCGCCGGCGCTGCTCAGGCGCAGGACGGTGGATGGAATTTGCTGATCGTACTCGCAGATCTGTCGCGTGGTGTCTTCTCCGAACTGCTGGACCCATCTCTGCACCAGCCATTCGGGATGAGCGAACCGAGCTGCTAACCCTGCTTTCCCGGGCACGGATTTTCCTGATTTTTGTTGCGTGATGATCTTGCGCATGACCGCATTCGCCAGCCCGGCGGCGGAGGTCTTCTTCGCCTGTTTCACCAGTTCCACAGTTTCATTGGCTGCCGCATGCGGCGGAATTTTGCTGAGAAACATGATCTGGTAAGCGCCGATGCGCAGCGCCGTCACAACTTCAAGATCGAGCTTGCGAAAGGGAGTGAAGCTGAAATACGCGATCACCTCGTCCAGGACGGAGCGCCAGCGCAGCACGCCCATGATGATTTCTGTGGTGAGATTTTTATCCGCCGCGGAAAGATTCTGGAGCAGGGCAGAGTGCAGCAGCTCAACCGCGAACGACTGCTCGCGCTCAACCCGCAGCAGAATCTCAAAAACAGCCGCGCGCGCAGGCGATGCAGCCATATTCAGCCCAGCCGTTCGCCTTGCGCCGGGCGATAGCCGCTGATGAAGTCGCGCGCAGACATTGGTTTCTTTCCTTCCGGCTGTACCTGCAGCAGTGCAAGAGTGCTGCCCGCACCGCAGCCGGCAAGCAGCTTGTCGCTGCTGACGTGCAGCTCGCCGCCGGCAAGCCCCGGTGCAGCTTCAGCCACGCGTGCGGACACAATCTTCAGGTTCTTGCCGCGAAATCGGGTGTAGGCTCCGGGCCACGGCTGAAATCCGCGCAGGCGATTGTGAATCTCCGTCGCGCTTCGGCTGAAGTCCACCAGCCCATCTTCTTTCTTGAGGATGGGCGCAAGAGTCGCCTGAAAGTCATCCTGCGGGACCGGAGTCACGGTTCCTTGCTGCAACTCTTCCAGAGTTTCCCCCAGCAGATCGGCGCCAAATTGCGCGAGTCGCGGCGCCAGCGTGAGCGCCGTGTCTTGCGCACCAATTTCCATCGCTCGCGTCAGCAGAATGTCGCCCGTATCGAGGCCTTCATCAATCCTCATGGTGGTCACGCCGGTGATGGTTTCGCCGTTGGCGACGGCCCACTGAATCGGAGCCGCGCCGCGATATTTCGGCAGCAGGGAAGCATGCACGTTGATGTTGCCGTAAGGTGGAAGATGCAGCATCCAGCCGGGAATGATGCGGCCATAGCCAACCACGATGATGGCGTCCGGCTGGATGGCCGCGAGCCGCGCGCGAAATTCATCGTTATTTTTGATTTTTTCCGGCTGCGTGACAGGCAGGCCCAGTCGCAACGCGCTTTGCTTCACCGGAGGAGCTGTCACTTCCATGCCGCGGCCCTGCGGGCGGTCAGGCTGCGTCACCACAAGTTGCACATCGTGTCCCGCGGCGACGAGGCGTTCCAGGTTGGGCACGGCAAATTGCGGCGTGCCACAGAACACCAGCTTCATGCCCACTCGCCGGCGCGCATCAGCTTTCTGATTTTGCGCGTCATCAGGTCGCGCTTGAGCCTGCTGATGTGGCTGATATAGAGCTTGCCCTGCAGGTGTTCAATCTCATGCATGAGCGCGCGCGCCAGCAACTCTTCTCCTGAATGCTCAAACTGTTTTCCTTCCACGTCCTGCGCCCGCACGGTGACTTTGTTGGGCCGCGTCACGTCTTCGCGAAATTCCGGCAGGCTCAGGCAGCCTTCGGTCCCGCGCTGGCGGCCTTCCGTATGGATGATTTCCGGGTTGATCAGCACCAGCTTTGCGTTGGGATCTTCCTTGAATGTGACGTCGATGACCGCGATGCGTTTGCTAATCCCGATCTGCGGCGCAGCCAGTCCCACGCCGTGCGCCGCGTACATCGACTCGAACATGTCATCCACCAGTTTTTTCAAATCATCATTAAACTCGGTAATTGTTTCCGCCGGTGTCTCCAGCACCGGATTGCCATACAAGGTAATCGGATAAACCATCTTGTCTCGTCAGAACCTCTTCAGTTGCTCTTTGTAGCCTTCGTAGTTGCGAAGGGTTTCGTGCATGGAATCGCCGCCAAATTTTTCCAGCGCGCAGCGGGCCAGCGTGAGTGCGACCATCGCCTCCGCCGCCACGCCCGCCGCCGGCACCACGCAAACGTCAGAGCGCTCGTACGCTGCCTTGACCGGTTCGCGCGTAGCAAAATCCACCGAGCCTAGAGGCCGCCGTAGCGTCGAGATCGGCTTCAGGTATCCGCGAACAAGAATGTCCTGTCCGTTGGAAACGCCGCCTTCCAGCCCTCCGGCATGATTGGACGCGCGCGTGAATCCCGTTAAGCCTGCGTTCGCCTGCTGCGCCGAATAGCCAATTTCATCGTGCACCGTGCTGCCGAATGACAACGCCGATCCCACTCCGGTGCCGATCTCCACGGCTTTGACGGCCTGCAATGACATCACAGCCTGGGCCAGCAGTCCGTCCAGGCGCTCATCCCATTGCGCGTACGTGCCCAATCCGGGCGGAACGCCATGGGCGACAACTTCAAACACTCCGCCCACGGAATCTCCGGTGCGCAGCGCATGGTCCACTTCGGCCTTCATGCGCTGTTCGGCTTCCGCGTCGGCGCAGTTCAGCAGGACCTCGTCTTTCGCGTGCAGTGCCTGCAATTTTTCCCACGGCACGTCTGTATTCGCAAGCGCCGCTTTTCCCACCGCGATTACATGGCTCAAGACTTCGATGCCAAGCTCGCGCAGGAACAACTTGGCGATGGAGCCGACGGCGACGCGCGACGTTGACTCCCGCGCCGATGCACGTTCCAGCACGTAGCGTGCCTCGGGGAAGTTGTACTTCAGCGCGCCGGCCAAATCCGCGTGCCCCGGACGTGGTGACGCCACGCGCTTGTGCTTTTCCAGATCGCCCGCACCTACCGGCAACGACTCCTGCCAGTTCTTCCAATCTTTGTTCTCCAGCAGAATCGCGATGGGCGAGCCGATGGTTTTGCCCTGGCGCACGCCGGAAACGATGTGGGCCGAGTCGCGCTCGATCTTCATGCGCCCGCCGCGGCCAAAGCCCTGCTGCCGCCTCCACAACTCGCGGTCAATGAACGCCTGATCGATATTGAGTCCCGCCGGCACGCCGGAAAGAAATGCCACCAGGGTTTCCCCGTGCGATTCGCCGGCTGTGAAGTAACGCAGCATATCCTTCCCACTTGCGCGCTTTTAGGTCAAATCCGCGCGTGTTTGACAAACCATTGATTGTAGCCGATGGAGGCGCAGCAAAGCAGGAAGGCCTCGGACAGAGAAAAAGCGGGCCAGATCCGGCCCGCCGTTTTACGATTGCTCAAAAGTACACAGCGCTTTACGCCGCGCGCGTGATCTTGCTCCGCACTTTATTGCGTGTGTCTTCGTCTATGTTGCTAAGGTGATGTTGTTCCCGGCCATGCTGCTCGGCACTGCGCAGCACCTCGTCCGGGCTGGAGCCGCGTGTTTCCCAGTTGCAGCCGGTGAAGCCGGCATCGGCGCAGCGAAAATGATAATCGCCCTTTCCGCTTCCGCTCTGTGTGGTCTGAGGATTCTTTCGCATTTCGGCCATAGATTTTCTTCTCCTTGGTTTTATTCTCTGATAAATCCAGAGCCGGTTGGGCAGGATTCGCAAGTTGCGCCTCGATCAGTTTTGGCAATCCTCATGCAAGCACGTCGCATCCCACGAAAAGAGGATGCATCATGCCGTGGAAGACAACACTCGAGCACGCCGAAGAAGACAAACGCGAGGGTAAATCGCCAAGCACGCAGGCCGGAGAATTTGTAAAAGAGGAGATGGAGCACATTCGTCGCGGCAAGCATGGGGCTCGCTCGCCCAAACAGGCGATTGCCATAGGACTTTCCAAGGCCCGCCGTGCCGGGGTCGATCTGAAGCCGCCAAAAAAGGGTCGCGCCTCTGAAAAGACGCGCAAATCGGCGGAGCGCGACTACAGCAAAGGGCATTCGGAGAAAAAGAAATCTTCGTCTTCTTCTTCCAGACGGTCCAGCGCGCGACTCAAGGCGCTCAAGCGTGAGCCGCGCAGTGCAGCTTCGCACCGTGCGCTTTCGAAGCAGGCGAAATCAGCGGCGCAGAAGAGAAGGCGTTCGGGACCGGCAACAGCGGGAGCAGGAAGACGAAGCAGCCGTTCATCGCACCGCAAAGCGGCTTAGCTTTGCTTGATCCGCGTTTGTCCGCCTCAATCCGCGGTAAGAAGGGTCAGGCATTCGCTTTCAGCAACTGCTCCGCGTGCTGGCGTGATGTCTCCGTCAGCTTTGCGCCGCTGAGCATGCGGGCAATCTCTTCCGTCCGTTGCTCAGAACTCAGCGGACGCACCAGCGTCTTCGCCCGGCCCGCAGCCTCGCGCTTTTCAATCAGGTAATGGTGGTCGGCAAAAGACGCGATCTGCGGCAGGTGCGTGATGCACAGGACCTGGTTGCTGCGTGCCAGCGACTTCAGCTTTTTGCCCACGGCCTCGGCTGCGCGTCCGCCAATGCCAGTATCGATTTCATCGAACACCAGCGTGCGCTGGCCCTGTGACTTGCTCTTTTTGCCGGTTTCGATGGTCGCTTTTAATGCCAGCATCACGCGGGAGAGCTCACCACCGGAGGCAATCTGCTCCACCGGCCGCAACGGCTCGCCCAGATTCGGCGAGATCAGATAGACTACGTTGTCAAAGCCGGTTGCTGACCAGTTTTCCGGCTGATCACCACCGGAGACCTCAATCCTGAACTGGGCTTTCATGGCGAGTTCGTTGATCTCGGTTTCCACCAGTTTCTGCAGTTCTTTGGCAGAGGAGTACCGTTTTTTTGAAATTGCCTGCGCTGCGGAAAGATATGATGCCGCGGCTGCGCTCAGTTGCTTCTTCAAATCACGCAGGATGTCTTCCCGGTTCTCCAGCTCATTCATTTTGCGTGCGACCTCTGCGCCGTAGGCAATTACCTCGTCCACGGTGGCGCCATATTTGCGCTTGAGACGATCCAGAAGCGCCAGCCGGTCTTCCACTTCCGCCAGCCGCTCCGGCGAGGCGTCAATCTCGTCCGCGTAATCACGGGCCGTGGCGCTCACGTCTTCAATGGCGGCTTTGGCGCCCTGCAAAGCAGCCAGTGGCTCCTGGAATTTGGGATCGAAGCGCGCCAGTTCTTCCAGTTGCTTCCGCGCCGCAGACAAATTGGAGAGCACGGAAGAGTCCGCTTCATACAGAAGCTCATGCACGGCTTTGGCTGCGCCATATAATTTTTCCGCATTGGCCAGGACGCGCTTCTCCGTCTCCAGCCGCTGGTCTTCTCCCGGCTGCAAGTGCGCGCCTTCAATCTCTTTTTTCTGGAAGCTCCACAGGTCGGCCATGCGCAGCCGGTCCTGCTCATTGCGTTCGAACTCGGTAATCTGGTCCCGCACCGTTGCCCACGCCACATATTTCTGCTCCAGTTCGTGCAGGTCGACTGCCGCATATGCATCCAGTAGCGCCAGGCGGGCCGGGCCATCGAAGGCGAGGATGGTTTCATTTTGTGCGTGAATGGAGGCCAGCTTCGGCGCAAGCTGCCGCAGCAGGGTCACGGTGGCCGGCTGATTGTTGACGAATACCCGCCCTTTTCCGCCGGCGGAAATCTCACGCTTGATGATGACTTGTCCGGCATCGGCATCGTTTGGTTCAATGCCATTTTCTTCCAGCATCCGCTTCAGGCTGCGCTCCTCCGCTTCAAACACTCCACTCACAACGGCCTTGTCTGCGCCATGGCGCACCATGTCACTGGACGCCTTGTCTCCAAGCAGGAGCGAGAGCGCATCAATCAGGATCGACTTGCCGGCGCCGGTCTCACCGGTGAGCAGGTTCAGCCCCGGCGCAAACTCCACCGCCAGGCTGTCAATCACGGCATAGTTTTCAACGCGCAGTTCCAGAAGCACGAGGGTCCTCAGGTGAATCAGCGAAGTCTACCAGATTTGATAATCGGGTAATTTGGTAATTTCGTAATTGAAATCGGTTCGTGCGATGAAGCTATGAGCAAATTACGCAATTACCAAATTACTCATTTACTGAATGACTTGGCTTTTTGCAGTACTACTTCGCGTGTTCTGCCCAGCGCGCGGTCCAGCGAATCTTTTGGAATTCGTGTGACCAGCGGCTTCAGCAGCCAGCCCAGACCGTACGGGATGTCCCGCGTCAGCGAGAGCGCTTCACACTGGATGTAAACGCCACCGTCTTTTTCTTCGAAGCGCCAGTAGGTGTTGAGCCGCCACAAATAGCCGGTGCCCGTGCCGGGCGGATACTCCGGTCCATCGGGATGATCGGCATCCTTCACCTGAGTAATGCGCGTGCTGATGGAGTTGGAGTAATACTCGTCCGGTGTCACTTCTCCCCAGTGCACGTCATAATCGCTGTTGAAGACCACGGTGGTGAACTTCTTCTGGTAAAGGCGCAGGAAGATCTTGTAATCGTTGCCCCGGTGCGAGATCAGCCGCGATGCCGTGACCTCCGGCTTGTACAGTTCTGCGCGGTGGTCATAATCCTTCACCACGGGCAGCACCTGGGCGAGCGTAACCCCGGGCACAAATACCACGGCCACCCAGTGGTGGACCATGCCGTCCGGCACGTCTTTGTGCACCCCGGGCGCCCTGGTATGGAGCTTGTCAATCAGGATTTCGCCGTTCTTCAGGCGCGCATAGTCCCCATTGCGCTCATCCCGCGGCAAGCCATCTACATACAGAAAGGCGCCTCCCGGTTTCAGCTCCGTACCGAATCTCTGCTCTGTTGCCGCCACATACTTGTCAAAAGCGCTGGCGGTTTTTGGTTTGAGCTCCGCCGCTGAAGCTGCCGCGCTCAGGGCCAGCACACAGGTGAGGATTGCAAGGAAGAATGACTTCATGAAAACGGATCGCTGTCAGTTGTCGTTAGGCGCAGTCTAGCACAGTGGCGCTGGGACTACGCTGGTATCGCAACTCGCGTCACCCGGTTTAGGATGTTCGTTTCATGCTGCTGCTGTTTTTCCAATACCTGTCGCTGACGTTCAGTGCTTTATTGCCGCTGATCAATCCTTTGGGATCAGCCCTGGTCTTCTTCGGACTGGTGGGGATTGCGCCGAGCGAGGTATATCATCGGCTGGCAAGAAAAATAGCCATTACCACCATCATCTTTCTCCTGGTTGTCGATCTGGCGGGAGCAGCTATCCTCAGTTTCTTCAGCATCTCACTGGCCGTGGTTCAGGTGGCCGGAGGCCTTGTGGTAGCTGCCATGGGATGGCGGCTGCTGAATGAGCAGGAAGCAGGCAGCCGTGAAGGTGTTTCCGCCGCCGCTACTGATCGTCGTTCTCTCGACGAGAAGGTCTTCTATCCGTTCAGTTTTCCCATCACCGCGGGGCCGGGCACGCTGGTGGTTACACTCACGCTCAGCGCCCATGCCACCCAGAAAAACCTGCTGGCAACCGGAATAGCGCATTCGGGAATTATGGCGGGCGTGGTTCTGCTCTGTATCGGCGTCTACTTCAGCTATGCCTATGCTCCCGCCATTACCACCAGAATTTCCCGCCAGACCATCCATGGCGTGATCAGGGTAATCGCCTTCATTCTGCTTTGCATCGGAGCACAGATCGCATGGAATGGAGCCGAGCAGTTGCTCCGCAGCGTGTTAAAGAGCTGACTCCCAAACGCTTAGCCTTTTCAGCGGGAATGAGCAACTGTGATATCCTGTTAGCAGCTCTTACGCTCGTCGCACGACGACCAAAACTGGCCAAGGGTCAGTGTGCTTGGATTGGGCGGCTCCGGGCCGCTTTTTGCCTTTATTGGAAAGCGCGCAATTGTACACATGGAGCGGCGGTCCATGAGCGACCGCTCTTTATTCAGGAGGTAATCATGGCTGGAAGTTCTCGTCCCACCGCGGCAAAACGGGCCAAGGAACGCGCCCGACAGGAAAAACGGCAGGAAAAAATGCAGAGGAGGGCACAGCGCAAGCTGGAGCAGGAACAAAATCCCGCCGAACGGCCTGCGGAGTTAGTAGTGACCTACAACGAAGAGGGCCAACCGGAGGGATTCAATTTTCACGATTTCTGATCCCAAAGTAGTTCAACCATTGATTCTGGCGCTCGGCATTCCGGGCGCTTTATTTTTTTGGCGGCCACATCAGCGTGGTGCAGTCGCCGGATCAGGCTCCTCCACAACAGGCGAGCTAAGCTGAGCCTCGGTTACAGGCGAGGTCTGCTGTGGCTCAGTCTCTGTATTTCCCCGCAACGCAAGCAGAGATTGATTAATGCTCTGCGAGGTGGAGCTTCCGTTGCGATGCATCTTTCTTGTGGAAGCAGCAATCATGCGGCAGAGAAGGAAACGGTTGGAAATGTGATCAGAAGCGCGGAAGATCAGGCCGGAACGCATCAGGCACCTCTCGAAGTCTCGCTGCAGTCCGCGAAGGCTACGATGGCGTGTCTTCGGAGAAGGTAGCTGTTCTGACTATACGCTCTTTCAGTGTGGGAAACGGTGAATGAGGCAATTTAGTTCAAGACAAGGGAGTGGGGCCGATCAACGAGGAAGCTCGCTGATCAGGCCCATCTCGCATGTACAGGTTTACACGTGCCTCTGCAGCACCTCTCCGGGCAGACGCATCATTTTGGACCCCGGTTTTACCGGTACGGGCACCATATTGGAAACGTCCACGGGCTTGACTCGCTCTTCGCGATCGAGATCGCCGTTCACGCTGACGCGGCGAATCTTCAACTGCAGACTGCGCTCCAGCACCTTCAAGTCAGCACGCTCAAAGGGCGTGAAAAATGTGATGGCATTTCCGGAAAGGCCGGCGCGGCCGGTGCGGCCTACGCGGTGAATGAAGTCCTCCGCCATGTTGGGCAGATCGTAGTTGATTACCTGGGCGACGTTATCCACGTGAATGCCGCGTGCAGCTACATCGGTGGCCACCAGCACCCGTGATTTGCCCTGCTGAAATCCGGTAAGAGCGCTGGTACGCTGCGATTGTGAGCGGTCGCCGTGGATCACGGAAACTCCGAGGCCGCTACGCTGCAGCTTCTGCGCCAGCCGTTCGGTGGCGCGCTTGGTACGCACAAAAACCAGGCTGCGGCCAGGTTCTTCTGTGAGCAGGCGGCGTAATAGCGCCAGTTTCTGATCCGTTTCAACCTCATAAGCGGTCAAGTCCACGCTTTCTGAAGCCTTGCGCGTAGAGCCGAAGGCCAGCCGCACCGGTGTTTGCAGATAATCGTGCATCAGGTGAGCGACTGCCGGGTCAAGTGTTGCGGAAAAGCACATGGTCTGGCGTGCCCGGGGAAGCTGGCTGACAATACGGCGGATCGCGGGGATGAAGCCCATGTCGAGCATGCGGTCGGCTTCATCCAGAACCAGCGTGTTGACTGTCCTCACGTCAAAGATTCTGCGGTCCAGCAGATCTTCAAATCGGCCGGGGGTGGCTACAATCAGGCGCGCGCCTTTGCGCAGGCTTTCAATCTGCGAACGCTCTCTTGTGCCGCCAATCAGCAGCGCGGCCGCAGGCAGCTTTTTGCCTCTCAACTGCTCGTATTGCTGGTTGGTCTGCATGGCCAGTTCGCGCGTAGGAGCCAGCACCAGGGCCTCGACACCCTTATGGGGCGAGTCCAGCAGTTTATCGATGATTGGAACGAGGAAGGCCAGTGTCTTGCCCGTGCCCGTTTGGGCGGTAGCGAGAATGTCTTTGCCGGCAACGGCGTGCGGAATGGCCGCAGCCTGGACTTCCGTGGGGTTGATGAACTCAGCCGCAGCAAGGCGGCCCTGTAGATATGGAGAAATGGGCAGTTCTGTGAAAAGAACCATTCGGTCTGTTTTGTTGCTTTCTATGGTCGGCGCCGATTCCGGCGAGACGTCAGAATGACGTCAAGGCAGAGTGATCTCATGCCGAATTTTTTGAATTTTTGCTCTTAGATAGCGGTGACCTTACCACGTTGGGAACCAGCGACAAGATCTCGATCAACTGCGATCCCTGCAACCAGAAATCTAAAGGCACTTCCAGTGTAGCACATTTGGTGCAAAATGCGGCCCTCTTTGGGCCACAATTCGAAATTAGTGCGCCTGCAGTAGCTGAACTTAAGAATAGCTCACCTTTTGGCGCGTCTGGGAATTCGATGAAATTCGATGGAGAAATGCCTGTTCTACCAAGCGAACTGGTCCTGGCGACCAATGCAGCCTGCCTTTGACGAGCCTTGCACCCGAGGAGCAGGGCTGGTTCATTGGTCGCGAACTGCTCCCCACTCCTGCAGTCGACTACATTCATTAACATCGCCGGCGTTGGAGGCTGAAATTTTACCGGGTCGGCCGGCACGGCGTGCAGTTCATTTCGTGCGGCCGGGCTTATCTACCAACGCGGCTCGCGCGGCTGCCGGGCATGTCCGCGATAGTCATCACGGCTGCCGCGTCCCTCGCCGCGTCCGCCTCGGAATCCTCCGTTATCGGCCTTCGGGCGCGCCTCGTTGATGTTCAGTGTCCGTCCGCCCACTTGCTTGCCGTTCAGGGCTTCAATGGCCTTTTCCGCCTGCCCGCGGTCCGGCATCTCGACAAAGCCAAATCCGCGCGAGCGGCCCGTTGTGCGGTCTGTAACCACCGCGACGCTGTCAATGTTTCCATATGGTTCAAAAAGGGCCCGAAGATCGTCTTCCGTGGTCGAGAAGGAGAAGTTGCCGACGAAAAGTTTCATTGTTCTGCACGTCCTTTGATTCGAGGGAAATTAAGAGGCTGTTCTCAGCAGAAATAGTCAGGGCGCGAGCACCGAGCAGCGAGTCTATCTAAGTCGAGGACAATCAATACAACAGAAGGTATGGTAGCACGACTCGGCTGGCTTGGCCCACCGTCGAACCCTATCCGGCTGCAGCCGTGATTGCCGCGAGTGCTCCTGCTTGCATCCAAACTGTTGACCGGGGGTGGTGGAGCAGGTTTTTACCGTTTCCCTGCTTGAGACCGGCCGAAGCTGAACGGTGTCAGGTCCGCGTCTACACCACCCCGGATCAGTTTTTTCCGGCTGCAGTGGCTGCCTTCTTCTTTGCGCCCTCTCTCTTGAGCTTGTTGTAATCAACCATGAACACGCGTAATCCGAACGCCGGAGTTGTTTTCGTATATCCGGCCACAAGCTGGTCCTTGTAGTGATCCAGATAAAAGTCGAATGGGTCACGCGGATCGGGATCGATCAACACCATGTCTGTCTTTTCCATGGTCAGTTTTCCGAATTTGAGCCGGTTGCCGCGATATGCCATGTAGTTTTGCGCCGGCACCCGAATCCATTTGTAGCTTGCTGGAGATCCGAAAACCTGCACAATGCTGTTGCCTTGCAAATAAACCTGCGTGACCCGGCCCGAGATATGTGGAGGCGGCAGGGCCTGCTCCGGATCCAGAATCAGATCGTCTTTGTCCGCTGTCACTCCCCTCACCTTACCCGTCTTGATCAGGTCGGCAATCTTGATTCCGAACAGGTCCATGAACCCTTTGACCGGCAGGTGGAGGGCTTTGACTTTTTTCGCATGCAGCCTGATCTTGCCGTCTGGAGTTACGCTGAGCGTGCTTTCGGTTTCAAAGCTGATATCGCCCTTGCTGTGCAATTTCCCTTTGATCTTGAGCCGATCTTTCTCAATGCTGACCGAGACGTCCTTGATGGGCGCATCTTTGCTAGCGAAGACGTACTGGTTCAGCACATTGGCCAGAGCTTCCGGCGTAATGGCCATTTCCGCGGCGGCCATATGCAGGGTGAACGAGTTCTTGTCGTCAAAAATCGGCATTTCGCCTTTCGTGGGTACCAGTTCACCTGCCAGGCGGTTTATGTGTACGGCGATATCGTTTGCATAGTGGTACATCACGTTGTGCATCTGCACCTGGACCGCCTCTGCCTTGCCGTGATCTGCTCTGGATTGCTGTTGCGCGGGTAATGCCGCCATTTCAGTCAACACCGCGCCGACAACGATCCATGTAGGAATACCGGTGAGAAAGTTAGACTTGAACACTGTTGCTTGGACTGAGAAACTCTCAAACGGGTGGTCTGGACTGAGGCAGGTTCCTGCTTGCATCCCCAGGACACAACTCGGGATGTGAGAACAAGCAGGTGTCAGCGGGCAACTCTCATCTGAATAGCGGCATCCCATCTATGGCGTTGTGTATCCATTACGCCGAGTTTGAACGACGGCGTAAACTGGCTCTTGCTTCGATGAGGATGGCCAGAGCAGGCCGCAAGAGCAATGGCTTCCGAATCCAAATTCCCGTCCCAGCAGCAAAAACAGCCGGGCTCCAATTCTCGCAACTCAGGCAAGCTCACGGAGCTGAGGGAGGAGCATTTTCACCTGGCCGAGGCGGCGGCTCAAATGGGCACGTGGGAGTGGGACCCGGTTACGGAGAAGAATAAGCTGTCGCCTGAGATGTACCAGATTTTCGGCACAGACCCATCCGATGTAGATCACCTCGCCTCCTGGCAAAAGAACGTTCATCCCGAGGACCTGGCTAAGATGCCGGCGTACTTCGAGCAGGCAAATCGAACCGGGAACATGGAGTTTGAATATCGTTATCGCCATCCGGTCAAGGGCTTGCGCTGGCTCTACTGCAAAGGCGCGAGAATTGACGCCGAGAGCCGGTTGTTGGGCATTGTCATGGACGTCACCGACCGCAAGAGGGCAGAGGAAGCGCGCCTGCGGCTTGCGGCTATCGTTCAGTCGTCCGATGACGCCATTGTCAGCAAGGACCTCAACGGTATTGTCACCAGTTGGAACCCGGCAGCGGAAAAGATGTTCGGTTACAAGCCGGAAGAGATCATCGGCAGGCCCATTACCACAATCATCCCTCCAGAACTGCAGGGAGACGAGGACATAATTCTTGCGAAGATACGGCGGGGCGAAAAAATTGATCATTTTGAAACCGTGCGCCTGACCAAGACCGGAGAGCAGGTGTACGTATCAATCACGATCTCTCCAATCAAAGATGAAACCGGCCGCGTGATTGGGGCAGCGAAAATAGCGCGCGATGTGAGCCAGCGCAAGAAAGCGGAAGAGGCCCTGCGCACATCAGAAAAGCTGGCTTCGGTGGGCCGTCTGGCGGCTACGGTGGCGCATGAAATCAACAATCCTCTTGCGGCTGTAGTGAACCTGATTTACCTCATCAAGAAAGATCCCGGCCTGCCTGCAAGCGTAAAGCAGTATGTGACCATGGCGGAAGAGGATCTGGGCCGCATTGGCTCTCTCACCAGGCAGACTCTGGGATTTTACCGGGAGGAGCGCGGCGCGGCGCCCGTCCGCCTGGGTGAGCTTGCCCGCACTATGGTAACGGTGTTCTCACCGAAAGCCGGGAACAAATCCATCCATCTTGATCTTCAGGTGCGTTCCGATCCGGAAATCCATGCGATCAAAGGAGAGATCCGGCAATTGATTGCCAATCTGCTGGGCAATAGCATTGATGCTGTTCCACGGAACGGTTCGATTACGCTACGTGTCACGGCAGTGCAGTCCCGGCATCACCGTGGAGCGGGCGTGCGGCTGACCATCGCCGATTCCGGGCCCGGAATTCCGGAATCCATTCGGGCAAGAATTTTTGAACCGTTTTTCACGACCAAAAAGGATGTGGGCACCGGGCTGGGGCTGTGGATCTGCAAGAATATCGTGGAGAAGCACAAAGGTTCGCTTCGTCTGCGCAGCAGTACCACCCCGGGAAAAAGCTGGACTATTTTTTCCATTTTCCTGCCGCCAGAGGGAAGAAGCACTGCGGAGAGCGCGCTCACGGAAAGCGCCTCACAATCGGCGCTGACCTAAGTCGCAAACTGTACCTGCCGTTTGCGTAGCGTTGCGCTCCGGGATTTCCGGAGTCCGGGTTGAATAGAACTCGGTGAAAAGAATCGGTGAAAAGAAAAGGAGCTGCGTTCCGGCAGCTCCCAAGGTCCTTAGCCCAATCGAAAAACCTATTATCAGCCGATGCTCAGTGCGTGCGTCAGCCGGAATCCCAGACGCCGTTCCGCCGCAAAGCCCACATCTTTTTTCCCGGTTGCGTATGCAGCGCCCGTACCCGCGCCAGCGCCAAGCAGCGTGCCTATGGCGGCGCCTTTTCCTCCACCGGCAAGCGCCCCAATCAATGCTCCTCCGCCTGCCCCGCCGCCAATGAAGGCGAGGTTGTGCTTTCTGTACGTTCCGCCAGTCACGAACATGCTATTGGTCTGCAGCGGGACAGATTTGCCGTTCAAAGTGATGGAAGAAAGAGTAATCCGCAGATAGCCGGAGTTGTGCAGATGTCCGGAGTCACGCGCCGCCACCACCCGGCCTTCCACAGGCGTGCCTTTGGCCGCGATCGTCTGATCGTCTACGGTCAGCGGCTCATCCAGAACTGCGGAAAATCGCTGCCCCGGTCGGGCCGTCCTGCTGGAAATCGATTGCTGCAAGCGGACATAAATTGCCGTGCTCGCTGGAACCACCAGCGGCTTGCTTTCAGTAAACGGTGGCTTTTCCGTATCCGGATTGTCGGCCGCTGCTGCCGAATTTGCCGGTGGTTGCGCGTCTACACCGCTACAGCCAGTCGCCAGTAGCGCGCTCGCCATTAAGAGAGCGGGAATAACGCTTTTCCACCTGAGCGCTTTCATTGATAACTCCAGCCAACAGAAGGATGTGCAAGGTTATTGCCAATATAATTTGCTTAATATCAGCCAGTTACGTATGTGCCTGCATTGTCGTCGTGTATTTTTTACCCGCTTGATAAGTAGGTGATGCGCAAGATCAAGCGTTTACGGGATAGCGTTGGGTAGCGTTCGATTCCTGCAGAGATTCCGCAAGTGGTCTGGTTTCACCCTGGATTCGGCGTTTTACCGCGCGCCAGGTGATGACGCTGGCTGTCCGCTTGCTGTGGTCTCAGGCTGGACGACAATGCCGTCAAACGGTGTGGTGGCCAGCAGGCGTCCCCGCGCGGAACTTACATTGCGCAGCAACCAGCCGGTATTGATCGGATTCCATGTGCGGCCATTATCTGTGCTTTCAAAAACATTGGTTGAAGCTGCGCCGGTTGCCAGAATTCGCTGGTCTTCGTGATCCAACTGGATACTTACGACATTCGAAAGTCGCAGCGAGATCACGCGCTTCCAGGTATCGCCCACATCACTGCTGCGGAACATCCCCTCACGCGCGCCCAGCCAGATGTCGCCTGTGGAATCCACGGCAACGGAGTTGATCATAAAGCCGGCGGGCAGAGGTTTGGGCGCAAGCCAACTCTCGCCTCCATTCACTGAGACAGCCAGGGCATTTCGGCTGGCGGCTACCACCATCTTGCCCGAGATTGCCAGGCTCATTGCATACTTCAAACCAGGCAGTTCCTGCCTTTGCCAGGTCTGGCCTGCATCTGTGGTCATCAGCAAGCCGCTGGAAGTGGCGGCGTACCAGGTTTGCCCCGCAATTTCCAGAGCGTTGATCCGGGCAGTCAAATCAGTGAGCACCGTCTTAGTGACGAAGCTTTTCTTCTTGCCCCGCACGGGTACGGCTCGCTCCTCTAACAAACGGCTCGCCGGTGTCCACATTCTGCTGTTTGCTTTGAGTTCAAAAATGCCGCTGTCTGTTCCTGCGACCAGGGTGTTGTCGCTGGTCCGGCGCAGCACGAGCACGTCGCGACCTTCCAAGCCGTCACTTTCCTGGGTCCACGTCTGCCCGCCATCGCTGGAAACGAAAACGCCGCCGAATTCTTTGTCGTTGAGCACCCCGGCGAATATATGATCGGGGTCTTTTGGGTCCACCAGCAGGCTCGATACCTGGCGGTGGGTAAATCCGCGGTTGGATGGCGTAAATGTGATTCCGCCGTCATTGCTTGCCAGCACGCCTCCCCGGTCAGTCGCCAGCAAAACGCGCGAAGGTCGCCGTGGATCGACGAGAACATCATTGACGACCACCCGGTCGCTGGTGGTCCGCTTCCAGCTTGCGCCGCCATCTGTGGTTTTCCAGAGGCCTTCCGTGGTTCCGGCATAAACAATCTTGTGATCGCTGGGATCCATGCGCAGCATGCGAGTGCGCCGTGCGGAGTAGGGAATACCCTGGATTTTGCGGAAGAGGTCGCCCGCCGACTGGCTGCGATAAATTCCGGAACACGCGCTGATGTAAACGCTGGCCGGATTCAGCGAATCGATCACAATGGAAAATACGTCCGAATCGTCAATGACACCGTTTTTGATGTTGTGCCAGGTTTTGCCGCCGTCTTCAGTTTTCCAGGGCAGGTGCCACGTGCCCGCGTAAATGACTTCTGGATTTTGGGGATCGATGGCAATTGATTCCACATTCTTGATCTCCGCGTGGTTTTCCGGCGAAATGCGCTCCCAGTTATCTCCGCCGTCGCGCGTCCGATAGATTCCATCCAGAGTTCCGGCCACGAGCACTCTCGGGTCGGAAGGAGCCATGGCCAGAGCGCGCACAGATTTGCCGTGCATATCAGCCATGATGTCCCAGGTCTTGCCTGCATCTCTGCTCCTGAAAATCTCACCGTCGCGGTCCGGCATTTGCGCGTTCCATGCGCCCACGTAGATGTTTCTATTATTGACGGGGTCGATGATGATATGGTCGAGCACCATCTCGGCGGAACTGCCGAGATGTGCGAAGCGCGACCAGCTTGCGCCACCGTCGGTGGAGAGATAGATCCTTCCTGCGCTGGTGCCCAAAAAAATTCGGTCGGGATTGTGCGGATCAAATGCCAGGCTCCGGACTGTTCCGCCTTCAGGCCCAAGCGGCTGCCAGACCTGTCCCACAGCCCACGGCGCAAACGAGAGCATGAGCAGAAGGACAATGGGAAACACACGAGTGCAGTAGCGCATTGCTGGTGTAATCAGAGTGCCACGCATGATTTTGCAGCCACAAGTTACTGAAGACCAAGAGTTTTTTACTGTCCTGGTTTACCAGAAGAGGGCAATCTCAAGCGGGCGTTCAAGCGCCAACTTGACGGAACGGTGCTGCAAAAATAAAGCCCGCTAATAAACCACGAGTATGACAACCTGCGTTCCATTCTGCAGTTTCACGTCACACTTGGTGGAAACGATTGCAGGGCCGGAATTCGTGTGTGGCGCCGCCGGAGCCAGGCTGAGGTCTTTCAGCCCATACACTCCGTGGACTCCCACGCCACCGCTGATTGGGGTGGCGCCGTGAATCGCCCCTGTTCGGACATAATCGGCGGAGCGCCTGGGAGGGCTCTGCAGCGCCAGCGCAAGGGTTGGCATCATCTGATCCGGCTCATCTACCTGCGATCTCTTCACCACAGGCGGCGCGAGAGCCTGGACGATGGCTTCAAAGTCGAGTTCACGATGCTTCTTCAGCAGGATCTTATTGAAGACCACCCCCAGCCGAGACTCCAGATTCTCTTTGCTGCGCGTCTTCACTTCGGTGACGTGTCCCAGCACCCTGGACCCGGCTTGGGCTACGAGTTCTCCACCGGAGATAAGATCTTGCGCCAATCTGGCCTCCACGGTGTCTCCAAGCTTGAGTTGTTTCACGTTCAGCGAACCCGAAAACTCAGCCACCAGCGTGCTGCCAAGTGCGATAACTCTGGGCCTGGTCACTGCTGCAGGTTGGGATGCAGCATCTGCGAGTGGGACAGAATCCGTTGCCGGACGGGCCGCCACTTGCACAGGAGAAGACTGTTGTTGAGTCGCGGAATTAGTTGCAGGTTGTTGAAGCTTTGTCTGGTATGCAAATGCGTTCAGGATTGCGAAAGTCGCAAACAATAGCAGCACGAAGGCCGTGCAGCTTTTCATTCTTCACCTCTAGACGACGCGCCACGGAAGCAGCTCGGAAATTGGGTACATTGTGAGCTCCTGAACCACAGAAATCAACGAAAAATTTACAGTTAATTACAGTTCTTGACGCAGTGTCCTGACTCTCCGGTGGTTCACTCGCGAGAACGCATTGGGATTGCACGGAGCGAGCCTTTGTCGAAATTCAACGGCGATATGGATTTGCGCGCAAGTGAACCCCCGAAGGGGCGTTCACTAATGGGTACCGAATTGAACCGGCAGAAACTTCTCGCTGTTGTGGGTGTTCAGTTAGACTAGTCGAATCATTGCCAGGCTCGAAAGGCTCGAAATCTATACCCGCGCGTCTCCAAAACAAATGCGCTCCAGGAGTCAGATGGAACCCGTTCAGCTTCCCGAAGAAATTTCTTCCGGTTCGAACTTGCCAGAGCAGTTGATTCAAGATTTTCCTACAGACATACGCTCTCAGGAAGTGAAGAACGCGGCAGTGTGCCAGTACCGGGAAGGACGGGAGGAAATTACACACGAAAAGCCTGATACATGGGACCGTGTTCTGTGTGCCATGGTGCTTGCCGGCCTCGCCATGATGATCTACGGAGCCGTCGCGGGAAACTGGTTCCGTCCGGTGCTGCTTGACGCCGAGAGCAGCCGCTGGGCGCATCTTGTCATTCGCCCCGCCATCCTCTGGAGCCTGATGGGCACGGTGCTGCTCGCGTTTCGTACCATACTCTGGTTTCGATATAGAAGCGCTCCTTCCGCAACCATGCAGGATGCTCCTTCGCTGACGGTCATTATTCCCGCGTACAACGAAGGCCCGATGGTGCGCAAGTCTATTGAATCAGTCATGCAGGCGCGTTACCCGCAAGGACGGTTGCAGGTGATTGTGGTAGATGACGGCAGCGTCGATGATACCTGGATTCACATTCAGAACGCCGCAGCAGAGTACCCGGGACAAGTGATTACCCATCGCTTGCCTCGGAATCGCGGCAAGAGGGAAGCCCTGGCCACCGGATTTAACATTGCGAGCGGCGAAATTGTGGTGACGCTTGATTCTGACAGCGTCATCGATTCGGTATCTTTGCTGGCTATTGCCGGGCCTTTTCGCAACCCTCGCGTGGGAGCCGTTGCCGGGAAAGTAAAAGTTTATAACCGCAGCCAGGGGGTCATTCCGCGCATGCTGCACGTGCGCTACATTTTGTCGTTTGACATGCTGCGCGCCTCAGAATCAGGTTTTGGAACTGTATATTGCTGCCCCGGCGCTCTCACCGCATATCGGACATCGCTGGTCCGGCAGGTATTGCAACGCTGGGTGGAGCAGAAATTTCTGGGCGCGCCTTGCACCATTGGAGAAGACCGGTCCCTCACCAACCTGATTCTTTCTTGCGGGTTCGATACCGTGTACCAGCGCTCTGCCCCCGTGCACACCGTGACCCCTATTTCCTACGGCAAACTTTGCCGCATGTTGCTGCGCTGGGACCGGAGCTACGTTCGCGAAGAATTGATGTTCCTCCGGATCGTCTGGAAACGCCCCCTTGCATCGCGCCTGATTTCGTTATGGGACAGGCTCATTACGAACACGCGTTATCCGGTCCACTATGCCTGCCTCGCTTTGCTTTTCATCACCCTTCCGCATCATCCGCTCTCGCTGGTCCGGTTGGTGCTTATCATCGGAGTCATTTCCGCCCTGAATACGCTCTATTACCTGCGCAGCGAACGCTCCCCGGATTTCTTCTACGGAATCCTGTATTCGTACTATTCACTTTTCGCGCTGTTCTGGATATTTCCTTTTGCGTTATGTACGGTGCGCTCGCGTGGCTGGCTTACGCGCTGAACGTGGATAGAAGGGAAAGAACTCGCCTGGGAGATGCGAGGAGAGATTAATCTCTTCGCACGCGATACGAAACGCCGAAGGGCTAATATGGGTGGCGAAGCAGGACGTTGAATGCAATTGGGAAATCCGGTGCAACCGGATCAGAAGAAGATTCAGGACCAGCACGCAAGCGCCCACGGCGGGAAGTTGTTGGCGGGCGCAGCCGTATATATCGCGTTGCTCGCGATTTTCTGGCTGGTGGCCCGCTTCTTTCATCTCAAAGCTCTTCATGATTATCCTGTCTCCACCTTCCTCGGTTTTGCCATCCTGTTTGCGCCGTACTGGCTGTTCGGGTTTGGCCTGGCGCCGGTTTTGCAACGTATTCTGCAGGGCCTATCGGCGCGAATCGCGGCCTCAGTGCTGCTGGCGCTGCCATACTTTGTTCTGAGTTTGCCGCGTGGCACATTGCACTGGCAGGTTGGCCTGGCTCTGATTGCTATCCCTGCGCTGGCCACGGGGGCTCTTGCCGCATTTCCCCGTCCGGCGAACTCGGCTGATCTGTTCGTCCTGGTGACTCTGGGCCTTGCCATCGATCTGGGCCTTCTCAATCATGGCTGGCCATTTGGTTTGCCTGACGCCATGCTTTGGCCCGCAGGGTTGGGCGGCTTCCCCAAAATGATGATGGCTAATGTCGCGTTGTACGGATACCTGGTCATCAAACCCGTCGAGGGCATCGGCTACGACCTGACACCACAACTCGCCGACTGGAGAGCAGGTTTGCGGGAGTTTTTGTTCTACGCGCCCATCGTGCTCTCACTGGGTGTGTTGCTCGGTTTTATTCACTGGCAGGGGCTGATGAAGCGGCCACAAGAGTTTCCCGCGGCCTGGATTTTCACATTCATCTTTGTTGCTCTTCCGGAAGAACTCTTCTTTCGCGGCCTGGTGCAAAATCTGCTGGAGCGCCACATGGGACGTCTTCGCGCCCTTATGTTGGCGTCTATTTTGTTCGGCCTGTCCCATTTCAACAAAGGCGCGGTGTTCAATTGGCGCTATGTGTTTCTGGCCGCCATCGCGGGAATTTTTTACGGCCGCGCCTGGCTTGCGCAACGGCGGCTGTTCGCGTCTTCAGTAACTCACGCCACTGTCGATACCATCTGGTCGATCTGGTGGCGCTGATGGATCAGCGTGAGGCGGGCTGACCGGAAGTGGCGCTTTTTGCGCCCGGTGGCTTGCAAAGAGCGCCATCCGCCCACCCGGAAGTTCGACGGCTTGACTGCACCTCAGTCAGGAGGGGAACCAACGACAGTAACTTGGGTTATCAATTCTTAACTGCTTCTCAAGAGTTCTTTCAGATATACATATTGGGTCATGGGTTACTTTATATGCACGCGTACTCAACGGATTCAGTCGCCAGGCGTTGGACGCCACGTGCAGAAACAAGGAATCTGAGCGCCATGATGATGGAGAACAAAAAGACGGCTTTTGAACACTGGTTGAGCGAGTATGGAAACCATCTGGAGCAACTTGCCGGAGCCAGGCTGAGCGGCCCAGAGCAGAACGAACTATCTTCGGAGCCCTCGGATGCTTCTCGCGTCCCAAATGATATCGCCACCCAGGGACACTGAACAGCGCGGGGCAAACACGAATTCTGATGATCAGCACGGGATTGTGCAACAATCCCGTGCTGTCTGTGTTGAAATTCTCTTAAGGGCGGCCTCTGCTGCTGTGGCGCCTTTCGATTCCAGCTCCGGCAGCCGGCTCGAAAACGTAGTCTAACTTCACTGGATCAAGGTGACGACCATGCGGTACAAGCACGTGTTTCCCGTAGTAGCAGTATCTCTTCTTTCCTTTCTGGCTGGATGCGGCGGGTCCTCGAACAATCCAACTCCTCAAGGCAACTTTAGCAATGCCAATCTGAGCGGCACGTATGCGATGTCTTTTTCCGGCTCCGGTGCGAACGGTTTCTTTGCTGTTGCGGGAATGATTACAGCTGATGGCGCCGGCAATATAACCGGTGGACAGATGGATATCAATGATGCCGGGCTCCCGGCTCCGGTGAACACGACTGTGACTGGCACATACAACCTGCACGCGGATGGTCGTGGTGTGGCTGGACTTGTTACATCTGCCGGGAATTTCAGCCTAGTGTTCGTCATGGTCGGTGGCAACAGCAGAGCGCTGGTCACGCGCTTTGAGCAATCTGCTACCGGCAGCGGATCGCTTGATCTGGTGAATTCTTCCGCATTTTCCACGGCCGCCTTGGCGGGCACCTTTGTCTTTAATCTGAGCGGGGTGGATTCCGCGGCAAACTTGGAGGCAACCGTGGGATCGATCACCACGGATTCCACCGGGGCCGTTACAGCCGGGGTGCAGGATCTCTCTGACGACGGAAATATTCTGCAAGCCCAGGCGATCAGCGCGGGAACGATCCAGGTTGCAAGCAACGGACGCGGTACCGCCTCCATTACAACCACCACTGGCACACTGGCATTCGCCTTCTATGTAGTCGACGCCAATCACATCAAACTGGTGGAGACTGACGCTCTACCGGCCCTGGCGGGCGACGCCTTCCGCCAGAGCGGCACAATCAGCAACGCTTCACTGAGCGGGCCGTTCGCATTCACGGTGGCGGGAACTGATGTACCGAACGGATTGGCCCCGCTCGTTGCAGGTGGAATTTTAACCGCCGATGGGGCGGGTAACATTACCAGCGGCACGGAAGATTTCAACGACGCCGCATTCCAGCCCGAAATCGGCACTGCCTTTACGGGCACGTACGCGCTCGATGCGAGCGGGCGTGGAACCGCCACCTTCAACAATGCAACGCTGGGCACAGTGACTCTGGCTCTCTACCCCACCACGAGCGGCGTGCAGGTGCTGGAGACGGATACCGCCGGCCTGGTCGTCACCGGCGCTGCCTTCCCGCAAGCCGCCGCGCTTTCCACCGGAACCGTGCAGGGAGCTTATGGTCTGAACTACACGGCCGGTACTGCTTCGGGAGAAATGGATGCTGTTGCTTCGCTCAACGCGGATGGCACCGGCCATATGACCGGCATTATGGACGTCAATTCCGCCGGATCCACTGGGCCGGGTGAGTCCCTTACTGGCAGTTATTCTCTCGACGCTACAGGGCGTGGTACGCTCACTTTCCAAAGCTTCATCGGGCAACAGAATATGATGATTTATGCATTGAGTAACAGCAGAGCGCTGTTTGTTGAACTGGACAGTGACATTGTGGCTGCAGGCGCGATAGAACATCAATAGCCGCGAAGACATGAACTGAAAAGGCGGAGGACGCTAATGCGCTCTCCGCCTTTTTTTCTGCAGAATCAACATCGATTAGCGGCGATCGCCATCATGGTCCCAATCGCGCTGGCGGTTCCGGGATTGCCAGTCATCGCGATCACGATCGCGGTTTTTGAAGCGGCGGCCATCGCGGACGTCGTATTCCTGGCCGTAAAAGCCTCGGTTGTACTTTTGAACGTAGTAGCCGCGATCGTCGCGATCGTAGTTCCGCGCCCGCTCGTGGTGGTTGTTGTTCCGGCCAGCATAACTCAAGGTATATTGCGGCAGTGGCTGGGCCGAGGCCAGTGCGGAAACTCCCGTAATCAGGGCTGCACCCATTACTAATGCTCTTAAACGAATCATTTGTCCCTCCATTTTTGCCCGGCCGCCGGCCCACGCCGTCACGTTCCAAGCTGTAAGAATGTTCATAAGAGGAAACCCGGCTGAGCCGCATTAGTCGGATAAGCAGGCTCTGGATTTGTAAAGTTCATCTGAGTACCCTTGAGTTTCCTGAGCCGGATCATTCAGCAAGATCCAAAGAGCCGGGATTCTTAAGTGACTCGTGGAAGCAAATCGGCATCTCATTGGCCAAAGGGGGTAACACATGACCAAGCCGTGTGCCTTACCCGTGGATCGGTTGCTTCTAGAACTCCACAAGCATGAAGATCAGCTCCGCGCCTGGCTCGATTTCTCTGAAGCGAATGCCGTCCTTTTCGTGAAGAATCCCGTCGCGGCCCTCCGCGCTGCAAACTTAGGAATGTCAGAAGAGGCCATCGCTGAATTTGAAGAAACGCTCAGAGCGCTGGAAAGCAAGCTTAGCTCAGCCGCTCCCATCAATCACGACGGTTCCAGAACGGCCTAATTCCGCTTATTTACTGATTCTGCTGCAACGTTCCTCTCCTGCTCTCATCTGAAATTACCTGTTCCATCGGTACAGCGGGACGGGTCTTATGCAGTAGCAAGGGAGGGGAAATGGCTCATTTCTCCGCAGGTCAAGACGATCGCTTGCTCTGGGAACTCAACCTTCATGAAGAGCAGCTCAACGCATGGCTGAACAGCTCACCCGCCCACGCAGCCTTGTTTATTGAGGATCCCGTAGGCGCTTTGCGGAGAGCGGGCCTGGGCATTCCTGAAAGTGTGTTGCAGGAACTGGAAAAGACCATGGACACTCTGGCGCAAAAACTAAGAGCCATTTAGCAGATTTAACGGCTGCGTGCTGACATACGCGAGGGATTGTCGAAATCGGTCTTACGGTACCCCCCTTGGTCCCGAAAAAGAGAGGGCCCGGCACTTTATTCAAAATGCCGGGCCCTCTTCCTCGAGCAAGGGGGGCAATCTCACTCGAAACGCAAGGCTTCAATCGGATCCAGCATGGCTGCTTTCCGAGCCGGATAGAAACCAAAGAAAATTCCCACAGCCATGGAGAAGACCACAGCTGCAGCCATGGCCGCCGGGGAAACCAGAATGTTCCATCCCAGCAGTTTGGTGATGGTGACGCTCGAAGCCACGCCGAAGAGAATCCCTACGATGCCTCCGGTCAAGCTCAACACCACAGATTCACTCAGGAACTGCCGCAGAACATCTCCTTCGGTTGCTCCAATGGCGATGCGAATCCCGATCTCCCGAGTGCGCTCAGTGACCGAAACGAGCATGATGTTCATGATCCCGATTCCGCCCACAATCAGTGATACTCCCGCGATGGAGGCCAGCAGCAGCGTCATAACTTTCGACGACTGATCCGCAAGCTGCGCCACATCGGCCAGGTTGCGCACCATGAAATCATCATCCTGCCCCGGACGTATGCGATGGCGGTCGCGCAGCAGCGCGGTGATCTGTCCCTGCGCCGCGTAGCTGGCCGGCTGAGAAACGGCTGAGGCTACGATGTACTGCAGCCAGTCCTGGCCGGTGATTTTCTTTTGCAACGTAGTGATGGGAACGTACACACCGTCATCCTGGTCCTGCCCCAGTCCGGATTGCCCTTTGGCCGTCAGCACGCCCACAACTTGAAATGGCAGCGTGCCAATGCGCACCGTTTGTCCAATGGGGTCGGCGTTGCCAAACAGGTTCTGCTGCACTGTGGCGCCCAGCACCACAACGTTGGTGGCGCGCTGCACGTCATCCTCGGTAAAGTTCCCGCCACGATCAAACGTCCAGTTGCGGATGTCAAAGTATTGCGGGTCCGTGCCGGTTACGTGGGTATACCAGTTCTGATTATCGGAAACCACCTGCGCGCTGCTGCTCGCGCCGGGCGCCGCTTCTGCGATGGTCGGCACCTCCTGCAGGATGGCCTTCATATCGTCGGTGACCAGCGTCTTGGTCGCGCCACCGCCCAAGTGGATTCCGCCCTTATTTACGCTGCCTGAGCTGATGAAGATCAGGTTGGTTCCCATGGACGCGATCTGGTTCTGCACCTGCTGTTGCGCTCCCTGTCCCAGGCCAACGGTTGCGATCACCGCGCCCACGCCAATAATAATGCCGAGCATCGTGAGCAGTGAGCGCATCTTGTTGCGCGTCAGCGCCCGAATTGCGATCCGTAAAATTGCTACTAAGTCCATAAATGCCCCCTCATTCCACTGCCAGAACTTTCATCATCGCCATAGAAGATTGGTGACTCTCTGGCAAGCAGTCACCCTCTTCAGCATCAATCCTCATCAATCGGCGGCAAGCTCTTGAGCATATCCGCCGCTCGCGGCCGGTTCCGCACCGGATCGTCATGCCGGATCTTGCCATCGCGAAACACCACGATCCGCCTGGCAAACTGAGCGACGTCCGGTTCGTGCGTGACCAGTACAATGGTCAGTCCCTGGTCATTGAGTGCCTGGAAAATCTGCATGATCTCCACCGACGTCCGGCTGTCCAGGTTGCCGGTCGGCTCATCTGCCAGCAGGATCGAGGGACGGTTCACCAGCGCGCGCGCAATCGCCACGCGCTGCTGCTGTCCGCCTGAGAGCTGGGAAGGGAAGTGGTCCAGCCGTTCTCCCAGCCCGACCAGCTTTAGAACTTCCTTTGCTCGCTCCAGCCGCTGTTCCTTGTCCATCTTTGCGTACAGCGTGGGCAGTTCCACGTTCTCGAGGGCGGTGGTTCTCGAAAGCAGATTGAATCCCTGGAAAACGAATCCAAGCTTTCTATTGCGGATGGCAGCCAGCGCTTTCTTGTCGAGCTGGGAAACGTCCGTGCCCTCCAGGAAGTAGTGCCCGCTGCTCGGCTTGTCCAGGCAGCCCAGCATGTTCATGAAGGTGGATTTCCCGCTACCGCTCGATCCCATGATGGCCACGAACTCGCCGGGCTCAACTTTCAAATCCACACCGCGAAGAGCATGCACCTTCGTCTCGCCAAGCTGGTAAAACTTGTGCACGTCTTCCACTGCGATCACCGGTACTGCCTGGGTCATCACTACCGGATTTTCGTTGAACTCAACTTGTGCCAGCGTTGCCATAATTTCCTCTCTTCTCGTTGTCCGTGCTTTATGCCTCGTGCGTGAAGGCCGCTTACCTTCCCATGCCTCTCATCGAGCCACGCGTTGCACCCATACCTGGCGCTGCGGCCGTTCCGGTAGCCTTCGATGCAGCCGCGCCGGTCACGACCTGGTCGCCCGGATTCAGCGAACCCTTGAGTACCTGCGCAACCTCAGTGGTCGTGTGATCGGTGATGCCCAGCTTGATCTGCACCGGCTCAATCGACTTCTTCGCGTCCAGCTTCCATACCACCGCGGTCTGCTGGTCTGCCTGTTGTCCGGCCTTGCCGGCTTTGTTCGCGCGGCTTCCTGCATCGGCAGAGATTCCGGCCTTCTGAAGGAGTGCGTTCGCATCGGTAGCGCTCAGATCGGGCTTGTAGCGCAACGCGCCGTTCGGCACCTTCACAACATTGTCAGCCGTAGCCACGGGTATGTTGACGTAGGCCGTCATGCCGGGATACAGCTTCAGGTCCGGGTTGTTGAAGTCCACCACGGTGGTGTACGTCACAACGTTCTGGACGGTGGTTGCGTTCAGCCGCACGGCAGATACCTTTCCGTAGAAAGTCTGGTTGGGAAACGCGTCCACTTTGAAGTTTGCCGCCTGACCGGCGTGGATGGAGCCCACGTCACTCTCATCCGTGCTCACATAGACCTGCATCTTGGTCAGGTCCTGCGCGATGGTGAACAGGGTTGGCGCCTGCAGGGAAGCCGCGACCGTTTGGCCGACGTCCACGCTGCGCGCCACCACCGTGCCATCGATCGGTGACTTGATGGTCGTATTGTCCAAATTGGTCTGCGCGACCTCCACCGCCGCGGATTTCTGCTGCACCTGCGCTGCCGCCTGCGTGACCTGCGCTTTGGCCGCGCTTACCGCTGCCGCATCGCTGTCATAGGTAGCTTTTGCGGTGTCAAGCTGCTGTTGCGGAACCACACCCTCTTTCGCCAGAGTGGTATAGCGATCAAAATCAAGCTTTGCCTGGGCTGAGGCAGCGTCCGCCTTCTCAAGGTTCGCCTTGGCCGCAGTCAGGTTTGCCTGCGCGTCGGCCAGGTCTGCCTTGGCCTGCAGCAATGCGCCTTTGAACAGCGAGGGATCAATCTGCGCGATCACCTCTCCTTTGCGGACATGGGAATTGAAATCTGCGTTGAGCGTCTGGATGGTCCCGGAAACCTGAGATCCCACCTGCACGGTGGTCACGGCATTGATGGTGCCGGTGGCCTGAACAACGTTCTGGATGTCGCCCTTCTGCACCTTCTCGCTGTAGTACTGGGGCGCTTTTTTCACCTGAAACTTAAACGCGGTGAGCGCCCCGATAGCCACCAGCAGCACGCTGATGATGAACCATTTTTTGTGGATGAATTTCATTTTGCCCCCTTGGCCCCTGCTTCCGACCTCTGAAGCATTTGACACAGTAGCGGAGACAAAGACGGTAAAGACTGCGCCGACTGAAGTTAATATTTGTGAGGGAATGGCGACAGTGCGTGAACATTGAATGAACGAACGTTAACGGAACTTTACATGGCAAAGTTGGTGTTCAGGAGGACACGAATTCAATGCGCCGCAGATCGCAGATCTGAGCCATAAGGACCTGGTCAAGCCGCGCCGGCGTCAATGTATTTATTCGCCAACGCCCTGTTGCGGTCTTTTGATCTGAGGCGCTCTCATTGGAGGTCTACTTCAGCTTTTTAGAGAGCACGATCACTGGCGTTAAAAAGCGGCGGATGAATCCTAACTCCTGGTTGCGAGCGGCCTATTCTTTTACAGCAATTCCGAGGGTTCTCATCTTGCGGTAGAGATGGCTTCTTTCCAGGCCGAGTACCTCGGCGGTGCGACTCACGTTGCCGTGATTCTCGTCCAATTTTTTCAGGATGTAGTCACGTTCGTAGGCGGCGCGCGCCTGGTGCAGAGTGGAAAACCCTGAAGCCGCGCGGCTGCCGTCGCGGTGCATGAGCGGCGGCAGATGTTTGCGCTCAATGCGGTTCACCGTAGGGTTCATGATGACCAGGCGCTCGATCACGTTACGGAGCTCGCGCACGTTCCCCGGCCACGAGTAGCGCATAAGAACGTCAACGGCATCTTCAGTGATCTCACGCGGGCGGCGGCTGTATGCTGCCGAAAATTCCTTTAGGAAGTGCTTTGTCAGGAGCGGAATATCTTCTTTGCGTTCGCGGAGCGGGGGCACGTAGAAAGGAATCACATTGAGGCGGTAGAAAAGGTCTTCACGAAAGTTGCCCCGGGAAATCTCTTCTTCCAGGTCCTTGTTGGTTGCAGCGATCACTCGGACGTCTACTTTGACCGGCTCGTCATCGCCCACGCGCGTGAATTTCTGTTCATCAAGGGCGCGCAGCACCTTGGACTGCGTCTTCAGGCTCATGTCGCCAATCTCATCCAGAAACAGCGTGCCTTCATTCGCCTTTTCAAACTTGCCTTCTTTGTCGCCCGCCGCGCCGGGCAAGGCTCCTTTGCGATGGCCGAACAGCTCACTTTCAATCCAGTCTTCAGGAATCGCGGCGCAGTTTACTTCTACGAAGAGATTGTCTTTGCGCAGACTGTGTGCGTGGATGGCATGGGCCACCAGTTCCTTGCCTGTGCCGGATTCGCCGTAGATCAGAACTCTGCCGTTGGTCGGGGCCATCACGCTGATCTGCTGGCGCAGCGCTTTCATGGGAATACTCTCACCGGCGATTACACTCTTGCTCTGCAATTGTTTTTTGAACTCGGCATTTTCGCGGCGAAGACGGTGAGCATCCAGCGCGTTCTTCAGAACGATGAGCGTGCGCTCCAGCGAGAGCGGCTTTTCCAAAAAGTCAAAGGCACCCAGCTTGGTGGCTTTCACGGCCGTTTCAATGGTCCCGTGTCCGGAGATCATGATCACTTCAGGAGGATCTTCAAACTGGCGTATCCGTTCCAGCGTGTCCAGTCCATCCATGCCGGGGAGCCAGATATCGAGCAGCACGACTTCACAAGCTCGCTTTTTCAGGAGGTCAAGGCATGCTTCGCCGCTTTCGGCCGGGAAGACCTTGTATCCTTCATCTTCAAGGATTCCGCGCAGAGACTCGCGTATCTCGCGCTCATCGTCCACCACCAGAACACTATGCATTCTTTGTAGCCGCCTCGGCCATGTCTCCCGCCAGCGGAAGTTCTACGATGAACTTGGCGCCGGCCGGTTTGTTTTCTTCCACCCGGATCGAGCCGTGGTGGTCTTCAATAATTCGACGGACAATGGCCAGGCCCAGCCCGGTGCCGCGCTTCTTGGTGGAAAAGTAGGGCAGAAACAGCTTTTCCTTCAACTCCTGGTTAATTCCATGGCCACTGTCCGCAATTAGAATTTCAAGGGCATCGCGGCTTTCCAAAAGCGACGTGGTGATATGAATTTCGCGCACCAGCGACCCTTGTACCGCTTCGGCCGCGTTGTCAATCAGGTTGGCGAGCGCGCGCTTGATGGCTTCAGGATCGGCCATGGCCAGTGGCAAAGAGGGATAAAGTTGCTTTTGCACGGCGATTCCATCCAACCGGCCGTTGAACATGGCGAGCGTCGTTTCCACGATCTGGTTGATGTCCGCGGGGCGCGGCTGCGCTTCCGGAAATCGCGCCAGTGACGAGAACTCATCTACCAGCGAGCGCACAGTCTGAACGGCGCCAGAGATGGTTTGTGCACAGTCGCCAATTACAGCCACCGATTTCTGATCGGGCGCAGAACCGCGCTCCAGGTGTCTCCGGATGCGTTCCGCAGAGAGCGCAATAGGCGTCAGCGGATTCTTGATCTCATGGGCCACGCGGCGCGCCACTTCGCGCCACGCCGCCTCCTTCTGGGCCTTCAGAAGGTCGCTGAAATCTTCAAAAACAATTACGTAACCCAGCCTTTGTTTGCCATGCTGCACGGATGACACGGTTACGCTTGCGTTCACCTTGCCCCGTTCCGCCGGGATCTCAAGTTCTGCCGCGGTGATGGCCATGCGGTCAGCCCGGCGGAGCAGATGCTCAATCTCAGACGCGATCTCGGGTGGAAAAATGTCCTGCAGGCCGGACCCCATCGGAGCTCCGCCATGGGGCCAGAACATCCTTCCGAAAGCTACATTGCTATGAGTTACGCGCCGGTCTGGCCCGAGTGATAGCACGCCGGTGGGAATACTTTCCAGGATCGTTTCAATGTGCCGCCGGCGCTGTTCCAGTTCAGTATTGGTTTTGGTAAGCGCGTTTGCGGACTCTTCAATCTTGCGCCGGCTGGACTCCAGTTCGGCCGCCATGCGGTTGAACGATGCCACCAATTCTGCCAGTTCATCCGCGGCCGGCACATCCACACGGTGCCCAAGATGCCCAATCGAAATTTCCCGTGTGGCTTCCGCCAGCGCTTCCACCGGCCGCGTGACCAGCTTGGCCAGGAAAAGAGAAAACCACGTAGCCACAAACAGGACCAGCACGGTCAGCAGTGTCAGCAGCAGCATATACATGCCGCGAATGCGCTTGGCCTCGCGGCTCAGGGTTAAATAATTCTGCTGGTTCTGCTTGATCTGCTCCAACGTGGGAGTAAAATCCCTGGGCAACGGCATACCTACCAGGATCGTTCCCTTTCCGGCCGAAGCCGCGCCCACCAGATAGTCAATTCCGTTGAAGGTCCACTTCCGTGGAGCTTGCTGAATTTTGTTCACAGGAGGAAGCTGATCGCGCAGTATCGTCCACGGTTGGGGAGCATTCCAACTGGCAACGGAATCGCCCTCGACCAGCGCCAGAGCAAATCCGCCCTGCAGCGTGGGCTGGTGACGCCGGAATTCATGCAGCACACCTGTGTAGACGCCGCTGGAAATGGCGTGTTGCGCCTCCGCGGAGTTCGCGATCTCAACGGCTTCATCGTGCGCATTCACGCCTGCGTAGTCGGCGAGCAGAGCGCCCACCCGGCCCGAATCCTGCTGGAGTTCATTCACTGGCATGGAGAACCATTTGTCGATGGACCGGTTCATCAGGCCATAGGAAAACATGAACATCACAAGGGCCGGCGCAAACGAGAGCAGCAAGGCTCCAATGACCATTCGCGTCCGCAGGCGCGAACCCAGCACTCCCAGCCGGCGTTCCGCATAGAGCTTGACCAGGTTGCGGAACAGGACGAAGGTGAGCACCACGAGCAGCAGAAAGACGAGGGCTGAAAGAGCCACCAGAACCAGCGTCTGCTGGGCGGAGTCCGGGCTGAGTTGCTTGAGGTTGAACGCCTGCTGAGAAAACACTACTCCGAAAAGAACAAGAATCCCCAGCGCAAGGGGGATCAGCATGGCGCGCCGCTGGCTCAGAGAGAGCGAGCGCTTTGTCCGCTCTGGATTCGATGCAGGCACAAGTTCACTGCTCACGCCGCCGGGATCTGTCGCGGGAGTCTGAGGACATTATAAGCGTTGCTGCAAAGCAGGGCGGCTCGGGGTCTATTCTCCCGTGTCGATCTGTGCGCGCTGCAGCTTGTCAGAGTAGTCAATGTAGATCGATTTCCACTGGGTATAAAAATCGATGGCGCCCAGCCCGCCTTCACGATGTCCGTTCCCCGTGGCCTTGGTACCGCCAAAGGGAAGGTGCACCTCCGCGCCGATGGTCGGCGCGTTGACATAGGTGATGCCGGCATCCAGGTCGCGCATGGCCCGGAATGCCTTGTTCACATCCCGCGTGTAGATCGAAGACGATAGTCCATAGGTGACGCCGTTGGCGATCTCGATCGCATGTCCAAAGTTCTCACAGGGAATCAGGCTTACCACGGGGCCGAAAATCTCTTCCTGCGCGATGCGCATTCGGGCGTCTACGTCGGTAAAAATCGTGGGTTCATAGAACCATCCGTAGGAATGTTCGGGTTTGTTCACGGCCTTGCCCCCGGCTTCCACTTTGGCCCCCTCACTTTTCCCTATTCCAACATATTTCTCGGTGGTCGCAACCTGCTGTTCATTGATCTGGGGGCCGACATCCACACTCTCGTCCAAACCGTTGCCGATCTTCAATTTCTGGGCCCGGTACACAAGGCGATCGGCAAATTGGCGATAAACTCCTTTCTGCACGATCACCCGGCTGGTGGCAGTGCAGCGCTGTCCTGTGGTGCCAAAGGCTCCCCAGACCACGCCATCGAGAGCGAGGTCAAGATTGGCGTCGTCCAGAATGATGATGGCGTTCTTGCCTCCCATCTCCAGCGAACAGGGCTTGAACGATCGCGCGGCCGCTTCCCCTACGATTCGGCCAACTTCACTCGATCCCGTGAAAGAGATGGCTCGTACTCCGGCATGCTCCACCAGTGGCGCACCGGCATCAGGGCCGAAGCCGGTCACAATATTCACTACTCCTCTGGGCAAGCCTGCATCCGTGAGGGCATTCACCAGGTTGAAGGTGGAAAGCGGGGTATCTTCGGCAGGCTTAATTACGCAGGCGTTCCCGCACACCAGGGCTGGAAGAAGCTTCCATGAGGGAATGGCCATGGGGAAGTTCCATGGCGTGATCATGCCGCAAACGCCCAGCGGCATACGCACCGCCATGGCGAACTTGCTGGGCAGTTCTGAGGGGACCGTTGTCCCGAACTGGCGGCGGCCCTCGCCGGCCATGTAGTACGCCGTATCAATCGCTTCCTGAACGTCGCCGCGCGTCTCTTTAAGGACTTTTCCCATTTCGCGGGTCATGAGCCGCGCGTATTCTTCTTTCCGCTCCACCAGGATTTCCGCGGCGCGATAGATGATTTCCGCCCGCTTGGGGGCGGGGACGAGCCTCCACTTGTCAAAAGCTTTCTTGGCGGCGAGTACGGCATCATCGACGTCCCGCTTGTCGGAGCGTTGGAAAACGCCGATGACGTCCCGGGTGTCTGCCGGGTTAAGGTTTTCGTACGTCTGGCCGCTGCGGGATTCGAGCCATTCACCGGCAATGAAATTCTTATAGATTTTTGCTGACATGCGTTACAGGATGGCTGCCTTTCCAAGATTTAAACTTTTCATCGTACCAAGTTTGCGCGGGTTCAGGAAGAAGCCTTCAGATACGATCTGCAGAGTTCCGCACGACGCCGCAACAATGAACTTCAGCAACTAGGGAATTGCTGATCGGCATTTATCCAATGAAAAAGTAGTCAAAGTGAGCAAACCTGCTCATTTTAGCAGGGAATTGCTTCTACAGCTCACGAATCTGAGCAGATGTCTACTTCCCCAAAATGGAATTTCCTGCGTACTCCGAATAATTTCTTAAAGAAAAGAGGATAATTTGAGGCATTCTATTAGGTGCATTATGTGTGCGTCCACTGCCAAGTCGATTCCTATGTCCATCCTTCTAGCTGACGATGATGCCCAACTGGCAATATTTCTATCTAAGTCACTGGAAAGCGCAGGCTATTCGGTCCATATCGCTCTGGATGAAGAGAGCGTGCTAGAAGAACTCAAGCGCCAGAATTACCAGCTCATCATCCTGGACCTGAATTTTGGCCGGACTGATGGCCTAAGCCTGCTGGAACGCCTGCGGACGGAAGGGCTGGAAACGCCGGTCATGGTTCTGAGCGCGCGCAATCACGTTACGGACAGGGTAGAGTCTCTGAACCTGGGCGCGGATGATTACGTGACCAAGCCATTTTCCTTTCAGGAGCTTGCGGCGCGCGCCAATGCGCTTCTGCGGCGCAAGACCGACCCTGCGCTCAGCATTTTGCGGGTGGAAGATCTGGAACTCGATCCCGCCACCCGGAAAGCGCATCGCGGCGATCGCGAGATCAGGCTCAGTCCCAAAGAATTTGATCTGCTTTCATTACTGCTGCGTCATGCCGGCAACACTGTGACCCGGCAGGAGTTACTGCGCGTGTGCTGGGGCCACGAACTGGAGGGTGACAGTAACCTTGTTGACGTTTATGTAAACTATCTACGCAAGAAAGTCGATTTTCCCGAAGACGAGAAGCTGATCCATACGATCCGTGGCGAGGGATACCGCCTGGGAAAGCCGGCTTCACAAAAGAACGCCGGAGAAGGCCAGGGCGGCGGCCCAGTGCGCTCGCTTTCGATCCATTCCTTTCCTGCGACCCCGGCCGAATTGCAGGGTTCGGCAGTCTCGGAGTTCGGATTGCGGACCGTCGTGCACTCCGTTGCCCATGACCTTGCCCAGCCACTCACCAGCGTGCGTTGTTTTCTAGAAGTACTTGCCCTGGACAAAACCCTTCCCGCGACTACCGCGAGTGACCTGAACGTAACTGAGCAGCAAGCCGATCGTGCTATCGCCCTGACTAAGGGACTCTCCGCCCTGGTTCGCGAGGTGTTGCCGGCGCTCGGGGCATGGGTACCCTTGGACCATCTGGTGAACGATATTCTCAGCGATTTCAGCGCCCTGACAAACTCCGGCATGCTTACCCTGGAGCGCAGATGGGATTCTTCACTGGAGGTTAGCAGCAGCCCGGTATTACGCAGGCTTCTATTGCTGCTCCTATGCAAGCTTGTCGGACGCAATACGGAGCCGCTGCTCCTTGCGATTTCCGCCGAGGCCAACTATGGTATTTGCCGAATAGGGTTTGCCTGGAAGACTGCCGGATCAACTCCGGCTTCGGATGCCCATACGATTCTGGCCAAAGATATCAACAATTTTGAGCAGATGGCTGCTTCGCTGGAGGGGAGTATTTCGATTATCGAGGAGAGGAAAGTGCTTCTCATGGTCCCTTGCGCGGAGTCGGATAGCTGATAGCAGGCCTGCCCATGGTCTAACTGGTCCAGGAGCACTGCTATTCGCCCATTACGACCACTATCACGCGCTTCGGCCTTTGGCCGTCGAATTCGGCATAAAACACCCGCTGCCAGGTACCGAGGAGCAGGGTTCCATCCTTAACCGGAAGCATCACCTGATGGTGGACCAGAATGGCCTTCAGGTGTGAATCTCCATTGTCCTCCCCTGTTCGATGATGCAGGTAACCTTCATTAAATGGGGCCAATTGCTCCAGCCACCGGTCGATATCCTGAATGAGCCCTTCTTCATTGTCGTTCACGTAGACGCCGGCGGTGATGTGCATGGCTGAAACCAGCGCCAGGCCATTGCGAACTCCGCTCTCGGACACAATTTTTTCCACTTGCGGAGTGATGTGGATGTATTCACGGTGCTTTTTTGTGTTGAACGTCAGATCAGCGGTGTGAAACTTCATTTCGTCTCCCGTCCCATCGAAATTGCGCTCCGGTCGAGCCTTCGCAAAAGGCGCGTACGCGAAGAGCAGAGCAAGGCATCTAAGAATATATGGTGCGGAAGCCATATCCAACCGCCGCTTCTTTCCTGCCGCAAAGGCTCACGTTGCCGAATCTGCGCCAAGCCGCCGCAGCATGCAAAGGCTGTGATCTGTGGAAGCGTGGCACACAGACCGTGTTTGGGGAAGGCAGCCCGAACGCGCGCATACTGATGGTGGGCGAGCAGCCGGGCGACAAGGAAGATCTGCAAGGGCGGCCGTTCGTGGGACCGGCCGGAGCCATCCTGGACAAGGCACTGGCAGCAGCGGGGATTGACCGCGATGAGGTTTATGTAACCAACATCGTCAAGCACTTCAAGTGGGAGCCGCGCGGCAAACGCCGCATCCACAAGAAGCCAAATGCATTGGAGATCAGCGCGTGCCGGCCATGGCTGGATGCCGAACTCGAAGTGACTCGACCGGATGTAGTTGTGCTCCTGGGCGCGAGCGCGGCGCAAGGCATTCTGGGCCGCGATTTCCGCGTAAGCCAGCGGCGCGGCGAATGGGTAACCTCCTCAATCGCAGCAGCGGTGATGGCCACGGTTCACCCATCATCCATTCTGCGCGCTCCCGACGATGAAACACGGCACGAAGAGATGCGCAAATTCATTGCGGACCTGAAAAAAGTGGCTGTCAGGATCAATTTGCCCAGAGCCGCCTGATCAGCGGCGTCGGGAAATCTCGTAAGCGTAAGTCAGTTCATTTTTGCCATGGAACGGCGCAAGCCCAGCGCCGTCTGCCGGATTTCTTCCGCGTCAGAGGCATCCGGCGCCATCTTTACGTATTCTTCAAAATCGTTCAGCGCGCCCCTGTAATCATTCAGGTTGTACCGCAGCGCGGCGCGTTGCTTCACATCTTCCGGCGAACGAGGATAGATGACGAGGATCAGGTCCACCACCTGCAGGGCGCGGCGGAAGTCGCGCCGCGAAAGATAGATGGCGCGCAGGTTATTGAGCATGCGCGTGAGCATCTGGCGCCGCGTGACGATCAGAAGAAACTCCGGGCGAAGAGTGATCTGGCCGTTGTGAATCGACTCAATCTTGCGCTTGCAGTCATCCTCGCTCAGCACAGAACCGCGTTCAAACGCATCGATGAAAAATGACCGGCCATCGATATCGTAATGTTTCAGCAGAAAATGTCCGGGTGTGCCGACGCCGAACAGTTGAAATCCGGCGCGGCGGGCCACCTCCATGTAGAGGAGGGCCAGCGTTATGGGGATCCCCAGTTGGCGGTCGAGGACATCATTGATAAAGGAATTGCAGGGATTGTAGTAATCGGCCGTATTTCCGCGGAACATCTCTTGCTCAAAAAGAACATGATTGAGTGCGGCTATGCACTGCGCTGGGTCACCGGGATCATCAATCTTTTCTGTCACCCGGCGCGCAAGAGCTTCCACACGCTGCACGTAAGGAGCGGGATCAAGCTGTGGGTATTCAATGCGGGCAAAAGCCAGCGCCGCTCGCAGCAGGTCAATTCGCTCATCTTCAATCCCGCTATGGACCAGCGCGGCAAAGGCCTGAAGCACTTCCGGCCTGGCTTGTGCTTCCATACCTGTAATTGTAGCCGACCTGAAAGCGCGCAGGACCGATAACATTTTTATCCGCCCTGGGCTGCTGAAGTCTCAGCCATTCTGCCGCAAAGTCTGAAGGAACGCACAATCAGACTTGTAACACGTCGCCTTGCCGCGCCACAGTCCGGTACAGCACCGGATTGTAGAAGAAGCCTAGGAACAAGCGCGAAATCAATCCTGCCACAATTACGATGGCAAAGGGCCTCTGCGTATCAGATCCGATGCCGGTTGAAAGGGCCGCCGGCAGCAGTCCGAGGCACGCAACCAAAGCCGTCATCATGATGGGGCGCAGCCGGAGCAGAGCTGCTTCCCGCGTGGCTGTTGGTATATCCATTCCTTCGATCCGCATTTTGTTGATATAGGACACAAGGATGACGCCGGTCTCGACGGAAACTCCCATCAGCGCCAGCAGTCCGAGCACCGAAGACACGCTGAACGGAGTGTGCGTGAGCTTGAGCGCGATGAGTGCTCCCACCGGCTCGGTCATCACGACATCAAGGGCAATAACGATTGGAAATTTGAAGTTTCCATACAGCGCGAACAGAATAAAGAAGATCAGCAGCACCGCTAATGGTCCAATAATGCTCAATTGCGCCTTGGCTGCCAGAAACTGGTCATACTCGCCGCCCCACTTGACCGTGTAGCCCGCGGGGATGGTGACGCTTTTCCTGAGAGCTCTCTGTCCGTCTTCCACGGCGCGCTGGAGGTCGCGGCCTTCAATGCTGTATTGCACGCCGATGTAACGCGAGTTGTTCTCGCGGTAAATGAAGGATGCGCCATTACCCTGATGAATTTCCGCCAACTGGCTGATGGGGATCTGCTGGCCGTCCGGCGTGCCCACCAGCAGGTTACCGATCTCCTGCGCATTGCTTCGGAATTGCGGCTGCATCCTCACTACCAGGTCAAACAGCTTCTCTCCCTGGATCACCTGGGTCGCCGCCTGCCCTCCCACAGCGGACTGGATCACGGCTTGCACATCGGAGACATTGATCCCGTAGCGGGCAATTTTCTCACGGTCCACATCGATGACGAGGCTGGGCTGGCCGAGTTCCCGGACCACAGTGAGGTCGGTGAACCCGGGCACACTCTCCAGAGTTTTTTTGATTTCGAGCGCCTTGGTTTGCAGCACTTGCAGATCCGGGCCATAAATCTTTACCGCCAGGGAACTCTTGAGGCCGGTGAGAGCTTCGTCCACAGCGTCCTCAGCGGGCTGCGTGTAATTGAAGATGATTCCGGGGAAGGCGCTGAGCCTCTTGTTTACCGATTCAATGAGCTTTGCTTTTGTGTCGATCTGCCCATGCCATGACGGATCGTTATAGGGCTTCAGACCGACATAAAATTCAGCATTGAAGAAACCGGTGGGGTCCGTGCCATCGTCGGGACGCCCGTGCTCGGAGCCAACTACGGTGACCTGCGGATACGAAATCAGCACATTTCGAATCTGCGGCACGATCCTGCTGGATTCATCAAATGAGATGGTGTAGGGCATGGTGGCACGGACCCACAAAGCGCCTTCATCCAGGTGCGGCATGAATTCGCCCCCGATGAAAGGCACAAGGGAGAGCGAACTGCCGAAAATCAGCGCCACAATCAGGATGGTGGGGCCGCGATGTTCGAGGCACCAGTCAAGCTGCCGCGTGTACACGCGTTTGATCCATTCATAGGCCTTGTTGGTGGTTTCCCTGACCCCACTTTTTAGCCAGAAGGAACAGATCACCGGCACGAATGTAAGCGTCAGGATCAGCGCACCCAGCAGGGCAAACGCCATGGTGTCTGCCATGGGGTGGAAGAGTTTTCCCGAAGGTCCGCTCAGGGCATAGATAGGCAGATAACCGGCAATGATGACTGCAACGGAGTAAAAGATGGGCCTGTCCACGTCAGCCGCGGCAGCCAGAATGACTTCCTTCACGTTGTAGCTTTGGCCATGGCGCAGGGCCAGTTCACGGTAGATGTTTTCCACCATCACCACGGTGCCGTCGATGATGATTCCGAAATCGATGGCGCCAATGGAAAGCAGGTTCGCGGAAACGTCGTGGGCGTGCAGCACAATGAACGCGAACAGCAGGCTCAAGGGAATGGTCAGCGAGACGATGATTGCCGCCCGTATGCTGAAGAGGAAAAACAGCAAGACCACAACCACCAGGACCATGCCCCGCAGCAGATTGCCTTCCACGGTATCAGTGGTCAGCTTCACCAGATCGCTACGGTCATAAAAGGCCCGAACCTTCACGTCTTTGGGCAGGATGGAGTTGTTCAGTTCTTCTGTTTTCTTTTCCACTGCCTTGAGCACGGTCTGGGTCTGCTCGCCGCGGCGCATCAGGATCACGCCTTCCACGGCATCATCCTGGTTGGAATGGTGCGTCTGGAAGCCAAAGTCGCCAAGCCGGGGCGCGTGGCCGATGGTCACTTCTCCCACATCGCGTATGCGAATGGGCGTTCCCTTGTTGCTGGCGACAATGATGTTCCCGATGTCATCAGAGGTCTTTACCAGGCCGATACCGCGCACGTAGTAGAACTGGCCTCCTTGGGAATAAAAGCCGCCGCCTGCATTGGAGTTATTGTTGGCCAGCGCCTGCATGACCTGGGGTACGGTCAGGTGATAGCCATAAAGGCGGGCGGGATCAAGCAGCACCTGATACTGCATGACAGTCCCACCAAGGCCGGAATCGTCCGCCACGCCGGGAACGGACTTGTATGCGCGCTCCACGACCCAATCTTCCAGCGTCTTGAGTTCCTGCGGACTGCGGTCCGGGCTTTCCAGAACATACCGGTACACCAGTCCGCTGGGGCTGAACAGCGGTGCCATGCTGGGGGTGACGCCTGAAGGGAGCTCAGCATCGCCTATTCGCTCAAAAATCACCTGCCGGGCAAAGTAGTTGTCAGTGCCTTCTCCGAATGTGAGCCGGATATCGGAAAGTCCGTAGAGTGAAATGGAACGCATTACTTCCATTTTTGGCGCGCCGGAGAACTCGACTTCCAGCGGAAGCGTGATCAACCGCTCGACTTCCTCGGCGGCATGTCCCGGCCACTGCGTGATAATTTCCACCATCGGCGGCGATAGGTCGGGATAGGCGTCCACCGGCATGCGCTGGAATGAGATGGTGCCCGCGATGACCAATAACACCACCAGCATCAGCACCAGAAAGCGCTGACGCAGTGCCATTTGTACAATTTTATGAATCATTATTTTCGGCCGCTTCGCGGCAAACCGCTAAAAATCCTCTATACCACGCACGTTCATTTACGCTCCTGCTGCAGCCGGACTCAGCGCGTGGGCGGCTTCGTCTTCAATTTCTGTCGCTTCGCTCCAAAAACCGCTTTCGAGCATGGGCGTTGGCGATGACCTTGCATGCCCCTTTTGTACGCTGCTCGGCGCGCAAGCCGGACTCGCAGCTCCTTCCGCTTTCTTGGCCGCTTCGCGGCAAACCGCTTAAAGATCCTCAACCCAAGCACGTTCGTTTATGCTCCTGTTGCGCGCCCTCGGGGCGAAACCTGCCTTCGACGCCATAGTTCACTGCAATGAATTCGCAAACTGCAGGAAGATGCTTCCCTGGCCAACCACACGGTCACCGGGTTTGAGGCCGCTTGCGATCTGGGTTTGGCCGCCATAGCTGCCCTCGACTTTCACTTGACGACGAGCGAACTGCGCATCTCCGACCTGGACGTAGACAAAAGGCTCGTTTTCCGCGTTGCGTAGAACTGCCGAGTCCGGTACCAGCAGGGCATTCCTGATCTTGCCCGCAACAACAGTCGCGGTGACATACATGTCTTTTTTCAATTTTCCGTTGGGATTCGCTGTATCGATCCTTGCCTGCAGCGTGCGCGAGGTTGGATCCAGCGCTGCGCCCATAAAGGAAATGCGTCCATGGAAATCGTCCGGGTACGCATCCGTCTTTATGGTCACCGGATCGCCCACGTGCACATAGGCCAACTGATTTTCGTAAACATTGGCCAGTATCCAAACAGTCTTCATGTTGGAGATGGTGAAGCACTGGGTTGATCCAGCCTGGATTACCTGTCCAGGTGCGCACAGCCGTTCCACCGCTTCGCCGGCAATGGGGGCGAGCAGAGGGACTTCGGTACTCGCTGGCCGCTCGACCAGGGATTCAGGGTCACGGATACCCAGAACCTTGAGCGCCTGCCCGGCCGATTGCATGTCCGCTTCCGCCTGGATTTCCGCGGATTGCGCCGTCTGAAGGTCGCGTTCAGCAATTGCGTGATGAGCGTAGAGATCCTGTGCGCGCGCATAGTTTTTATGCGCCAGATCGTGAGCGTCACGCGCCTTCAGGTAATTCGCTCTTAACTGCGAAAAATCCGGGCTGCTTACGTACAGCATTGGCTGCCCTTTGCTGACATGCTGTCCGGGTGCCACCACCAGACGGCTGACGGGGCCGCTCACCTGTGTAATCACCGGTGTGGTTTGAAAGCCATTGAAGGCGACCGTACCCGTGAGCCGAAGCACGCGTGGGAAGTCCCTCGGTTCCACCGTGATTACAGTTACATGCTCCATCTGCTCTTTGGGAATGGAAAAAAGGCCCGCTTTGGAGCTGTCAGCATAGGCAGCTTTGGACTGGGGATCCCCGCCCGAGCAAGCTGTGAGTGCCGCAATCATCAGCATGGCCGTAGAGGCGAGCAATGAAATGCGCGGCGGAAAGAAACGTTTGTTGTTCATGGCAAACTCCTGGTGCCCAGGGCCTGGCGCAACTGTTCCAGGCTGAGCATGTACGCGGCCAGCGCCTGGCGATAGGCGAGTTGAGTGGCGCGGTAGCTGCGTTCGGCGTCGAGGAAATCCAGCAGGGTGGCTGCGCCGCCTTTGTAGGCATAGGCGCTGATATCACGCGAATCCTCTGCTTCTTTGAGATAGCCGGAGGTGTAAAGTTGGACCACCTGCTGGTTGGTCTGGCTCGCTTCGTAAGCGTTGATCACATCCGTCATCACCGTGTCGTGAGCCGCCTGGGCGCTCAACTCCGCCTGCGTAAGCGCAAACCGCGTTCTGGCGACCTCGCCCTGATTGCGATCGAAGATGGGCAATGGAACGCTCACGAACCAGGAGAGGGAACCCAGGCCCGGCGTATGGGAATAGTTGGTGGTGAGCGTTACGTCCGGTTTTCCGTCTGCTTGCGCGAGGGTGAGCTGGCTTCTCGCGGCATTGATGCCCTGCTCGGCCGCGCGAAGGTCCGGACGCTCGCTCAGCGCCCTGGCTTCAAGATCTTCCAGGCCGGCAGTAAGAGGCTGGTAAGCCAGATCACCGCTCACGTCATAGTTGCGCGGAACACTGGCATATCCCATCAACTGGCGAAGGCTTCCAAGCGCCTGCACTTTCGCAACCTGCGCCGAACTTACATCCGTCTGAAATTGAAGCAACTGCAGCTTGATCTTGAGATAGTCGCCTTCGCTGATGTCGCCGGCCTTGTAACGCTGTTCGCTGATGTTCACCGTTTGCCGAAAGCTTTCAAGGTCTTCCTGCGCGAACTGCAGGTTGGAGTTGGCCAGCAGCGCGTTGATGAACTGCTGGGCCACGTTGAAGGTAAGCGTGCGCTCGGCATCGGCCACTTGCGATCTGGTCACCCCAGTCTGATCGCGGGCAGAAAGGAGCCGTTTGTGTCGCTTGCCGCCGGTCTCAAACGTGTAAGCAAGCCCGGCATCGTACTGCTCGACATTTTCGGAGAGCTGGCTCGGATTGAAGAACGGAATGAATTGGCTATCGCCTCCGAACACCGGGTTGGGACGGAGGTTGGCCGTGACTTCCTGGGCCTGGTTCTGCTGGACCTGCGTACGTGTCGCTTTGATGCTGGGGCTATTGGCCAGCGCCAGACGGATAGCTTCATCCAGGGTAATCAGCTTCGTTGCAGTGGGCAGCGGCGCAGCCTGTCCACCCTGCGCCGCGGTCTGTACCCGTGGAGCGGGGGATGAATTCAACGAAATTCTAGCCTGCGCGAAGATAAGATTCGGCAGCAAAAAGCATGTAAGCAAGAGGGATGCCCGAAACATCAGTTCCCCTCCGAGGAGCGAATTTGTGAGCTTAAATGTGAACGTGTCTGGAGCGACTAGAGGACGGGAGGCGGGCGGGTGAAGAGGCTGATTTCCGTCTGGATGCCGTAGCTTTCAATGAGCGATGGGGCAACGAGAATTTCCAGCTCTGACAAAGTTGGTAACGCAAGCAGGGTAATGGCCGGCGCATTCGCATGCACGGATAGGCAGATGGCGCACGGTGTGGAGCGTACGCTGGCCACTTCATGATGCGCATGGAGCGCTTCCAGTCCGGCAAGCCAAAGGACGAGCGCGATGCAGAGAAGCCCTGCCAGCCGCTTGAGGAAGATCGCTTTGCCTTGGTTATTCGTGGTCACACGCAAGTTGATTTTGAACACCCGAATATAACACCGCGCTGTAAAGGCAGGCAACGCCGGAGAGCCCGGACCGGGATACGAACCGCTGCTTCTAGCCGCCCGGAAACTATTCGCGATGTAATACTTTAGGTTACGATTAATTGTAGCAGAGCAGTTGCCGGTTCCGGGCGTACGCGGCCGGCTCGGCAATTTGCAGCCTGCATGCCGCTGTGCTAGCGTTGCATGCACTGAGAGGTAGTATTGCGCACGGTTCCGTCAGGGCTGGATTGCAAAGAAGCTGAGATTTACAGCCAGCTTGATCCCAGCCAGTTCCCTAAACACGTTGCCATCATTATGGACGGCAATGGCCGCTGGGCCAAACGCCGCCACTTGCCGCGCATAGCCGGACATCGCGAGGGTGCGAAGTCTGTGCGGTACGTGATTGAAACGGCGTCCCACATCAACCTGCCGGCGGTTACGCTTTATGCGTTTTCTGCAGAGAACTTTCTGCGCCGTCCGCCCGGGGAAATTCATTTTCTAATGAAGCTGCTGCACCGGTATTTGAAGGACGAGCTTGACCGTATGCAGCGCCATAATGTCCGTCTGCAGTTCATCGGGCGCATTCACCTGCTGCCCCAGGAGGTGCAGGAACGGATGGCCTGGGCCAAGGAACAGACGTCACGCAACACGGGAATGGTGCTGACGCTGGCGCTGAATTATGGATCGCGCTCAGAGATTGTCGATGCCTTTCAATCGATTGTCTCCGCCGCCATGAACAACGGCGGCGTGGAGCACCTGAAAATCGACGAAGATCTGATCAGTCAGCATCTATACACTCGAAATCTGCCGGAACTCGACCTGGTGATCCGTACCAGCGGCGAGATGCGCCTCAGCAACTTCCTCCTGTGGCAGGCGGCCTATGCTGAAATTTACGTGACCAACACCTTCTGGCCTGATTTTCGCGGCACTCATCTGCTTGAAGCAATCCAGGAATTCCAGAAGCGCGAACGCCGCTACGGCGGGTTGAACGAGCCGGTCACGAATGGCGCTCATCCGCATTCTCATTCTCATTTACACGGGCATACACACACGAAATGAAGCGCGTCCTGACCGCGGTGGTACTAATCCCGCTGGTGCTATTGGTGGTGTTCAGGGCGCCGTTGTGGCTGTTTGCGTTGGTGGTGGCTGCAGTCGCGGTGCTTGCGACGCGAGAATATCTGGGGATTTTGCGGGGGTATGGCATAGAACCTCTTCAGCGGACCACCCTGATTATGGCCGCAATAATCGTCTTGGGAACACTGTGCGGGGTGGATGCTCATATTTTTGTGTATTTGCCTTTTTTGTGGGCTTCCTGGCTGTTTCGAGCGTGGGAGATTTTGCTTATTTTTGCTTTGATCTTTGGAATTCCTCTGGTATTCCGGCGTGATATGACAGGCGCTCTGCCTGCAGTCTCTGGATCGGCTTTCGGTGTGTTGTATGTTTCAGCCGCGCTCTCGCTATTGGTTCTGTTGCGTCACGATTGGTCCCAGAATGTGCTGATTGTTTTCGTTCTGTTTTCAGTGTGGGCCGGTGATACAGCCGCTTACTACACCGGACGGAGTATCGGCAGGCTAAAACTGGCTCCGATCGTAAGTCCCAAGAAAACATGGGAGGGAGCGATTGCCTCAGTCATTGCCAGCGTAGTTATCGCATGGCTGGTGTTTCATTTCCACCTTGAAATTAGAAGCCTCTTTTCACAATCGTACACCTTCTACACTCCGATTATTCCTGCGTCGCACATTGCGCCCGGGCATATCATTGCCATCGGGGTTATTACGAACGTGGCTGCTCAATTCGGCGATCTCTTTGAATCAGCCTTAAAACGTGGAGCGCACATAAAAGACTCCGGTTCCATTCTTCCTGGCCACGGAGGCATTCTCGACCGCATTGATGCGCTACTCTTTGCGATTCCGGTGGTATGGTACTATGCGAACCTGACCGGATTCCTCCATCTTTAGCTTCATGAAGCGCATTGCCATCCTAGGCTCGACGGGTTCCATCGGCCGCAGCACGCTCGATGTAATCGAGAAAAATCCGCAACGCTTTCAGCTTCTTGCCATGGCGGCAGGCAGCAATGTGGACCTTGCACTGGAGCAGGCGCGGCGCTGGCGCCCAAAGGTTCTTTCGCTCGCCTCAGAGGAGGGTGCTGAACTGGCCGGCAAGCGGCTTAAATCAGAAGGGCTGAGCGGCATTGAGGTCACCTGCGGTCAGGCCGGGACGGTCAGGGTGGCGACTCACCCGGAAGTTGACTTTGTGGTGAGCGCGATTGTGGGCGTGGCTGGACTGAAAGCGACTTACGAAGCTGTGCGTGCCGGAAAGGAAATCGGCCTTGCCAATAAAGAATGCATGGTAGCTGCGGGAGAATTGATTACCCGGGAAGCGCGCAAGCAGGGCAAGCCTCTGCTGCCCATCGACAGCGAGCACAACGCCGTTCACCAGTGCATGCGCGGCGGCAGGATGAATGAAGTCGAACGGGTGTGGCTGACCGCGAGCGGCGGACCTTTCCTGAACACCCCCAAATCCGAATTTGAAAACATCACGGTGGAGCAGGCACTGAGGCATCCTACGTGGAAGATGGGCCGTCGCATTACCATTGACTCCGCCACTTTGATGAACAAGGGCTTCGAGGTGATCGAAGCTTGCAGGCTGTTCAACATGGCGCCGGAGAAGATCAGCGTGATCGTCCACCCGCAGTCCACCATTCATTCCATGGTCGAGTTCAACGACGGCAGCATCCTGGCTCAGCTCTCGGTCACGGACATGCGTCTGCCTATCCTTTATGCCCTCACCTATCCCGAACGCATTCCCTCGGACCTCCGCTTTAATGTGCTTGATCTGAAACATCTGGACTTCACGCCGCCGGACCAGGTGAAATTCCCCTGTCTGCGGCTGGCCTATGAAGCCGCCCAGGCCGGAGGAGCAAAGAGCATCGCTCTCAACGCTGCTGATGAGGTTGCAGTGGGAGCATTTCTAAACCGGGAGATCGGATTTTCCGAGATTCCTAAAGTGATTGAGCGGACAATTCTTGAAACGAAGGACTACCGCCCCGAATCTATAGAAGAGGTACTTGCTATTGATGTCCAGGCCCGAGAGGCAGCGCGGCGGAAGCTCTCACCCCAGCTAACCCGCTAGCGATAAAGGACCTTTTGCAGTTACAATTAAAAAATCTGTCTCTGATATGCAATTTTTGATTTATCCCGCAGCCGTCGCCCTGGTCCTTGGAGTGCTGGTTTTTGTTCATGAACTCGGCCATTACGCCGTGGCCAAACTCTTCCGGGTCCGGGTGGAGGTGTTCAGCCTGGGATTTGGCAAGCGGCTAGTTGGCTTCCAGCACGGAGGCACTGACTACCGCGTCAGCCTGCTTCCCATCGGCGGCTATGTGAAAATGGCCGGCGAAAACCCCATGGAGGATCGTGCTGGCGATCCCGGGGAGTTCATGAGTCATCCGCGCTGGCAACGCTTTTTGATCGCAATTGCCGGGCCGGTGATGAACATTCTGCTGGCGATTGCGATTCTTACCGGGCTGTACATGGTCCATCACAGCTACCCAGCTTCGGCCCGCATGCCTGTGGACGTGCTCTGGATGAAACCCGGTTCCTCAGCCGAAAAAGCCGGGCTGCAAAAAGGCGACCACATCATCCAGGTGCAGGACATCAAAAACCCGACATGGGATCAGTTCGTGCAAACCGAGCTTATCAGTCCTGATCAAAATCTAAACGTGACCGTGCGCCGTGGCGACGAGATCCTGCACAAGACCCTGCTGGCCAAGGCAACCGGACCAGATAGCGTGGGCGATGTGGGGTTGATTCCGCCCGAAGCCGTCGGCTATATCGAAGCGGGCAAGCCGGCCGACCGAGCCGGCATCAAACCGGGCGACGTTCTCTTTTCCTTCAATGGGAAACCGGTGGAGAGCCTGGACGACATGCTGAACGAAATCCAGAAGATCAAGAGCACGCCGGCCAATCTCATTGTGCTGCGCGACGGCAAAAAAGTGCCGATTACGGTCACGCCCGCGCTACTGACCAGCGGCACGCCAAAGCCTGAATACCGCATTGGCGTAAGCAGCGACTACATTGAAAAGCTCCCTTTCGCTAAATCCCTGTCCGTTGCGTATGCGGACTCCAAAGAGAACTCTCTGCTGATTTTCAAACTGATTGGCCGCATGTTTCAAAACCGCAAAGTGGCCAAGCAGGTGGCCGGGCCTATCGGCATCATGCAGATCTCCGGTGAAGCAGCGATGATCGGCTGGCCCCCGTTGCTGGACGTCATGGCCATTCTCAGCCTGAACTTGGCCGTGGTGAATCTCTTTCCTATCCCCATTCTCGATGGCGGGTTGATGCTGATGTTGCTGATTGAGGCTGTGATGAGGCGCGATATCAAGCAGGAGATCAAGGAGCGCGTGTATCAGGTTGCATTTGTGTTCGTAGTCCTGTTATTTGTCGCGGTCTGTTACAACGATGTGGCGAGATCGTTGCATATGTAAGCTGGCCCCTTGGCCGTGGGAAGCCGTTTCAACGCTCGTATGCCGCTCGACTTCATAGTGTTCCGAGGCGGCTTGTTGGCCCTTCTGCAACCCCCGTAAAATCTCCGCATGCGCATCGACCACGTGGCTCACCCCATCCGCGATCCATATGCCACCCATCGCTTTTATACAGATGTGATGGGATTCGAACTGGTTCAGGCATATGCCGGCACGAAATTGCTGCTGCTTTACTCCGTTCCCGGTGGTGGCAGTCTCGCATTCAGTGCATCGCCGGACCGTGCCACGACCTCGCAACCGAAGGTACTCTGGGAAGAGAGTCATGTGGGGCTCACCGTCAGTTCGCGCGCGGAGCTTGAGCATTGGCTCAATCGGCTGAAGCAATTTGCCATCCCGCATGAGGTGATCGATGACGAGCGCGTCTATTTCTCTGATCCGGATGGGCTGGTACTGGAGCTTGAAGTGAAATGTAAGGCGCCGAAAAATCCCGCTGCGCTTGAAATACTGGCTCTTTGGATGCGGAAGTGAAATCGGCCTTAAACTGCGCATCCCAGCGGGGGTTTTGATGTCATACCAGAGCTCCACCTCATCACCTTCCTCTCTGCTACAATCGTCCTTTCCGAATCTCCGTAAGAGGAGCTTCCTTGAGCACCGTATTTGGCAATATTCTTTTTTTGCTCGCCGTAGGCGCGCAACGCGGGCTGGTGCATTACTTCAAGAGTCAGTTCCTCGACCGAACTTTTAAGGGCCTTTATACCCCCAATGCGTTTGATCTCAGCCTGTTGATTCCCTACTTCGTAGTCATGGTCATTCTGGCCGGGTACGGCATGCACCGCTACGCGCTGGTTTATAACTATTATCGCCATCGTAAGAACCGGACCACAGATCCACCCTCCCAATTCGCAGAGCTCCCGCGCGTCACGATTCAACTCCCAATTTTCAATGAGCAGTTTGTCGTGGATCGTCTGGTGGACGCCATATGCAAGCTGGAGTACCCGAAAGACAAGCTCGACATACAGCTACTGGACGATTCCACGGACGAGACGGTGAAAGTTGCGCGGGCGGTGGTAGAGCGTTATGCCGCACTGGGGCATCCGATCACCTACATTCATCGCACAAACCGGGAGGGCTTCAAAGCCGGTGCGCTGCAGAACGGGATGCTGACATCGCGGGGCGAACTCATCGCCATCTTTGACGCGGATTTCGTTCCGCCGGAAGACTGGCTCATACGGGTGGTACACCATTTCGCCGATCCGGAAATCGGCATGGTCCAGACCCGCTGGACTCATCTCAACCGCAACTATTCGTTTTTGACCGAGGTTGAAGCCATTCTGCTCGACGGCCATTTTGTGCTGGAACATGGCGGGCGTTCCCGCAGCATGGTCTTCTTCAACTTTAACGGCACAGCCGGTATGTGGCGGCGCCAGGCCATCGAGGATGCCGGCGGCTGGGAACATGACACTCTGACCGAGGACACAGATCTTTCGTATCGCGCTCAACTCAAAGGCTGGAAATTCAAATATGTGCAGGATATTGAATGCCCGGCGGAGTTGCCCATTGAGATGACGGCCTTCAAGACACAGCAGGCCCGCTGGGCCAAAGGGCTGATCCAGACCAGCAAAAAAGTGCTTCCCATGGTCTTCCGCAGCCGCGTGTCGTGGCGCGTCAAGATCGAAGCGTTCTACCACCTGACGGCCAACATCAGTTACCCGCTCATGATCGTGCTTTCTACATTGCTGTTGCCGGCCATGATCATTCGCTCGTTCGGCGGCTGGTTTCAGATGCTGATCATCGATCTGCCGCTTTTTCTCGCGTCAACATTTTCCATCTCCAGCTTCTATCTGGTTTCCCAGAAAGAGCTGTTCCCCCGTAATTGGCTGCGGAGTTTTATCTACCTGCCATTTCTTATGGCGCTGGGCATCGGGCTCACGCTCACCAACACGCGTGCGGTGATGGAAGCTTTGTTCGGCATTCAGTCGTCATTCAAGCGGACGCCCAAGTACCGGGTGCAGTCCAAGGCTGATAGGGCTCTGGGACAGAAATATCGGAGACGGCTCGGAATCGTTCCCTGGCTGGAACTGCTTGTGGGAAGCTATTTCATGCTCATGTGCTGGTATGCCGTGAGCAGTGAAAACTACTGGACCATCCCGTTCTTGTTCCTGTTCGTGCTCGGCTATTGGTATACGGGCTTGATGTCGCTCTTGCAAGGCAGGTTTGAGCGGCTCTCAGTAATTCGCGAGCCGCACACTAAGCCGTTCCCCGTAGGTGTTTAGGCGCTTTTGATCCGTTTGCCGCGCATCGCTTTTGATATGCTAGCCATGTGCTGATGAAGGTGCTTTATGTGCTTCTGCTGGTTTCGATCGCGGCCATTATGATTGCCGTCGGGGCAACCCTCTGGCGTTTGCGATGGCACCTGCGCCGCCCGAACCACGCCTCACAACACGCTGCTCTCAATGGAGTTCAGCCGGACCATGAGCCGGTCGAGAAAACATAGAACAGTGCCGGGATGCTTTTCCGGTCCATACGCAAGATAAGATTGTGAGTGTACTTTCCGCTCGCATTGCGCTGCCGGTAACCCAGAAAGAGATTTACAGGATTTTTTATGTCACTTCCGTCTGTTATGCCTCAAGTTCGTGAAATCAGCATAGCTCACAGCCCTGATTCCGATGATGCTTTCATGTTCTACGCGCTTGCCACCAACAAGGTCCGCGTGCAGGGATTGAAGTTCACCCACACTCTGACCGACATCGAAACGCTCAATCGCAAAGCCATGGAAGGCTTTTATGACGTGAGCGCCATCTCGTTTCACGCTTATCCTTACATCCAGGACAAATATGCGCTGATGCCGTGCGGCGGCAGCGTGGGCGAGCAGTACGGTCCCATGGTGGTTTCGCAACGAATGATCGGTCTTGAGGAACTCAAGCGCGTGAAGGTGGCTGTGCCTGGAACCATGACTACTGCGTACCTCGGCCTCAAGCTCTTTGCACCGACGATTGAGACGGCCGTGGTTCCCTTTGACCAGATCATTCCTGCCGTGCTGGCAGGAAAATTTGATGCCGGGCTAATCATTCATGAAGGTCAGCTCACGTACGAAGCTTCAGGGTTGTGCCGGCTTCTGGACCTGGGCAAATGGTGGCATGAACTCACGGGATTGCCTCTCCCTCTTGGAGGGAATGCCATTCGTCGCGATCTGGGCGCGAATCTGATTCACATGATCACACAGGCGCTGCGCAACAGCATTCAGTATGCGCTCGATCATCGCGAAGAGGCGCTGGCCTACGCCCTGCAATTTGCCCGCGACCTTGACCGCCATATGGCGGACAAATTCGTGGGCATGTATGTAAATGCACGCACGCTGGACTACGGCGAAGATGGAAAGGAAGCCGTGGTGCGTCTGCTCGATATGGGATATCGCGCGGGAGTTATTCCCCATCAACCGCACGTAGAGTTTGTATAAAAAATGCGCAGAGGCGCAGCGTTGAGCTGCGCCTCTGTGGTTATTTCAGTAGCGATTGCGAAAGCCCCCGCCTCCGCTCCGTCCACGTCCCCCGCCTCTGCCTCCGCCGAACCCGCCACGGCCGGCGCCGGCGCGCGCCTCTTTCGGTCGCGCCTCATTCACGTTGAGCGAGCGCGAACCAAGCTGTGCTCCGTTCATGCCATCGATAGCCTTTTGTGCTTCCTCGTTGTTGGCCATCTCCACAAACCCAAATCCTCGCGGCTGGCCGGTATCGCGGTCTTTCAGAATGGTAACGTTGTCTACCTGGCCATAAGCAGAAAATGCCTGGCGCAATTCGTCCTCAGTGACTTTGAAATCGAGATTTCCTACATAAATATTCATCTTGCGTCCTTCTTCAGTGGTCTACAGGTCGCGCGGACAGCGGCGTGACTTGGGGTTGGTGGAAAACAGCTTAAATGAACGGGTGCGAGTTTGCTCCCGCCATGACGAACCCCATAAGCCTACGCCTGCCATTCACAACATGCAAACGCCCCCAGGCGCAGCATCACTGCTCAATTTGCAGCCCAGCCTGATTAAATCTTTCTAATCTTTTCCTGGCCCGGCAGTCTGCGTGGCCATGTGCAGATACATGTCATCTTCACCCGTCGGCAAAAAGCCGAGTCTCAGGTAGAGCCGTTGGGCGACGTTGGTCCTGAGGACGCGCAATCTGAGAATTTTCCCGTGGAATGAGCTTTGCCTGATTAATTCGCGAATTACAGTGCTGCCGATTCCACGCCGGCGATATTCAGGCAGAATGGAAATGTCCACGAGGGTAGCCGAATCCTTGTCGCGCAAGACCAGCACTCGTCCGATCGGCTCCTGTTCAGCAGTAATGATGCTGTGTTCCGCGGCCGGGTACGCTGTCTGATACCAGCGCTGCTGCGCATTGAATTGCATGCGCAAAAAAGCCTGCTGCTGCTCGGGAGGCCAGCCGAACTCGCCGACCTCCGGACGAGTACTCGCATACAGGCGGTAGAGAAAATCATGATCATCGGCCCGCACTGGGCGAAGCAAGTGTTCCATATTGCTGAGATTCTACTGGAGGCGGGTTCTCCTGACGCTCGTGCTTACATCCCCTTCAGCGGCCACATGGGAGAAAATCCATCCCCCTGAGGCAATTCCAGCAGCAGAGTCGCTTCGCCGCTGCCGTGCATCCCATTAAATGCCACTTGTGTCTTCGTCTGAAGACGCTGAGCGAGAGGAGATATCGAGATGCGTCTGACGGAAAGCATACGTACTGCGGAAAAAAAAGGTCTGGCCAATGTTCGGCGCAGGATGGATCGCGCCAGAGAGGAGTGGAGTGACGTGGAACGGCGCATCCGGCAAAAGATGCGGGTGTACCCGCAGAAGCTGCGCAGCAGATTCGGCGCTGATCACGACTCAGGACCGGAGCTGGAGAAACAGGAATTGCAGGATCCCACGCGGGCGACGGCCGCTGCCGCGCCCAGCTCAAGGCCGATTATATCGATCAACGGTGAAGATGTGCCGGAACACGAACTCGATAGAAAAGCGAGCTGAATAGCCTCTGGTCCCAGAGTCAGCCGGCGAGCCGCCGGCTATTTCTTTCTGGCAGCAACCGGGATTCCCGGCTTACGGATTGGCACGATGGCGCCCTGGCTGGCATCGGCATGGGCATGGCTGGCGCGAAAGGCTACTTCCTGTTGCACGAACCGCACAAACTCCTGCATCTGCCGGTTCATCTCTTCCATTCGTTCCCGCATCTGCAGAATGATGGCGATTCCGGCGATGTTGACGCCGAGGTCCCGAGCCAGGTTCAGAATAAATTCCAGCCGCTGGAGGTCCTCTTCCGTGTACAGCCGAGTGTTGCCGTCCGTGCGTGACGGCTTTAGCAGTCCTTCACGCTCGTAGAGCCGCAGCGTCTGCGGATGAATGCCGTACATTTCCGCAACCGCAGAAATCATGTAAGCGCCTTTGGATTTGCGTTTCGCCATCACCAAACCCTTGGTCAGGTTTCAATTTTTGTCGTTCCGCTTTGGCCCAGCAGCGCTTTTCTCTTGACGCTACTTTAAACCTGGCGTCCAAATCCGCAGTGTAGAGAGGCGGCATGCCGCATGTCTACGTCTCGATATTCTGTTTCACGTACACGCGATGATTGTACCCACGCCAGAAAATTATTCGCTCGCAGCGCATCCCATTTTTTTCTGCTACCCGGCACGAGCTCAGGTTCTCCGGCCGTATCAGCGCAATAACGCGCTCAGCGCCGAAACGCGAAAAGGCGCAATCGATGCATGCGCGCGCTGCTTCCGTCGCGTATCCGCGTCCCCAGAGATCACGTCGCACATGCCAGCCCAGTTCAAAATCAAAGTCGCCTTCCACGTCGCGGACGAAAAACCCACAATCTCCCATCAGTTCACCCGAGCCCTTGAGCAGTATCGCCCAAAGCCCGAATCCGGAATCCCGGTAGCGCGCCCGGTTTCGCCGAATCCAGTCTTCCACGTCCGATCGTGAGAAAGGCGCGGGATAATACTGCATTGCAATCGGGTCGCCCAGCACTTGCAAAAGAGCATCCGTATCCGTCGGCTCAACTTCGCGAAGCAACAGCCGCTCCGTCTCCAGAATCACACCTTGGTCCACAACTCCGCTCGCGGATCGTCCGGGTTGAGCTTTTGTAGCTCCTGCCATAGCTCGCGCACTTTCAGATCGCGCGCCTCCGGGACCACGATCTTGATTTCCACAATCTCATCGCCGCGATGTCCATCCCTGGTCGCAGACGGGACGCCTTTTTCCCGCAGGCGCAGCTTCTGACCGCTTTGCGTTCCCGGAGGCACTTTCAATTGCGAGCGGCCGTCGATGGTCGGGACTTCAATACGCGCCCCCAGCGCGGCTTCCCACGCCTCCACCGGCACCGTGGCATAGATGTCATCGCCTTCGCGCCGGAACACCGGATGGTCGCCCGTTCTGATGATGATATAGAGATCGCCCGCCGGCCCGCCATTTGCACCTGCATTGCCTTTGCCGGCCAGGCGTATCCGCTGACCGTCGCGGGTGCCGGCCTTCACGCGAATCTCCAGCGCTTCGGGCTGTTCCACCGTACCATCGCCATGGCAGGCCGGGCAGACGCTTTGCGCTTTTCCTGTCCCACCACAACGCGGGCAGGGCATATTGAATTTCATACGGCCACTCGCCTGCGTCACCTGCCCCGCGCCGTGGCATTCAGGACAAGTTCCGGCCGCGCCCACGACACCTTTACCGCCGCAATTTGCGCAACTGGCAAGATGCGGGACATTCAGCTTCATCACCGTGCCGCGGATCGCGTCCCAGAAGCCGATGTTCACCTGGTACTCAAGATCTGACCCGTGCTCCGGTTCCGCGGCGGCCCCGCGACCTCCGCCGAACATGCTGGAAAAAATATCCTGAAACCCTTTTCCGCGCCCGCTGCCCTGTGGAGCTGTGCGTCCACCCCCGCCCACAAAGTCAGAGAAATCGAAGCCGCCGAAGTCGAATCCGCGCGCGCTGCCAGCCTGACCTGCGCCGCCGGGGAATGGTCCGGCGCCAAACCCTCCAGCGCCGAATCCTCCGCCGCGTGCATAAGCTTCTGCCGCTGCCGGATCGATATTGTCAGAGTAGAAGCCCAACTGGTCGTAAATCTTGCGCTTTTTGGGATCGCTCAGAACGTCATTGGCTTCCGAGATCTCTTTGAATTTTTCTTCGGCCTTCTTGTCGCCGGGATTCACGTCAGGATGGTACTTGCGCGCAAGCTTCCGGAACGCCTTACGAATCTCCTCCGCAGTGGCGTTCTTCTTTACGCCCAGCGCGCCGTAATAATCCTTTTGTTGGGTTGTTGCCATCCGTTGCTGAATCCTTTATTGGCGGACTGATGTTCGCCCACATCAAATTCTAAGTACTAACTGCCAATTGCTAATTGCCGGCTGCGGTAAGGTCTTTACGCCGCTCCCACTTCCTGGATCACAAACGTCGAGTTCGGCTCGTCCGCTCTGGCTGCGCTCACCAATTGCTGGGCCGCATCCAGTGTATAGAGCCCGGGCATGGCAATCATGCCCGCCATCTGGTTCAAACCTTGTACGATTTTCATCACCAAAAACTGTTTCACCTGTGTCACCTCTGTTGCTTACTGCTTGTGAAGAAGGCGGCCGGAGGGGCCGCCTTCCTCTCATTCTGTCGGGGCATGTTATTTTTTGTCCTCCACGTCCACGTACTCGGCGTCAATCACGCCTTCATCTTTCTTCTTTTCCTGCTGGCCTGCGCCATCGGCTGCAGCGCCCGGTTGCGGTCCTTCGCCCGGAGCGCCCTGCGGCGGCTGCGCGGATTTATACATGGCCTCGGCCAGCTTGTGCGATGCCTGGGTGAGCCGCTCGCGCGCCGAATTCATGGCCGCAACATCGGTTCCCTCAAGCGCTTTCTTGGCATCTGCGAGCGCCGATTCCACATTGCTCTTTTCATCGCCGGAGATCTTGTCGCCATTCTCTTTCAGCATTTTTTCTATGTTGTAAACCATGCTGTCGAGCTGGTTGCGCGCCTCAATCTCATCCCGCTTCTGCTTGTCTTCGGCCGCATGCGCCTCCGCTTCCTTGGCCATCCGTTCGACTTCGTCTTTGCTCAGACCGGAAGAGGACGTTATCGTGATCTTCTGGTCCTTACTTGTTGCACGGTCCTTAGCCGTGACGTTCAAAATGCCGTTAGCATCAATGTCAAACGTGACCTCGATTTGCGGCACGCCTCGAGGAGCCGGCGGAATTCCGGTCAGATGGAACTTGCCGAGCGTGCGATTGTCGCGCGACATTGGCCGTTCGCCCTGCAGAACATGCACTTCGACTGACGTCTGGCTGTCGGCCGCAGTCGAAAAAACCTCTGTCTTCCGCGTTGGGATGGTCGTGTTTCGCGGGATCATCGGTGTCGCCACGCCGCCCAGCGTTTCAATCGCCAGGGTGAGTGGAGTAACGTCGAGCAGCAGCAGGTCTTTTACGTCGCCTGCCAGCACGCCTGCCTGCACGGCTGCGCCCACAGCTACTACTTCGTCCGGGTTCACGCCCCTGTGCGGTTCCTTCCCGAAGAGTTCCTTTACCAGGGCCTGGATTCGAGGCATGCGGGTCTGTCCGCCCACCAGCACCACTTCGTCAATGTCGCTGGTCTGCACGCCTGCGTCTTTCATTGCCTGGCGGCAGGGGCCTACCGAGCGCTGAATAATGTCTTCCACCATCTGCTCGAGCTTGGCTCGCGTCAATTTCTTTACCAGGTGCTTGGGACCAGTTGCGTCGGCCGTAATAAACGGCAGGTTGATCTCCGTTTCCATGGTGGTGGAGAGCTCGATTTTGGCCTTTTCAGCGGCGTCGCGCAGACGCTGCAAAGCCATCTCATTTCCCTTGCTGCGCAGGTCAAGGCCTTCATCTTTCTTGAATTCCTCCACCAGCCAGTCGACTATACGAGTATCGATATTGTCGCCGCCCAGGTGCGTGTCACCGTTGGTTGACTTCACCTCGACAACGCCTTCGCCCACCTCGAGAATAGAGATATCAAACGTCCCGCCGCCAAAGTCATAGACGGCGATGGTCTCATCTTTTTTCTTGTCGAGGCCGTAGGCCAGAGCAGCGGCCGTGGGTTCGTTTACGATTCTCTTTACGTCCAGGCCGGCCACCTTGCCTGCATCCTTCGTCGCCTGGCGCTGGGAATCATTGAAGTATGCGGGAACGGTAATCACAGCTTCCGATACACTCTGACCGAGATAGTCTTCCGCAGCCTTCTTCAGCTTCTGCAGAATCATGGCCGAAATCTGTGGCGGCGTATATTCCTTGCCCTGGGCCATAACAGCCACATGGTCGCCCTGCCGCACCACCTTGTACGGCACCATCTTCATTTCCTCATTTACTTCGTCATAGCGGCGCCCCATAAACCGTTTGATCGAATAAACGGTGTTTTCCGGATTCGTGATCGCCTGCCGCTTGGCGACCTGACCGACCAGCCGCTCTCCTGATTTGGTGAATGCGACAACTGACGGTGTGGTCCTGCCGCCTTCCTCGTTGGCGATGACTTTGGGCTCGCCGCCTTCCATTACGGCGACCACTGAGTTCGTGGTTCCCAAGTCAATTCCTATGATTTTTCCCATGGTGAAACTGCCCCCTGCTTTATAAGTGCTTTTAAATCAGTAACTCTCCATATAACAGCAGCTCTATTATCAGAATTGAGTCTGTTACTGTCAAGTTATTTAGATGCTTTTCCTTTATTCAGGTTGCGGGAAAGCGGAGAGAAAATGGCCCGGCAACATGGCTAAGCCGCCTTCTGCAGATAGCGCCGAAAAAACGCGACCACGCGGCGCACTGCATCGAGCTGGGCAAGCCCCGTGAACTGATGCCCCTGATCGGAATAGATCTTTATTTCGTAGGGAACGTGGTGCTGCTTTAGAAAGGCTTCCAGCTTTTCCGCTTCTGCTACCGGCACCACTGCATCGCGAGAGCCGTGCAGGATCAATACTGGCGGGAGCTTACCCGCGTTTTGCATGAAATTTTCCGGAAGCCCGCCAAAGAGTTCCGCCACGGCAGTGATGCGCGGTTCCTGGGTGGCCAGCGCTAGAGAAAGAAATCCCCCAAGCGAAAAACCGATCAGCCCGATGCGCTGGACATCAATACCAGGCTGGGCAACGATAAAGTTGACCGCATCGCACAGAGTTTCGAGCCACAATACGAAGAAATCTCTGATAAGAGTCGGACTGACCCAGGTGTGTCCAGTGCGGTCGAAGTAGTGAACCACAAAAACATGCACGCCCATTCCTGCGGCCTGCCGGGCAAAAGGATCAATCCCGCGCAAGGGCCCGCCTGATCCGTGCACCAGCAGGATCGCCGGGCGCGGCCCGGAATTTCCGGGAGAGTAATGCTCCAGGCGGATTTCTTTTCCACCGCTGACGAAGTAGGGCACTCCACGGTTAGATGAATATGCTGCGGCGCCTGATGCAAATCGCCCCAGCTAGTGAGATTTTGTTCTTGGCGTTCCTTCGCGTTCGCCGGCGGGTCCCGGCCACGCGGCCGGCACGTCCGATGAAAGGCTGGTGACTTGCTCTTCGGACCGGGGAAGTACCACGCCCGAGGGCGTTGGATACTTTGGCAACACTTCGCGGAGCGCCCATTCAATGCGCTCAACAGAATCCTTCATCAGACGGATCTGCATTTCATCCAGCGAGCAGTTCTGGTGTTGGACTCCCCAGAATTTGATCACCTGCAGAGCATTGCGAATGTGATGATTCAGTTCGGCAACTGTGCGCATGCGTTCCCGAATCAGTTCACGGCGGTTCTTTTCGTTTTTGGCAAACTGATAAAAAAGAGCGCCGGCAATCGCGCCGGTGATCACATCGCTCAGGACAACAGGACCCCACTTGGAGAAACCTTCCGCGGAAAGAAAAACATCCTGAAGGAGGTTGACAGCGAAGACCACGATGGCGATAACCGTAGTGAGCAGGACGGAGCGGCGTGTCCAAAAAGACTCCAGTTTTACGCCCCCATGTTGCATGGGTTTGATTTTAGCTCCAATTTTGGCCGGGAAACACGCGGTCATGTAAAGTTTTACATCAATTTCTTAGAATGCACTAATCTTAGGTCTACCTGCTGGGGTCTGGCCTGTTCGCGGCGAGGCGACTACTCTACCGTCACCGACTTGGCGAGATTTCTGGGCTGGTCAACATCACACCCGCGGCGAACGGCGATGTGATACGCCAGGAGTTGCAGAGGCACGATCTCCAGGATAGGCAGCAGCAACTCGGGAGCTTCCGGCACGTAAATCACGTGATCAACCGATTCGCTGATTTCTTCATCGCCTTCCGTAGCAATGGCAATCACTTTTCCTTCACGGGCGGTAACCTCCTTCACGTTGGACATGGTTTTTTCATAGCGCAGCACGGAATTGGGATCGTTGCTGTCCTTGGTGGCAATAATCACCACCGGAAGATTCTCATCGATCAGCGCATTGGGGCCATGTTTCATCTCGCCCGCGGGATAGCCTTCAGCGTGGATATAGGAAATCTCCTTAAGCTTGAGCGCTCCCTCAAGCGCGATTGGGTAGTGAATTCCGCGGCCAAGAAAAAGGCAATCCTGTGACTTGGAATACCCTTTGGCGAGTTCCTCAATTTCCTCATCGTGGCTGAGCACGGTTTCGAGTTTGCCGGGAATCTTCAGCAGTTCGGTGATTAGCGTCTTTCCCTGCTCTGGGGAGACGGTTCCGCGCACCTCGCCAAGATGGAGCGCCAGAAGCGCCAGCGCAGTAAGCTGTGCGGTAAATGCCTTGGTGGAAGCCACGCCGATCTCAGGGCCTGCGTGGGTGTAAACCGTTCCAGAGGCTTCGCGCGCAATCATGGAACCGACGACGTTGCAGATGGCCAGGGTCTTGGAGCCCTTTCGCTTGGCTTCGCGCTGCGCCGCGATGGTATCGGCCGTCTCTCCTGACTGCGTGATCAGCAGAGTTATGTCTTTAGCTGATGTGATTGGATCGCGATAGCGGTATTCGCTGGCATAGTCCACGTCCACGGGGACGCGCGCCAGCCGCTCAATCATGAACTTCCCGGCGAGCCCCGCATGCCAACTGGTGCCGCAGGCGGCAATGTTCAGTTTGCTCATCTGACGAAACTCTTCGTCCGTGATCTCCATCTCATCCATGAACACCTGGCCCGTATCCAGGGAAACACGGCCAAGCGCGGTTTCCCGGACGGCCCGGGGCTGCTCAAAGATTTCCTTGAGCATGAAATGCTTGAAGCCGCCCTTCTCCGCCATGATCGGGTCCCAGGTCACGTGCTGGACATCGCGCACCACCGGCTTGCCTTCAAAATCTGTCACCTGCACGCCGGCCGGAGTCACCACGGCCATGTCGCCATCGTGCAGGAAGAAGAGGTCGCGAGTGTGATAGAGAATCGCGGGCACATCTGAGGCTACAAAGTACTCGTCCTTGCCCAGGCCGATGACAGCAGGAGGGCCATTGCGCGCGGCCACAATCTTGTTGGGCTCTGTCGCAGAGATCACCGCCAGCGCAAAGACTCCGCTCAGTTGCTGCACCGTCTTTCTGACCGCTTCCTCCAGGCTGGGTTTGTGACCATTGGACGGATTGAAGAATGCTTTCTCTACCAGGTGCGCAATCACTTCCGTGTCCGTCTCAGTTGAGAATTTGTGGCCTTCTTCGATCAGCTTCTTTTTTAGCAGGAGATAGTTTTCGATGATGCCGTTGTGTACCACAACGACCTTCCCGGTACAGTCGCGATGGGGATGGGCGTTTTCCTCTGTGGGTCGCCCGTGCGTAGCCCAGCGCGTGTGTCCGATGCCATAGGTCCCATCCAGCGGCTTAAGGCGGATTACCTCTTCCAGGTTGCGCAGCTTGCCTTCGGCCCGCCGAATCTGCAGGTCAGCTCCGTTCCCGTTCCCAGCTACGGCGATGCCCGCGGAGTCGTAGCCCCGGTATTCGAGCTTCTTAAGTCCGTCAATAATGACGGGCACCACACGCTTTTTGCCGACATATCCAACAATTCCGCACATAAAATCTGCTCTTCTTCCGGTTAAGCAATTCGCTTGCCGCTGATGACAACAATTTGAGTTTACCGCTGTTGAGGAGGATTCGCCTTTATTCTAAACCGCTTAGAGCAAACAAGATATGTCCCGCAAGCACAGGTTGGGGCTTGTCTGTTGCAGGTAATTGCACACCGGACAGGAACGTGCTCATTCTTCGATGCGGTAACTGAATTCTTCAATGACGGGGTTGGTCAACACTTCTTTGGCAATACGCTCCACTTCCGCTTTTGCCGCTGCTTGGTCGAGACCACCATCCAATGCAATTTCAAAGAACTTGCCCTGACGCACTGCGTCCACACCCTTATAGCCCATCTTCTTGAGCGCGCCCTGGATGGTCTTGCCCTGGGGATCCAGGACAGTGGTCTTCAGCATGACAGTGACGTAAGCCTTCATGGAGATGAATTGATTATAGCTTTACTTGAGAGCGTCCTGCGTTCTGGTTTGATTGTCGCGAGCGACTGACCGGCGGAGATGCAAGCGCCACGAAATAATGGCCGGGTGCTACGCTGTGATGGCGCAACCCATGACAAATCGCGGTGCCCAGAGCTTGCCGGCAGGTTCCACAGTCAACGCGTAGAGACGCGGGATCCAACAGGGCTCTCCCAGTCAGCCGAGCCACTTCTGAAAAAACTGACGTTCAGACAGGCCGTGGTATCCCGCGTCTCTACGCAATCCTTTATCGTCAGTCATTTTCCCGCAGCACCACAGAGACGATCTTCCACTGCCCATTCCATTTGGCGAGGGTCAGGTAGTCGGTCCAGCCGGAAGTAACGAGTTTGGCGGAAGCGATGTCGCCATTTACATCCAGTACTGTGATCTGTTCCTGGCGCCGCGCTTCAGGAACCGGATGACCGGAGCGGATATCTTCCACCATCTGGAGGCCGGTCTTCTCGGTCATGTGCAGATTGCCTTCCGTTCCGCTGATGGTGTGCTTGAGATATTGCGGATGCAGGGATCGTTCCATGCGGGCCGCGTCGGCGGTGTAATAAGCCTGGATATAGTCATTGACAGTCGCGCGAATGGCATCTGTTGTTGCCGGACTTTTCTCCGCGCCGGAAGCAAAGGCAAACGGCAGCAGGCAAAGCGCAAAGACGCTCAGTGTGAGTACGCTGGATTTCATGGATCGTTTCTCCGGATGCTCTGAAGCGAGCGAGTGGATTATGTATCTAAAGCTGCCGTCCCGCAACAGGTACGAAAGAGCATGCCGGGCAAGTTGATCGCCAGCCGGACTACCTCCGCTCACTGCACATAGCCGTGAACAACATGCCAGTCCGATTGCTAAGCGAAGCAATCCAAATCTTCCTCTGGAGCTTTGGCCGCAGCCTTTTTGCAGCAGAGCTCTCCTGAACCCGCGCATCTAGTTCGCTTGACATTCGCCGTCGCTGGCAATATTATCGGTGCGTGGCCTGGGCAACAACAGCGCGGTTGTTGAAGCCGAGAGCGCCTGTCTCCAGACGCCCGCGGCACGCTCTGTGGGCTAGTCTCCAGATTTATTGTCGCAGCAGGCTTGGAGAGTGGAGAGCCGCGTTCTCCGAGCAAATCTCAGATAACGGTACCCCGGGGATTTTTGCGGTTGTCTCAACTGGACGGGATACCTTAAAGGTTTGGGTGACCCAAAGAAAATCTTGGGTCACCCAGTGGAAAACTCGGCGTGACCCAAGGGTCGAGGCTGGGTCGATTTGCCGTAAATGTTGTGTTTGCAACAAAACTGTAAAAAAGGGGGCCACCCTCCCCCCGCAAACTGAGGTCGCGAACGAGCTTCCTGCTCGCGTTGTCGTATGAATTGGCAGGATATACAGATGAAGGCCGTGCGGATGAGGAGAAAAGGCTTTTCAACCGGGCACCCCGCTGCACACGCACTAGCCCGTTACCGTTGCTTCCTTCCGGACCTGGCGGGGTTGGCGGGATTGCGTCGCGCGGGACCCGGCACCTTGATTCTAACACTTTCGCCACAATGCACCCGGCTGGCAAGGCGCAATTCGGCTTTGATCCGGCAATGATTTCGGTGAGAATAAGCATGTGCCCGCCAAAGCAGTCAGCCAGACCATAGTCCTGCCGTCCTACGGCGCCCCGACGCTGGGGAGCGCCGAGAGGTTTTTCCAGTGGTCTCTCTATATTCTGCTCGTGACCGGGTTCGTTGCCCTGTTGGGCACAGACAAGCTGGATCTACCTTCACTGGCGTTGGTGATTCCCGCCTTGCTGTTCCGCGGCTATCTGCTCCTCATGCGGAAATCGCTTTCGATTTCCGAGCGTTGGACCAGCTACGTCACGCTGGCCTATTTTGCTTTTTACGCCGCCGATTATTTTTACTTTTCCCGCAGCTTTATCAGCGCGACCGTCCACATGGTCTTGTTCATCATGGTGATCAAGATTTTTTCCGTGCGCCGCGACCGCGATCTGCTGTATCTGGCGGTTATTTCCTTCCTTATGCTTCTGGCGGCGGCCGTATTGACCGTGGATACAACATTCCTGATCACGTTTTCACTGTTCATCCTGGTTGCCATCGCCACTTTCGTCAGCATGGAGATGCGGCGCTCGGAGAGGGAATGGATGTCAGTGGGCGTCGCGCCCAATCAGGAAGGGAAGTTCCAGCGGTCGCTGGCGGCCATGGCGTCTCTGCTGGGCGCACTGACCCTGCTTGGGGCCACGCTCATTTTTTTTGTATTGCCGCGCATGAACACTGCGGGCTATCTGCGCAATTTCGGCACGCAGGCAACCATCATGAGCGGCTTCAGCCAGGAGGTGCAGTTGGGCGGCATCGGACAGATCCAGCAGTCCAATGCCGTAGTGATGCACGTCCAGGTATTGTCTGGCACCATGCCGAGGGACGTAAAATGGCGCGGAATTTCCCTGGCCAACTTTGATGGACAGCGCTGGTGGAACACGCCGGAAGAGCACTTGCCGCACGGCCTCAATAACGTCCCCCTCGACCTTGTGCAGCTCAACGGCGCCGCCTTTTACTCCGGAGCAGCGCCTCTTCCGCGGGCGCCCACGTTTACTTACCGGGTGGTAATGGAACCGGTGGGTCTGAACATTTTCTTCCTGGCGCCGGTGCCGATGAAGCTGATGGGCAACTACCCGATTGTTGAGCTGGCCTCAGACGGATCTGTCTTTAACGCGCATCGGATACTAACGCCCAGCGGCGTGCGTGACGTGGACAACACGCACGGAATCGGAGTCTACACCGCAGAATCAGACGTGCGCGATCCCGAAATCTACGTGCGAAACTCTAACTCCAGGGACTATCCTCCGCGTATCGCCAATCTTTATCTTCAGCTTCCCCCAGTAGATCCGCGTGTGAGGGCATTGGCCCGGAACATTACGGCGTCCGCAGATTCTAATTACAGGCGGGCCCGCGCGATTCAGCGCTATCTCAAGACACATTACGCGTATACATTGCAGTTGCCGGGGAGGCGCGTGCCTGATCCCGTGGCTTATTTTCTGTTTGAGCGCAAAAAAGGCCACTGCGAGTATTTTGCTTCCTCCATGGCCGTGATGTTGCGCACCCTGGGCATTCCCGCCCGCGTGGTGAACGGATTCCGTGGCGGCGAATACAACGACCTGACCAGCAGCTATATCGTCCGTGAAAAGAATGCCCACTCCTGGGTGGAGGCGTATTTTCCGGAATTCGGGTGGGTGACTTTTGATCCTACGCCGGCAAGCGACACGCAAGCCGGCAGCGGCGCATGGTCGCGCATTTCACTCTACCTCGATGCAGCCAGCGAGGTTTGGCGCGAGTGGGTAATCAACTACGATTTCACGCACCAGATGAAACTGAGCGCTGATATCAGCTCCAGCACCCGCCACGCGCAGTTCACCATCACTTCCTGGCTGATGGAAAAATACCACCGTGCTGTAGGCGTGGTCCTGAACTGGCAGAAACGTCTTGGACATATGACGCCGCAGGAGATGGCAAGCTGGTGCATTGTTCTGGGGCTGCTGCTGGCGCTGCCTTTCACACCCAAGGCTTGGAGGACATTCGATCGCCGGCGCAAGGCGCGTGATCCCCGGCAGGCGCCGCGGATGGCCGCGAGCTTCTGGTACCTGCGCATGCTGAAGCGGGTTGCGCGGCATGGCTTCCGCAAGCAGCCCGCGCAAACGCCGGCGGAGTTTGCCGATTCCATTGACGATCCAGGCTTGCGTGAGGACGTGGTGGTCTTTACTGAGCACTACGAGCGCGCCCGTTTTGCCGACTCTGTCGAAGATGCAGAAAGGCTTCCGGTTTTATACGAGGAATTCGCCGGAAAGAAATAGCCGCTCAATTCATTGCCGAGGATAGGTCTTGTGTCGCAGGCACGGCCAGGTAACCAACTGAAGCAATGTTAAAATATAAGGATTGCATGCCAGTTGAGAACCTCACAGCAACGCCGCTCCAGGAAAACTCCACCTTCAACAATTCCGAGGGGAAAAGCACTGTAAAAGTGGGATTCGTCAGCCTGGGCTGTCCCAAAAACCTGGTGGACAGTGAGGTCATGATGGGCATGCTCCAGACCGGCGGCGCCAGCATCACGTCGAGAGCAGAAGATGCCGATGTCATCGTGGTCAATACCTGCTCATTTATCGACTCGGCCAAACAGGAGTCCGTGAATACAATCCTGGAGATGGCGCAGCACAAGATCACCGGCAAGGCGAAAAAGCTGGTGGTGGCCGGCTGCCTGGTGGAGCGCTACCGGGACGAGATCCAGAAAAATATTCCTGAAGTCGACGCCGTGGTTGGCACCGGCGAACTCGAACACATTCTGGCCGCAGCGGGAATTGAGACGGCAGGCGCTTCCGTGCAGGCCAATTCGCCTTTCGTCATTCTCAATGCGAGTTCGGCGAGCCAGGCGCTGAAATCAGGAATTGCCTCGCGAGCAGAAGGGCTGGCCCGAGAGCAGAAGGGCCGATTCTCACGAGCTGAGTGGGAAGGCGCGATTGCCGACCTGCCAAACTATCTATACGACGAGAACACGCCGCGTGTTCTGGCTACCCCGAAAGCCTCGGCGTATATCAAGATTGCGGAAGGCTGCGATCACCCCTGCGGCTTCTGCATCATCCCTCAACTTCGCGGCAAGTTTCGTTCACGTCACTTTGAATCCGTTGTCGCCGAAGCCGAGCGGCTGGCGCGCACGGGAGTGCGCGAAATCACGCTCATCGGCCAGGACACCACCTGCTATGGCGAGGACCTGGGTCTCAAAGACGGGTTGGCGCTCCTGCTGGAGCGGCTTGCGAAAATCCCTGATCTCCGCTGGGTGCGCTTCCTTTACGGCTATCCCAACAAGATCACGGGCAGACTGCTGGAGACGATTGCCGCCAATGAAAAGGTCTGCTCGTATATTGATCTTCCTCTTCAACACGCGTCTGGCTCGGTGCTGAAGCGCATGAAGCGCGGGGGCGGCGCGGAGATTTTCCTGAACTCAATCGAAAAGATGCGCCGCGCGGTTCCTGAGCTCACGCTTCGCACATCGTTCATCGTCGGCTTTCCCGGAGAGACTGAAAAAGATTTTGAGGAGCTGTGCGAGTTTGTAAAAGCCGCGCAATTCGACTGGCTGGGCGTGTTTACCTACTCTGACGAGGAAGGTTCGGCGGCATACCATCTGGAGGGCAAGGTTCCGCAGCGTACCATCGAGAGCCGGCGGCGCAAGCTCATGCAAATTCAGAAGCAGATCAGCAGGAAAAAGAAACGCAAACTGATCGGCAGACAGTTTGATGTGTTGGCCCTGGGAGCGTCAGAGGAAAGCGATCTGCTTTGGGAAGGCCGCACCGAACTGCACGCTCCCGAGATCGATGGCAAACTCTTCATCAACGATTTTGGAGCGCGCGCGGAACTCACGCCGGGTGAATTCTACCGCTGTGAAATCACGGAAGCGCACGAATATGATCTGGTGGCGAAAATCGTGGAATAGCTTTCCATCATCCAATCGTTATGGCCAGAAAAAAAGTCCGCTCAGTGCGTTGTCCCGCCTGCCGCACGCTGGTGCTGGTTGGGTCAGAACATTTTCCCTTCTGCAGCGAGCGCTGCCGGCTTATCGATTTGGGCAAGTGGGCCAGCGGCGGTTATGTGATCTCCACGCCGGTTACTGATCCTGAAATGCTGGAAAACATGGCGGAAGAGCAATCGCATAGAAAAGCGGACGGCGGCGATGACTCCCATAACCGCGATTCATAACTCAGCCAAGACCACCGGCATTTGCGCCAAGGAAAACCAGAGCACACTTCAGCATCTAATCCTTTGAACGTCCCAAGCACGATCGGCGGCCAATGGCACCAAAGCTGGCAATAACGTATGCTGGATTTGATGCCCGCAATGGAGCAGAGAATTCGCAAGTCGCGCGGGTCCTGGCTGGTTGCCACCTTCTTTGGCGTGGGCCATATGTATCCGGGGCCGGGGACGTGGGCATCCGCCATCACGGTGGCTGTCTGGTGGTTCGTCGCGCAGTTCATCCGGCCAGATTGGCATCTGCCGGTAATCATCGCGGCATCTGCAGCAATCACGCTGGCCGGCATTCCACCTTCCACCGTCGTTGCTCGGGAAAGCGGCCGCGAGGATCCGGGATTCGTCGTAATTGATGAAGTCGCCGGGCAGTTGATTGCGTTGATCGGCGCGCCGCTCAGTTGGAATTACCTGCTGGCGGGTTTTATACTTTTTCGTGGCTTTGACATTCTGAAGCCTTTCCCTCTGCGCCGCTTGGAGAAGCTGCCCGAAGGGACAGGTATTATGATGGATGATGTAGGGGCAGGACTCTACGCGCTCGTCCTGCTGCAGCTCTGGCTGCACTTTTTTGCGCACTGAACCTCCATGGGTATTTCTGACACGCTGCTTGGCCGCAAGAACATTGACGGCAACCCTTTTATCGAGGCCATTGAACCGGCGGCCGCGCTCCCAGGAGGCGAGGTGAGAATTGTCGGCAGGGCGCTTAAACCCCCCCAACTGGCGCGCCCGGAAGTAAGTTTCACCGGCGTATCCGGTTCCATCGTTGTCAGTTCGGAAGATTTTGTCATTGCCCGCGTGCCTTATGGCGCCCATTCCGGCCAGGTGACAATTCAATCCAACGGCCAGGTCAGCAACCCAAGAGAAATCAAGATCGCTCAGCCTTTGGCGGAAAATCTGCATCCGGTTGCCAATCCGGCGCTCGACGCCGAAGGGAATATTTATGTGACATATTCCGGCGGGCGGGGGCAAAAGGTGCCGGTATCCATCTACAAAATTGATACCGATTACAACGTCAAACCATTCCTTTCTGAGCTGATGAACGCCACCGGGATGGCCTTTGACAGCGAAGGGCAGCTCTACGTTTCTTCCCGCTATGACGGCACGGTTTACCGTGTCGCGCCCAACGGCTCGATGAGCACGTATGCGGAAGGAATGGGGATTGCCACAGGGATCGCATTTGACCGTGAAGGCAGCCTCTACGTAGGAGACCGGAGCGGCACCATCTGGCGAATCGCTCCGGACCGGCAGATTTTTGTTTACGCCACGCTGGAACCGAGCGTGGCTGCCTATCATCTGGCGTTCGCGCCCGACGGATTGCTGTATGTGAGCGGCCCCACGACCTCCAGTTTCGATGCGATTTACTCGGTGGACTCGCATGGTACGGTGAATGTCTTTTACCGCGGGCTGGGGCGTCCGCAGGGACTGGCGTTCGACGCGCAAGGGAATCTATACGTGGCGGCGTCTCTGGCGGGCAAACGCGGCATCATTCGTATTACGCCGGATCAGAATGCATCACTCGTCATCTCAGGACACGGCCTCGTCGGGCTGGCGTTTACCCGCACAGGCGGTGCGGTGCTGGTCACCACGAATGCAGTCTTTCATCTCGCCTGGGGTGTTCAACCGCTGTCACTCATCTAAAATGCTGGTGTGAACGCTGAGATCATCGCCATTGGCTCTGAGCTGCTGACTCCCTTCCGCCAGGATACGAACTCCCTTTATCTCACGCAAAAACTGAATGAGCTTGGCGTTGAAGTGAGCTTCAAGACCGTGGTCGGCGACCGCCGCGAGCATCTCACGTTAGCTGTGCGGACTGGGTTCTCGCGCGCGGACATCCTGATCCTGATGGGCGGTCTTGGACCAACGGAAGACGACCTGACCCGCGAATGCGCTGCCCAAGCTGTAGGTCGCCGGCTTGAACGTGACGAGCAGATTGTGCAGGGACTGCGCGCGCGCTTCGCGACCCGCGGCTGGAAAATGTCACAGAACAATGAGCGCCAGGCGGACGTGATTCGAGGCGCGGAAGTATTGCCGAATGCGCGAGGAACCGCACCGGGACAATTCCTGCATATAAAAGATGAGGGCGGCGAGGCAATTCTCATTCTGCTGCCCGGCCCGCCGCACGAACTCAAAGCCATGTTTGAGGAGCAATGCCTCTTCCGGCTGCGCAGGCTCACGCCGCCGCGTTACATCGGTACGCGTGAGTTGAAGATCGCCATGATCGGCGAGTCCATGGCGGACAAGCGCGCAGCGGCCATTTACAAGCCGCGCACGGACGTGGAAACCACCATTCTGGCCGGCTCGCCGGGAGAAGTGCAGTTGCACCTGCGGGCGCAGGCGGAAACGCTGGAAGCCGCCCAGAGAAAGGTTGATTCCCTGGCCGAAGCGCTGGAGGACGAATTCGAGGATGCAGTGTTTTCCAGCCATGGTGAAAGCATGGAGCAGATTGTCGGCTATTATCTGGGAATGCGGGGAGCAACTCTGGCTGTGGCCGAATCCTGCACTGGCGGGCTGCTGGCTGAAAGGATCACATCGGTACCGGGCAGCTCGCGATATTTTCTGGGCGGCGCGGTGGTCTATGACAACTCTGTAAAGAGCGCCCTGGCCGAAGTTCCCCCGTTGCTGATTCAGGAACACGGCGCGGTGAGCGCGCAGGTTGCCACAGCTCTGGCGCAAGGCATTCGCAAACGCTGCCAAGCGACGCTGGGGATCGGCATTACCGGCGTTGCCGGGCCCGGCGGCGGGACGGAACAGAAGCCGGTAGGATTGGTTTACGTCGCTCTGGCCGATGAGAATAAAACTGAAGTGGTGGACAGAAAATATCCCGGTGACCGTGATCGCATTCGCCACTGGGCCACGCAGCAGGCGCTGGACATGGTCCGCCGCAGGTTAATGTGATATGCGGCTCTTCATTGCACTGGGTATTCCGGGAGAGATTCGCAGCCGCCTGGCCGATTACATTGAGCGAGTGCGCTCGCACGCTGCGGATGCGCGCTGGGCGCGAGTGGAAGGCCTGCATGTGACGCTGAAATTCATTGGCGAAGTAAAAGATACCAAGCTGGAGGAGATCAAGAGCGCTTTGGCCGTTGTCAAATCAGCCGGTTTTGAGGTGACTTTCGGGAGCATCGGTTTCTTTCCTAATCCAAAATCGCCTCGCGTATTTTGGGCAGGAGTGGAGTCCGGCGATCAACTCACCCAACTTGCATCAAGCATTGATGCCGCCACGGAAAAGATCGGCATCGAGCGCGAGAAAAGATCTTTCAGCCCGCATCTCACACTGGCGCGCGCGGGTACTCGCGATCCGCACAGTTTGAAGGCCCTGACGCCATTGCTTGCGGCCGAAGAGCCGCCTCAGTTCGGTACAATGACTGCTCACGATTTCTGGCTCTATCGCAGCCAGCTTGGACCGGGAGGGGCGAAGTACACGAAGCTGCAGAGATATGGGCTGGGATAAGAACATTGTGCAATTGCCATAAATGCCAAAATTGCCACAGATTGCAAAACTTCCGTGGTTCACCTCAAAGTGTTTGCACAATAACATCTCAATTTGGATTCTTTGGCAATTGTCAGTTCTGGCAATATTTGAGAAACGCATAAGCACACGATAGGGAAATGACCACGCTTTATCTCATTGTCGCCATCCTTGGCTACCTGCTGGGCTCGATTACGTTTGGGTACGTGCTGGTGAAGCTGTTTCGTGGCGAAGACGTGCGCAGTACCGGCAGCGGGAACATCGGCGCGACCAACGTAGCGCGCACTGGCTCGAAGGGACTCGCCATAGCGACGCTGGCGCTTGATGCGCTGAAGGGAGCTGTCGCCGTCCTGGTCGCGCGCGCGCTGGTGCCGGCCAGGATTTCGCCGTTGCCTTACATGGCAATAGCTGCCCTGGCCGCGGTTCTCGGACACTTGTTTCCTGTATGGCTGAAATTTAAAGGCGGCAAAGGTGTAGCCACCGCGCTGGGCGTATTTCTGGTCTTGTTTCCTGAAGCCGTGCTGGTATCGCTGGCCATCTTCATTGTTACCGTGCTGGTGACCCGTTATGTGTCACTGGGCTCAATTCTTGCAGCAGTTGCTTTTCCGATTGCGGCTTACTTTATTGGCAGTCCTGACTGGCAAACACTTCTGCCCGCATGCGCCATTTCTCTGCTCATCGTGCTGAAGCATCATGCCAACATCGCGCGCCTGCTGTCCGGAACGGAGCACCGCTTCGGCAGCGCGAAAACGGCGGAGAAGCAGGCATGAGCCGGGTTACCGTGATTGGCGGCGGCGCCTGGGGGACGGCGCTGGCCATGGTGGCGGCGCGTCGAGGCGACCATGAGGTCCGTCTTTGGACGCTGGAGAAAGAAGTCTGCGAATCGATTAACGCGCGCCATGCGAATCATCTGTTTTTGCCCGGGATCACCCTTCCCGGAAACATAGCTGCTTTCACTGACTTTAAACAAGCTTTGGATCGCGCCCAGATCGTGCTGAGCGTCATGCCTTCGCATCACTGCCGGCGCAGTTTCGAACATATGGCCCAGTGGCTGCGTCCGGAGATGGTGTTCGTCAGCGCCACCAAGGGCGTGGAAAATGACACCTTGCTCAGGATGAGCGAGGTAATCCATGAAGTAGTGAATCGCTATTGCGGGTTCAACCCGAAAATCGTGGCTTTGAGCGGACCTTCTTTTGCGCGCGAAGTAGCCGAGTGCAAGCCGACCGCAGTCACCGCCGCTTCCACAGACCTGGATCTGGCCGGCCGGGTGCAAAAGGAATTCAGCGATCCTGGTTTGCGCATTTACGTGAACGATGACCTCACTGGAGTGGAACTGGGAGGCGCGCTGAAGAATGTGATTGCGATCGCCGCCGGTATTTGTGAAGGAATGGGCATTGGCCACAATGCATTGGCCGCGCTGATCACCCGGGGACTGGTTGAGATTACCAGGCTGGCTGTGGCTTGCGGAGCCAAACCGCAAACTGTAGCCGGGCTGTCCGGCATAGGCGACCTGATGCTCACGAGTACCGGTGGTTTGTCACGCAACCGCAGTGTAGGCGTTGCCCTCGGGCAAGGACAGAGTCTGGATGCCATCATCGCGGGAATGCATGGCATGGTTGCGGAAGGCGTGCTCACTACCAACGCCGCGATCGGACTGGGAAAGAGATACGGCGTGGAGATGCCGATTACCGAGCAGATGTATGCAATTCTCAACCAGGGCAAGTCGCCGCATGACGCCATACGAGACTTGATGATGAGGCCCGGCAAAGCGGAAGACAGGTTTTAATTTGGCGGGCCTGCTCGGGAATTGAATGTGGCCATGGCTTCTCACTTTTCGGCAAATGGCTGAAAACGTCTACAGGCCTTTGCTGATCTGCCACGAGAGACTCAGGCGGCTTTCTCTTCCGGTTTGGCAGGCATGAAGCTGAGAATAGTCCGCACCACTGCGTCTTCACCAATCGCAGTATTCAACATGGCATGGTACACCGGACGATTGGGCCATTCGGCGCGAAAGTAGGTTTTGATGAAAGCCGCCCGCTCACGGTCCACAATTTCCACCTGGTGTTCCGCATCCGGCTGGCGCGTGCCTTGTGCCACCAGGCGGCGCACCTTGTCTTCGCGGGGAGCATAGAGAAAAAATCTTAGCGTGTCTGCGCGATCCTGGAGAAAATGCTGCGACCCGCGGCCGACAAGCACGCAGTTGCCCTGCCCTGCAGCCGTTTCCACCACACGCCGTGAGATCCTGACGATTGTATCGGCGTCAAGCGATTGCAGAGGGTCGAGCATTCTCGGGTCGATATTGGCGCTGCCTTCGAACGAACCGCGAGTGAAGGATTTCAGCAGGCGGTAGTACAGCGGATCGCGCCGCTCTTCGCGTTCCTCGATCGCAGAAGCCTTGCAATGAGCAAGGCGGGCGATTTCGCTGGTCAAGTCCTGGTCCCACAGTTTCCAATGCAGCCGCTCAGCCAGAAGCTGTGCAATTTCCGCTGCTCCCGATCCAAATTCCCTCTCGATGGTAATGATCCTGATCATTGCCGCTCGTTGCCTCCCAATGAGCTGAACCGGCTGATCATTTTAGATGCGGTTCCCGCAATTGGACAGAGTTCTTTTTGGCTTCGAAAAAGGCCAAATCCCGGCGCCGGGCTCTAACTCAATTTTGCGACTCTCGATCCGTGAACCTGAACCCGGAGGCCTTGGCAACAACCGACGGCCAGAAAGGGGTACACTTCCGTAATGCTTTCGCCCGACAAGTTTTTGCACGGGCCAGAGTCTTTTCGGCTTACAATTCTCCATACGACTGGCCGTATGAAACTGCCTCTGCCCTCTCGTATTCCGATCATTTACGGGATTCTCATGGTGTTGATTCTCGTGGGAGTCTTGCCTCTCTATTTCTATGCGACCAACGTCGTAGAAACCAATCGCGACCGGCTGCAGCGCAATGAAAAGCTCCTGCAAAACACCGTGACCGCAACCCTTGCCGAAGATATCGCGCAGCGCGGCAAGGACATCCGCAGCAAGCTGGCGGACCTGGCTTACTCGATTGTTGTCACCAGCGGAGGCAGCCTGGAAGGCAATCGCGTGGAATCGCCGGCGCTGAAGGGCTTGCTGGAAAACAGCACCAACACTGCTGATTTCGGAATTCCTTCTGCACGCCTTGTAAACCCTGAGAATCAATACATTGAAGCTGCAACCGCACAGATCGCGCATGACGCATTCCTGGAAAAAGAACTGGATCGCGGCCTGACTGCGGCTAAGAGCTTGCGGGAATACAATGGCGGAGCCATAACCATCGGTTCAGGCACAACGTCCCGAACCGTAATGGTGGTCAGCAAGCCGGTGGTGGATCAGAACCAGAACTACCTGGGCGCCATCGAACTGGTGGTCGATCTTGATTATCTGATCACCAAGCTTCGTGACGCAGCTGACCGGGACCTGGAAGCATTCGTCGTGGACGAGTCCGGCAGGTTGGTGGCATCAGCCAGTCAGCAGTACGCTACCGGGCAGGACATGACCTCGAATGAGCTGGTGAAAAGCTTTGTGGAGCAGGGCGCCAACTCTCGCATTTCGGTCACCAAAGAGTACAAGCTTCAGGTGGGCAAGAACAAAATTCCTATGCTTGGGACCTACGATCCGGTACCGGGCCTGGGCTGGGCCGTGGTTGCGCAGAGAGCGCGTGAAGACGCCTATGCTGATGTGATTGATATGCAGCATGACGCGTTGCGTTTCGCCCTGATCGCCATCGCGTTCAGTATTCTCATTGGCATCTGGGCTGCCCGCCGGCTTACTACACCGCTGAGCGTCCTCACGCATTCCAGCCGCGCCATTGCCGGCGGTGACTTCTCGCAGCGCGTTCGCCTCAACAGCCGCACGGAATTCGGTGAACTGGCGCAAACCTTCAACAGCATGACGGATGACTTGGAACGCTACGTCTCCGACTTGAATAAGAAGGCGCAGGAAAACCGTGAGCTGTTCCTGAGCTCCATCCAGATGCTGGCCGGCGCGGTTGACGAAAAGGACCCGTATACGCGAGGCCACTCTGACCGCGTAACTCGCTATTCGGTGCTGATTGCATCGGAGATGGGACTGGCGGAGGACACGATTGACAGGATCCGCATCTCGGCTCAATTGCATGATGTGGGCAAGATCGGCATCGAAGACCGCATTCTCAAGAAGCCCGGAGCGTTAACGCCTGAAGAATTCGAAATCATGAAGACCCACACCACGAAGGGCGCCGCCATTCTGCGCCCAGTGGAAATGCTCCGCGAGATGCTGCCCGGTATCGAATTGCACCATGAATCGCTGGACGGACGAGGATACCCGCACGGACTCAAGGGCGATCAGATCCCGCTGATGGCTCGCGTGATCATGGTAGCCGATACATTCGACGCCATGACCACCAATCGGCCGTACCAGGCCGCCATGGATCCCGAGTACGTGATCCGCATCATTAATTCGCTGGCCACGACCAAGTTTGATCCTACGGTCGTAGCGGCAATGACCAAGGTTTTTGAAAGCGGCAAGCTGCGCATTCATCGCGCGGCAACAGTGAGCGGCGAGCAGGCAGCAGCGGCCCAGGTGGTCCCGACGGCTGAGCGGGTTTAGCACTCACCCTTATCACTAACAACGAACGGTAATCCCAGAAAAGCAGGTTCATAGCTTTCTTCTACCGAACGGGTTCGGCACTTTATGCGCCAGTGCGGCATCGAGGTATGCCGCAGGCGAGCGCATTGGCAATCTCTTTGCACTCTGCGCAATTGGGGAGGTCTCCCATACAGGCCCATTTTTGCTTCTGACCCTTAGGCGGCGCTCTGCTTTTACCGGCTCGAGAGTGAGCGACTGCCAATCGGCTCTTGCCTGCCGCTATAATTCAGGAGTCCGGCGGATTTTCCGCGCGGCCGCAATAATCCAATGATTCAAACTCTTTTTGGCACTCCCGAACCTACCTTCCTGGAGAAGATGAAGCAGGCGGTCACGCGCACGCGTGAAAACCTGAGCGACCGCATTGATGAAGCGTTGGCCTTCACCAAGGAAATTGACCGCGAGACTCTGGATGAGCTGGAAGCGATTCTGATTAGCGCTGATCTGGGCGCCAAAACCACGGACGAGATTCTAAGCACGTTGCGTGAGATGGCCGATCGCAAGCAGATCAAAGATGCCAGCGAACTGAAGCGGCTCATCAAGGAGCAGATTGAGGAGATTCTGAAATCGACCCCGCCCAAAGCTGGCAAGCCATTGAAAGGTGAACCGGAAATAATCATGGTAGTCGGCGTAAACGGCACGGGAAAGACCACGACCATCGGAAAGCTGGCGCACGCCCTGCGCAGTGAAGGCAAGACGGTGCTGCTTTGTGCCGCGGATACATTCCGCGCAGCAGCAATTGAACAACTTGAGATTTGGGGCTCGCGCACCGGAACTGAAGTTATCAAGACCAGACCGGGCGGCGATCCTTCTGCCGTGCTTTACGATGCACTCAACGCCGCCAAGGCCCGGCACACCGACAGCGTAATTGTTGATACCGCCGGGCGGCTGCACACCAAAACCAGCCTGATGGCGGAGCTGGAAAAAATGAAACGCACGGCGCAACGCATCATCCCCGGCGCTCCGCATGAAGTGCTTCTGGTGATGGATGCGACTACGGGCCAGAACGGGCTGCAACAGGCGCGGCTGTTTACTGAATTCGCCGGCGTCACTGGAATTGTATTGACCAAGCTGGACGGAACCGCCAAAGGCGGAGTCGTGGTGGCGATCTCGCGTGAACTGGGCTTACCTGTACGGTATGTGGGAGTTGGCGAGAAGGCGGGTGACCTGCTTCCTTTCAGCCCAAAAAACTTTGCCGACTCACTCTTTGCGGCATGAGCTGGAGTGCTCAGGACGAGCAATACATGCGGCAGGCGTTGGAGCTTGCGAAGCAAGGCACAGCTCTAGCCTCACCCAACCCTCGGGTCGGCGCTGTAGTGCTCAAGGCAAACGGCGAAATTGCCGGGCAAGGCTTTCACACGTATGAAGGAATCAAGCACGGCGAGATCCTCGCGCTGGAACAGGCGGGAAAACAGGCTCGCGGCGGGACGCTTTACATTAATCTGGAGCCCTGTTGTCATCATGGCCGTACCGGGCCGTGCACCGATGCGGTGATTGCTGCGGGAATCCAGCGGGTCGTCGCAGCAATGGCTGATCCTAATCCGCTTGTTGCCGGCAACGGCCTGCAACGTCTGCGCAGCGCGGGAATTCGAGTTGAGGTTGGCCTGCTGGAAGCCGAGGCCCGCAAACTGAACGAGGCTTTTGCACGTTACATCCTTTCCCGGCGGCCGCTCATTACGCTGAAGTCCGGCATGACTCTGGACGGAAAAATCGCTCCGCCCCCGGGAGAGTCCTCCAATCCTTCGGCGCTTGGCGCCGGCGGGGCAAGCGGGGGGTGGATCACCAGTGTTGAAGCCCGCAGGCACGTTCAGGAATTGCGCCACGAATCGGACGCCATCATGGTCGGCGTCGGCACAATCATTGCCGATGATCCGTTGCTTACGGATCGCACCGGACGCGTGCGCCGCCGTCCGCTGTTGCGTGTAGTGCTCGATTCGCGGCTTCGCCTTCCGGTGGAATCGCGTCTGGTGAGGACTGCAAAAAATGACGTGCTGGTGTTTTGCTCGTTTGCGGAAGAGAAAAAAAGAAATGAGCTGGAAGCACACGGTATCCGGGTGGAGCAGGTTCCGCTCGGGTCCAGTAACGGCAGGCCTGATCTGAACAGGATAGCCGCCCGGCTTGGCGAGCTTGAGATCACGAGCCTGCTCATCGAAGGCGGAGCGCTGGTGAACTGGGCGGCGCTGGCGGCAGGCATTGTGGATAAAGTGTTCCTCTACTATGCTCCCAAAATCCTTGCCGGCACAGGTTCAGTTCCTTTTGCCGCCGGGGCTGGATTCAGAAAGATGAGTGAAGCTGCGCTGGTGAAGAATATTTCAATCCATCGTTTTGGCGAGGACTTTGCCGTGGAAGGCTATCTGCGCGATCCTTACGCGCGAGAGGAGGCCGCCTGATGTTTACCGGGCTTATCCAGGGAACAGGCCGAATCTCCGACCTTCGGGAGCTTCACGCGAAGAAGAGCGGAACGCTAACGCGAATTACCATCGCTGCCGCCGAAATCCCGCGGCAGTTGCAGAGCGGTGACAGTGTTGCCGTGAGTGGCGTTTGCCTGACAGCCATTGAGATCAAGGGCAAACAATTCTGCGCCGATCTGGCCGAAGAGACGGTGCAGCGTACTTCGCTGGTTCGGTTGAAGAAGGGCTCCCTCGTAAACCTTGAGCTTCCAGCTCGCCCTCAGGACCACCTTGGCGGCCACATTGTCCAGGGGCACGTGGATGGAGTGGGCAAGATGGTGAGCCTGGCGAAAATCAAAGGGCGCGATGACTGGCGGCTGGCGGTCGAAATCCCGGCTCCCCTTGCACGCTACGTCGTAGCTCAGGGCTCCATCGCTTTTGAGGGAATCAGCCTCACAGTGGCTGCCATCGCCGGCAATCGCCTGGAAGTTGCGATTATTCCGCATACGTGGGAAGCAACCAACCTGCACGACTTGCGGCCAGGAGATCCGGTGAATGTTGAAGTGGATGTGCTGGCAAAATACGTGGAAAAGATGGTGTCGCGGCACGACCCTGCGTCGCTGAAGAGGGAAGAGTTGATTCGACGAGGGTTTTGAAGATCGCGCGTGATCGCCGTAATCGCAACGTGATCGGGACGGCAAGATCCTGCGGGATCAAATACATAGATCCTTCCATTCGCCATCGCATGTGCTTCGGCTCGCTCAGCATGAAATTCGAGAAGGGTAGGTTACGGATAGAATCCGTTAGTTCTACTAGAACATCTACACGCAATCGTGCGGCCAGAAAACAAACAGCACAGCCAGGTTCGACTGTGCTGCTGTCCAGGTTTAGCTGGAGAGGTAAACCCTGTTTTCCATTCCATCCTTTTTAATACGCCGGGGCACGGATGGTTGACTCCGGCGAGGTTAATCTGTCACCGCTCGCTCCATGGTTCCCAAGGCGCGAACTACACTCCTCCGGAGAGCGTCGCGACAAAGACGTAGACAATGGCAACACAGATTGCGGCTGCAATGCGCCACTTGGTTTCTTTCATCTCCATCGCCTGTACCTCCCGGAAAGTGTTCTAAAGCGCGAACCCGATGGCAACTATGGTTGGGACCCTGTTGATACGGCTGCAAGGGCTCGCTTCCATGAAAGATAAGATCTCGTATACGCGCCGGCATAGTCATTAACCAGAAATTAAATTTGTTCATTAGAGCTCGACGGATGGAGAACAAAGGGCCCGGATACGGCAGGCGCGTTGCGTGGCAAATCTATAGGAATTCGATATAGCTATTAGAAAATTTAATGGGCCTTTAATGACATTCCAAAGTGTCGGATTCAGACTCAGCATGATTTGACGGGTGGCTGTCTCTCCGGGAGCCTGAAAGAATGTACCCATTCCTATTGGTTTTCGGTATGGCGACCACAAAAAACTAAAGACTCCTGTATGCGTCTGAACGTACCAGACGCAGATCAGAAGACTGACCGGCCCCGCGATTGTAAGACTGGTCCCAGGCCCCGGTTCCCATCCCAGCCTTCTTTCGTTTAGCCGATGCAGTGGGTTCCCCGCACTGCCGATGGTCGGAGTGTCGCTTGAGCTCATCGCAAGCAGTTTCGCTGATTAGGGAGCGAGCGAGGAGCGCTTCCCATGTGGTATCGAAAGTTTTTGCAGAAGCTCGCCATTCTGGCGGCTTGCAGTTATGGCGTGGCGATGCTTGGTTGCGGCGGCAACCTTCCCAAATTTGCCACAAACACAGACAACAACTCAGCCGCGTCTGGTGGCGATTCGGACGGCGGCAGTCACCTGAGTCCAACACCCACTCCCACACCTTCAACAAGCCCAAGTCCCAGCCCTACTCCGTTCGTAAATAACGGCGGGAACGGGGGGAAAGGCCGTGGCGGTCCTGGCGGCGGAAATGATGGCGGAGGCGATCACAAACTTGGATCGCTGAGAGGCGTTGCCATTCCAGGTCCCAGCGCAGCCGAGCTGAGCAACGTTATTTTGGATAAGCAGGCAGCGATTGCTCTCGGAAAAGCGCTTTTCTGGGATATGCAAGCCGGCAGCGACGGCATAGTCGCGTGCGCTACGTGCCATTCTGACGCCGGCGCCGACAATCGCTTTGTCAATGAGATCAATCCTGGTTCCAACCGTGTGGACGGCAACGGAGCGCCGGCCGCAGATTCCAACACGTTCTACGCCCCATTCACTCCCAATCACACGCTTACGGCCAGCGACTTCCCGCTGCACAAAATTGGTGGGTCGGACAACAGCAACATCGTTGGTTCACAAGGTATGTATCTGAACCAATTTAATGACGTGGTCCTCGGGCAGGGAGCTGAAGACCTGACTTCCATTCCCGATGAGGTGTTCCATATTCTGGCCACCAATGGCGACAGCGTGAACACGCGCCGCGTCACGCCACGCAACGCTCCTTCAGTAATCAACGCGGTTTTCAACTACCGGAACTTCTGGGATGGCCGCGCGCAATCCAGCTTCAACGGCGTAAACCCATTTGGCGCGGGCGATCCCAACGCCTTTCTGCTGCAGGCCGATTCCAGCGCGGCGAACGGAATCGCCGAGGTGAAACTGCTGCTGTCACATTCGTCCCTGGCTTCGCAATCCACCGGACCTCCGGGCAGCGCCACGGAAATGTCGGCGGCGGGCCGTCCTTTCATCAAAATCGGCAAGAAGATGCTGTCGCTATCACCTCTTGCCAAGCAGTTGGTTGCTCCGGATGACAGCGTGCTTGGCTCGCTTTCCAAGTCACCTGCAAACGGCCTAAACACAACTTACGTCGCCATGGTGGAGTCTGCGTTCCAGCCCAAATGGTGGGATTCTGATGCTGTGGTGGACGCGAGCGGCAACTTCCTGCACACCGGAACGCCGCAGAACACGAACGAGTACTCTCTCGCGGAGTTCAACTTCTCCATGTTCTGGGGAGTAGCAATCGAGATGTACGAGTCCACGCTGGTGTCCGACGATTCGCGCTTTGACCAGTTCATGGACGGCAATCGCAATGCTCTCACTGCACTCGAGCAGCGCGGGTTGGATCGTTTCACCGGCAAGGGAGGCTGCAGCAAGTGCCATAGCGGTCCTGAATTCACTGACGCGGCGTGGTCGAACGTTGCGTCACGCGGCGTTGTCGAGGAATTGGAGAATGGCGCGTGGCATGATGTTGGTTTTCACAACATCGGCGTGCGCCCAACCACCGATGATCTCGGCGTCGGCGCGGCTGATCCTTCAGGCCTGGCTTCACTGTCGGTTGCTGAACTGGCATCGCAGGGGCTGGTCAGCGGCACGCCGGTTCCTGCAGGCGCGGCCGTTTCGGTCAACGGTGCGGTCAAAACGCCTGACCTGCGTAATATCGAGCTCACCGCTCCGTACTTCTTGAACGGTGGCGAGGCCACGCTCGCACAGGTGGTGGAGTTCTACAGCCGCGGCGGAGATTTTCCATCGGCGGATGTCGATCCCCGGCTGGAGCGCGCCGGCTTCAGCGCCGATGATGAGGCCGCCGTGGTCGCCTTCCTCAAATCCCTTACCGATGAGCGCGTTCGCACTCAGAGCGCGCCGTTCGATCACCCATCGCTCATTGTTCCCAACGGCATGGCCGTGGATGCAAATGGGAATCCCGTTGAGCAAACAATCACTATTCCTGCCACCGGCGCCGGTGGCGGAGCAGCGCAGCCGAAGTTCTGCCAGAACATCGGCGCAGCATGCGATTAAACGGTGTTCGCAACTTGTTGTACTTGCTTCTCTTCAGGAGGCCGCGCAAGCGGCCTCCTCTTTTTTTGCCGTTTGGAAGCGTTCAGCGTGAAGGCAGATCTTTGGAGGCTCCATTTCGAGCGAGATGGCATATTACGCAGAGCAGGTAAAACCTTAACCCACAGTGTCCACGGACTCGCGGAGTTGCGCATCGCTACCTCACCTTGAGACCCCAAAACCGGGACAAAAAGAGAAAGTATCTTGGAGCGATACTAACGATTTTTTCAACCATCTCACATTCCCACTTATGACAAAACCGTACTCAATTTAAGTACGTTTGAAGATGCGGCAAGCAGCTGTGCCCTCTGCTGAATTTGGCATTCGAGTTGCTGCTCCATACAGCAATGCCTCCTACAATCCAACATATTTTCTAAGGAAAAATCTTTATGAAGATCAAGGTTTTGATTTTTGCCCTTTGTGCCTTACCGCTTACTCTTTTTGCGCAAAATAGTGGAAATACCAGTTCTCCCAGCCCGGAGTTTGTTTACGCCGGCATCACAAACGGCAGCGGTGGGGTGGCTGCATTTAAGCTCGACCAAAACAACGGCAAGCTCACTGAAGTTGCAGGATCGCCAGCTATTCTGAACGGCATGAGCAGTTTCGGCCCACTAGCCACTGCCCAGGGGTTCGTTTACACGGAGAACCTGCAGTCAAGCACGGCGGGCGAGATGTTTCAGTTCCAGCCAAATGCGACAACAGGTTCGCTCACCCTGGTCCATGCAAAAAATTTTCGCCTCGCGAGCGACGAGCAGATGGACCAGTTGTTCGCCAGCCCTAATGGAAATAACCTGTACGGGATATTTCAGTCCTCCTTAACATCGTTCGGGCTGAACCACGGTCTGCCTTCGGAGTTGGGCAGCGTGGTAGTAGCGCAAGAGCAAGGCTCAATCTGGGGCTTTGCCAGCGATCCCGCAGCGCCGTTTGCATATGCCGCTGTGCAGAGTGGAAACCCGTTTCAGGGCTTCCAGACACCAGTGGTTGAACTGCTCAATGTAGCCGCCAACGGCAACCTTACCGATAGCGGAGCAGCGGTGGCTCAGCTACCGAATGTCTTCGTCCCAGGAGGCCAGTCCGGACTGGCGGTGGATCCGACCGGGCATTTTCTGGTTGTCATCAACGGCGCGCAGGATGATCAGCTTAGCGTCTTCGCCATTAACTCGGATGGTTCGCTGGCGGAGGTCCCCGGCTCGCCTTTTTCTACAGGCAGTTCGCAAGCGGTTGCAGTGCATTTTGATCCTACGGGCCAGCATGTTTACCTCTTGGATGGCGGCCAGGTAAGCCCCTTCGTTGAGGACATGAAAGTATTCGCGATCGATAATGCTTCCGGTGCTCTTACGGCGGTACAGTCCATCAATCTGCCTTCGGGAGTTCAGTTCCGATCGTTGAAAGTTGAGGCGAACTTCGTGTTTCTCACCAACGCACCCGGCAGTGGTATTGGCGGCACCATTACGGTGTTCAAGCGCGCCAGCTCCGGACAGTTGAAGCAGGCCGCCACCTTAACGACCAACGAGGATTTGGCGGAAACCGATACATTTGCTTTTTTGAAGGTAAGGCCAACAGACCTGTTGTTTTTCTCATGCCTGGCCCAAGTGAAGTTGTTGCGCAACACGAATGCATTTAATCATATGGGCCAGGCGCTGCTGGCTATGCAAGTTCAACGCCGGATGATGCCTAGCTGGTGAGGAGCAGTCGTATCTCCAGAAATCGATCTAGCTACTGCCCTTACGGAATGTTGCTCAGTAAAAGTCACTGCAACTCAGAAAGAATCCACATGTCTTGCACAGGAGTTTGCAGCGCGACTCCTGCATCTTTGATCCGCAATTGGGACAGTAGCCCGCTGGGTCAGGCGGAGAGGGTTTCTGCTGCTGACCAGTGACAGCTTGCGACTTATGATCGGCCAATGTCATTCCTTTCTGATGTGTTTCCTTATGGTTTCGCAGTATACCGATTTCGCGACGCGTGCAACCATGAGATTTTAGATTGAGCGCCCATCCAGAGCACATAGCCAACGCACTTGCCCGTTACTCACATCCTATTTGCCAGTCGCGGGTACTTATCCTGCGGCTGGAACCCTCAACCCTGTGAAGATTACTGTTTTTGGTCTTACGATCTCCTCGTCCTGGGGCAATGGTCATGCCACTCCTTACCGGGCGCTCCTGCGGGCACTCCACCGGACGGGGCACCAGGTACATTTTTTCGAGAAGGACGTGCCTTATTACCGATTGAGGCGCGACTTTGAGTCCTGCGACTACTGCCATCTGACGCTCTACGAAGATTGGCAGCAGATACGCCGGGCGGCAATCGAGGAAGCGGCCGAATCGGACGTGGTAATCACCGCCAGCTATTTGCCCGAAGGCGGGCAGATCAATGATGAAGTATTGGAGCTGGGACGGCCATTGCGCGTGTTCTACGACCTGGACACGCCAGTGACACTGGCCAACATGGACAAACAAGGCGTCGAGTACCTGCGGGCTGAACAGATCGCAGATTTTGACCTGGTTCTTTCCTTCACCGGCGGGAAGGCATTGCAGGAGCTGGAACAACGGTACGGGGCGCGCATGGCGCGGGCGCTTTACGGATGCGTTGATCCTGATGACTATTGCCGCATCGAGCCTTGCCGGGATTATGTGTGCGACCTGAGCTACATGGGGACCTATGCTTCCGACCGTCAGCGGAAGGTGGACGACCTGTTTCTGGAACCGGCGCGCCGGCATCCAGAAAAACAATTTTTGCTCGCCGGTTCGCTTTACCCCTGGGATTGGGAATGGCGATGGCCGGCTAACGTTCACCGCATCGAACATGTCGCTCCGGGCGATCACCCGAAGCTATATTCGTCATGCCGCGTAACGCTCAACATAACCCGCAGCGATATGGCCCGCTGGGGTTGGTGCCCTTCAGGCAGATTCTTTGAAGCGGCGGCTTGTGAAACACCCCTCATCACGGACTGGTGGGAGGGCTTGGACTCATTTTTCGACGTTGCTCAGGATCTACTTGTGGTGTCTCGGCCCGAGCACGTTGAGCAGGCCCTTGGCATGGGAGGCGGCGAACTGCGGAAACTCGCCCGGCATGCGCGGGAACGCACGCTTGATGATCATACCGGCCGGGTACGGGCCATGCAGTTGCTGCAGCACCTCGAAGAAGCAAGATCGGTTTGTTCCGGAACACGAGAACTTTCAACAGCAGGAAGCGAGGCAGTGCAATGATCGGCATTATTCCCGCGGCGGGCGCGGGGCAGAGAATCCAACCGCTCGGGTGCTCAAAAGAGTTGCTCCCCGTGGGCGCCAGGCTGGTGAACGGCGGTGAGAGGCCTAAAGCCGTCTCAGAGTACCTGGTCGAGCGCATGATTGCAGCCGGGGCCGAACAGATATGTATGGTCATTTCGGCCGAGAAAACCGATATCGTGAAGTACTACGCCGAACGCAATTATGCGGCGGAGATTTTTTATGTCGTACAACGAAAGCCGCAGGGCTTGTGTGATGCGCTTTTTCGCGCCGAGCCGTTTGCGCGCCGTCATGACCAGGTGCTGATCGGCCTCCCGGACACAATCTGGTTCCCGGAGAATGCCTACCTGCCGGCGCTCGACCTTGCGCAGGCGGACGTGAATCTGGTGCTCTTTCCGGTGGACAACCCAAGCGTTTTTGACTCGGTGGTGTGCGACGATCTCGGTTTTGTTCGTGAGGTGCAGGTGAAACGTGAAGATGCGGCGTCACACTGGGTGTGGGGCGCGGTCACGGCACGCGGAGAAAGCTTTCATCTTCTTAAGCTGCTGTGGGAATCACGCCATCGCCGGGACGAATACCTGGGCGACCTGCTGAATGCTTTCATTGCCGCGGGGAACGTCGTCAAGGGGCGGTACAGCGGGGAGGTTTATATGGACGTGGGCACGATGGAAGGTTATCGGAACGCGCAGGATTATCTGCGAGCCGGCATGAAGGCGCTAAGAGCGGCATGAGTTTCCGGAGGAGAAGGAATTTGCCTGGTCCTGGAGGCGAGGATCTACTTACGCGCAGTACTGGACCACACCAGACTTAGATCGGTCCCCGCGAGATCTACGCGTTTGCGCGCAGGATATCGCGGATCTCTCGGTTGATCTTGGCGCAATCCCGGGCGGCTTTGTCCACCAGATCTGACCACTTGCGCGCGTTATCATCCAGCTTCATCTGGGCCAGCAGGTAGGAAGCCTGCATGATCGTCTCAATCGAGTTGCTCAGATCGTGGGCCAGCGACCGTAACTTCGTGTTGATTTCAGCGGGAATCTTTGCCGTGGTCTCCATTTTTGGTTGTGCACTCATGTGCTCTCCCGTGAATTTTTATTAGAGTCTTTAAGCTACTCAGCTCACGCAGGTCTTTTCTTAGACGCAAGCAGCGGAAACTTAGTTGTTCCACTGCTCCCCTGATCAGAAGGACATGGCCTAACTCCTTAATTATCAGTGCCCAACCAAGCTACTTACTACCATAAGGTATTTCCTCAAGGAAGCCGAGTGCTTCCACCGATTCGGTCTAAGAGTGTTCCAAACCTAGAATCCGCGCACCACAGGACAGAAACACAGTGCGAGGTGTGGGTCATGTCCTTTTGATCTTCCGGGCCATAAGACAAGCACGCGATTTTTGACGATTCAGTGAGTGACACGTTGTCCCCCAGGCGACGAGACGCTCAGGGGGACCTTTTGCGTACACTTACCGCGACTCATGCGCACGTATTCCGCAGCTTGATTTTCAGCATGCTTAGCTTTCTCTTCGCCTTCAGCTCTTTCGCCGCGGCCGGGACAAAATTTCAGGCCAACACTACTTTGGCCGCAGAGACAGGGAACAACACCAGCGCTGCCGACAGTTTTGTGAGCCAGAGCAATGGCAACATCGGGGCAACGAACATCAGCAAGATGCCCACCCGCAGCCTCTTGTATCCGGGCTCAACCGCCAAAATCTATGCTCATTTGGTGCCCTGGTTTGGATTCGGCGACCACATGAAGGTCGGTTACACCTCCAATGACATTCTGCAGGTGCAGAACCAGGTGAATGACATGATTAGCCGCGGTCTCGATGGAACCATCATTGACTGGTACGGCCGAGGCGAGTTCAACAGGAACTTTGTTTTCTACGATCAGGCCACCCAAATGGTGATGCAGCAGGCGGAACTCCATCCCGGATTCCAGTTTGCCCTTATGTATGACGCGGGGGCGCTGAAGACCTGCGCCGCCACTGCCGGTTGCGATGTGACGCAGACCATGATCGATGACCTGAACTACGCCAACACGACCTTTGAAAGTTCTCCGGCTTACATCACTTCCAATGGGCGTCCGGTGGTTTATCTCTTCGGCGACTCGGCATACCCCATCGACTGGACGAGCGTCCGCGCTTCAGTGGCGGGCAACCCTGAGTTCATCTTCCGCAATTCGGGAGGTTTCACCCATACCCAGAGCAGCGGCGGGTTTTCCTGGGTGGCTCCGCATCCGGCGGGCAGCACCAGCACAGATATAGCCTCACTTGGATATCTCGGCAATTACTACAGCACCGCGCTGAAGCACCCAACCTTGTATTCGACAGGATCGGGTTACAAGGGCTTCAATGATTCGCTTGCACTGTGGGGCAGCGACCGTTTTATCCAACAGCAGTGCGGCCAGACATGGCTGGAAAGCCTGGCTGAGGCGGGAAAGTATTACTCCGCTACAAAGCAGCAGTCCGGAATCCAGCTTGTGACCTGGAACGATTATGAGGAGGGTTCGGAAATTGAGACCGGCATTGACAACTGTGTGGTCGTGACTGCGACTGTGTCCGCCACGGTGGTGAACTGGAGTATCACCGGCCAGCAGAACACCATCGATCATTTTTCCGTCTTTGTATCACAGGATGGCCAGAACCTGATGTGGCTGGCCGACGCCTCAGCGGCTGCGCGCAGCATGGACCTGGCGAAGTTTGCTCTGAACGCAGGTAATTACATCGTTTTTGTAAAGGCAACCGGCAAACCTTCGCTCACCAATAAGATGTCAGCAGGGGTGCAGCTTACGGTTGCGAACAAGCCGCCTGTCGCTTCCCTCAGTGTGACTCCGCTCAGCGGGACAGCGCCGGTCACGGTGACGGCCTCTGCCGCCTCTTCGAGCGATTCTGACGGAAGCATTGTCAACACCAGCATCAACTTTGGCGATGGTAGCGTCGCGGTCAACGCTGTGAGCGCATCGCACACTTATAAAGCGGCCGGAACCTATACCGTGAGAGTCACGGTTGCAGATAATCTCGGCGCCACTTCCAGTGCGAGTGCGGTGGTCACGGTGACTTCCGGCAACCAGCCGCCTGTTGCGGCTCTTACAGTCTCGCCGGGGTCCGGTTACGGCCCACTTACTGTCACGGCCAGCACGGCTGGTTCGTCTGATCCGGACGGAAGCATCGCCAGAACGAGCATCAACTTTGGCGATGGCAGCGCCACTATCAGTGGATCCTCGGCCGCGCATACTTATTCTGCCGCTGGAATCTACACCGTCACGGCAGTTGTGACTGACAATCTGGGCGCGTCCTCTTCTACCACCGCCACGGTGACGGTGCAGGCTCCGACGGTGATCGTTAGCAGCCCGGTAAACGGCGCGACCCTGAGTTCGCCGGTACACGTGGTGGCCAGCGGCTTCTCCGGCCACACCGTCACGGCCATGCAGATCTACCTTGATTTCAATCTGATCTATCAGATCAAATCGCCCAACGTGGACACACTGGTTAACATGGCGACGGGAACGCACAGCCTCATCGTCAAGGGCTGGGATAGTTCCGGCCACAACTTCATGACGCCGCTTTCGATCACCGTTGCCAGCCAGCCGCCTACAGCCGTTCTGACCACCAGCGCCGCATCAATCCTGGCGGGAGGATCGATTACCGCGAGCACCTCGGGCTCCAGCGATGCCGGCGGAAACATTGCGTCCAGCAGCATCAACTTCGGTGATGGCAGCGCGCCGGTAGCCGCGACGAGCGCCTCGCATCAGTACAAGGCGGCGGGGACTTACATCATTACCGCCACTGTCACAGCCGACAACGGAGCATCTTCGACCACGAGCGAAAGCATCGCCGTGAAACGGCAGTTCGTAACGGTCAGCAGCCCGCTGGCGGGGAGTACGATCACAACTTCCACGGTTCATGTGGTTGGCAACGCCTTCTCCGGATACGCCGTGACCCTCACCCAGATCTATGTTGACGGCGTGTGGAAGGCAAATGCAAAAGCCAGCACCATTGATACGCTCCTGCCGATCAGCGTGGGAAAGCATCGCGTGACGGTGCAGGGATGGGACAGCTCAGGGGCTATCTTCAAGACCTCAGTGATCGTGACGAGAGAATAGGAACTTCATCGATCAGCCTGGGCCGGACAACATTTCGGCCTCGGCAGACCGGGTGGTGGCTTCTAAGGCGCTGATGGCTTCAGCCATGGCCATCCGAGCGGGCACTACCTCGTGCGTTCCAGCAGGACGAGGGTCCGGTCATCCTGCGCTTCCTGGTTGCCGGAAAAAGTCTGCACAGCGCTCATGATGTCTGCCAATGGATTTTGAGAGTGAAGGTACGGTTCCAGGCCGTCGAGACCAAACTCCGCTCCGGCGGCATTTTCTGTTTCGCTGATGCCGTCGGTAAGAATCAACAGGCGGGAGCCGGGCGTAAAAGCTCGCTCAATCACATGGAAGGTGGCGCTTGGCATGAGCCCGACCGGAAGATCGCCGTCGGCAATTTGAATCGCGGTTCCGTTCTCTACCACGATGGCAGGTACGTGACCGCAATTAACGATACAGAGCATGCCGCTACGGTCAAGTTGAGCGGCGAGCAGAGTGGCATATTTCTGCCCGGCAACGCGGGAGCATAAAAAGCTGTTCAACGAGGCGACTGCATCCGGCAGGCTGGTACCAGTGGAAATCTGAGCATAGAACATGCCGTGGATCACGGAGGCAAGTAGCGCGGCTGAAATGCCTTTACCGGATACGTCGGCCACAATCACGGTTACCTTCCCCGAAGAGACGTTTACGTCATAAAAGTCGCCGCCCACTTCCTTGCAGGGAACGCTGCGACCGGAGACGCGGGCGAAGTCGCAGCCGGCATCAGGAACAGATATCAGGCTGCGCTGGATTCCGGCGGCGATCTCCATCTCCTGCTGATACTGGCGGGCCGCCTGCTCGCTTTCCACCAGCATGGCGCTTTCGAGAACCGCGGCGCATTCGCTGGCCAGTGCGCGCAGCACGTCATTGCTCACGCCGGAGAGGTTCCGGGAAACGGAACGGCTGTCAAGGTACAGCACGCCGCTGACTTCAGCGCCTGCTCTGGACGCGTCGGAAACGCGTTTGACACGCAGCGGAATGGCGATGACGGTCCTGAGTTCATTGAGCACGATGCTTTGGCGGGCAGCCAGAGCGCTCTGCTGGGCAGTATCGCCGGTGATGAACTCCGCCGCCGAAGTCATGGCTTCCTGCACTACGGAGTGCGAGACGTCGCGGTCCGCGGTCACCTGATTGCCCGCTGCATCCAGGCCGCAGGCGAGTGTGTGCGCGCCGGTTTTCTGCCTCAGGTAAACGAAACCCCGCTCAGCCCGGGTGATGCGCAGGCCTACGTCAAGCATTTTGCGGAGTACATCATTGACCACAAGTCCGGCGCCCATGCTGCGCGTTGCTTCCAGAAACAGGCGCAGCTTCTCCAGTTCGGAAGTATCTGAATCCGTCACCAGACGGCTGAGAAGGACGTTGGCGGCGTTGGTCGCCGGTTCGTCTTCCACAAACACCAGTTTCAGGCCGGGCGCGCCGAGGGTGATTTCGTCACCATTCCTGAGTATGGACCGCTCCACTCGTGTGCCATTCAGAAACGTTCCGTGACGGCTCTCTGCGTCGGCAATGAAGTACTGATCCGCTTCCTGGAGGATCCTGGCGTGCAGCCGGGAGACGCGAAAATCCGGAATGATGGCCTCGCAATCGTCGGAGCGGCCAATGGTAAATGGAGACGTGGTGATTGCCACCCGGCGCCGCTGCCCGCCGAGTTCAATTACGAGGGCTCGCGTCAGGGGACGGGCTGGGGTGGCAAATGCCATGACCAGATATTCTACAGCGTTAGCTTCTGAATTGATTTATCCGGACCTCTCAAAACCTGATGAACACTGGGGCGCGAAGAGGGTTGAATTCTGGGGCGGAGGGGCGACTCGCAATCCAGCTATGCTCCCTATGCAGAAATACGCGCTTACGATATAGTTACGGTTCAGTAAAACCATTCATTTCACTAGCAGGGTGCTGAAAAAGTACTCCCAAAGCAGAGCTGAGATGTGGTAACAGAAAGCATGCGAGGAAGCGATCAGCAGCAGGGCGAAGTATTCAGTTATTTGTCACCCGAGAGCCGAGTGCGGAAGGATCATCCGCTGCGGGCGATCCGGACGATGGTGGACGAAGTACTGCGGGCGTTATCGCGGGAGTTTGACCGCATGTACGCGAAACTGGGGCGGCCGTCGATTGCGCCGGAAAAGCTGCTGCGAGCGCAGATGCTGCAGATGCTGTATTCGGTGCGCAGCGAGCGGTTGCTGATGGAAGAGATCGACTACAGCATTCTGTTTCGCTGGTTTATCGGCCTGAACCTGGATGAAGAGGTGTGGGACGCGACCACCTTCACCAAGAACCGGGACCGGCTGCTGGAAGCAGATGTGGCCAAGCAGTTTTTGGCCGAGGTAGTGGAACTGGCGCGGGCTCGGGGGCTGGTTTCCGACGAGCACTTCAGCGTGGACGGCACGCTGCTGGAAGCCTGGGCCAGCCTGAAGAGTTATCAGAAGAAAGAGGGCAAGCCGTCGACTCCGGACGATCCCGGCAATCCCACGGTGAACTTTCATGGGGAGAAACGGAGCAACCAGACGCACGAATCGAAGACCGATCCGGAGGCCCAGTTGGCGCGCAAGGGAAAAGGCAAGGAAGCCAAGCTGAGTTATAGCGGCAATCTGCTGATCGAGAATCGCAACGGACTGATTGTGGATGCCCTGGCCTGGGAGGCCAACGGCAGAGCCGAGCGGGACACGGCCTTGCTGATGCTGGAGCAGGTTGGCGGTAATCATACTGTCACCGTGGGCGGCGACAAAGGGTTCGATACCCGGGAATTTGTGAGTGAATGCCGCCACCTGTGGGTCACACCGCATGTGGCGCAAAATGACGGACGTCCGGGCGGCAGCGCGATTGACCAGCGAACGACGCGGTACGAAGGCTATCGCATCAGCCAGCGGAAACGAAAGCGGATTGAAGAATGCTTTGGCTGGTTGAAAACGATCGCTCTGCTGCGCAAGCTGCGGCATCGCGGTCTGGCCAAAGTGGATTGGATCTTTGCTTTCGCCTGCGCCGCCTACAACCTGGTGCGGCTACGAAATCTGGCAGTTCCGCCGGCATAAGCTGAGGGAGTAGTGTGCCTGCTGGGCGCAAAAGAATGGCGGAAACTCAGAACCAACAGACCTCTCTTCCCGATTATTTGATACATGTGGGAGGGAAATCAACGAAAGTAGCTGTTTTTCAGCAGCCTGCTAGG
>DASTAS010000012.1:0-290809 GCA_035712465.1 Candidatus Angelobacter sp.
GTTCGCTTTACCATTACATTGTTTCCTTGCGGATTGGCGGCTTGTACATGAGGCGCTTTCCTTCCGCTGCCTGAATTGCCAAGATCACCCGCTCACCGTCGTTCAGCTTACGATTGTTCCAAAGAAAATCGAAGTGCCAGAGATAACGATGCAGGTATTCGCTGCTGACATTATGGTAGATGCCCACAATACCGCGCTTTACCAGAGCGTGGCTGCTCTCTGCTGTGTTCGTGTGAACGTCACCCCGCGCATATTCTTTGGTAGCGTGGCAGACCGTGTCATGTCCTGCATACTCTGGCCCAATGCGCCTATATGCAGAGAACTCATCTGTGATTAACCGAGCGCGCCTGTCCACTTCTTCGCGGATTGCGTCCTCTATGGTTTCCGTGGTCACATCGGGCACTATCCTGCGCCGAATCTGACCATCCCGTTCAACGGCGCAGAATACCGGAATCTTACTCGTTCCGCGTCCACGCTTGCTGGTGCCTTTGTAACGTGGCTTGCGCGGCCCGATGTACGTCTCATCACACTCAACGTTGCCCGTCAGTTTCGGTGCATTGTCATCTGGTGCCATTGCGAACCGAATACGGTTCATCAGGAAGAGGGCTGACTTATAGCTGATCTGGCAGTGCCTCTTGATCTCAAGGGCCGATACGCCCTTCTTTGATGTTGCGGCTCTCCAGAACGCATAGGCCCAATGGCGAAGCTCAAGGCGGCTTTCCTCAAAGACCGTGCCAATACGAACAGTGAACTGCTGGCCGCAATCCCGGCAACGCCACAGGAAACGCTTACTCCGCTCTCCTGTCTTGGCATCGGTCATCTTGTAAACTTCCACGCTGCCACAGTGCACACATGCAGGAGTATCGCCCCACCTCTGGGCCTCAAAGAACTCAACGGCTGCCAATTCATCAGAGCAAGCCTTTGGAATCTCGCGGATGATTTCAGTGTTGGACAGACTGTGTTTTGTGGCAGCCTTGTTTTTCATGAACACAATTTTATACCTAGCGCAAGTTTGCGTCAAGTATAAAATTATGAAAAGGCCAAAGCACACGCTTTACAGGGAAGTCAAATTACCACTTTGTTCGTTTCTCATTTCTCGTTGCTTTATTAACCACAATACAGAGTATTATCGGCCCAACCCGCTACGTTCTGCGTCAGACGGGTGAGCACGGCCTCTGGAGAGAAAACCGGAGGATTGTCTGAAAGGAAATCCAAAGCAAATGAGTACTACCAAGTCGCGCTCCCTTGAGCGTATCGCCACAATCGCGTCCTCAGTTTACAAGATCATCAGGGTCTTTTTTGACTTCTATGTTCTGGTTCGTGGACATTAAAGTGGCTGGTAAAAATCCCTGCACAGGTCTTTCCTGTGTGGGGATTTATTTTGACTTCCCTGTGAAACGTGTGACTTTGTGATATTCAGCCCAGTTTTCCCTCTATGCTCCTGAGTTTCAACAGGGTGTCTTGAATGTCCTTGACCATCTGGACAATCAGTTGTGCATTGAGATTCGCCTGAAGAAATAAGGGCGCTCCGCGCACTTGGAAATCGAGGGGCATTGGAACTTGGTCAAAGGCCGCGCTCTCTGGTGTTTCTCTTAACATCTGCCCGAGTTGCACGAACATTACTCCAAACCTTTCGGCTTTGTCTCGCAACGCTCTTAACCGCGTCTCGGTTTCTTTTTTCTCCTCTACAAGTCTCCCAATAATCGCGTACTCTTCTTCTTTAGACATCGAATATTCTCCGGGGATAAAATCTAACCGGGAAGCTGCATTTGCGCAACGTGGGCACGAATTCACTTTCAAACTTTTTCTTCGGGGCCGAGCTTGGGTTGTGGAAGTTTGGCAAGAATCGGCCCCGAAGGTCGCCTTGCGTAAAGTACATACTTCCGTTTCGTAATTGGGTAATTCAAAAGCTCACTCTGCTTTTGTTTTTCAATTATCAAATTACCAACTTACCCAATTACCAATTGGGGGTTATGGCAGCTTCACAGTGATGCCGCGATCTTCATTCGCCTGGATCGTCTTGTTCTTGTCCAGCTCGCTGAGCTGCACTTTCTTCAAAATGGCTCCGGAGAAATCGTAGAGTGTGTCACCCATAATGGCGTAGTTCCTGGTTTCCATCTGGTGGCCGTCTTTGAAGATGAACACGGTCGCGGGGCCGCTGTCTTCCTTGATGGCGGGAGCAGGAGCGGCTGCTTCACTACGTTCCTGAGAGTTGTCCTGGCTGGGACCAGAAGCGTGGGAACGCTGTTGCTCTCGCGAATCGAGATAGTGCTCGCCGTAGCGGCTGTTGCCGCGTTGTTCTTGCAGAGTGTCTTTCAGAGCGTCACGAGCGCCCTGGAGATAAGCCTGCCTCAGCATGTCGTCGCTTGCTGTGGGCTGCGCTTCGTCGGGTGAAGACGCCGCGGAATTAGCGCCGGAAGAGTCACTGGGCTGCGCGGCCGAGGGCAGTACAGAAGGATCAGCGGGATAGCCTCCGTCGCCGTAGCCGTAAATGGGGAAAAAAATCGGCACAGGGACAATCACTTTGCCTCGGCGGTGCGGATTGCCAAAGCGGTGCAGCGGCCCGTTGAAAAAAAATCTCCGTTGCGACGGCACATTTACGCCAGGAACGTTGACTCCCGGCGGAATCGGCCGGGGAGAGAGGACGCTGGAGGGAATCCCGTGCTCCCTGCCGTTGGGCTCCGGCGAGTTTGCGCCCGCAGGAATGCCTTGGCTGAACATCTGGGCTTGCATCTGGAGGACAAACAGCAGAAATACGGAAAAAACCGCCAATCGTGACATAGTCAGCACCGTGTGCACCAGGACTTCCTAATACTATGATAACTCTGCTATTGCAAGCGTTTCATTAAGGATTGTGAATCCAGCTCCAGAGAGCCAGCACTCCCAGAACGGCCCGAAGCAGAAACCCTGCACTCAAAATTACGCTTATTCTTCTACGCAGACGCGTGTCCAGGAGATCGGCTGCCACACCCCCAATAAATACGAACACGAAAACCAGGCCTAGAGTTGCACTCCAAATATGGAGAGCCGGCACGAAGGCGAACAGCAGCACAGTGGCGAACCCGGACACAAGAGGCGCCGTGTTGCCGAAATACTGTGCCCGGGGCCAGCTCCCGTAAATGATTAATGCAGTAATGAAAAAGGCGGCAAACAAGTAGCTGTCCGGCCGTGTGAATCCCTCTGCGAATGCAAATCCGATGTTGCGCACCACCTCCAGCGAGGCGTGCGGCGTAATCAGGTGGTGCGCAGGAAACCAGTGCGCTCCTGTCAGCCCGACGAACAAACTGTAAATCCCAATGCCAATGGCCAAGCCTCCCAGCAGCACCATTGTGGCGGCCCGGCGGCGGCCCGGCGCCAGATACAGCATGAAGGCAAACGCCAGCAGGACTATGGTCACGGACCACGGTGCGGTGGCCAGGCTGAAGCCAATCGAAAGTCCCAGGATCACAATTCGCGGGAGCCACTTCCGCCGGGGCGCATACAGCGTGTGGGATACTCCGATGGCGGTATAAATCAGCCCAAAGATGCTCCACGCCAGCAGCACCTCAGGTCCAATGTCACTGGAGATCATCACCATGGCCGGGGACGAGCAGTACAAGCCCAGCGCCACGTAGCCGCCGGCATCGTCAAACAATCGTCTGGCTACCCACCATAACGCCGCGCCCAGCCAGACGCCAAAGAACATGAACGGCACACGCGCGAGCCATGCTTTGGGGACTACCCACTCCTCCGGCACGATCTTTCCGGCGGTCTTTCGCGAAACTTTGAAGGGCAGCGCCCCGACCCAGCCGGTGAACGGGGACACAATGAGATATTCCTGTCCGGGCCGATGCGGGAAACCGGAGGCTACGTACTCCTCCTCAAGCGGCGACAGTTTTCGGCTGGCCGAAACCCACACGCATTGCCCGAGAAACGCCAGCAGCATCAGTCCGGCAAAAATCTGCGGCCGGCGGATCTGGAATTCTTTTAGGGGCTGAAACATGAACTGTCATTTGTATCATGCTGAACACTGCGAGGAGATTCTGGAGCGATGGGAGCGGCCTGAAGTGCTGAGCGCGGCGGGAAATCGCTTCAACTGCTCATCTCTGTTACAGTTTTCTCGATGGAAAAAACTCTCCGGCTTATCTTTTTCAATGAGCGCGGCCTGCGTGCCGGCTGGCGGCTGCTGATTTTCGCAGCCATATTATTCCTCCTTTCGCTGGCGCTCATTCCGTTGCGGCCGATCCTCATGAAGCAGGCTGCAGCGGGAACCCTCAGGCCTGGACCCTCGATTCTTGGAGATGGCCTGACCTTTCTGCTCGTTCTAATTGCGTGCTGGATCATGGGCCGCATCGAGAGCCGCCCCATGGGCGTCTACGGCTTGCCTCTGCACCATGAACCCGTGTTCTCGCGCTTTGTAACAGGGTATGTGTTCTGGGGATTCATTCCTCTCACGGTCTGCCTTACCGTGCTCTGGCTTGCGCATGCCTTCAATTTCGGCAATTTCCTGCTGCGCGGCCCGGCCATCCTGGGCTGGGGAGCCGCATGGTTTGTGGCTTTCCTGCTGGTGGGCTTCAGCGAGGAATATCTTCTGCGCGGCTACGCGCTTTACACGCTGGCTGACGGGATCGGCTTCTGGCCTGCCACTATCGTCCTGGCGGCGCTCTTCGGCCTCGGCCATTCTCTGAATCCGGGCGAGACACACATCGGCCTGATCGCTACGGTGGTGTTTGCGATTTTTGCTTCCATGACATTGCGCGTCACTGGAAGCCTGTGGCTTGCGGTGGGCGCTCATGCCGGGTGGGATTGGGGACAGTCGTTTTTTTACGGCGTGAGTGACAGCGGGTTGAAGGCGCAGGGACATCTGCTCAATCCCACGTTCCACGGCCCGGTCTGGCTGACCGGCGGAAGCGTGGGCCCAGAGGGCAGCATAGTCACTCTGATTCTATGGAGCGTTCTGACGGTAATCGTTTATCTGGTTTACCGAAAACCACGAGAGCAGGCTCTCGTCGTGGAATCCAGCACCGCCACGCCTCGCCCGCTGTGAGCGATTGAAATTTGCAGACAGAGCCGCAACTTCACGAAGCAACTAAAACAAATTCGCGTCATTCGGCTCAGGCAAAGGCGGCGAGGCCGACTGGCGCACCGAACCGCCGGCACAAGTCGCGGGATCAGTCGCCGGAGCTTGGAAACTGCCCGGCGGTTTGGATCGTGCGAGAGAATTGTTAGATATCCAGATTCTTCACGTCGAGCGCGTTCTCTTCAATAAACTTGCGGCGCGCTTCCACGTCTTCTCCCATAAGTGTGGTGAAGATGGATTCGCAGGCTTCGATGTCTTCGGCTCTCACCGCCAGCAGCGTGCGCCGCTCCGGATCCATGGTGGTCTGCCAAAGCTGCTCTGAGCTCATTTCGCCCAGCCCTTTGTAACGCTGGACGCTGTATTCCTTTTTGCCTTCGGCCAGGACGTAATCGAACAGCTCGCGCGCGGTTTGCTTTTCTACAACTTCAGCATCGGCCTTAGTGCGACGGACCGCCGCTTTGGAGGTCTTTTTCGCAGCCTTCTCCAGGTCCTCGCGCTCAGCATCGCTCAGGTCGGCCGCTTCATCGCCATTGCTCGCCTTGCCCGCGACTTCCACCACGAACGGCGGCTCCATGTATTCCTCAATCTGCTTGAACTTGGCGACCATCTGGCGGTATTCAGGCGTCGCCACAAATCCCCAGTTCACCTGCCGCTCGGCGCCCTGCGAATCTGTGAACTTCACGCCCCACAATTCATGCTCTTCGTCAAAGTAGCTTTCCACGGACTTAAGCTGTTCCTGTTTGGCCAGCTTGCCCAGGGCTTTTTCCAGCTTCTCAATCTTTTGCGGCGGGTTCTTTTTATCGCCCTCAAAATCCGCGCGCTGCGCCAGGCCCGCTTTGGGGATAAGCGCCGTGATTTTTTCATTACGGATGCGCTTGTCCACCTTTTCAAAAAACCCGAGATATTCGTTCAGGGTGGTCATGAATTTCGCCAGGTTGGCGCTTTCCAGCTTGGCCGCGCCCTCGCCGTAGCGAACCGCCATGCCTTCCGCTGCGCGCCGCACCATCACCTTGACGAACTCGCGATCGTCTTTGATGTACTGTTGCGTCTTGCCCTTCTTGATGCCATACAGCGGCGGCTGCGCGATGAACACGTGCCCATGCCGGATCAACTCGCCCATGTGGCGGAAGAAGAACGTGAGCAGCAGCGTGCGAATGTGCGAGCCGTCCACGTCAGCGTCAGTCATCAGAATCACTTTCCCGTAGCGCAGCCGCGCGAGATCGAAATCCTCTTTGCCAATGCCTGTTCCCAGCGCGGTAATCATGGCGCGGATTTCCTCGTGGCTCAGCATCTTGTCATAGCGTGCCTTCTCCACGTTCAGGATCTTGCCTTTGAGGGGCAGGATGGCCTGGAAGCGCCGGTCACGGCCCTGCTTGGCTGTTCCGCCTGCGGATTCGCCCTCGACCAGGAAGAGCTCGCAGCGGTTGGGATCACGCTCTGAGCAGTCCGCCAGCTTGCCGGGCAGGCCGCCGCCGTCCAAAGCCCCCTTGCGCCGGGTGAGATCACGCGCCTTGCGCGCCGCTTCGCGCGCCCGCGCGGCTTCAATGGCTTTGTTGATGATCTTGCGCGCCACGGTGGGATTCTGCTCGAAGAAGCCTCCCAGGCGCTCGTTGACGAATGCCTGGACAATGCCGGCGATGTCGGAATTCAACTTGCCCTTGGTCTGGCCTTCAAACTGGGGCTGCGGCAACTTCACGCTGACCACGGCCACCAGGCCCTCGCGGACATCATCGCCAGTGAGGTTTTCCTTTACATCCTTGAACAATCCAAGCTGCTGGCCGGCGTAGTTGATGGTGCGGGTCAGTGAGGTGCGGAAGCCGGAGAGGTGCGTGCCGCCATCAACCGTGTTGATGTTGTTGGCGAAGCTGAACACTGTCTCCGAGTAGCCGTCGTTATACTGCAACGCGATTTCCATGGCCACGCCATCGCGCTCGGCTTCCATGTAAATCGGCTTATCATGCAGCACGCTCTTGCCGCGGTTCAGATGCTTAATAAATTCAGCGATCCCGCCGCCGTATTTGAATTCCAGGTGTTTGGCTTCGCCGCTCTTGGCGTCGGTCTGGCGCTCGTCGGTCAACGTGATCTGCAGCCCTTTGTTCAGGAAAGCCAGCTCGCGCAGGCGCTGCGCCAGCGTGTCAAAGTTGTATTCCGTGGTAGTGAAGATTTCCTTGTCGGGAAGAAACTGGATCCTGGTGCCGCGCTTTTTTGTGGTTCCTGTTTTTTTGAGCTTGCTCGTCGGCTCGCCCTTGGAGTAGCTCTGCTCCCACACATGGCCGTCGCGCCAGATTTCCAGATCAAAACGATGGCTGAGCGCGTTCACGCAAGAGACGCCCACTCCGTGCAGCCCGCCTGAGACTTTGTAGTTGGAGTTATCAAACTTGCCGCCGGCGTGCAGTTTGGTCAAGACAACCTGAGCCGCGGGAATCTTTTCTCCATCAATCACCATGTCGTCCACGGGGATGCCCCGGCCGTCGTCGACAACCGTGATGGAGTTGTCGATGTGAATCGTCACATCGACTCGCGTCGCGTAGCCGGCAAGCGCTTCGTCGACGGAGTTGTCTACTACTTCGTAAACAAGGTGGTGTAATCCCATCTCTCCGTTAGAGCCGATGTACATGGCCGGACGTAACCGCACAGCCTCCATGCCGCCGAGGACCTTGATGTCTTCCGCGGTGTAGTTGCCGTTTCCGTTACCCCCGTCGTTTTTGCTTTTCTTTTGCTCGTTCATCGATTTTGTGGCCGCTGCTGCGGATTCCTTGGAAGGCAAACATTCACTCCTGTCTCATTGTGCGCGGACCAACCTATTTTAGCCCTGAAGCGAAGGCTTTGGGACAAAGCCCAAGTTACTGAAATCGAAAGCTTTATTGTCTATTTGTCCACAGCTTCTATTGTACCACAGCAGAGCTGAAACGGGTCACAAGCGCCCGTTGGATACCGTCCCATTACGAATCCCGAAATGGTACAAAAATTTATTTGAAAATTCTCATTTGCTCTGTATACTTACTTCCGCTTAACCCACTACCACCAGTGAGTTAGGCCACCACCAAACCCAAAAAGAAAACAGGAGAACCTTCCCCATGAAAGCGTTACTTCGTTCCTCCATCGTCGCCCTCATTGTTTTTGCTGGATATTCAACATTTTCCATGAGCAATCTGCAGATGGGTCATGCCGGCCCTTACACGCCAACCTGCGCGCCGGTTCCGAGTGCCAGTCTTTGCGTCAAGTAAGACTCGCACTCAAATAATCGGTAACCGAGGCCAAGTTACTTATCCGTTAATGTACTTTGGTACCTGGGCTAGATGGTTGTCTCGGAGTCGAGTGCAGTAGTATGCTCAGCATCCCTTTGGAGGATGGTTCTGTGCATACGCCTTCTAATAGTTTGTTAACGGCTCTGCCTCCCGTGGTCTGCTTGCTCTCGGTTGCTCTTCAGTTAGGGCTCGTCAAGGTCCTTGCCGGCAAGGGACTGCGTAAGCGTTACCCAGTATTTTTCGCCTATAACGTAGCTTACGCAGCCATCGATTTGGTGCTGACGGTTGCCGGTGTCATGGGCGGACCGACCTCGACAAGCTATTTCTATCTGTACTGGACGCTGAATACCGTGTTGATGCTGCTGGAGTTCGGCATCATGTATGAGGTATTTGTGCACGCCGTGCAACCCTATGCGGGTCTTATTGACCTCGCAAAGTTGTTATTCGGCTGGGCCGCGCTGTTTCTTCTGCTCGCCGCATCGTTAACAGCTTTCTCGACGGCTGGTTCTCATCTGCTCAAGTGCGTCGCCGCAACCGCTTATCTGGATCGAGGGCTTACCATGATGCAATGTGGTCTGCTGCTCTTGTTCTTCTTGTTTGAAAAGCGACTGGGTCTTTCGTGGCGCAGTTACAGCGTCTGTACGGCGTTGGGCCTGGGCCTTGTAGCTGCTTCGGAACTTAGCATTACGTTCTTGCGGACTGAATATCCCGGTTGGGGTTTATCCCTGGATCTGCTCGGGAACCTGGTTTATATGGGCGCGGTGATTTCTTGGATTGTGTGCTTCAGGCTGCCCCAGCCCGAACGCAAGACAGTTCTCGATTCCCCCGCAAAGCTCATCTTCCAGCGTTGGAACGATGCTCTGATGGCCACTCCTTTTTCCGGCCAGGGCGGATCTGCGATCGCCCAGATGGATTCCTTCCTGCCTAATGTTGAACGGACCGTCGAGCGCGTGATGGCCCGTAAGATGGCCAACTGAAACATCTTTTGAAGCAAGCGAAAAGGCCGGACCTGCCGTCCGGCCTTTTCGCTTTATCTGATAATTCTCGATTCTCCGATCAGATCCGCATCGGCATCACGATGTAACGGTACTTATACTCGCTGTCTGCTGGCTCGTCAGGACGAAGCTGCCCAGCAGATTGTGCGTCCTTGAACTCAAAGCGCACATCTCCGGTGTTCACCACTTTAAGGAAGTCCAGCAAATATTGTGAATTGAACCCGATAACCATGGGGTCGCCGGTATAGGCGGTTTCTATGGAATCCTCGGACTCTCCGGTTTCCGTGTTGGAAGACGAAACCTTCAGCTCATTCTTCTCAAGACGCATGCGGATTGCGTTCGAGCGCTCATCGGCGAACTGAGCTACGCGCTGGATAGCTGAAGAGAGCTCGTCGCAATGGATTGCGACAGATTTGTTGTTGTCTCGCGGCAGCACAGCTTCATAGTTCGGGAACTGTCCTGTGAGCTGCCGTGAGGTCAGCAGGCGGCCGCCAATGCGGAAGAATAGAGTCGATTCATCGCGTGCAAACTCCACCACCTGTGCATCCGTACTGTTGAGCAAGGTGCTCAGCTCGGCCATGGCCTTTTTCGGAACCAGGACTTTGAGCTCACCGCTGACGGAAATTTTTGTATTGGTATGCTCAACGTGCGCCAGGCGATGGCCGTCCGTGGCCACCATGATGATCGATTCCGGCTTCAGCACCAGAAGGGCGCCATTCAGTGTGTATCGTGATTCTTCATTTGAGATGGCAAAAATTGTCTTTGCAATCAGGTTGCGCAACACCTGGACCGGAAGCTTAATGGCTGTTTCCGCGGCGAACACCGGCAGAGCAGGAAAGTTTGCCCGCGCCATGCCGACCATCTTGGTATTGGACCGGCCGCTGCGAATCTGGACCCAGTGGTTTTCCAGCAGCTTGATGCTGATCTCGCCATCGCCCAGCAGCTTGACATAATCGTATAGCTTGCGGGCCGGCACAGTGCAGGAGCCCTCCTTCTTCACCTTGGCGGGACATGAAGTCCGCAAACTCAAATCCAGGTCGGTCGCGGTAATGGAGAGCTTGTCATTGCCCGCCTCGAACAAAAAGTTCGAGAGAATCGGAATGGTGGTCTTGCGTTCCACCACGCCTTGCGTGGCCGTAAGTTCCTTGAGCAAATCTGTTTTGCTGATGGTGATTTCCATGCTGGTTCCCACCTCAGTCGCCACAGCGGAAGGCATATATTGTGGCCCCCTAATAATATCGGTTACTAAAGTAACTCAAATAGTAAATATATACAGCAGTAGTAGCAGATGGCTGCGGAAAAGTGGGAATCAATGCCAACCCTTTCCTTTTCCACGCTTTTCTGAAATCGCTGCCTTGCAATTCTGGTCCGTCTGCCGTTCGAAGCACTGGAGAATCATGTCCCTGGCCGCGCTTTCCTGACCTGTCTTGCACCGTTTCCACAATTGCTCCACAGGGAGCGCGCGAGAAAAGCTCGCTGAAAAGTGGAAAACCACAGATTAATGTCCACCCTGATCACCCGGCGAAATCAACTGTTCAGGGTCTCGGTCAATTTATTCAACAACCGGTTCAGGTCCTTGTCCGTTTGCCTCTGCTGCTCAATCTTTTCCACCGAGTGCATCACGGTGGTGTGATGTTTGCCGCCAAATTGTCTTCCGATTTCGGGCAGCGAAGCTTCCGTCATCTGTTTGGCAAGAAACATGGCGATCTGCCGAGGAAAAACAATGGCTCGCGAATTGGTCTTGGCTTTGATCTCAGCCGCGCGCAATCCGAACTGTTCGGCGACCGCCTTCTGAATCGCGTCAATGGTGATCTTCCGCGCTTGCGAATCGATGAAATTCTTAAGCACCTGCTGGGCTGTCGCCAGGTTGATTTCGGCGCCAGTCAAAGAGCAGTAGGCCATCAACCGGATCAGAGCCCCTTCCAGCTCGCGCACATTTGTGCGCACATTGGAAGCGATGTATAAGGCAAGATCGGTAGCCAGAGAGACACGCTCCGATTCCGCCTTTTTCTGCAGGATAGCGACCTTTGTTTCCAGATCCGGAGGCTGGATATCAGCGATCAGGCCCCATTCAAATCGCGAACGCAAGCGGTCTTCAATCTCGGCCAGTTCCTTTGGCGGACGATCACTGGCAATCACGATCTGCTTCATCGATTCGTGAAGCGCATTGAACGTGTGAAAGAATTCCTCCTGCGTGCGCTCTTTTTGCCTCAGGAATTGGATGTCGTCAACCAGCAGCACGTCGACATTCCGGAACTTGTCGCGAAAGCTCGTCATGCGATCGTAGCGCAATGAATTGATCATCTCATTGGTGAACTTTTCGCTGGAAACGTAGCAAATGGCTGCCTGCGGCTGGCGCCGCTTAACTTCATGCCCGATCGCCTGCATCAGGTGCGTCTTGCCCATGCCCACGCCCCCGTAAAGAAAAAGCGGGTTGTAGGCTTTGGATGGACGCTCCGCCACAGCCTGCGCCGCAGCGTGGGCAAATTGGTTTCCAGCGCCGATGACAAAAGCTTCAAAGGTGTACCTGGGATTGAGTTGCGCAGCAGAATCCCAATCGAACCGCTGTTGCTTCGCGCCACCCGGCTGGCTTGCCGGAACCGAAACAGGCGCGAACCCGCCATCGGCGCGGACAGGAGGAACACTTGGATCTTCTTCAAGGGTAACGAACTTTACGTCCTGATATTGCGGCTCCAGCGTGTCCATGGCTTCCTGAATCAAATCGCCGAACTTGTCGCCGATGTGGCGGAACTCCGGCGTGGGCACGCGCACAAAAATGATATTCCCGTTGGTGTGGCTGAAGCGCGTTGGTTTTAGCCACGTGTCAAAAGAATGGCGGCTGATCTTTTTTTCGATCGCGGAGAGAATTCGAATCCATGGGTTCGCGGTTGCGGTAACGGTCGCAGTGGATAAAGACATTAGCTTGAGTTTTTCCTGTTGCGAGCCGGCCAGGGCCCACGTAGTAACAACCGGGAACTACATGCTCTGAAATGGGCGCCACAGAGCAGCTGAAAAAGTCCTTGCAGCAAAAAAATTTCAATCGACTGGAGGGCATACTAGCACAAGCATTCCTCTGTGCAAATGCGCGAAAAACGCTTTTTTGAAAAAATATTTCGCCAACGGGCCGCGCAGGAATTTTTCTGCACAAGTAATTGTTCTTTGTTGCGGTGATGGTGCAAAAATTAGTAATCATGCGCCACGGCCATCACATTTTCCTGTTGGTTCAATTGGATCATAGGAACAATTTTGCCGTGGTTGTGGAGCAGCCTTCCGCGCCCAAGCAGAAATCGGCTCCTGAATGTACACGGAGAACTTTCCTGCACAGCCTTGTCCGGGACCGAGGTCGCGGCGTTGGCGTCAGCGCGCGATTTCCTTTATACTTTTCATTTGCACACAGCAAATAGATTCTCCTGCAGGAGCGCGATAGCCTAATGCCCAAGCGCACGTTTCAGCCTAACCGTCGCCGTCGTTCCAAGGTGCACGGTTTCCGTACCCGAATGAAGACAAAGAGCGGCCGGGCGGTACTCTCCCGTCGCCGCGCCAAAGGGCGCAAGCGCGTTTCCGTGAAGCCGGGCTTCCGGGAGTAACTGGTTTAGAGAGTTGCGGTTGGTATTGCAACGAATCACGGACAGGCCTTCAGCCGGATTTCCCAGGCGCTCGCGGCTGCTGAAACATTCGGACTTTCAACGGGTGTACCAGGAGGCAAAAAAAAGCTTCTCCGGAAATATAACTGCCCTGTACCGCGCGCGCACTGACCAGGATCTTCCCGGGCCGCGAGTTGGATTTGCGGTTGGCAAAGTGCTTGGAGGCGCTGTGGCGCGCAACAGGATCCGGCGCAGAATGCGGGCCGCGGTTGCCAGTCAGCTTGGATCGTTGACGCGTCCGGTAGATGTTGTGTTGCATCCGCGAAAGTCAGTTTTGGACCTGGACTTTGTGAAGCTGAGTGGGGAAATTCAGCAGCTTTTTGCCGCTGTCCAGAAAGGCGCGGGACGATGAAGACCGTGGCCGAGCGACTATTAAAATTCTATAAGTATCTGGTGTCGCCATTGCTGCCGCCCGCCTGCCGCTTTGTACCCAGTTGCTCGGAATACGCGGCCGAGGCAGTTGCCCGGCACGGATTCTTTCACGGCGCGATGCTGGCGTGCTGGCGCCTGCTCCGGTGTAATCCCCTGGCACAGGGCGGCTACGATCCCGTGCCGAAGGAATAGATTGAGACCAAAGATTTGACCGAATATCGCAATCCTCAAGATGATCCCGGTTCACAAAGGCGGCTGATGCTCGCCTTCTTCCTGGTGTTTGTACTCATAGCGGTGATGCAGTTCTTCCTGCCCAAACCTCAACCCCAGAAGACATCTGAACCAAAGCAAAAGACAGCGCAACAGCAACAAGCCCAAGCCACCCCCGCAGCCCCCGCTACGACGGCAACTGTGGCTCCTGCGGCTCACACGAAACGCCGGGCCGCGACGCCCGCGACCAAGGCGCATACCAAACAGGCTGGAGCCGAAACTGAAACAGTCCTGGAAAACGAGGCGTACAAGATCACGTTCACCAACCGCGGCGGCCTGGTGAAATCCTGGATTCTTAAAAAGTACAAGAACGATCAAGGCGGGCCGCTGGATCTGGTCAACGCTTCCACCGCTCCCGTCCTCGGCTATCCGTTTTCGTTTTTTGCCTATGACAAAGACCTGGAAAAGAAATTGAACCAGGCTCTTTATGTGGTGCATGGAAAGGGCACGGAGAAGGATCCAATCGTCTTTGAGTACTCGGATGGCGATATCTCCGCGCGCAAGGTTTTCCGGCCTGAAGGGAAAAGCTTCATTGTCTCCCTGGAAACTGAGGTTACGCAGGGAGGGCAGCCGGTAACTGCGTACCCGCAGTGGCCGGGCGGTGTGGGTGATCAAGCCAACCTGGGCGCCTATGCCAGCACCACCATTGATTGGAACCAGAATGGCAGCGTAGAGAGAAAGGGTGCGAAATCAGGCAATTTCATCACGGGTCACAAATGGGTTTCCAATGGCCAGACCCTCACCGACCCGTTTTATTGGACTGCTCTCTCAGACAAGTACTTTGTGGTGGCATTCATGCCTCCTACACCCGATGGCACCGCGCTGATCACATTGAATAACCAAGTGGAAGTGCCCAAGGACCCCTCGAATCCCAGGGACACCGCCAAAGAAAAAGTCTCTGTCCTTGGAGCGGCATTCGGAAGCGCCAGCGGCCCGACGCAACTGCGCATCTTTGCCGGGCCCAAAGCCGTGGATTTGTTGGAACAGACGAAAGCCCAGCCAGGCGGCCCTGATCTCCGCGCCATCATCGATTTCGGCACCTTCGGTTTCATTGCCAAGCCGTTGTTCCTGTGGCTCAAATGGACCTATGAGCACTGGATTCCGAACTGGGGATGGTCAATCGCTTTCCTTACCGTCGTCATCACGATGGCGCTGTTGCCGCTGCGCATGTCCAGCCAGAAATCCGCGCTGAAGATGCAGAAGATCCAGCCGCAGGTCAAGGCAATCAGTGAAAAGTACAAACGCTATAGCATCACCGATCCGCGCCGGCAGGAAATGCAGAAGGAAATGTCGGCCCTGTACAAGAAAGAGGGTGTGAATCCCATTGGCGGCTGCTTCCCCATGCTGCTGCAAATGCCCTTCCTGTTTGCCTTCTACTCCATGCTGGGGAACGCCATTGAACTGCGCCTGGCTCCGTGGCTCTGGATCAAGGACCTGTCCGCTCCTGATCCCACGCACATTCTGCCCATTGCCATCGTGGTTTCCATGTTCGTGATGCAGAAGAGCACCCCGCAGGCAGGAATGGACCCGACACAGCAGAAGATGCTCAATTTCATGGGCCCGCTCATGATTGGCGGCATAAGCTGGGGCGTGGCTTCAGGACTGTGCGTCTATTGGGCCATCAGCAACGTGCTTGGCTATGTGCAACAGATTTTCCTGAATCGCTCTGAACTGGCGCAGCAGGTGCGGAAGAGCCAGGAACGGCGGGCTACACGCAAGCGATGATTTTTGAGATAAGCCGAATCCCGGTGTTGGAAAGACGACCACAATGCTTCAGGACAAGGTTGCAGCGGCAAAAAAAATCGATTCCCTGTTGAAGAACATACTCGCCTCGGGCGGATTCCGGCTGAAGTACCGGATCACCGTGAACCCTCCGGTTACCGCGGGGCTGGAGCTGGAGACGCCGGATATTCTGGTGGAACTTGCCGGTCCTGACAGTGATCTGGTGCTGGAGCGCGGGGGCGAGTTATTGCGGTCCATAGAGACGCTGGCCCATGAGACGGTGCGGCTGCACGGTGAAGAACATGACCGTATTGCTTTCGATTGCCGAGGTTACCGCGCCGCACGCCATCGCGAACTCAAGCTCGCGGCTGAAGTGGCCGCGGAAAAAGTCCTGCGGACCGGCGTGCCTTATTCCTTTGCCCCCATGTCATCGCGCGAGCGCCGGCTGATTCATCTTGCTTTTCGCGACCACGAGTCGCTGGTTACGGAAAGCGAAGGTGAGGGCATGCGCCGATGTGTGGTGCTCTATCCCAAAGACTACAAGCCGGCGCGACCGGCGCGACGTTAATCAAAGGATTCGGCAAGTCCAGCCCGCCATCTCTGGCTGCTCTCTCTTTAGAGATCTGGATTAAACTACCCACTATGTCTACCACCGTCAACATGATCGGCGAAGTGCCGATCTTCGAGCTGCTGGATGCCGAAGAGCGCGAAGCACTGGCGCAGATGATGAACTGCCGGGATTACAAGGCGGGCCAGATTATTTTTCACTACGGTGATGCCGGCGGCGAGATCTTTATTCTGCGCAGCGGCCGCGTAGAGCTGTTCGTCGAAAGCAACGATGGCGAGAAGATCATGCTGGCGGAAAACGAGCACGGGGAAGTCATCGGCGAGCTCTCATTCCTGGATGGCGGTCCGCGTACAGCCACGGCGCTGGCGCGGGAAGACACGCAGGTGCTTACGATGGACCGCAACCGGCTGCTGGACTTTATCGATAAGCATCCTCACGCAGCCATGGACCTGCTTACGGTGGTGGGCCGCCGGCTGCGGGTTACTGACGATCTGCTGCGCACGCGCGTCTCCCGCAACCTGAACGTGGAAGAGCAGGAGCGCATGACTCTGGGCCAGCGGGTGGCGGATAAGGTGGCCAGCTTTGGCGGCTCCTGGACGTTTATCTCCATTTTTGGGGTGGTGATGCTCGTATGGGTTGTGCTGAATACCGCGGCGCTTTTCTCCCATCACTTTGATCCCTATCCATACATCCTGCTGAACCTGTTTCTTTCCATGATTGCCGCCATGCAGGCGCCGGTCATCATGATGTCGCAGAACCGCCAGGCCGCCAAAGATCGTTTAAAGGGCGATCTCGATTACGAAGTCAATCTGAAGGCCGAGCTCGAGGTGGCGCAATTGCATCGCAAGGTCGATGGCCTGTATGAGCGACTTGAAGAGCACTGGGCGCGCATGGAAGCTCGTAATGTTGGGCCTTGAGCTTTGAACCTGGATGACACCATTGTCGCCATTGCCACGCCGCCCGGGCGTGGAGGCATAGGTGTGGTCCGCATTGCGGGAAGCGAGTCCCGTAATATCGCGGCCGGCATGCTGCGCCTTAGCCATGAAATGGAAGCCGGCCACGCGCTCTTCGGCGAGCTGATCGAGCCCGCCACGCGCGAACGCATTGATGAAGTCGTGGTGACGTTTTTCGCCCGGCCGCACTCCTATACCACGGATGACGTGGTGGAAATTTCCGCCCACGGCTCGCCTGTTGTGCTGCGACATGTGATTGAGCTGGTCACCGCTGCCGGCGCCCGTCTTGCCGAACCCGGCGAGTTCACCATGCGCGCCTTCCTCAACGGCCGCATTGATCTCACCCAGGCTGAAGCTGTGCGCGACCTGATCGAGTCACAGACGCTCTACCAGGCCAAAGTGGCCGCCCAGCAACTTGAAGGAGCACTTTCCAAACGCCTGCAGCCGGTAAAGAAAAAACTTGTGGACCTTATCGCCGTGATGGAGGCGGGCATTGATTTTGCCGAAGATGACGTATCCGTACTTCCGGCCGACGAAATTCGCCAGCGCATCAATGCCATACAGGCACCGCTCGAACAATTGCGAGCGTCGTTTGCTTACGGCAGGATCGTGCACGAAGGATTCACACTGGCGATTGTGGGGCGGCCGAATGTCGGGAAATCCAGCCTGTTCAACCGGCTGGTAGAGCGCGAGCGCGCCATCGTGACCGCCACTCCGGGCACCACGCGTGACCTGGTTACTGAGACGGTGGCGCTCGGCGGAATCCCGGTAAAGCTGATCGACACCGCCGGCATTCGCCAGGCCCACGATGAGGCAGAGAGCATAGGCATCCGCAAATCCTATGAGGCGCTCAGCGAGGCCGACATGGTGCTGGTGGTCCTCGATTCAACCCAGGCGCTCTCGCCGGAGGATACCGAACTGCTTGGCGCCTGCCGGAGTCGCCGTGCCTTGGCCATCGCCAACAAGATCGACTTGGATGGGGCGCACGCACTGCAAATGGATGATTACAAAGTGTTTCGCGCATCGGCTCTGACAGGCGAGGGCATGGACCAGCTTCGCCAGGAGATCCTGAGCCAGATCTCAGGGCACAGCGGAAGCGAGCACGAGAGCGGCTTTCTCACCAATGTCCGTCATCAACGCCTGGTGGAGGAGTCGATCACCAGCCTTGATGCCGCGCGCCAGGCGGTGGAGCGCAAGATTCCACATGAGATGATCATGCTCGATCTTTACGGCGCGCTCCGTCCGCTCGATGCCATCACCGGCGAGACCACGACAGATGACATTCTGAATTTGATCTTCAGCAGCTTTTGTATTGGGAAGTGACCCAAGCGTTAGCAGCTATTCATCTCCGCGTCATTGAAAGCTATTTTCCTGCGAGTTCACAGCCTGCCAACGTCCATCCCTGTACGCAAACACGTCTGTAAAAACGGTTTTGTGCGCAGGCGTTCCAGACTTGTCCGTCGCCACCACAATTCCGTTCACAATTCCCACCGAACCGTAGATCCTGATCTTCAGATTTTCAAAGTGCCTTTTTAAGTGATCGGGGGATCGTTTCCCGCTGCGAAGGAAATCTATCTGATCCTTTTTTGAGATGAAGCCGGATGGGAGCACGTGGACAAAATCATCCGCCAGGATCCGCTCCTGTACCGACGGATTGCTCTCCGCGTGAACCCACTGCTGCTCGAGCGCCAGCAGTTCATGTTTGGCCTGCGCAGGGGCGGGTGTGGGCCCCTTCTGCGCATTGCTGGAGCAAGGGAACAGCAGCATGGCAATAATCAGGAAAATCGGTTTGTACTGTGACATGGATTGAGGATATCGCAGCGGCCCGTGCCGCCCGAGAACAGGAGGTTTCCGACCTTCAAGTGTACGTACAGGAATGTGTTGACGCACCTTGGGGGCCGCGCTAACTTCTCCGCGGGAGAGGAAATTTTATGAAGAAAGCGACTGGTAAGCACCGCCAGATGGAACTACAGGCGATCACAATGCAGGAAGATCAAGACATAGATTTTTCCGAAATTCCTGAACTTACTGAGGAGCAGTTGCGCAAGGGCGTCCGCGGCCAAATGTACAGGCCTTTTAAAAAGCCGGTCACGATGCGTCTTGATGCAGATGTTCTTGAATGGCTGAAAGAGGGTGGACGGGGCTATCAAACCAAGGCGAATGCTCTTCTCAGAAAGGAGATGCTCCGGTCAGTCCGGCAAAAAAAGTCGCCGAGCCGAGTTCCGAACTCACAAACCACGCCGCGCAAACAGCGTTCCCCGGCAAAATAGTGGCTTTACTTGCTGCAATCCCGCTCAAATCGTTGTCACCGTCACGGTGATAATCCCCTGAATTTCGCTGAGGTCATCGCGGCCGCGCTCAAACGCGATGCCGGGTTCTCCTGCAAATGTGTTGGCCAATCGCAATTCCTTGATTTCGAAGAGGCGGCTGCCATCTTTGCCGATGTACTCGTCGTAGGTCGCGCCTGAGAGGTAGTAGGGATGGCCACGGTAGATGAGCAACGCAACCTGTTGTTGCCGCAGGCCGGCGATGATGGAATCCACTTCTCCTGGAACACCTTCGGTGTACTGCAAATCCAGGTGAACGTGCCGGCCGTCATCGAGCACAAAATCGTTGTCCACCACATTTGCCAATGCGTCCATTGAGGGCAGATCCGCGCACAGCTCGCCGTAGTTCAAGCGCATTACCCAGAAGCTCTGGTTTAGCGAGACGCCCTTTTCCTTGAGCATGGACTCAAGTCCGGCGGCGACGCCCCAGTTTTCACAATTCTGCTTCGCGGTGACCAGTTTTGTGAGTGAAACATCGGCAGTTTGATCGGGCTTGAGCTGGTAACTCTGCTGGAGCTTCGGAACTTTCTTAGCGCAAAGCAGAGATACGCCGGCCAGCAAAATGAGTATCGTAATTCGCCGCAAGCCTGGCATGAATGCAGAGAAGTTTAGCGCCGAATGGCCGCGTTTAAAAATAGAGCTTTTGCCGGAGGTTCTTACTTTGCCAAGGCCGCCAGCGCCCTGCGAAAGAGCGCATCAAACGACTGCCCGGACTTATCTCCAAGCTGCGCAAGCGACTTCTCGACCACCGCCCGGTTATAGCCCAGGTTGACCAGCGCGGAAAGGACATCCTCTTCCACCGGTGAAGCCACCGCCGCCGGTGGCACGCCGAAGGCTTCCAGCTTGTCGCGCAGCTCCAGCACCATGCGTTCGGCGGTCTTTTTGCCGATTCCCGGGATCCGCGTGAGCAGAGCCACGTTATTGCCTTTGATGGCCGCCACCATGGCTTCCGCCTGCATGCCGCTCAGAACGGTAATGGCGAGCTTCGGGCCAATCCCGCTGACGCTGATCAGCTTCTCAAAAAGCTGCTTATCTTCTGAACGCAAAAAACCAAACAGAGCGAGAGCGTCTTCGCGGACGTGTGTATGAACAAAAAGAGAGACTTCGCTGCCCAGTGAGGGCAAGTCAGAAAAAGTAGGGATGCTGATATTGACCTCGTAACCCACGCCCGCAGCCTCAACGATGGCCTGGTTTGGGTGTTTGGAAAGCAGCTTGCCCCGTAGATGCGCAATCATCTCTTTTGGTCGCTTTGCTCCACACCGCTTGACTCGCTCGGGCCAGCACACACCACGGATGCTCCTGACCCGGCGCAGCTCGACGCGTTGCCGGCGTCGCTGCGCTTATGCATGCCTGCGCTTGTAGAAGATATTGAATTGAAATCCCGGCCCCGGCGGAAACAGCCCGGCAACCTTCTTGAGACGCGCTGCCATGGCCGGGGGCGCCAACAGAGGATACTCTCGCTCACGCAGTTCGTAGTAGTCCACGTCCAGGCAGAGAGACAGCAGGTAGATGGCAATAGCGTCAGAAAACGTGGCTGACAGATAATTCGATTTGGCTTTTTCATCGACGCGTCCACCTGCCAGCGCCTGCTTGCGAAATTCAAAAGCATCCAGGCTGGTCTCTCCGCGCACGTTGCTGCCGGCCTGCTCCCAGACAAGGTCGGCAAACTCAGGAGAGATTCCGGCGCGGTCCACAAACGCGTGGCCTACGTTGATATAAAACTCAAATGCAATTGAGAAGCGGTCTTCGAGCAGCCGCGTGGAGATGAACACGCACTGTGAATCACCGGATTCAATGTTGCGATGGCATACTGCCTGGTCCGTCAGTGTGGGATCAAAATGTTCCGCCACCAGCGTTCTGTCGCCGTCGCCAATCGCCAGGGGGACAAAGTAGAACGCTTTGCGGTCCAGCGCCGCAGCAATCGCGCGCGGGATGGCCTGCAGCATGCGTTCCAATTCGTCCGAGGGAAGTGTCACCTCGCCGGCCGTTGCGTAGCAGATGCCGTTGGGCGTCTGGGTCACGCGGACGTTCCGGATGATCTCCTGCGCCGGACGCATCTCTAGATGGGCTGCTTGATCCACGGTATTATTCTAACTTAGGGGTTGGCGGCCACTGCCCCAACCGGAGTCTTATGGGAAAATTCATCATCAGCGCGGGAATCGGACTTGTTTCCGGTGTGATTTGCTTCTTTCTCTCTGTGGCGGTCTTGTGTTTCGCTTTCCTCATTTACTGGGGTATAAGCCATTCCCACCCTGACATGACGCTTACCTATAAAGTGGCCGCACCGGTGGGACTTCTGGCGGCCGTAAGCGGCTTCATTATCAGTCTGGTTCGGATGTTTCGCCACCGCCCCGCTGCAGAAGCGGAATAACCCGTCTCACAATTCTTTACCGATCAGTGTTTGACCGTTGCGCTTGGTGCGTTTAAACTTTCCTGCCCCCAGTAGCTGCAATAAACAAGGAGTCATTCATGAAGGTTTTCCGGCCTTTGGCCGCCGTAGTTCTCTGCGCGTTTTGCGTGCTGGGCCTCAGCACTGCCATTGCACAGGAAAAAGTTGACCTCGATACCATCAGCCGCATTCGCTACGAAGGCTTCCATAATTCCAAGGTCATGGAGCTTGCCAGCGGACTGATGGATGGCATTGGCGAACGCCTCACCGGCTCGCCCAACATGAAGAAGGCCAATGACTGGACGCGCGACCAGCTTGCCTCATTCGGGCTGGTCAATGCGCATCTGGAGCCGTGGACTCCGTTTGGTCGCGGATGGGCCAACGAATATATCAACGTTCATATGGTTTCCCCGGATGTCGCTCCGCTCATCGCCTACGCCAAAGCCTGGACTCCGGGCACGAATGGCCCAGTACGCGGCCAGGTGGTTAGGGTGAATATCCGCACGCCCGAGGACATGGCCCGTTACAAAGGAAAGCTGGCCGGCAAGATCGTTCTTTTTGGCGAAGATCCGGAGATGAAGCCCTCCGCTGAGCCTCTTTTCGAGCGTTATACGGACAAGGAGCTGGCAGACATCGGGCAGTATCAGGTTCCCAGCGAGCGCAATGACGCCCGCTTCCGGGAATTTCGCCGGCGTTTCCAGTTTTTCCAGCAGGTCATCAAGTTCTTCGATGAAGAAAAGCCTCTGGCTATTATCGACCACAGCCGCGGCTCGTTGGGTGGTGGAACCGTCTTTGTGCAGCAGGGCGGCTCTTACAAGGAAGGTCAGACGGCAAAGATTCCCCAGATTACCGTGGCGCAGGAGCAGTGGGACCGCATAGCCCGGCTCCTGTCTCAGAAAATACCGGTTGAGCTTGAAGTGAACGTCAAAAACACGTTCTACCCTGCCATGACGCAGTGGAACACCATTGCTGAAATCCCCGGCACGGACAAGAAAGACGAAGTGGTGATGCTGGGCGCACACCTGGATTCCTGGCACTCGGGCACAGGCGCCACGGATAACGGCGCCGGGACTGTGGTGATGATGGAAGCCGTGCGCATCCTGCAAGCACTCGGTATCAAGCCACGCCGCACCATCCGCATTGGCCTTTGGAGCGGCGAGGAAGAGGGCCTGCTGGGCTCGCAATGGTATGTGACGCAGCATTTCGGCAGCCGTCCGCCGTTAAAGGATCCCGAACGCCAGGGCGACCCGACGGTGATTCGCCGTGAAGCGGGCCCAATGACCATCAAACCGGGCGAGCAATCCAAGGTATCTGTCTACTTCAACCTGGATAATGGCACCGGAAAAATTCGCGGCGTTTACATGCAGGAGAATGCCGCAGTAGAACCCATCTTTGAGGCCTGGATGAAGCCCTTCCACGATCTCGGCATGGATACTCTCACCATGCGCAACACCGGCGGGACAGATCATCTCTCGTTCGATGCTGTCGGCATTCCCGGCTTTCAATTCATCCAGGACCCGGTGGAGTATGACACGCGGACGCATCACTCCAATATGGACGTTTACGATCGTTTGCAGCCGGACGACCTCAAGCAAGCGGCAGTCATCGTGGCGTCGTTTGTTTATTTGGCGGCGCAGCGAGATGAGATGTTCCCGCGCAAACCGATCGAGAAAGCGCTGCCGCCCATCCCGCAAAATGAAGACAACGGCTCTCCGGTAACCAACCCGAAAGCGGCGGACCAGCCAAAACCGCCGCAACCTGCTCAGCAGCGGAGAAATCGTCAGAGGCCGCCCAGGCAGTAAACAGCCGCAATTCAAAAGTTCAAGGGGCTGCGGCGGAAAGGCCGGCCCCTTTTTCTCTGTTTTAATGAGGGCTGCCGCCTGTATCTATCTCGAAGCCGATTGCGTTGACGCCAGAGTGGTTTCCTTGCGCCACAGCACGGAGGAATCAATTTCTGCTATGGATCGCCTTCCTGTAAGCGCCATGGCCCGCTCCAACTCTTCGCGCAAAATCCGGATCACACGCTCCACGCCTTCCGCCCCTCCGGCGGCGAGGCCATACACATACGGCCGGCCAACCAGCACGGCGCGCGCTCCCAGGGCCAGTGCCGCCAGGATGTCCGTGCCGCGACGGATACCGCTGTCCATCAACACCGGGATGCGCCCGCCAACTGCGTCCACCACGCGCGGCAGCGCTTCTATTGCGGCAGGCAGCATATCGAGATTGCGGCCGCCGTGGTTGGAGACAATGATGCCGTCAACCCCTGCGTCAACCGCTCGAACCGCATCGTCCGGGTTCATAACGCCTTTCAGAACCAGCGGAACATTCGCGAACGAGCGCAGCCATTCAACATCGCGCCAAGTGAATGTCGGGTTCGACAGCAGATCGTAAATGCCGGAGCCGCGCGTTTGACGGCTTGCAATTTTGAGCGTTTCAGCCAATCCATGCAACTGAGGACAATCAATTCCAGGCGGGGGAGCAAATTTGATTTGCCCGTAGCGGCAGCCCAGCACCGGTGTGTCTACAGTGAGGCAGAGAGCTTTGCAGCCCTCGGCAACGGCGCGCTCAACCATGTTGCGCGTGAAAGCGCGATCGCGCTGAGCGTAAAGTTGAAACCAAATTGGCTGGCTCGTATTCTTTGCGATTTCACGAATTGGGGTGGTTGCAAAGGTACTGACCACGAAGATAGCGCCTGCGGCATTCGCGCCGCGAGCGGTCGCCAGTTCGCCTTCTGGATGAAACAGGCGCTGATAAGCTATGGGAGCCAGGAGAATCGGCGAGTCCAGCTCAAAGCCCAACAGTGATACGCGCGTATTAATCTCTGAAACATCTACCAGCACGCGCGGCGAGAGCGCCAGCCGTTCAAAGCCCAGGCGGTTTTCGCGCATGGTGATCTCATCCGCCCCGCCGGAGCGGATGTAATCGTAGGCCATCTGTGACAGACGTTTCCGTGCCAGCGGCTCAAACTGCATTACATCTGCCACAGGCAGAGCCGGCGCAGAATTTGCGCGTACATGGCTGGTTTTCTTCTTCATTCAGTTCTCCACATGGTCTCGCTAATGCGCGCTGTAACCGCCGTCCGCTGGGAAAGCGGCTCCGGTGATCCATGCAGCTTCATCGCTGGCGAGAAAAACTGCCAGCCCGGCTATATCTTCCGGCTGCCCGAAGCGGCCCATGGGATGCGCAGCAATTCGCTGTTGCCGGGCCTTCTCGTCCAGGTTGAAGGCGGCCACCATCTCCGTCTCAACAATGCCAGGACAAATGCAGTTTACCCGGATCTTTTCCGCGGCATGATCGAGCGCCATGGCTCGAGTCATGGCCAATACAGCGCCCTTTGAAGTCGCATAGGCGACGCGGTTGCGTGCTCCCAGAAAACTCAGCACCGAGCCGATGTTGATGATGGAACCTCCGCCCGCCGCACGCATGTGCGGCAATACCGCTCGTGAGAGCTGCCACACAGCGCGGACATTGATGTTATAGGTTTGGTCCCACTCGGTTTCGCTCAGCGATTCTGCTGTGCCGGGTAGAAGCACTCCGGCGTTGTTGACCAGCGCATCGATGCGGCCAAATCTCTCCAGCGTTTGCGACAGCAGCTTGCCGGGCGCGCCATCGTCAGAGACATCAGCGGTTACGGCCAGGCACGACGATCCGATCTCCCTGGCGGCACGCTCCAGTTTCGCGGCATCGCGGCCGCATATCACAACGTGGGCGCCTTCGTGCACGAAGGCTGCGGCAATCGCTTTGCCAATCCCACTGCCGCCGCCCGTGATGATGGCGGTTTTGCCTGCCAAACGCATGCAGCGATTGTAAATCCCGCCTCTTAGAAGCGGCGGGATCGTCGCGAGATTGCTCTACTGCTGCTTCCTGGCGTTCACTGCTTTGAGTATCTCTTCCGCTGCCCTCGTTCCCGAGCCGATTGCTCCATGGACGGTGCCGTTGTGGCCTTCGACGTTTGCTGCTTCTCCGGCGAAGAAGAGAGTGTTCTCAACCGGCGCTGCTAAACTAGCCGGCGCGTTCAGGCCACCTCTGCCGACGTAGCTGTATGCGCCGTGGGAATACGGATCGGCCTGCCAGTCATGCACAAACGCGGCGCGCAGCCGAGAGGCCAGGCTGACGTGGTCCATCTCCAGAATGCGGCCAAGCGCTTCGAGCGCAGCCGAGACGAGCTCGTCGCGGCTCTTGCCCGCCAGAGCGTGGGCATATCTGGCGGCGGCCCAGCCAGTCAAGATCGGATACGGAAACGGATTACTAGTCCACCACGCCGGAAATTGCAGATCATCAGTGAACAAAAAACTCAGATGGCGCATCTCCGGCTGCTCTTCCCAAACCCGGTCATGGAAGCAAAGGGTCACGCGAATCACGGGACCACTTTCCAGAAGAGCCATAGCCCGAAACTTTTCCTGCGGGAGTGGAGGATCGAAGTGAACTGAGTCTGACTGCAGCACGCCCAAGGGTAGGGTTATGACGGCCAAGGGCGCGCGAAATTCTGCGGTATGGCTCTGGACGCTGACTTCTCCGGGCCGCCAGCGAATTTCACTGACGGGGCTGTTCAGCAGGGTTTCGCAGCGTTCAGGCTGCATTTCGTCAGCAATCGCATTCACCACGCCGTCATAACCGTGTCGCACACGGAATGATGTTTCACCATCGATCTCTTCTTCCGCCTGGGTGGTGCGGATCAGCCACTGCACGCTCACGCGCCGGGGGTCCGCGGCATGAAAGCCTTCAACAAAATTCAACGCCAGTTGCCTGGTCTCCGAGCTGTACTGTGATTTCTCAATGTATTCCTGGAACGACTGATCCGGCTCATTCGCCGGCATCTTCTCAAAGAGGTGATTGACCTCGGCCATGACGTCTCCGGCATCGTCCCATAGGCCGTTAGTTTTGCGCCGCAATTCTCCTGCGACTTGGGCGACGTCAAGCGGTACTCTTTTTATTGGTCCAAAAAGGTCAGGAGAGCGGCCGTGAACAAATTCGGCCCCCAGCTCTATGGGAAATCCGGCGCTGTGGTCGGTGAAAATGCGGCCGCCGATGCGGTCGCGGGCTTCCAGCAGAAGAATCCTCATACCCGCGTTTGAGAGTTCTCTTGCTGCTGCCAGGCCAGCGGCGCCAGCGCCAATCACCAGCACATCGGGATCACCGCGCATTGGGCAATGAAGCCGCAACCTGGTTACTTGCCGGCGTGGTCGGCATCGGATAAATGCCTAGCGAACGCGCTGCGCCGATGTCCACCGTGAGGACTTCGTTTTGCGGGGTCTTCTTCAGCCATCCCTGCGCACGCCTGATGGACGACCGGAAGGTGCCTTCCGGAAGCACTGTCAAATCAAGATACAGGATGTGTTGCGAACCTGGCCCGAGCCTCACGCCCACAAATGCATGACCGGGCACAATCACGATGATCGGTTGCATGCCGAGGTTTTCCATGGCGGAAGCAAAAGCGACGCTCATGTCAATGCAATTGGCATTGCTGAGCGAGAGTGTTTCGCGCGGCAGCCGGATGCGTTGCGTCTCACCGGGATAGTTGCCGAAAGTGTAGATGCTGCTCACGTAGCTGATGCGCGATTGCTTCAGCGCCAGGAATACGGCCAGAGCCTGGGCTCGAACGTCTCTTTCCAGATTATGGTGGGGGACGCGATTATACCCGCGCAACCGCCCTCCGGGGATGAGCCTTTCAGCGTGCGAAACGAGTTGCAGCACTGTTTCGTCATGAGGGGTGACCCAGCGGGCAAGCAGTTGCGCGTTAGAGAATTTGCGTCCCCAATAAAGGTCGGATGAGCCGTGGATGAAAACCGGGCGCTGCTGAGCAAACGTGTGCCCGCTGCCCGGGTCCTTCACTTCTACATCGAGGGTGGCGCGGCGAATCTCGCTGTTCTGATAGGCGTTGGCCAAAAGGTCGGGACTGATACTGAAGCTGCGCGCCTCGTGCGGCCCGATGATGGCGGTCTGCCGCAGCTCGGAGCTCCACCCGCGAACTTGCGCGGTGATGATCTGCATCACCGGCTTGGAAGCGGTATTGGAAATGCTCAGAACGGCTACGGGCCAGTAATCGGCGGCGTGGCCTCCGGAAAACGCAGGAAAGATCTCGCCGCGTCCAGGCAGGTTGAGCTCGTAATGCACTTGTAGTGGCGAAGCAGGTGAGCTCGCGGGCTTCATCTTGGCCGGCAATTCGGGTTCTGCAATGGGACTGAGGGCCAGCTTGCGAACGAAGAGATATCCCCAGGCCAGAGTTCCAGCCATTGCCAGCGTCGTCAGCAGAAAGACGAACGCAAGCACACGCGCGGCTTTGGCGGAAAGGCCGGAAAATACCATGTACTTATTGGGTGATGGACAGAGCTGCGGGGTTGCAAAACATTGAGACGAGAGAGGTGAACCCTAATCCCGATTACGTGGTGGCTGACGCGGTCCGGAAAGACCGGCGAGAGTTCGCTATGAATGCGACCCCACCGGTACTTTCGCGTCCACAAATGCCACTGACTCTTCCAGTATTTCCTGCACCAGCGCGGGCGAAGACGCTTCCGCGTAGATGCGCATCAAGGGCTCGGTGCCGGAAGAGCGCAGTAATACCCATGCCTCAGCGCCTTTGTCGTAAACGGGAGCATCGAGAAAAAACTTGATGCCGTCAAGGTTCTCTTTGCGCAGAATCTTGAAGCGGCCTAGAGAGGCAGTCTCGCTGCCCGCAGCGCGGGCGATGGCTGCGTTCTTTACGTCATTGGGAATGTGCAGGTCGCGGCGGGCATAGAAGTGAGGACCGTATTCGGATTGCAGCGACGCGACAAGCTGCCCCAGGCTCTTGCCCTCGTCTGCCATCACGTTGGCCAGCAACAGAGAATTAAGAATGCCGTCACGCTCGGGCAGATGGCGCTGCATGCCAATGCCGCCGGACTCCTCGCCGCCGATGAGCACCTGCCGTTCCATCATCAGATCGCAAATAAACTTGAACCCGATGCCGCATTCCACTAAGTTGCGCGAATGCTTCGCGGCAATGCGATCGAGCATGCGCGTGGTGTTGAAGGCGCGCACAACATCGCCGGGCCAATCACTGTGGTGCGTGAGCAGCCATTGCAGAAGGATGGAGTAGATCTTGTGTGAATCGACAAAGCCGCCATCTTCCGCGGCTGCGCCAATTCGGTCGGCGTCACCGTCTGTAGCGAAGCCGGCATGGCACTTCTCTTTGACCACGGTTTCCTGCAGCATGCGCACATGCGGCTCAATGGGCTCAGGATTAATCCCTGGGAATAGCGGGTTCACGTCGTTTCTGATCTGCACATGCGGCACGCCGCGATCTTGAAAAATCTCCGCAAGCACGTTCCGGCCGGAACCGTACATGCAATCAATGGCGAATTTAAAATTTGCTTTAGCGATCTTGTCGAGGTCCGCGAATTTCGTAATCGCGGCAACATACGGCGTCTTGAAGTCCGTCTCTTCGATCTTTGCGGGCCTGCCTTTCGGCATGGAGCCGGCGCGGACCTCGGCTTCAATCTGGGCCATGATGGCCGGCGTAGCCGAGCCGCCGTAATTTGCCTTGAATTTCACTCCATTCCAGTTCCAGGGATTATGGCTGGAGGTGATCATCACGCCGCCGGCGGTTCCGAAGTGCTTCACCGCGTAGGAAAGAGACGGCGTAGGCGTGTAGTCGTTCGAGATTTTTACGGGGACGCCTGCCTGGGCGATGATTTCCGCCGCGGCGTAGGCGAAACGGCGCGAGCCAAACCGCGTGTCATAGCCGATCACCAGCCCGCGTCGGGCGTCTTCTTTTTTGAGGACATAAGCGGCAATAGCCCCGGCCACGCGGCGTACGTTTTCAAAGGTATAGTCTTCGGCAATTACGCCCCGCCAGCCATCGGTACCGAATTTGATCTCGTTAGCGGACATGAAATTTTCCCTTGCAGGAATTCAGATGCATTTTGAATTCCCCTCGGAGCAGCTCGCTCTGCATGGAGAACCAGCCATTAGGATTCACAACTCGGAGGTCGGCTTAAATCCTGCTGTTAAACGCGCAGCCGCTGGGTGCATTCACACCAGCTCCGTCATTTTTTTGTCTTTCAGGTACTTCACAATTTTGCCCACGTCCTGCGAATGCTCACGAGTGGTCACCAGGATTGCGTCCTCGGTTTCTACCACAACCAGGTTGTCCACTCCCACAGCCGCCACGAACTTGCCGGGAGCGTAGATGTAATTGCCGGACGCATTCATGGCGTAAATGTCCTTGCTCTCCACCACGTTATGGCTTTCTGCGGCGCCGTGGAGCGCGTGATGCTCATAGAGCGCGGCCCATGAGCCAAGATCATTCCAGCCGAAATCAGCCCGCAGGCAAAGCAGGTTGGAGGAATGCTGGCCTTTGGCCGAGCGCGGCTCCAGCACCGCGTAATCAATGCTGATGTTTTCGCAGCGAGGGTACAGGTCGGCGAAAATGGCGTCGAAGTCCTTGCCGCCCCAGGCGGCGGCAATTTTCTCAAGATGCGGCGCGCTTTCAGAAAAGTGCTCGCGCAACGCGCCCGTCAAAGTCCGCGTACTCCACACGAACATGCCGCTGTTCCAGTAGTAATTGCCCGCAGCGAAGAACTCGTCGGCCTTGGCCTGATTGGGCTTTTCCGTGAAACGGCGAACATGGGAAAATTCAGGATCGATCGGGTCCCCGGTTTCAATGTAGCCATAGCCGCTTTCGGCCCGCGTGGGCTGAATACCCATTACCACGATGTTTTCGCCTTCAGAGGCTATCTGGATGGCTCGTTGCAGAACTACGCAGAACCTCTGCTCATTGGCGATGACGTGGTCTGCGGGAAACATGCCGATCACCGCATGCGGGTCAAAACGGTGCAGCAGGAATGCAGCCAGACCGATGGCCGGTGCGGTGTTTCTCGGCTCGGGCTCTACAACAATGTGGTCGGGAGGAATTCCGGGAAGCTGGCGCGCGATTTCCTGGTTCACAAAGTTGTTGGTGATGATCCAGAAATCTTTTTCCGGGCTGAGCGGGAGAAGGCGCTCGACCGTTTTCTGGATCATGGTCTGAGTTCCATCCAGAGCCAAAACCTGCTTGGCCAGCCTGCGGCGGCTGCGCGGCCAAAACCGCGTCCCGCTGCCGCCGGCGAGGATGACTGGATAAAAATGAGACATAAATAGCAAAATGCAACTAACAATTCCTGATGGCAGTCAGCTAACAATTCCCAAAGCAACGTTATGTAGAGCTTGCCGTAAATTCGTATAGAGTTGTCTTGGGGTGGTCAACCTGTTCCACCGGCAATGACGAGCAGAGAAATTCCAGCTCCCATTGCGGCCTTAGAATAAACCTTTCTACCGCTGCCGGGACGACAACCGCCTCTCCCGCAGCGAACGTGACTTGCGCGCTGCCTTCGTGCTCGATCACGCCGCAGCCTTGCGTCGCCACCAAACACCAGACGCTGCGCCGCGCATGCCGCGGGCGCTGGAACTGCCAAGGCTGTTTCAGCGCAAATTGATCCACAACAAAGCAGGGTGAAGAAAGCAGGTTGGATTGTGTTTTGCCTTTTTCGCTCACCGGCTCGCCCGGTTTGACCTTCCCGGCGTGCGTCTTTTCCCTCGTCGCGCGCAGCCCTTGTTCAATGTGCAGTTCGCGCGGGCGGCCGTAATCGTAAAGCCGGAAGGTAGTGTCAGAATTCTGCTGCGTTTCCACAATCACTGAGCCGGGGCCAATTGCGTGAACCGTTCCCGCATCCACATAGATCATGTCGCCACGGCGAATCTCTATCCAGTTGAGCAACTGCTCCATCCGAACCTCGCGGATGGCGCGCTCGACTTCCTGCTTGGTGACGCCCGGTTTAAGGCCAAGGCCGATTTGAGCGCCGGGTTCGGCATTGACCACATACCAGCACTCGGTCTTTCCGCAGGGCTCGCCCAGATGTCGCGCGTCGTCGTCGTCGGGATGGACCTGCACGGATAGCTTGTCCCGGGGAAAAAGAAACTTAATCAATAAAGGAAAACGTGATGGAACCGGGGCTACTGAGCCGATGAGTTGTTCGCCGAAGTCACGGCTGAGATCGCTCAAGGTGCGGCCGGAAAGCGGTCCATTGGCGACCTGGCATTCTTCGCCGGTCAGCCAGGCTTCGCCCACCGGAGCCGAGGTGGCCAGGTCAGGATAGATTGGCGCAAGACTGCGGGCTCCCCAGACGCGCTCATGAAATTGCGGCCTTAAAAGTAATGGATAGAGCTCAGACATTGGAACTGTGTTCTTCGTGTTTTCACGGCTGGGCGATTCGGCCGCAACAACTCTCGATTTATTTTAGAGTCAAAGAAAGCCAGAGGCGTTGTCCAGAGCGGCTGAAACAACGCCTCCTAATCCTTGTGCGGCAATGACTTACCTTATAACTTGGCGAACCATGCCTGCATCCGTTCCAGTCCCCGCTTGATCTCCTGGGGAGAAGTAGCATAGGAAAGGCGGATGTGCTCGCGGGTGCCGAAAGCCTCGCCGGGGACGGTGACCACGTGCGCTTCATGGAGCAAACGCTTTGCCACATCGGCTCCGGACTTGATGCCGTTCTTGCCAAAATAGGCTGAAACGTTGGGATAAACATAAAACGCCCCATGTGGCTTGACGCAGGTGATTCCGGGAATCTTGCCCACCAGATCGAGCGTCTGGTCGCGCAGGCGGATGTACTCGGCTTTCATATCCGCTACGCATTGCTGCGGCCCCGTAAGCGCGGCAACGGCCGCTTTCTGGATCATCTGCGCCGAACTGGAAGTGCTTTGGCTCTGCAGCTTCGTCATGGCGCTGACGATGGGCGCCGGAGCAAGCGCGTATCCCAGACGCCAGCCCGTCATGGCGTAAGTCTTCGACAAAGAACCGGCGATAACTAAATGCTCTTTTACATCGCGGACCGACCCGGCGGAAAATGTTTTCCCGGTGTAGTTCAGGTACACGTAGCACTCGTCAGAGACTACGTAAATGCCGCGCTTATGCGCCATCCGCAGAATCGACGTGAAATCCTCGGGATCAATCACTGCGCCACTGGGATTGTTGGGGCTGTTAATGATAATGGCGCGGGTGCGCGGCGTGACGCGCCGTTCAATCATCTCCGCGGTAAGGCGGAACCCCTCGTTTTCATTGGTTTCAACATAAACACACTTCCCGCCGCCGTACTCGATGATGTCTTTGAATGATACCCAGTAAGGAACCGGCAAAATCACCTCATCGCCATGATCAACCAGCACCTGAATGGCATTGAATAACGCCAGCTTGCCGCCGGTGGAGGCGATGGCCTCTTCGGGCTTGTAGTCGGAACCAAAGTCGGCGATGTGGCGCTGCACAATGGCGGAGCGCAGCTCAAGCATGCCCGGAACTGCCGTATAGCGCGTAAAGTTCTGCTGAATGGCGGCAATGGCCGCGTCCTTGATGTGCTGCGGCGTGGGGAAATGGGGTTCTCCCGCTCCGAACTCCACCAGGTCAGCCCCGGCGGCCTTTAACTTGGCGGCTTCCGCCACCACGGCCATGGTAGCGGAAATCTCTATGCGGTTAACGCGATCCGTAAATTGCTTGATTGCGGGGAAAGTTGCCATGAAATCCTCACTTCATTTGATTGCGGTAGTGCCATGAAATTTTTCACGCAGACGCTCTTCCACCAGCTCGGGAACGAGCCCGCGCACAGAGCCGCCCAGGCGGAACACTTCTTTGACCAGCCGTGAGCTGAGATAGGAATAGGCTTCAGCAGGCATCATGAACACGGTTTCCAGGTGCGGCTGAAGCTTGCGGTTCATTAGAGCCATCTGCAGCTCGTATTCGTAGTCGCTGATGGCGCGAATTCCGCGCAGGACCGCCTTAGCGTTCTTTTGCATTGCGTAATCCACCAGCAGTCCTTCAAAACTTTCGACGCGCACATTCTCAAAACGCCTGACCATCTGGTTCAGCATGTCAAGGCGCTCTGCCAGCGTGAACAGCGGGTCTTTTTCCGTGTTGCGCAGGATGCCGACGATCAGCTCGTCAAAGATCTTGCTGCCGCGCTCAATCAGGTCCAGATGGCCGTTGGTGAGCGGGTCAAACGAGCCCGGATAAATGGCACGGACTAAATTCAAAGGGGGTTCCTGTGGGGCAAGACTCACTGCTGATTCTATTCTGTAAAAGGGAGTGGCGGCAACGAGCAATTAGCGTGTAATTTGTCCGGAACGGCGGGTGTGTAATCCTTGAATCCTGCGGAAACTTGCATCTGCAAAGGGCCTGCTGTTTTTACCCTCTTCACGGTGATCTCTTTTCCTTCTCTTTACATCTCAGAGATAGGACGAGTATGGTTATCCGCGTCCCGCGTAGCACTGCATCAACGTACTTCTAGTGGCCAGAAAAATACAACCCAAGCCGTCCCGCGGCGAAGAGACGCTGCTGTTCGCCAAGAATTTCCTGCAGCATCCGCGCATGCTGGGATCACTGATTCCGAGTTCGCGATTCCTTGTCGATAGGCTGCTCAGCAGGGTGGACTGGAAGCACGCGCGCACCATTGTGGAATATGGCCCCGGCGTGGGCACCATCACCGGCCGGATCCTGGAGCGCATGTCTCCGCTCACCCGCCTGATTGCGTTTGAGATGAATGAAGATTTTGTCGATTACCTGAAGCGCGCATTTCCAGACAAGCGGCTGCACGTGGTCCACGGATCGGCAGAACAGGTTCAGAAGGAATTGGAGAGGCTGAAGCTGGACGGAGCGGATTACATCATTTCAGGCATTCCGTTCACTACCATGCCGGTGCCCTTGCGGGAAAAGATCATGCGCGAGTCACGGCGGGCGCTTAAGCCACAGGGTTCAGTCCTGGTCTATCAGTTCACGCGCGCTGTGCTGCCATATTTGAAAAGCCACTTTGACCATATAGATCAGGATTTTGAACCACGCAACATCCTACCCGCCAGACTGTTTTACTGCCGCAGAATTACTGCCGCCGCAGCCGACTGAATAATCGCCGTCTCCACCCGAAATCGCTGTGATCGGTCCGCTACATTAACGCAATCTAATGCCTTGTTTTAGTTGTCTTTTGCAAACCTTTGCATTCCCGGATTAAGGCAAAGTTGTTGCTGCCGGTTTCCAGCAGGTGCGTTATAGTCACGGCAATGCAAGCTTTTGGGGGACGGCATGCCGAAGAATATTGTCATTTGCTGCGACGGAACCGGCAATCAATTCGATGAAAGTAAATCAAATGTGATCAAGCTCTACAAGGCGTTGATCCGTGATGAGAATCAGCTCGCGTACTATCACCCAGGCGTGGGGACCATTGGTTCGCGGAACGCCTTGAGCCATCTCGGCAAGTGGTGGACAAAAGTCATCGGCCTGGCATTTGGATATGGGCTCTCTGACAACGTGGCGGACGCGTACCAGTTCCTGATGCGTACATTCGAGCCGGGCGATAAGGTCTATGTCTTCGGGTTCAGCCGCGGCGCGTACACGGCGCGGGCATTGTGCGGCATGCTGCACATCGTTGGTTTGCTGACGAAGGGAAACGAAGGTCTGATTCCCTATGCCATACGCATGATCAAGAACAAAGAAATTGATTTTCCGGTGGCGTTCGATTTCAAAAGCACATTCTCGCGCGAGTGTAAGCCGCATTTTGTGGGAGCGTGGGACACCGTCAGTTCTGTGGGCTGGGTATATCAGGCAGTTACATTCCCTTATACCCGCGCGGCCAGCAATCCGGACTTCAATATTGTGCGGCACGCAGTTTCCATTGACGAACGCCGGGCGTTCTTTCGCAGCAATTTGTTTGGGCCGGCCAGCCCCAGGAATCCGCAGCAGAGCGTGATGGAAGTTTTATTTGCGGGGGTGCACTCTGATGTCGGCGGCAGCTACCCGGAAAGTGAAAGTCAACTATCGCAGATCGCGCTGCGCTGGATGCTGGGCGAAGCCGGGGCTGCCGGCCTCAGGATTGATCCGGCGCGCAAAGAACACGTGCTGGGCGCCGACGGCGTATTCGCCACACCAGATCCCGAGACTGTTCATCAGCACGAGTCGCTGCGCCGCTGGTGGTGGATCGCCGAACTGTGGCCGAAGATGGTGCACGTGCTTACGGCGGCGGGAAAATGGGTAAAGCGGCTGCGCATCAATCTGGGACGCCACCGCAAGTTCCCAGCGCAAATGATGATGCATGAATCTGTGGAGCAGCGGCTTAAGAGCACAAAATGCAGGTACCGGCCCAGGAATCTGCCCGAGAATCCGCAGATCGTGCGCGACCGCGGAGACGCGGCAGCAGGAATGCCGGGGGCGGGCAAATAAATCAGATTTTGATCACCACTTTGCCCGTGCTCTGGTTCGATTCCAGTCGCCGGTGAGCGTCTCCAATATCCTTGAGCGCAAACGTACTGTCAATCACCGGGCGAAGCACTCCGCGAGCGAGAAGGGGAACAACTTCTGACGCGAAAGCCTGCGTGGCGCGGATTTTTTCTTCCAGGCTGCGGGCGCGCAGCACGGTGCCGCGAATCTGCAGCCGCTTGCTCATCACATAGCGCGACTCCAGTTCGTAGCTGCCGCCGCCCACGGTTCCCACCAGCACCATGCGTCCCTTCACCGCTAACAATTTCTGGCCGGCCTTCACATAGGGGCCGCCGACCAGATCGAGCATCACATTCACGCCATGTCCGCGTGTGAGCTGCTCCATGGCAGCGAGTAAATCGTCAAAATTCTCACGCACCACCAGGCCATCTTCCATGCCGTGCGCTTTTGCCTGGTCGAGCTTGGATGCCGTGCGGGAAGTGCCGTAAGGCACAGCCTGGATTGCGCGCACCAGTTGAACCGCAGCCAGGCCAACGCCACTGCCCACGGCATTGATGAGCACGGTTTCACCGGGACGAAGCCCGGCCTGCACCCAAAGGGCGTCATGCGCGGTGATGAAGGCCTCGGGTATTGCGGCGGCGGCCGGCCAGTCCAGGTTTTCCGGAATCTCGGCGACCAGGTCCTGATGACTGGCGATGTACTCGGCCTGAGCGCCGCCTCCTGTCAGTCCAAAGACGCGCTGCCCTGTCTTCCACTTGCGTACGGAGTTGCCGGTTTCGGCGATTTCACCGGCAAATTCAATGCCGGGGATTTCAACGGGATATCCCGCCGGAGGCGGGTACTTGCCTTGGCGCTGCAGCAGGTCAGCGCGGTTCAGGGCCGAGGCATGCACCCTGACCAGTACCTCATCGCGACCGGGCTGCGGCCTGGCTGTGTCACGGATTTGGAGGACTTCAGGACCGCCGAAAGCGGCAATCCAGGCGGCTTTCATGGTTGGATTCATCTTCTTCCTTCCAGAGTCACAACATGAGATATGGTCATTTCCTGGCAGCCCCTGAGCCGGCCTGATGTCTTTTTCCGCACCGCGGACAATGCTCGGCATCCAACGAATCACTCCCCCCGCACAACAAATTGTACTGTGATGTCAATCACATAATAGGGCGATGCCGGATCGTTATCATCGATATCATTGCCACTCGTACAGCGGTCCGATATAGTTTTAAAGGTATGTACGAGGACTTTCACGCTGTTGATCGTTGGACGGGAGAACGGCTGCATTGCGTTTATCAGGCCCTGATCGTAGCGATAGCCACGCGCCACGCCGATGCTGTGGATGTGAAATTTCTGGCCAGCGGCAGGCCCGTATGGGTTGCTTTGCCGCATCCAACCTGGGTGGAGTACAAGAAACGTACCGGGCGAACCGTCACCGACCCGCTCGCCATTCAGATTGCCGGACATTTCCTGAAAACAGCCATTGAGAACGGCGCCTACGAGCACGGGCGCGAAATGTACACACTCACAGTCGAGGAAGCGCTCGAACATCTGAATGCAGTCCTGAAGGATGCCGGCGCGCCGCAAGACGCGCTGGTGAAGACGGCTTAAGGCCGCTTCAAATCAGCTCAAACCCGGTTGTCGCTCTGCCCGTTGCCGTTGGGCGCGTTCCAGGTTTTGCAAAACAGGAGACCTTTACATGTCACAGACTCTACCAGCCATTGATACTACTGCCGCACTGGAAACTCTGCTTAGAACCAACAAGGTTCACCACAACCTGCACTCCGGGCCCCTGGTGGAGCATTCTATTCGCCGTGGCGAAGCGCAGCTTGCCGATAATGGCGCCCTTGCGGCGATCACCGGCAAGTTCACTGGCCGCACGCCCAAAGACCGCTTCACTGTGAAGGACTCAATTACCGAAGAGAAGGTGGCCTGGGGCGAGATCAACCAGCCCTTTGAGCCGGAAAAATTTGACACTATTTTTGATCGTGCCCTCGAATACCTGAGAGGGAAAGAGCTGTTTGTCCAGGACCTCTTCTGTGGCGCCGATCCCAACTACCGAATGCCGGTTCGCGTGATCAACGAACTGGCGTGGCAGAACCTTTTCGTGCGCGCCATGTTTGTGCGCCCGAGCGAGGAGGAGCTCAAGACTCACAAGCCTGAGTTTACGGTGGTGGGCGTTCCCAACCTGCTGACCGACCCGAAACGCGATGGCACCAAATCAGAAGCCTTCATCGCGGTGAATTTCTCCCGCAAGCTGGTGCTGGTCTGCGGCAGCGGATACGCCGGAGAGATAAAAAAGTCGATTTTCTCCGCTATGAACTTCCTGCTGCCCCAGCGGGACGTACTCCCCATGCACTGCTCAGCCAACATTGGCAAAGATGGTTCCACGGCCCTGTTCTTCGGCCTTTCCGGCACCGGAAAGACAACACTCTCAGCAGATCCCAACCGCGGCCTGATTGGCGATGACGAGCACGGCTGGAGCCCAAGCGGCATCTTCAATTTTGAAGGCGGCTGTTACGCCAAGACCATCTGGCTCTCAAAGGAAAATGAGCCACAGATCTGGAACGCTATCCGCTTCGGCTCGCTGCTGGAAAATGTGGTGCTCAATCCCGAGACCCGCGTTCCTGACTATGACGATACGCGCTACACCGAAAACGGGCGCTGTGCATACCCGGTGGAATACATCGACCATGCTGTGATCCCCAGCATGGGCGGCCATCCCAAAAACGTAATTTTCCTCACTGCCGATGCGTTTGGCGTGCTGCCCCCCATTTCGAAACTGAACAACGAACAGGCGATGTACCACTTCCTCTCCGGCTACACAGCGAAAGTGGCCGGAACAGAAGCGGGATTGAAAGAGCCCACACCCAACTTCTCCACCGCCTTTGGAGCGCCCTTCCTGCCGCTGCGTCCCAAAATCTATGCGCAGATGCTGGGCAAGCGCCTGAAAGAACATGACGCTCAGTGCTGGCTGGTCAACACCGGTTGGTTCGGCGGGGGGTATGGAGTAGGTTCGCGCATGAAGCTGGCCTACACGCGAGCCATGGTGAACGCCGCTATTGAAGGCAAACTGAAGGACGTGCAATTCGAGCTCGATCCAGCATTCGGATTAAACATCCCCAAGTCAGTGCCGGGCGTTCCTGCGGAGTTCCTGCACGCCCGTGACGCCTGGAAAGACAAGGCCGCCTATGACAAGGCTGCGGCTGAGCTTGCTACGCGCTTTGCCAAGAACTTTGAAAAATTCGATGTTCCGGAGAGTCTCCGCTCTGCGGGTCCAGGCAGAAAATAAAAATTTGTTGAAGAGCAAACGAAATCCCTCGCCTGAAGCGAGGGATTTTGATTGCATACGATTCGGAAGAACAGCTTCAAAACTCGCCTATGCGGCTCGTGGATCTTTGATCTTCTCTTTCAAAGCGGCGCTGATGCGCTCAATGAAAGAGACAGGCTGCTCGTTGGGCATGTGGCCGAGCCGGTCACGCAACAATTGCAGAAATTCAGTGGCGCGGCGCAGGCGTTGTGTTTCCATTCCTTCCTGTACGGTCTGCGGATCGACGATCGAGGCCGTTTCAATGTACTTCCAAAGTAGAAGGCGCATGTTGTCGACCGCGCCTTTGAAGTCGGCGAGCAGTGCCACGTTCAAAGCGGCGGGAGTGTCCTTGGCCCCCGCATCCTGAGTCTGCATGGCAAGCCAGTAGAGTTCGCTATGAACGGAGTTCAGCTCCGCGGTTAGCTCTTTCAAGTGATTGACCAGCGTGCCTATATCTCGATGAGTGCCATCTTCGGTTTGTGTATTCATTAGGGGGCCGAACCTCTTCCTACAACTTATATGGTGCTTAGGATGCGCCATATGTTGCAGTTTGCGTGGTTACGTAAGACCATGACCCCGTAAATTGATGCATTTTTATTCCCAAAGTGGGACAACGACCCTGATTTTTACCGCAAATCGAGCAAAACCGGAGTCAAGGAGGCACAAAAGCGGCATTTTTCAGCAAATGCTAACTGGTGGAAAGGCGGCCATTTCAACGCGGCGTTACAATGCAGCTCTGAGGTGTACCAGCGGCGTGTATTCGCGGAAGATCAATGTACGATACGGAAACCAGAGCAGAAGTCAACCCTGCCCCCTGAAATGGCTTGACAACTTTGCCATGCGCAATTTCACCAATGATTCCATCTTTGACGATACGCTTCCTGTCGCAGATGGCCTGATGGAGATTGGCGCAAAGGTGCCGCTGGACCGGCTGCAAACTGCCATGGAAGAGTGGTTCAGGAAGAAAAGCTATCTCAAACCTGGGGAAAACGTTGTGGTTCAGCAGTTAAATAACCTTTGAGATATCGCCTCTAAAAACCGAGATCATCTTGTGGACGCAACGCAGGCGGGCAGGACTTTCGCCCATTTTTTCCTCGGCTCTCCATACAGATCCATCGCGGTAGCCGGTTCGGCGCAAACTTGATCTGGTAGCAAGGACGAACGTAATCAGGTCCGGAACTTCGCTTTAGGTTCATTTCTTTCCATATCTGCTTGGCAATCAAGCGCTTGGCGAGCCATGGCATTGCAGATTCCAAGCTGCCATTCAGGAGAAATTCTCGTCAAAGAACAGGTATGATGTTGGCAATGCAGCCTTTGAATACTTCCACTTGCAAGCGCGTATCAGGCATTGCGTTCAGCGCTGCCGTTTTGCTGCTTGTCTCCTGCGGGGGCAAGGCAATGAAGAAAACAGCTCAGCCTGCTCCCCAGGCCGTAGCTCCTGTCATTCAGCCGCCGCAGGACACGGCACCCTCGCTGAGCCCCGCCAGCCAGTCCCAACAAGGTCAGGCACAGCAATCGACCACAGCCTCTCCTGCTCCGGATCCGGTTGCGTCCACAGTAGCTGAAGCGGAGAAAGCCTATGCCCAGGGGCTTGCCGAGTACAACGCCGGACATCTCGATGTCGCAAAGCAGAATTTCAACCATGCTGTGGACGTTCTGATGCAGGGTCCGGTTGATATCAAATCCGATGACCGGTTGCAGAATGAGTTCGACAAGGTTACGGAACAGATCAACAAACTGGAGATGGACGCTTTCAAACAAGGTGACGGCTTCACCGAGGAGAGCTCCGAGCCGGCGCCGATTGACGAGGCCAATTCTGTGACGTTCCCGGTGGATCCGAACGTCAAAGCAAAAGCAGAAGCCGACCTTCCGCTGATTCAGTCGGACCTTCCGCTGATAATTAACGATTACGTAGCCAGCTACATCAACTACTTCTCCACCCGGGGCAAGGCGACGTTCGAGAGCGCGCTGGCGCGTTCAGGCAAGTATCGTGACATGATTGAGCGCATTTTCAAGGAGGAAGGCATACCGCAGGATTTGATTTACCTGGCGCAGGCCGAATCAGGGTTCAAGCCTCTGGCGCTCTCCCGTGCCCGTGCGCGGGGCATGTGGCAATTCATGGCGAGCCGCGGCGATGGCTATGGCTTGCATCGCAGTTGGTGGGTGGATGATCGCCAGGACCCGGAAAAATCTACGCGAGCAGCCGCGCGTCACCTGAAGGATCTTCACAAGGAATTTGGCGACTGGTATCTGGCCATGGCGGCCTACAACTCGGGCCCCGGCAATGTGCAGCAGGCGGTCAGGCGCACCGGATATGCGGATTTCTGGGAACTCTATAAGCGAAATGTTCTGCCCGCCGAAACCAAAAATTATGTCCCCATCATCCTGGCCATGATCATCATGTCAAAAAACCCGGCCCGCTACGGATTGGACGATGTGAAGCCGGATGCGCCAGTTACCTACGATGTTGCGCGGGTGGATTATCCGGTGGACTTGCGGCTGGTAGCCGAATGCGTTGATGTGCCGGTGGACGAGCTCGTGACTCTGAATCCGAGCCTTCTCCGCCGAATCACGCCCAAGAACCAGCCCTTTGACCTCCATCTGCCGCCGGGCACAAAGGATAAGTACGAAACAGCGATTGCCGCCATTCCCGTAAACAAGCGTGTGGCTTGGAGATATCACAAGGTGGAGAGCGGTGAAACTCTGGCCGGCATCGCCAGGAAATATCACACGACGGAACGCGCCATCGAGCAGGTAAACAATCTTGAAGGCAAAGAGCTGCTTGCTGATAGCAAACTGGTGATACCGGTAAGCGGCGCCGGGGAGGGCCGGATCGTCTACTCGCGGCATCCCAGCCGCTATCGAGTGCATTCGGGCGATACAGTGTTCTCCGTCGCCGAAGATTTCGGCGTCCCACCGGAGCGGCTCAGGCGCTGGAACCGACTGAAAGGAAACAATTTACGCCGTGGCCGGCTGCTGGTGATCTATAAGCCTGTAGCCGCCGGAGAGGTTCGTGCTGTCTCGCATCATCGCCGCAAGAAAGCAGCCCATCATGTGGCGAAAAGAACCGCAAAAGTTCAAAAGAAATCCAGCGCTGGCGAGAGCGTCGCCGTCAATACCCGGTAAACTTGATTATTCTGTGGGCACGTTGCACACTGTGATGCGCGGCAGTTGACATGCAATTCGTGCGGCTTGTTATAATCCGCGCCTGCAGCGGAATACGGTTGGTGTTGGAGTTGAAGAAGTCGCGGCCCTAATTTCTGGAGGAACTATGAGCTTTTACGATGAGACCCTCAGAGCAAGACATGAGGACGATATGGACGATGACTACGGCGACGCAGGCGGTTTCGGCGGCGGTTCCATCGAAGAGGACTACGAGGAAGAAGAGGAAGAATCCATAGGAGCGGAAAGCGGAGCCGCCGACGAGGGAGAGGCGGATGCTGAAGCTGAAGAGCCTTCTGCTCCCGCGCCTGCCCGCAGAGCTCCTGCCCGGCCTCGGCCCGCCAAAAAGGCCAGCAAGAAAGCGGCAAAGAAGAAATCAGCCGGCAAGAAAAAGAGTGCGAAAAAAGCGCCTAAAAAGAGCCCTGCGAAAAAAGCAAAGAAAAAGAGCAGCAGCAAGAAGAAGAGCGCCGGCAAAAAGAAGAGCCGCCGGCGTTAAAAAGACAACTTCTCCAAACCAAAGGCCGCCGCACAAGCGGCCTTTTTAGCGTCTTCCGAGGGCATGTAGAGCGTGCTTTTCCGGCCCTGATCAAATTGGGGGCAGCCTGTGCTGCCCCCAAATACTTGCAAAGATGTGCGATTGAAGCGCTAGGCGTAAATGCCGCGCAGCCTGATGGTGTGGGCCACGCGGCTGATAGCCAGCATGTACGCGGCAATGCGGTTATTGACTTTGTGCGTATCAGAGAAGTGCACCACGCTGTCAAAGGCTTCTTTGAGGATGAACTCAAGCTGCTCATTGACTGCGGATTCCTTCCAGAAATAGCCCTGGCGATCCTGCACCCACTCAAAGTAGGAGGCTGTAACACCGCCGGCGTTAGCGAGAATGTCCGGAATTACAAAGATTTTCTTATCGGCGAGGATTTCGTCTGCTGTAGCGGTGGTGGGGCCATTCGCGCCTTCGCAGATGATTTTGGCCTTGATCGAGCCGGCGTTCTGACTGGTGATGACGTTCTCAGTTGCCGCGGGGATGAGAATGTCGCAATCCGTCACCATAAGCTCGGCGGAGTCGGCGGCCTCTGCGCCGTTGAAGCCGATGATTCCCTTGTTGCGGTCGCGATACTCGAGCAGAGCGTCAATGTTGATGCCTTTGGAGTTGTAGAGGCCGCCGTTGTATTCGGCGATCCCAATGATCTTGTAACCCGCGTCGGACATCAGCTTGGCCGCATTGGAGCCAACGTTGCCGAAGCCCTGGATAATTACGCGGCAACTCTCGCGCCGCATATTGAACTTGCGGATGGCTTCGTCACAATTGATCATCACGCCGCGCCCGGTGGCTTCCCGGCGTCCGCGTGAGCCGCCGATATTGATGGGCTTTCCGGTAACCACGGAAGTTACGGTCTGGCGCATGTGCATGGAATACGTATCCATCATCCATGCCATGATCTGCTCATTGGTGTTGATGTCCGGGGCGGGAACATCTTTTTCCGGGCCGATGAATTCGATGAGTTCGGCGGTGTAGCGTCGGGTGAGTCTTTCCAGTTCGGTAGAGCTCAGCTTCTTGGGATCGACAATGATGCCGCCCTTGGCGCCGCCGAAGGGGATGTTGACCACAGCGCATTTCCAGGTCATCCAACTGGCCAGGGCGCGCACTTCGTCAAGGGTGACGTCCGGCGAATAGCGCACGCCGCCCTTGGCGGGACCGCGGGCTATGGAATGCTGGACGCGAAATCCAGTGAAGACTTCGATACCGCCATTGTCCATGGCAACAGGTATGTGAACAATAATTTCACGGTTGGGGTAGCGCAGGATCTTCCACAGGCCGTCATCAAGGTTGAGCTTCTGTGCGGCAAAGTCGAATCGAGCTGCCTGGGCCTCCCAGGGATTCAGCTCGTGTTCCAGAGATACGGTTTTCATTTATTCTCCATGGAGATTAAGACAAACCTGTAAGTATAGAGTCGCTTTTGTTTAACAGGCAACAGTACGGATGTGAAGTTTTCTGTAGTAAGATAATGTCGTTGTGCGACGGATTGCCGCCAAAGCGATCATTCTCCTGCTCGCCATTATTATAGCTGTCATTCTGGTGGCCCCTGGAGTGAACCTTGCCCCCGCCGTGTCACGCACAGACTGGTCGGCATGTCTGCTGGTTGTTTTCATGGGCTGGCTGGCCGCCATTTTTGGACGGATTGCTCTTCTTTACGCGTACAGCCCAAGCCTTCCGCGGGATTCGTTGCTCCTGACGAGACCTTTCCGCCAAGCCCCTCCAAGTTCCGCCACACCCAGCCTGTCTCTGCGTTGCTGAGCGCCTCTCGGTCTGTAGGTTCCAAGATTCCGGGGAGGATTTTACTTGTGGCACGAATTTTGTTAATCGGATACGAGCATGCTTGGCTGGAAGACCGGCGTGGAGGCCTGCGCGCCGCCGGCCATACAGTGACCTGTGCTCACGCTTTTGACCAGGGTCTGCGCTCCATCCAGTCCGGCAAGACCGACGTTCTGGTGCTGGGGCATGCCATACCCCTGGCGCACAGAAACAAGCTGGCGGCAGCGGCCAAACGCGCAAATCCCTCAACGCGCGTGCTTATTCTCTATTCAGCGAGCGTAGACCACGCCGAGCTGGCCGACGCGCTGGTGGATACCACCGCCACAACGGAGGACCTGCATCGCGCTGTGGAGTACCTGGTGGACAAGCGAGCGGCTAAGGCATAAAGGGCGGGAGCTTAAGCTGATCCAGGTCTGTCGTTGTGAGCCGCCGAATTATGTTTGGCGCGCTCATCCGGGCTTAGCGCTCCTGCGCTGTTCACCGCCGGAGTCGCCCGATCCAGCGGCATTCCCTCGATGTTCCACCCCCGAGGCAGAACCTCTTCCAGGGTCCATTCAATGCGTTTGATGGATTCCTGCAGAAGGCGGGCGGCTTCAGGATCAGTGATCTGATAGCGGTAGAAGGAGACCACCTGGAGGGCATTTCTCGCGTGGTGGTTCATCTCCGTGACTTTTTGCAGGCGTTCCTCCAGCAGCCGCTGTTTGTCGTGGGCCCGCACCCTGACTTCAAGATAGAGGATTCCGGCCACAACGCCGGTCAATGCGTTGCTCAGAAGCATCACGCCCAGGCTGGGAACGCCCTCTCGCACCAGAAGGCGGTCAAAGAAAAAGCCTACAGCAGAGACAAAGATAATAAACACTGCGACTGCAAATACAATTCTGTGATTCAGTTTCCGCATGGAAGCCGCTAGATTCATCAGGCGACGATATTAAAATCATCTCTCATTTCGTGGGTGCGAGCAAGGCAGGCCCATTCTGGCACTGCGGGCCCCCAAAACTCCCGCTCTTACCTCATCGGCTCCATGGTCGAAGCCAGTCCCATCCGAAAAGAGACCTTGATGGTGGTTTCCATGGCAACGGGTCCTGACGGGCACATTTCCGGCGTATATCTCCACTGCTTCACAGCGGTCACCGCAGCCTGGGCAAGGAATGGATTGCCGGTGACGGCGTGCAAGTTGTGAACATTTCCGTCTTCGCCAATCGTGACAAGCATGCGGACATCACCCGAGATATGATCCAGCTTCGCCTGCAGCGGATACTCAGGCTCCACTCTATGAGTGAGTTTCGGCGGCCTGGGATCGCGACAGGTACGGAATACGCGCACGCCGGGTAAAGGCGCGAAACGCGCGGCATCAAACGGCATTGTCGATACGGCAATTTCCTGCGCGTCCAGTTCAGGCAAGCCACTCTGGAGGAAGCGGATGCTGGAGGGAAAACGGATCTCGCCAATTTCCCGATAATCAAGGAACCGAGCTTCTTTCCTGAACTCCCCTGTCCGTTCTTCATGGCTGATCAGCAGATGGGTGGCAGCGTCAAAACAATTGCGGATTTCAGTCCCTTTCTCAGGCGTTGTCTTGAAGCACAGCGCCTGGATGCCGTGGATTTTGTCGCGCTCGACCGGGCCGGGCTGAATCGTCGCTGGCAACCGGAGCTGCCAACTCCCGTTCAGCTTAGCCACCCAATCGGAAACCGCCAGATCCACGTCCGGCCGACGCCACACGGAGATGGAGTCTCCACGCCCCAGTCGGATCTCGTGGTAGTCACTGAACGCGAGTTCCTCACGCGAGTTGTGACCGTCATTATCGAAAATCAAAGTCCCTATGGGCCTGGGTTTCACATCAGCCGTGATCGTCGCCTTAAGCCGGTACGACCCAAGCTTTGCAAGGTCGGAAGCTGTGTTGGAAGAGTTAATCAGGTCTTGCGCCGTAAGCTGAGATTGCGCGTGCAGACAGAGGGTGAGCGACAGGGTGGCTAGCGCGGGCCCCAACCTCCGGAACAGATTTTCCGGGAACATAGGCGCACATTATAGCGCCTGAAACAGTCCCTGATAACGGCGCAGGAGAATTTAGGCGGGCAAAATCAATCTGTAGGTAAGCTTGCGGGCAGATTTCGTGTTGCTGGGTAAGATTGTCCAGTGCCTGAAGCAATCGGTTTGCAGGCTGAAGACGTTCAAACAGAAGAAATGATTTGGGGAACGTTATCGAAAGCCTTTTGCATTTCGGCAAGAAAAGTTTGAGCCGCCTTAGCAGGATCCCCTTGTTCCGTTATCGGTCGTCCGATTACCAAGTAATCCGCGCCCGCAGCAATCGCCTCTGTAGCTGTGGTCCTGCGTTTCTGATCGTCCTCGGGATATCCCTCAGGCCGGATTGCCGGGGTCACTACCAGTAGACTATTGCCGGATAAATCTTTTATTTTTTTTGCTTCCCAGCCGGATGCGATAACACCATCGCAACCCGCATCGAGAGCTTTACGAGCCCTTACCAGCACCAACTCTTCTACAGACGCCCCCGGGTAACCCATCTCAGCAACGTCATCCGCGTCCATGCTGGTCAAAACCGTGACCGTGAATAGCTTGAGATCCTTGTTGCCTCGCCCGCTCACCGCCGCCCTGATGACGCCACCTGAACCATGCACCGTTAGAAACGACACTCCAAGCCGGGCAGCCTGTGATACGGCTTTCTTGACGGTTTCCGGTACATCGTAATACTTGTAATCGAGGAAGACCTTCTTACCGCCGGCAATCAACGATTGGATCATGTCCTCGACCCCCGGGGCGAGTTGGAGTGACAATCCAACTTTGAAGAAGCGAACCACGCCCTCCAATTTGCGAACAACACTCTTGGCCGACTCAACATCGGGAAGATCCAGCGCTACAATAAGCCGGTCTCTCGCGTCAATTTTGCTCATTGGCTCTCTTTAGGATCGCGCATTCCCTGAACCCGGCGTGGCGCTGATGGCGGTTAGGTACTTCATGATCATAGCATCAACGATTTGTGATGCTGTAGCGGCGTTACTCAACCCGCTCTGGTTCCGGTCCGCAATTGTTTCAAATCGTGCTTCCGCAGAGCCGTCGCTGGTGGGAGTTCAGGGCGATTTTTCAATTCTCCCGCGGTTGAGCCCATGCTGCTCCTGATGGACGCGGAGCATTTGGACGAGGCACCCACTAACCCAAACGAAAGCTGACCTCAATCGTCATCTCCTGCACGACCGGACGGCCGGAACAGGTGGCGGGTTTGAATTTCCAGGTGCGGACGGCCTTTACTGCATTTCGGTCGAGGCCGTCGCGCGTAGGGGTCATTACGAGGGGATCTTCCACCGTGCCATCAGTGGCGATGAAGGCATGGAGCACGATAGTTGGGTGATTGTGCTCCGCTCGTGCCTGGCTGGTATATTGCGGCTCCGGCGTAGATAGCGGCGTCGGGAACTGCCCGCCAGCCTTACACGTTTGTAATTCAATGCTTTGCTCTGGAATGGCAAAGCGCGCCGGGTCCACGGGCCGATATGAAACGGAGATATCGCGGAGTTCAAGGTCCGTGAGTGACGCCTTATGGATGGTGACCCTCCGCGGCTGCATGTGGCCGGCGATTGGGGTGTAGTCAAAAAACTCGTTGCGGTCATCGCCGCCGTCTTCGCGCAGAAGCACGGAGCGATCCGGATCGATGCAGTAGCGGGTTTCACGGTTAGAAAATGGCTTCTCGTGCGCGGAGGTTTGCTCAAAGCACAAGGCTTTCCGGCCATGAATATTTTTGCTGGAGAACTTGCTGTAAGTCTTTTTTACGGGTTGGGGAACCAGGTCTTCTTTCAACGGGTCCCAACTGCGGTCAAAGTTGTAAAGGCCGGTGACAAAAAGATTCGCCTTACCCAGCGGGACGTAGCGCTTGTCGCCGAGAGTGAGCCGGACTTCCTGGTAGCCGGGCATGTCCAGTTCCACGCGGAAGCGGTCATGATCGCGATCAATCCGGAGCTGTCCGGTCTGCTTGTTGGCATCTACGGTCGCGGTCAGCGTGTATGGGCCGGCGGCGGAGAGATCTGCGCTTTTATCGACTGCGGCCAGCAACGCTTCAGGCGTGGGAGGCTGCTGGCAGAAGGCAGGCAAGGCCAAGACAAAAGCAAAAATGAGGACAAGTGCGATTTGCAGTTTCAGCACGGGAGTATATGTTAGCGCGAAAACCTTATCGCTGATCAACGCTGATGGTACGATGTCGTCGCGCTAGGCATGCCGGGGGAATCAGCGGAAATCTATATGATCTGCGTTTATCGGCGGTGAGGCTTTGAGCGCCTACTTGTCGTAATGCAGCAGGGAGAAGACCTCAGTGCCTTCAAACTTTTTGCGGCCGTTGAGGAAGTCGAGCTCCACCACAAAGGCGAGCCCCGCGATTTCCGCGCCGAGCGACGTGGCGAGCTGGACGCAGGCATTGGCGGTACCGCCCGTAGCGAGAAGATCGTCCACAATGATCACGCGCTGGCCGGGGCGGATGGCGTCGCGGTGAATTTCCAGCGTGTCCAGGCCGTATTCCAGCTCGTAGCTCCACTTAACGGTTTCCGCGGGGAGCTTGCCCGGCTTGCGGATGGGGACAAAGCCCGCGTTTAAGCGATAGGCGAGAGCAGGGCCGAAGATGAAGCCGCGGGCCTCGATGGCGAGCACGGAATCGATCTTGGAGTTGAGGTAGTGCTCGGAAAGCGCGTCAATGAGCGTGGCAAAGCCGACCCGGTCCTTGAGCAACGTGGTGATGTCATAAAAAAGGATGCCGCGCTTAGGGAAATCAGGGACTTCGCGGATCAGCTTCTTGAGGTGCTCGCAGTTATGCGGCATTTACCACGCTCCTTCAATGCGAAAAGTGTTGAGGCCGGCGACGGGCTCGGCCGGCAGTTCCTTTACTTCGTCAACGCGGGCAGCGCGCGGGCCCTGCTGCAGGCGGGCGAGTAACGCTTGCAGTTGCTCGTCGCTGCCCATGGCGAGAAGTTCAACCGTGCCGTCGACGTTGTTACGCACCCAGCCGGCGAGGCCGAGCTTGCGCGCTTCATTGTCGACGAACCAGCGGAAGCCGACGCCCTGGACCCGGCCGCGAACGATGTATCGTTTGGCAATCATCGTTTGCGTTATGCGCGCGAGAGGTAAGCGCCTTCCGCGGTATCGACCTTGATCTTTTCACCCTCGTTGATGAACGGCGGCACCTGCACGATCAGCCCAGTTTCAGTTTTGGCCGGCTTGGTGACGCTGGAAGCGGTCGCCGACTTGAGACCCGGTTCAGTTTCCACTACGGTGAGCACAACCGTCTGCGGCAGTTCGATTCCGACGGCTTTGCCATCGTAGAACTCGACTTTTATCTGCAGGTTGGGCGTGAGGTAATCGACGGAGTCGCCCAGGAGATCGCGGCCGAGGTGGGTCTGCTCGTAGTTTTCCGTGTTCATGAAATAAAAGCTGTCGCCATCCTGGTAGAGGAATTCCATGGCGACTTCATCCACGTTGATCTTGTCAATGGGATCGGCGGAGCGGAAACGGTGCTCAAACATTGCGCCGGTACGGATGTTGCGCAGCTTGGCCTGAATGAAGGCGCGCAGGTTGCCGGGCGTGCGGTGCTCGACGCTGAAGACGAGATGAAGGTCGTTGTTGTGCTTGATAATCATCCCCGGACGCATCTGTGTTGCTGGAATCGCCATGGGTGAAGTCTTCTCCTAAGGGTAATGATCTTGTTTGTCTGGTGAGTCTGTCCGTTGGCTAAATTTGGCGAGACTGCCAACAGACACCGCAGCCCTCGTTGCCGAAGTCGCGCAGTAATCCGGTGCGGCAGGCGCGGTCTCGGTCAGAAAAGGCCGGCAGGACGAACACAAAATTTTAACCCATTCGCCGCCTCCTTCGCACCCCAGACGAGCACTGCGGATGAGCGCTGCTGATGAACAGCAATTTTTAACGCAGTCTGCTCCCGCCGGGGACAACGTTCGCGCGGCGCTTCTTTTCTAACAATGCGCAGCCCCAGCCGATCAACTACAGGTCGTCTGTGGACTTCTTGAGTCCCGGGAATGCAATGACAACAGAGGAGACTGCCATGAAAGTGCGCGAAATTATGACTGCAGAGGGGCTTGCGACCGCCACTCTGGATACAACGCTTGCTGAAATTGCCGAGCGGATGCGCGATGAAAATGTAGGCGCGATTCCGATTGTGGATGAGGACGATAAACTGTGCGGCATTATTACCGATCGTGACATTGTGGTGCGCGCCGTGGCCGAAGGTGAAGATCCCGGCGAGTGCACCGCCGAAGAGATTCTGAGCGAGCAGCTCCACACCATCCATCCGGAGGCGGACATTGAAGATGCTGCCGATTTGATGGCGGAACACCAGATTCGCCGGTTGCCTGTGGTGGAAGATGAGATTGTGATTGGAATGATCTCGCTGGGCGACCTGGCTGTGAAATCGGAGGAAGACGAAGCCTCGGACGTGCTGGAAGATGTCTCTGAGGGGGTACGCCAGAGCAGCGGTCGGGCGCAGCAGGGAAAGCGCCAGGCCGCGGATCGTGGCCAGGAGCAGACGCGCAACCGCGGCGCTTCAGAGCGTGTGGGCAGTGTGGACTCGCAATTCAACGCCGCTGGACGAGAGCAGTCGCCGGGTGAGGAAGTGGCGCAAGAAGAAGCCGAATATCAGCGGCGCAGCGACGGTCGCCACACCGGCGGGACACGCGCGGAAAACGCGAATGCGGCGCGTACGCGGAACCGCTCACAAAGCCAGCAGACAATCGCGAATGAAGTTGTGGATATGGAAGGCGAGGAGGAACCCGAGTTCCAGAACGCGGGTGGCGGCCAGGCCAGGCAGCGCGCCAACCGCCAGCAGCAGAGCACGCGGGGAAGGCAGGCTGCCTCGGCGCGAGGCCGCCAGAGCGGCGAATTGCGCGACTCGGGGACGAGCGCGCGCTCGCAGGGCGTCAGCAACCGCTCACAAAAGGAAGAGAGCCAGCGCCAGCAGAAGGTCACGCCAATGCGAGCGGAAGCTCGTGGCGGCGCGCGCAGCAAAGCAAAACGCAAGGCAAGCTGAGCTTTTCCGCGGTAACAAAATCGGAACTGATTCAAGGAGGGCGCTTGCGCCGCCCTCCGCAATTTTCAGGAGGCAGTCATGAATACATACGAACGTTATGGTGATTACGCGCAGCGAAGAGCGGAAAGAGAAGGATCGGGCGCCGGCGCCGGTACGTTAATTACGTTTCTGCTGCTCGGAGCAGGAATTGGAGCGGCGCTGGCGTGCCTGTTCACACCGAGACGCGGGGACGAACTGCGCGGCGCAATTAGCCGCGGATATCGCAAGACCGTAGATGGTGTAAGCCAGCGTACGCGCGAACTACGCGACCGCGGCAGCAATCTGGTGGGATTCGAGCGCGGCGAAGCGGAAAAGCAGTACGGGCAAGGTTGATTGCAAGCCGCGCAAAGCTTAGGGCGAGCCAAGGGTTTCCGGCAACCTTCGTCGGGAACTGAACGTAAAGCTCTTTGGGCCACTGGACGCGCCAGACAGATTTTTCGCTCTCTTTCGCGGAAGCAACGGATTGATTCACGGCAAGGCTTCGATACCGCCTGCAACTACGCGCGCGTGTACTGATTCTTCTTCTTGTCTTCATGGCGCTCGAGCGCGAGTTGAATCAACTGATCAATCAGCTCGGAATAACGCAAACCCGATGCTTCCCACATCTTGGGATACATGCTGATTTTCGTGAAGCCCGGCATGGTGTTGATCTCGTTCAGGTAAACCTTGCCGCTCTTGGGGTCCATCAGGAAATCCACGCGCCCCAAGCCGCAACAATCCACGGCCTTGAAGGCTCGCACCGCCATTGCTTGCACAGCTTTTGATGTTTTCTTGTTGATCGGAGCGGGAATGATCGGCTTGGAGCCTTCGTCAATGTATTTGTCGTTATAGCTGTAGAACTCCGCGCCGGGAATAATTTCACCCACCACGGAAGCCCGAGGCTCATCGTTGCCGAGCACGGCGCACTCCAGTTCGCGCGCTTTGTGTTTCTTCCCGCCTACGCCTTCCTCAATCACGATCTTGCGATCGTACCGGGCCGCTTCGTCCATCGCAGTTGGAAGCTCGTTGCGGTCGCGCACCTTGGAAATACCCACCGATGAGCCCAGATTCGCCGGCTTCACGAAAACGGGATACTTGAGTTTGCTTTCAATATGCCTGCGGACTTTTTTCGCGTCCCGCTCCCATTCCCGCCGCAGCACGGTCACGTGCTTCACCATCGGCAGGTCTGCGGCGGCAAAAAGCTTCTTCATTACGTCTTTATCCATGCCGGTGGCGGAGCCGAGGACTCCAGCTCCGACGTAAGCGATATCGGCAAGTTCCAGCAGCCCCTGAATGGTGCCGTCCTCCCCGAACGTGCCGTGCAGCACCGGGAAGATCACATCCACATGGATGGCGCGCTCGCCGGAGCGCGCTATGTCCTCAAAAGCGGCGAGCCCTCCCGATTCCGGCACAGGCGGCATGATAACGCCTGCTTCTTTCCGGTAGGCGGCAGTTGCTGCAGCGATGGCCGCTTTAGCGGATGCCGGCAACAGCCCTCTCGATTCGCTCTGCACGGCTTCGCCGCGCAGCAGACGTTCGGCATCCGGAGGCGTGAGCCAGCGGCCTTCTTTGGTGATGCCGATGGAAACAACCTCGTATTTTTCGTGGTTAATCGCTTTCAGGACTGAAGCCGCGGACAGCAATGAGACTTCATGCTCGCCGCTACGCCCGCCAAAAAGAACACCAACTCTAATCTTGGTCATTTTTTACACTGCTCTAAAGCACCCAGCTTGGGCCGTCAGCATTGCTTTACGATTCATGGTCTCAGGTGTGACCGGCTGCGTGCAGCCTCAAAGCAAGAGGTTGAGATTACGATTGCGATTCGGGACTGAATGCTGAAGGCTGAGTCCTCCTTACCCTTGCTCGTCACCGTTGTCGCAGCCCTTCTTGACCAGCTCACGTACGTAGTCAGTCAGCTTGCCCTCGCTTTCCTCCTGTGCCAGTCCTTCAAGAAACGGTGATTGCGCCGTGGGCTCGATCCTCAGAATGGAACGATACGCTTTCAGAGCGCCTTCGAGTGCCGCTGTGTTGGTGGCCACTATATCGCCGACCTTGTCGGGATGTTCGATCATGAAGGCTGCCATTGAGAAGGCAACCTGGCCGTTGATCTCCGCCTTGTAGCGATAAGGGGATTCCATGAAGTTGCCAAGAAGGTTCGCGCACGGATTGACGTTGAGATCGGGTATATCAATGATCCAGTGAGTGGCCCAATCGCGATCCTGGCGCAGACTGGGATCGAGCGGATTTTCTTCCATTTTGTGTGCGATGGCCACAAAGCGTGCCCGTTCTTGCGGAGTCGAAGGTCCGCGACTGGGCTGGTCCTGGTCCTGGGTCACAGCTAAGGCAGCCAAAGACAGGATTGCGCAGACCAGCAAAAATAGCTTCTGCAGTTTTGTTTTCGAAATATGCATTGCTCTACGAGTATTAGCTTAAGGCTACAAAATCTTCTTGCCAAATGCCGATAGTGCCAGTTCCACCGCCAGGTCCGCCGTGCGATTGTGCTCATCGATCACGGGATTCACTTCCACGATCTCGAAGCTGACCATCCGCCCATGATCGGAGATGATCTCCATAGCCAGATGGGCCTCCCGATAGCTCGCGCCGCCGCGAACCGGCGTGCCCACTCCAGGCGCATCTTCCGGATCAATCCAGTCCATATCGAGCGAGACGTGGTAACCTGCCGTGCCGCGTCCGGCAATGCGCAGTGCTTCCTCGATCACTGTGCGCATACCGCGCTCATCAATATCCCGCATTGTGTAAACTTCGATTCCCGTCTCCTTGATGTTCTCTTTCTCGCGCGCATCGATATCGCGCACACCCACCAGGACGCAGTTCTCGGGTTGAACCTTGGGTGAAAAGTTATAGATGTTGGCCAGTTCGGCGGGACCGAGCCCCATGATGGCGGCCAGGGGCATGCCATGCACGTTGCCGCTGGGCGAGGTGTCCGGTGTATTGATATCAGAGTGGGCGTCAATCCATATCAGGCCTATCTTCTGCTCCTGAACCCGCCGTTGCTGACGAAAGAACTCGGCTACGCCAGCCACCGTTCCCGCCGCCACCGAATGATCGCCACCCAACACCAGAGGGAATTTTCCTGCTTCCAAGGTTTTAAATACCATTTCCGCGTGTTTGGTGCAGGTGGCCGTGATCTCTTTCAGGTACTTGGCTTTTGGGTCGCCTGCTTTTTTCTGCTCGGCGATTGCCACCATCACGTTGCCGCCATCCTCTACCACGTGTCCCAACGCTTCGAGCCGCGCCTCCAGGCCGGCGACCCGCACGGCCGAAGGGCCCATATCAACACCGCGCCGTGATTGCCCCAGGTCCAGCGGAACACCGAGGATGCGGATTTTTTTGGCAACGATATTGTCCGCAACGATCGGCCTATTCTGTTGTTCTGTCTTGGCCGCAACGGCGACCGTAGTTTCCTCCGGCATAGTTCCTTTCCTATGGATAAATGCGCGTCAGCGTACGGGCGAACGGGATGGTCTCACGCACATGTTCCAGCCCGCATATCCAGGCTACAGCGCGTTCAATCCCCATTCCAAAGCCCGCGTGCGGCACACCGCCGTACTTGCGCAGATCCAGATACCAATTGAAAGCCGCCTCAGTAAGCTCATGTTCCTGAATGCGCTTGCGCAGCAGGTTGTAATCGCCAATACGCTGAGACCCGCCGATGATTTCGCCGTAGCCTTCCGGCGCCAGCACATCCACGCACAGCGCCAGTTCCGGCCGCTGCGGGTCCGGCTCCATGTAAAAGGCTTTGACCTGGGCGGGATAGCGGTGCACCATCACTGGCTTGTCGAACTGCGATGAAATGTATGTCTCATCGGGTGAGCCAAAATCGCCACCCCACTCGAATGTGGCCTCAATCTGGCCTTTGGCATGTCCTTCCTGCAGCATCTTCACCGCTTCGTCATAGCTGATGCGGGGGAATGGCGGTTTGATCTTTTCGAGCTTGGTTACATCGCGCCCAATAGTTTTGAGATCGTCCGCGCGTCGCGCAATCACCGTCTGCACAATGTGGCTGATGAAGTTCTCCGCCAGCTCTATGATGTCGTTCAGCTCGGCGTAAGCAACTTCCGGCTCAACCATCCAGAATTCAGTTAAATGGCGGCGGGTCTTTGACTTTTCCGCGCGAAAGGTTGGACCAAATGAATACACCTTGCCCAGCGCCATGGCCGTGGCTTCAATATAGAGCTGGCCAGACTGGGTCAGGAACGCCTGCTCCTCAAAGTAATCCACTGGGAACAGCGTGGTGGTGCCTTCGCACGCCGCAGGTGTAAGGATGGGCGGATCGGTCAGCGTAAAGCCGTGGTCGTCAAGAAAATTGCGTACTGCGCGCACGATCTCTGCGCGCACGCGGAGAATGGCCGCCTGTCGCGGCGTCCGCATCCAGAGATGCCGGTTTTCCATGAGGAAATCCGGGCCATGCTCCTTGCGCGCGATGGGGAATGGATCGTCTTCCGGAACGCGCTGCACCACTTTGACGTCGCTCACATCGAGTTCGTGCCCGCCGGGCGCGCGCTTATCCGCACGGACTTTTCCGCTGACGATCACGCTCGACTCATCGGTAAGGTTCTTCAGCGTGTCGAACACCTCGGGAGTGACCTGGTTCTTGGGCACAACCCCCTGGATTACGCCCGTCCCGTCGCGAAAGATGGGGAAAATCAGCTTGCCGCTTTCGCGTTTGTTATAGAGCCATCCCCGAATCGTGACGGTCTCGCCGTCATGCCGGCCGATTTCGGCAATGGTTGTAATCGGCGCCTGTGTCGTTGTAGTTTCCATGATCTTTGAATTCTGAACAAGGCGGAGCAGCCAATCAGCCCGGTGCTTAGCGGGGCGCGAGCTCTGCCGGTTTCTAGTTTACTTCTACTGCAGCGGCCTCCAGTTTTTTGTACGCTTGCGCCATCTTGCCGGAGACGTCCATTCCCTCTTCACCTTCAATCTCCATCAGGAGCGCAGGCATTTGCGGCGCCGCGCGCAGCGCCTGCATAGTTTCGTTCCAATCGATAGTTCCGTCGCCCGGCCAGAGGTGCGCATCGCGGTCCGCTTTATTGTCATGCACGTGGGTAGAGCGAATGTGCGGCTCCAGCACCCGAAAAGCCTGATGCACGGAACTCGTCATGTGCGCGTGCCCGGTATCGAAGCATACGCCCAGGTCGGGATAATGCAGCGTCTTCAGCAGTTCCTTCAGCTTCTCCGGCGTAGCCAGATCGTTGGGCGTATTTTCCACCAGCAGCGTGACGCCGAGCTGGCGACAGAAGGCGCGCAGGTGCTCGATGCCGCTCATGGCCCACTCGAATTTTCGTGGATCATCGTATTCATCGCTTTTGCCGATGTGCTGCACCAAAAAACGGAATGGCATCAGCTCGGCAACTTCCGCGGCACGCTTGATCTCATCCATGGCTTCGATTCGCCGTGGCTTGTCCATGTCCACAATGTTGAGTGGCGGACTGCCTGCCTTGAAGTCGTTGCTCATGTAAATGGGCGAATGCATGGAGTGGAACTCCACTCCTTCGGTTTTGAACCAGGCGGCAAGTTCTTTGATGTGGTCTCGATCTGTGTAGTTGAAATGGCTGCGCGCGGCAAAGATCTCAATGGCCTGGGCGCCTCCGCGTTTCATTGCATCGAGGAGTCCGGGATGCAGCCGCTTCTTGATGTAGACGTAGCTCGACATGGCGCGCAGCATCAGTACCCCTCCGCCTTTCCGGCGCTTCGTGCGTCGGATGCGCCCAGCAGATCGCCGGTTTTCGGGTCCACCTCAATGCACTCGCCGTCGCTCCAATAGTTCTCCAGCCGAATCTTGTGGCCGCGGTCCTGAAGCAGCTTGATCGTGTCCGGCGAAAAGCCGTAATTCTCCATAAAGATTGCGTCAGGCTCCCATTGATGGTGGAATCGCGGCGCATCCACGGCCTGCTGGATATCGAGACCGTAATCGACCACGCCCATCAGGATATTGGCGACCGTCGTAATGATGCGCGGACCGCCCGGCGAACCCAACACCAGAAACAGCTTGCCGTCTTTGGTGACGATTGTAGGCGACATGGCGCTCAGCGGACGCTTCCCCGGAGCGATGGCATTCGCTTCGCTCTGGATCAGGCCGTACAAGTTGGGCACTCCGGGCTTTGACGTGAAGTCGTCCATCTCATCATTTAACAAAAAACCCAGCTTGCCTGCCGTGACGCGTGAGCCAAAAAGGTCATTGAGCGTGGTGGTCACCGAGACTGCGTTGCCGGCCGCGTCCACGACCGAATAATGCGTGGTGTTGTGCTTCTCAGGGCCAACGTAGGGGCTATGGCTAGCTGCCTGGCGGTCGAGATCTCCGAAACCTGAAGGTCGCTGCAGCTCTTTGCTGTCACTGGCCTTCATCATCTGCACGGATTCGCGCCATGCCGCGGCATACTTCTTGTCAATCAACTGCGCCACCGGCAATTGGGAAAAATCCGAATCGCCCAGAAATTCTGCGCGGTCATAAAATGCGCGGCGAAAAGCCTCCACCGTGACATGGATAGAGTCGGCGGAGCGGTTCCCCATTCGGGCGAGATCGTAGCCTTCCAGGATGTTGAGCACCTCTACCAGGGCGATCCCGCCGGAGCTGGGCGGCGGCGCGCTGATGACTTCATAGCCGCGGTACGTTCCCCGGATTGGCTGGCGTTCTTTGACCTGGTATTCCGCGAGGTCCTGAGCGGTGATCAGGCCGCCGCCGCGCTTGATTGCAGCGGCAATTTCCTGCGCCATCGCGCCCTTGTAAAAATCATCAGGCTTGGCGGCGATGCGCTCCAGGGTTCGCGCCAGTTCCGGCTGGCGGAAAAGCTCGCCGGTCTGGTAATAGTTTCCATCGCGCTGAAAAATGCGCCTCGTCTCGGGAAAGAGCGCCAGCTCTTTCTGGTGCATGGACTGGGCTTCTTCGTAGGTCAGCCGGACTCCATTGCGAGCCAGGTTAATGGCCGGCTCCATCACCGTCCGCAAGGGCAGCTTGCCGAAGTGCTGCTGAGCGTACACCAGTCCGGCAACCGACCCAGGGACGCCTATCGCCTTGTACCCAATGAGGCTCGCGTTCGGGATGATGTTCCCTTGCGCGTCCAGATACATGTTGCGCGTAGCCGCTTTGGGCGCTTTTTCCCGGAAGTCGAGAAAATGCACTGTGCCGTCGGCCATGCGCACCAGCATGAAGCCGCCACCGCCAAGGTTTCCCGCTGCGGGGTGTACCACCGCCAAGGCGAAGCCGGTAGCCACTGCGGCATCCACGGCATTGCCGCCCTTTTGAAGGATTTCAACCCCTGTCTTGGAGGCTTCCGGATGAATGCTCACCACCATGGCATGGCGCGCCTGGGTGGGCCGCAGGCCGGAGGCGAAGGCCACCGTGGCTGCCATCCAGCAGACGAAAATAACCCGCAAAACCAAATGTTTACGCAGAGGCTTCATGTGATTGCCGCAGGATGCTTCAGAACGCCTGCGCCTTTGCTGAAAAGCAGGCCTTGCTTGTAGATTAGCGAACGTAGAAGGCCAGCTATTGAGGCTAGCTTACCCTCTGAGGCGCAGTCAACTCAGACGCCTAAAAGCGGGCAAGCCAGGGAAACTCATTCGGAATAATGGACTTGAATCATTCCCGGCCCTTTAGGATGGCGCTTCACTACCACAACCTTGGTATTGTGTCGTTATCACGCACCAGCGCTTGCCTGGCAGCGTAAAATTTGACTGCTATGACGGTGACAACCGTTTCTAGAGAAAAGAGCAAACAACTGCATGAGCGCGCGTCCAAGGTGATCCCCGGAGGCGTGAACTCGCCGGTGCGGGCATTCAAGTCAGTGGCCTGCGATCCGCCCTATATCACGCACGGCAAGGCCGGCCACCTGTGGGACGTGGACGGTCACGAGTACGTGGATTATGTGGGCTCCTGGGGACCGCTGATCCTGGGGCATGCTTTTCCTCCGGTAGTGGAAGCCATTGAAAAGGCCAACCGTGATGGCGCCAGCTTTGGCGCATGCACACCGATTGAAACGGAGCTTGCGGAGGAGGTCATCAAGGCTTACCCATCGATTGATAAGGTGCGCTTCGTCAGCTCAGGCACGGAAGCCACCATGTCTGCCATTCGTCTGGCGCGAGCCTTTACCGACTGCAAGTACATCATCAAGTTTGAGGGTTGTTATCACGGACACGCCGACTCGCTTCTGGTCAAAGCTGGCTCCGGCGTGGCCACGCTCGGGATTCCCGGCTCGGCCGGAGTTTTACCGGAGCAGGCGCAGTACACGCTCGCGCTGCCTTTCAATAATCAGAACGCAGTGGAAGAGGCTTTCGACAAGTTCAAAGATCAGATTGCCTGCGTGATTGTTGAGCCGGTGGTGGGCAATATGGGCTGCGTGCCGCCGCGCGAAGGCTATCTCAAGTTCCTGCGCAACATCACGCAGCAGAACGGCGCGTTGCTGATCTTTGACGAAGTCATGACCGGCTTGCGCGTGGCCTACGGTGGAGCGCAGGAACTTTACGGCATCAAGCCCGACCTGACCACGCTGGGCAAGATCATCGGTGGAGGCCTGCCGGTGGGCGCATATGGCGGACGCACAGACATCATGGATATGGTCGCGCCCGTAGGACCCGTGTACCAGGCGGGCACGCTTTCCGGCAATCCGCTGGCGATGGCTGCGGGGCTCGCCACCTTGCGCCACCTGCACCAGCACCCTGAGATCTATGAGCAACTGGAAAAGCAGTCTGCGGCGCTGGCCGAGGGAGTTCTTGCCAAAGCGAGGAGAGAGCGCGTCCCGCTCAGCGTGAATCGTGTTGGATCCATGCTGACGTGGTTCTTTCAGCTCGGGCCCGTGCATGACTGGGACACCGCCTCCAAGTCCGACACGCAGGCCTTCGCCGGGTTTCATCGCGCCATGCTCGACCGCGGCATCTATCTGCCGCCATCACAGTTTGAAGCCTTGTTCGTCAGCGCCGCCCATACGGATGGAGATATCGCGCGGACCGTGGAAGCGGCCGGCCACGCGTTTGTGGCATAAAACGCGTCGAGCTCAAAAGTGCTGACCCAAAATGGAGAGCCGCTTCGGTTCAGCTCTTGCCGGAAGTTTGGGCGAGCTGAAGAACTTCCGCAATGTGCAGAGCGCGCCTGCCTGTGGCCTGAAAGATCTGCTCGCGGCAACTGAATCCGTCCGTGACGATCAGCGTGTCTGCCGAGGCTCCTCGCACCGCCGGCAGCAGCACGCGCTCTCCAATCGCCTGCGAGACTGCAAACTTTTCCTGCTCAAAGCCAAACGGTCCCGCCATGCCGCAGCAGCCGGAATCGAGGGTGTGCAGATCAGCGCCCATTTTCAGCAACAACGTTTCGGCGTGACTCATCTTCATCAGCGCCTTCTGGTGGCAGTGGCCGTGCAGCAGAACGGGCTTTTCCAGCCGCGCGGGCTGATACTCCGGCGCATGCTGAACGAGAAACTCAGAGAGAAGAAACGTCTGGTTACGCAAGCGTTCCGCGCGAGCGTCGTCCGGAAAGAGGCCGCGCAATTCATCGCGAAAAACAGAAGCGCAGCTCGGCTCAAGCACCACGACGGGAGTTCCGGCATCAATGGAAGGCCCAAGAACTGCCATCACCTGCTGCAAATACTGCTTCGCGCGGTCGAGCATGCCAAAGTCGTACAGCGGACGCCCGCAGCAGAGATGCTCACGCGGTACCAAGACGTCGAATCCTGCATCGCTCAGCACGGCCACCGCGGCCTGGCTGGTTTGCGGATGAAAATTGTTGTTGAAGGTGTCAGCCCAGAGAATGACGGAGCGCCTGTTTTCTAAAACTCCCGTAGTGCTGTTCTGTTGCAGGGGAGCCACGCCGCGCTTTGCCGCCCAGCCTTGAAAACTTTGCTCCGCGAATCGAGGCAATTGTCGTTCTCTTGCGACTCCCAACATCCGTCGACCAACCGCACCGAGCAACGGCGAGCTCGCCGCGAAATTCGCCAGTCCAGGCGCGGCAGACGCAAGCCGCGCCCAGCGGTCAATCAATCCGAAAGCATAGGCGTGCAGCGGCCGGCGTTTGTGCTCGTAGTGATGGGCAAGAAATTCCGCTTTGTAGGTCGCCAGGTCAACCTTCGACGGGCACTCCGCCTTGCAGGCTTTGCAGGAGAGACACAAATCGAGCGATCGCTTTACCTGCTCATCGTTCCATCCGCCGCGGACCACCTCCCCCTGCAGCATTTCAAACAGCATGTGAGCGCGGCCGCGCGTGCTGTGCTCCTCTTCGCGCGTGGCCATGTAGCTGGGACACATGGTTCCGGCATCCCTCTTCCGGCACGCGCCCAATCCCACGCAGCGCAAGGTCAGCGCTTTGGTCAACGATCCCTCGTCGTCGGGATATTTGAAATATGTCTCCGGCTGAAGCGGCTTGTAATCGGCGCCGAGGCGCAGGTTCTCTGTGGGCAGATATGGATCGACCACTTTGCCGGGATTCATCCTGTTTTCCGGGTCCCAGATGCGCTTGAATTCGCGGAAGGCATTGACCAGTTCGGGGCCAAACATTTTGGGCAACAGCGCGGCGCGTGACTGGCCGTCGCCGTGCTCGCCGGAAAGCGACCCGCCATAGCTGACCACCAAATCCGCGGCGCGATTCACGAACTCGGCATAATTGCGGATTCCGGTTTCGCTCAGCAGATCGAAGCTCACGCGCATGTGAACGCAGCCATGGCCGAAGTGCCCATAGAACGATGCCTTATAGTTGTACTCATCCAGCAGCTTGCGGATTCCGCGCAGATAACCGCCAAGATTTTCCGGCGCCACCGCGGCATCATCCCATCCTTCCCACTCCGGCGGCGCTCCGGGCGCGAACGCGGCTGCGCGCGGCCCGGCTTCGCGGATCTGCCATACCAGTTTGCCTTCAGCGGCGGAGTAGATTCTTGCGGTCGGGGGCTGAGGCAATCGCTGCATGGCGGCGACCAGTTGCCGCGCCAGGTTGTTGGATTCGGCGGCATCGTCGGTTCCGAACTCGACCAGCAGAAAACCGTTGCCTTCAGGAAGCAGATGGACGTCAGGATGGTTGATTCGCTTAAGCCCATCCACAATGCTGCCCTCGAGGCCCTCCAATCCAATGGGCTTGAACGGCAGCACCTGCGGAACGTGGTCGGCCGCGATGAACACATCTGGGAAGCCGAGCGCAACCAATGTACGGTGCTGCGGACTATGAATCAGCCGGAGCTTCGCTTCCAGCACCACAGCGCAAGTGCCTTCAGTGCCGACGAGCGCGCGCGCAAGATGAAAGCCTCTCTCGGGCAGAAGCTCATCCAGGTTGTAGCCGGAGACGCGGCGCGGAATTTGCGGATACTTGGCGCGAATTCGCTCCGCGTGCTGATCGCGCAGCGCGGCGAGCTTCGCGTAGATCTCCCCAAGGCGTTCGCCGGAGTGAATCGCCGAATCAATCTCCGCCGAAGTGTTCGCGTGGAGCGTGAGCTGCGTCCCGTCGTAGAGCACCACCTTCAATTCCTCGACGTTGTCTACAGTCTTCCCGCCGAGGAGCGAGTGCGTGCCGCAGGAATTGTTGCCGATCATTCCACCGATGGTGCAGCGGCTGTGCGTGGAAGGGTCGGGAACAAAGATGAGCTGGTGCGGACGCAAACGCGATTGCAGGGCATCGAGCACAATGCCGGGCTGGACGCGTGCGAATTTGCTTTCGGGATCAACCTCCAGCACCTGATTCATATACTTGGTGAAGTCGAGCACCACGGCCACATTGCAGCATTGCCCGGCCAGGCTGGTGCCGCCGCCACGCGGCAGAACGGGCGCGCCGAACTGGCGACAGGCGGCTACCGTCGCGATCACATCATCTGAGTCGCGCGGAATGACCAGGCCGATGGGAATCTGGCGGTAATTGGACCCGTCCGACGAATACAGTGCGCGGCTGCCACGGTCAAAACGAACTTCACCACGAACATGGCGCTTGAGTTCAGCTTCCAGTTCCGAAGCGCGAGCAAAGCTATCCACGGGTTTTGAGTGAGAGCTGGGCGGGAGCGGAGTCATTTTTCGAGCCGGCAAAATCTTATCGCTGATGAATGCAGATCACACTGACTAAATCGCCAATTGCTTGTGCAACAGTTGTACCGACAACCTATCGAGTGGCAGCGGACGGCTCAACTGTTTTTGCGACGAGCAAAGACTTCATCGCGGCGGCCACGCCGCCTTGTTTGTGCGGCACACCGGCGAGTTGCAAACCCATCTCTACTCCGGCCAGCGTTCCCATCAACATAAGGTCGTTGAAATGGCCGAGATGGCCAATGCGAAAGACGCGCTTGGCCAGCTTCGACAGTCCGGCGCCGAGCGACATGTCAAAGTTTTCCAGTACCACCTGGCGAAAACGGTCGGCATCATGGCCTTCCGGCATGAACACTGCAGTAAGTGAATTCGAATATTCTGGCGCCCTCTCGCAGACGATCTCCAGTCCCCACGCTCGTACCGCCGCGCGGGTAGCTTCGCTGTGCCGCGCGTGACGGACAAAAACGTTTTCCAGCCCTTCTTCATGCAGCATCGCAATGGCTTCGCGCAGCCCGTAAAGAAGATTCGTTGCCGGAGTATAAGGGAAGAAGCCCTGGCGGTTGGGAGTGAGCATGTCCTGCCAGTCCCAATAGTAGCGATGCAGCTTGGCGTTCTTACCGGCCGCGAGCGCCTTCTCAGAAATGGCATTGAAGCTGAGACCGGGCGGCAGCATAAGCCCTTTTTGCGAGCCGCCCACCGTCACATCCACGCCCCACTGCTCGTGCCGGTAGTCGATGGCGCACAGAGACGAAATCGAGTCCACCATGAGAAGCGCAGGATGTTTCGCGCGGTCCATGGCGGCGCGGATCTCGGGAATGCTGCTGACCACACCGGTGGACGTCTCGTTATGAACAACCATCACCGCTTTGAACGCATGCTGCTTGTCGGCGGCGAGCCGGGATTCGGCTTCCGCAGGATCTGCGCCACGGCGCCAGTTTCCGGTAATGTAATCAACCTGAATCCCGTGCTTCTCTGCCACCTGCTTCCACAAAGAGGAAAAGTGCCCGGTCTCAAACATCAGGACGCGATCGCCGGGGCTGAGCGTGTTCACAATGGCCGCTTCCCACGCGCCCGATCCGGACGAGGGAAAGATAATCACCGGGCCAGAAGTCTGGAAAATGCTGCGCAGCCCTTCCAGCACCTCCTTGCCGAGCGCGGCAAATTCCGGGCCGCGATGGTCGATTACCGGGCGATCCATGGCGCGCAGCACGCGGTCAGGAACGTTGGTTGGTCCGGGTATCTGCAAAAAATGTCGGCCGGTGTGAGGCATGGACTTAATTATTCATAAAGTGGAAAATCATTCCGCCAGCTTCAACATCAGCTTGCCCGTGTTTTCCCCGCGAAACAGTTTGAGCAGCGTGTCAGGAAAGGTCTGCAACCCGTCCACAATATCTTCTTTTGACTTGAGCTTGCGTGCAGCCATCCAGCCGGCCATTTCGCGGGCCGCTTCCGCATAGCGCGACTGGTAATTGAAAACGATAAAGCCTTCCATACGCGCGCTGTTGATCAGCAGCGACAGGTAGTTGGAAGGCCCTTTGATTCCGGTGGTGCTGTTGTACTGCGAGATGGCCCCGCAAATTACCACGCGGGCAAAGCGGGCAAGCTGCGCGAGAACGGTATCGAGGATTTCGCCGCCGACATTGTCGAAATAGACATTCACGCCGTTGGGACAGTGCTGGCGCAGCGCCTTGGCAACATCCTCATTTTTGTAATCGATGGCCGCGTCAAAGCCGAGCTCCCGGGTCAGATAGCCGCACTTCTCCGGGCCGCCGGCGATGCCGATGGCGCGGCATCCCTTGATTTTGGCGATCTGTCCGACGACCATGCCGGTAGCGCCTGCCGCGCCGGAGATCACGACCGTATCGCCGGCCTTCGCTTGGCCCACGTCGAGTAGCCCGAAATAAGCTGTGAGCCCGGTGATCCCAAGCGCACTGAGATAAACCGGCATGGGCAGCATGCGCGTATCAATCTTGTTTAGGCCTTTGCCATCGCTCAGGAAGTACTCCTGTATGCCGAAAAGACCGGTGACCTGATCGCCGGCAGAGTACGCTGGATTATTGGAGGCAATCACCCGTCCCGCTCCGAATCCCCGCATCACGTCGCCGATCTTTACCGGCTCAATGTAGGATTTGCCTTCATTCATCCAGCCGCGCATCGCGGGATCAAGCGACAGGTACATCACCTTGACCAGAACTTCACCGGGACCGGGATCACGTAGAGGTTCTTCGGTGTAATTCCAATCCGAACGTTTAGGCATCCCGACAGGGCGTGCCGCCAGGCGGAACTGGTGATTGATTAAAGGCATGAGGACCTCCGTTTACTCTAGAAAAACATTAAACCCGCATTGGTCATGAATGATCAGTGCTTGGGTGGAGCAGGGGTTGAAGGCTGCTCCACAGATACATGAACAATGCCGACTAAGTTCCCGTCGCCAGCGGCTTCGTTTGCGCGGCGGATTTAGCGCCCGCATCGATCACCAGCTTCGCAATCCGCTCGCGATGAAAGGTGGCATCGCCCAACATAGTCTCTGAAGCCTTGGCGCGCCGATAGTAGAGATGAATGTCATTCTCCCAGGTAAAGCCCATGCCGCCATGCACCTGTATGCCGCGATTTCCAACCGTGCGGGCGGCATCGCTCGCGTACATCTTGGCGACTGAAACTGAAGTGGATGCGTCCGGCGCATCTTCCTGCAACGCCCAGGCGGCATAGTAAGCGGCGGAGCGCGCGCTCTCGGTTTCAAGATACATGTCCGCGCACATATGCTGCACGGCCTGGAAGATGCCGATGGGCTTGCCGAATTGCTTGCGTGTCTTCGCGTAGATAACGGCAGTTTCAAGCACGCGCTGCATGCCTCCGGTCATCTCCGCCGCGAGCGCAGCCGTTGCGATCTCCAGCGCGCGACTGAGTCCAGCGGTGCCTCCACCAAGCTTCTCCGCCGGAGTGTTGTTGAACTGGACGGAATAGATTTTGCGCGTCAGGTCCATGCCTTTCATGGCTTCAATTTTCAGACCGCTTGCTTTTCCCTCAACCAGATAAGCGCTGCCTGCTGTCACGACCAGGATGAAGTCCGCCACTGCGGCGTCGGTTACAAACAATTTGGTCCCGTTCAGTTTATTCCCGCTGAAGATATTGAGCCTCGCAGGGTCCCAGCTTCCGTTGCTCTCGAGAAAAGCAACGGTCGCGCGCGCCTGACCATTGGCGATCTGCGTCAGATATTTCTTCTGCTGCGCCTCTGAGCCACACGCGTGCAGAACAGCGCCGGCCATCAAAGTGGAGAACAGCGGTCCCGGGAGCACGGCGTAGCCTGCTTCTTCCATCAGGAGAATGAGTTCCACGATTCCCAGCCCCATGCCGCCGTGTTCTTCAGGAACAATGATCCCGGTAAATCCCTGGTCGGCGAGCTTCTGCCAGAGCGCGGCGTCATAAGCTGTATCGGTTTCCATCAGCTTGCGCACCTGCGTCATGGGACATTCATTGGCGAAGAATTTCCGCGCCGTATCTTTGAGGATCTGCTGGCTCTCGCTCAATCCGAATTGCATGGAAAACTCCGTTTTCCAGCACTAGCAGCTAGCCGCTAGCTGTTAGTAGCTCTTAGGTAATCCCAGAACAAAATGCCCAATGATGTTGCGTTGAATCTCTGATGTGCCCGCTTCAATCGTGTTGCCGCGCGAGCGCAGGTATCCGTACGACCATGCGCCGTTGTCGACGGCCAGCGGGTCGCTCTGCTCGAGCTGTCCGAAGGGACCCAGCATTTCCTGGGCAATCTGCTGGAAGCGCTGATTCAACTCGCTCCAAAAGATCTTCTGGATCGAGCCCTCCGGCCCAGGTACGCCGGTTGCCGAGATGCGGCTGAAGGCGCGCATCTGGTTCCAGCGCATGATCTCAATCTCGGCATAGCATTGCGCCAGTTTCTGGCGGATCAGCGGATCATCGGCCGCCTTGCCGCCATTGCGTTCCGTGGTGCGCGCCAGCTCGATGAGCCGGTCCATGTTGCGTCGATACATCACCTGCAGGCCCGCGCCAAAGGTTCCGCGTTCGTGCATCAGCGTGCCCATGGCCACGGACCAGCCGTCGTTTACTTTGCCGACCACGTTTTCCGCCGGCACGCACACGTCGTGGAAAAAGATTTCGTTGAATTCGGTCTCGCCCGTCATCTGCCGCAGCGGCCGCACTTCAACGCCCGGCGATTTCATGTCGACCAGCAGCACGGTCATGCCCTTGTGTTTGGCCTGCGTGGGATCGGTGCGGACCACCAGTTCGCACCAGTCGGCGGCCCAGCCATAGCTGTTCCAGACCTTCTGCCCGTTGACGAGATAATGGTCGCCCTGCAACTCGGCGGCGCAGGAGACATTGGCAAGGTCGGAGCCGGCATTGGGCTCAGAGAAGCCCTGGCACCAAATCTCTTCCGCGCTCAGGATCTTGCTGAGATAGCGTTTCTTCTGCGCTTCCGTGCCGAAGGCGATCAGCGTGGGGCCGATCAGTCCCAGTCCCAGTACGTTCGCCAGAGGCGGCGCGCCGGCCTGCGCCATTTCCTGCCAGAAGATGACTTGCTCCATCAGGCTGGCCCCGCGACCGCCATATTCTCGGGGCCAGGAGATACCCGCCCATCCCGCTTCATACATTTTGCGCTGCCAGTTTTTCAGGAACTCAAAGCGCGCTTCCATGGATTGCGCTTTGGCCGGCTCGCCGCGCCGCGAATCCCAATCTTTGGGGACATTGGCTGTAAGCCATGCGCGCAACTCATCGCGAAACTTGAGCTCCGAGGGGCTGAGATTGAGATCCATAAAAAGCTCCCGCCCAGAAAATGAATGACCATTCAGTGGGCGAAAACATATTACAGAGGGGAGGCCAGGATTCCAAGCTGGCACGGAGCTGTACGCTCTGATCGCATTTTGCTATTTACTCGCTAGGCGAACATATGGTAATGTACGCCTGCCGGAAAGAATCTGATTCGGCCCCCTCCGGCGATGCGGCCCAGGCTGCGCTGGCATGAAGGCCAGACCCCGGTCTTTGACAGTCCATAGCGGCGGTTACTATTGCCAAGTTGGTAACCTGCCCGCGCAGGCATGAGCCCTGAGGCGAGGAAGCCGGCCCTTGGGTGACCCGAGGAAAAACTTGGGCGACCCAGTGGAAAAGTCAGGGTGACCCAGTGGAAAACTCGGCGTGACCCAAGGGTCGGTTTTTCGTAAGTAGGTTTGTTTTCAACTAAAACGTCCAAAACACTCGGCACCCCCCTGCTAAGGTTTACTTTGAAGTAAAACGGATTGGAACGTTTTGGTGCTGCAGGAGCAAGTCAAATTCGCCTTGGAAATTGTGCCGGTTATCGAGACATGGTCTGATCCGCGTACATCAGCGTTAAGGCTCTTTTATTCCATCCAGACTTTTTCCGTCTCGGCGCTGAGTTCGCGCAGCAGGCCATTAAGCTGATCGATGATCATCTCCGGCTGGGTGGCTTTGAGCGTGAACTTGAGCACGCCGCCGGGCGAAAACTGTGTATCGCGGTTCTGCGAGACGAAGCGGGCCAGGCGCGTGGGCTCAATCTGCGCCAGCTCGGTGAATTTCACCGTAATCACATCGCGCTTACGGTCGACGGCCAGCACGCCAACGCGTTCACAAAGCAGCTTGAGCGCAGACGCGGCCAGCAGGTAACGCACCGGCGGAGGCGGCGGACCGTAGCGGTCCTGGAGCTCTTCGCGAACGTCTTCGAGTGCCGTTTCGTTCTCCACGCCGGCAGCCCGTTTGTACATGCGCAGGCGCTGGTTTTCTTCCCCAATGTAAGAAGCAGGAATGCGCAGATCGATTCCCAGATTGAGCTGAGTATGGACCTTCTCGGTCAGCTCTTCGCCTTTGAGTTCACGGATGGCGTGGTCAAGCATGCTGGTGTACATCTCAAAGCCAACGGCGTCGATGTTGCCGCTCTGCTCGCCCCCCAGCAGATTGCCTGCTCCGCGCAATTCCAGATCGAGTGCGGCTATCTTGAAGCCCGCGCCCAGATCAGAGAATTCTTTGAGCGCCGCGAGCCGGCGGCGCGCCACCGGCGTGAGCTCCTGCTCCGGAGGCACGAGCAGGTATGCGTAGGCGCGCCGGTTCGAGCGACCTACACGTCCGCGCAACTGGTAAAGCTCCGAGAGGCCGTGCCGGTCAGCGCGGTTGATGATGATGGTGTTGCACAGCGGAATGTCGAGCCCGTTTTCAATGATGGTGGTGGCCACCAGAATGTCGGCTTCATGCCGCACAAAGGCGAGCATCACTTTTTCGAGTTCGCCTTCCGTCATCTGCCCATGGCCGACCAACACGCGTGCGCGCGGCACCAGATCCTGGATTTTGGCCGCAAGTTCGTAGATGGTATCAACGCGGTTGTGTACGAAATAAGCCTGACCCCCGCGCTCCAGCTCATGCTCGAATGCTGACTGCACCAGCTTGTCATCGTATCCGGCGACAACGGTTTGAATGGCCATGCGGTCTTTGGGCGGCGTTTCAATCAGGCTCATATCACGCAGGCCGACCATGGACATGTGCAGCGTGCGCGGAATGGGCGTGGCGCTCATGGTGAGCACGTCCACTTCTTTGCGCAATTGCTTCAGCCGCTCTTTGTGGCGCACTCCGAAGCGCTGCTCTTCATCGACGATGAGCAGCCCGAGGTCCTGAAACTTCACGTCTTTCGAGAGGATGCGATGCGTTCCGATGAGAATGTCTACTTTCCCTTGTTCCACCCGATCAGCAATCTCCTTGAGCTGCTTCGTGGTGCGGAAGCGGCTCATCATTTCTATGTTGATCGGGAACGCGGCAAAGCGGCGTTTGAAATTCTCAAAATGCTGGAACGTCAGCACCGTGGTGGGCGCGAGCACGGCGACTTGTTTGTTGTCCTGTACGGCTTTGAACGCTGCCCGCATGGCGACTTCCGTCTTGCCGTAACCTACGTCACCGCAGAGTAGACGGTCCATGGGGAGCGTCGATTCCATGTCGCGCTTGATATCGGCAATGGCAGTGATCTGGTCGTCAGTCTCGTTGAACTCAAACGAGTCCTCAAATTCCTTCTGCCACTGCGAATCGGGTGCATAGTTGTAGCCCTGCGCAGCTTTGCGCGTCGCATAGAGCTTGAGCAGCTCGTCAGCCATGTCCTGCATGGCTTTCTTTACACGCGCCTTTGTCCTGGCCCACGCGGTGCCGCCGAGGCGGCTGAGCGGCGGCTTCACGCCTTCACTCGACCGATATTTCTGGATCAGATCAAGGCGAGTCAGAGGCACGTAGAGCTTGGCGCTATCAGCGAACTCCAGCACCATGAACTCGCCGCTGGCCTCGCCCTGCTGCAGCTCCTTCAATCCCTGGTACATGCCGATGCCGTGTTCCACATGGACCACGTAGTCTCCCACCGCAAGATCGCGGAAGTCGGACATGAACGCGGCGGTTTTTGATTTCTGCCGCAGTGGGCTCTTGACCACGACGTCGGAATCGTCGAAGAGGTCGCGCGCGCCGAAGATCACCAGATGGGATTCCGGCAGAACCACGCCATCCGGCACCGGCGCGCGAACGATGGTTGTGGTGGTCAGGTCTCCGGAGAAGTAAGCGGTCTCATCGAGATACGTTTCGCTGCCTGGCGTTGGCGTTCGCGAGCCCAGCCGAAAGGGCACCTGATACTCGGTGAAAATATCGGCCAGGCGCTCCATCTCGCCGGTGTTCGGCGCGGCAAAGATCACGCGCTCTCCGGCCGCGGTAAGCTTCCGCACTTCTTCCACCATGCCGGGTACAGATCCGTGAAAGCGCGTGGTGGGTTGAGAAGCGAATTCGATGAGCGAGGGTTCTTCAATTGACGGTGAGTCTGTGAGGCCCAGTTCGGCTTCCGCCCGCGCGATGCGCAGCAAACCAAGCTGCTCCAGCGAGCCGCCGGGTAGCTTCTCTATGCGCCTGTTCCATTCTTCCGGAGTCAGAAAAATATCTTCAGGCGTGGCCAACTTGCCCACCAGGCTCTGCTCATGGCGGCGCACAACTTTTTCCCACCAGCGGTCCTGTTCGACTTCAATGGAAGAGGGCTCGTCGGTGAAGACGACGGCATTCGGCAGGAGATCGAAAATCGTATTCGGCGCGCCTGCATTGGCGTAGTACTCCCAGCCGGGAAAAACGGTTACGCCGGTTTCAGCCAGAGCATTGCGCATGGTCGCTGCGTCCGCCTGTACACGCGAGCCCGAAAGACGCGCATGAACTTCAGTGAGCACGTCTTCGCGCACAGGAATTTCCGTAAGCGGCAGCAGCACCACTTCATCCACCGGCGCTGCTGAGCGCTGCGTGCCAGGATCGAACTTGCGGATGGATTCAACTTCATCGCCAAACAACTCGATACGAAGCGGCCGGTCGGCTTCAGGAGGGTAAGCGTCAATCAATCCGCCGCGAACGGCGTATTGTCCGGGCATTTCGACCACGTCGACCGCGCTATAGCCGACCGTGTTCAGGTGCTGCACTAAATTTTCAATATCAACCGGCTCTGTCCGGCGGACAATCCGGGCCAGTGAAGCGTAGTGTTCCGCCGGACGCAGGCGCCTGGCTGTGGCTTCCATGGGAGCGATGACGATCGCTGCGGCGCCGGTTGCAATCTTCCACATCGCGGTTGCGCGCTCCTCCTGGATCTCAGGGTGCGGCGACATGTTTTCGAACGGAAGCACATCATAAGCGGGCAGCTTGATGACGGAATGAGGGTCGCACGCGCCGGTGAGTTCGCAAAAGGCCTGCAACACGGCAAACAGCCCTTCCGTGGTGCGATTTGTTGGAGTTACTGCGATTAGCGGACGGCCCGCTGCGCGGTGCAGATAAGGAACCAGGAGAGCTTTGGCGGCCGGAACCAACCCGGATAGACGAATGCGCCCCGCAGGTGGGGCTGACTCCCCCCTACGCTGTTTGAGATATGTCGCCGCCTGTTGGAAACCAGAGCTTTTTTCCACCTCCGCCAGGACTTCGCGGACGAAGGGAAGAATCACACAAGTATTTTACCAAGGCCGGTTCCACAATGACTGCGAAACGCGGATAAGCACTTAAGATGACGCTTTCAGGCTCCAGGAGCTTGTTCAGGCTGTAATCTTGTTCTCTCCCAATACCACTCTGATATCCATTTTCTTTTTGCCGCGGTATATCGTCACGGTCACAGTATCGCCGGCGCGATGTTGTTGCATCATGTGAGAAAGTTCCTGCTGGTCCGTGACCGGTTGTCCGTCGATGGCCACGATCAGATCGCCTCCAAGGGCAATTGGCGTGTTTCCAATGTAAGCGCGCTCGGTTCCGCCACGCAGGCCCGCCCGATCCGCAGCGCTTCCTTGTACCACCTGCATAACCAGCAGACCGGAATCGGCGGCGAGGCCCATTTGATCCGCCAGTTCAGGCCCGATGGGCAGAGTCCGCACGCCGAGCGTGGGATAGCGTGCGTAGCCCAGGTGGACGAGATCATCCAGCACCGCTTTGGCAGTATTGATGGGAATGGCAAAGCCGATGCCGGCGCTCTGCTCCGCGCCGCCGGTGAGGATCATGGAATCAATGCCAATCACCTGGCCGTGCGAGTTGAGCAGCGGGCCGCCGGAGTTACCCGGATTGATGGCTGCATCCGTTTGAATGGCTTCATCGATGAACCCATGTTCGCCGCGTATCGACCGAATAGAGCTGATGATGCCGCGTGTCATCGTGCCGCTCAGGCCGAACGGATTGCCGATGGCGAAGACTTTCTGGCCAACCTGCAGGTTCTTCGAGTCGCCAATCTGCGCCGCTGGGACCTTGGTGTTGGGAATTTGAAGCACTGCCAGGTCATGGGGTGGATCCACACCGATCACTTCGGCCTTGTACTTGCTCTTATCGCTGGTAGTCACCTCCACCTGGCGAGCGCCTTCAATCACATGGTAGTTGGTCAGGATATGCCCCTGGTTATCAAACACAAAGCCTGAGCCCACGCCTTTCTGCGGTACTGCTCCGTAAAAAAAGTCGAAGGCAACACTCGTTGACGTGATGTTGACCACGCTGGGCAAGGCTTTCTTGTAAACGCTGATATTGAGCTGTTCTTCAGCATCGAACGGCGGCGGCGCAGCCTCAGTCAGTTCAACGTGGGCAGGACGGCTTATCCATGAGGGCAGTAGAGGCCCGCGTACATAGGTTGTTAAAACATAAAATGCCGCCGCTAGAATGATGGCAAGCAAGATCGGACGCAACGACTTCATTGATCACCTTTGGAAAGACTGGCGTTTCGCCAGCACCCTGAGTTCAGCATAAATCCTTTCCACCTGCTGGCGTGTCAGCTCCACCGGCCCGGAATTGTCGATGACAAAATCGGCGCGTCGGACTTTCTCTTCATCGCTGATTTGGGCCCTGCCGCGGCGTTGGACTTCGGCGCGAGCGGCGGATTCGGGAATGCCGGCGCGAGTTGCGTAGCGCGCCGCCTTTTGTTCCGGACGGCACGTCACCACGATAATGGTGTCAAAACGGCTGCGGGCTCCCGCCTCCAGGATCAGCGCGGCCTCCACCATGGCAACGGCATAGGGCTCCTTCTCGCCGATCCGGTACATCCACTGCTCCTGCCGCTTAATGACTGCAGGGTGCACAATTTTATTCAACTCTTCCACGCGGCCGCCGTCAAAAGCTGCCGTGGCAAGTCTGGGCCGGTCAATCTCACCATCGGGACGGATAATGTCCGGTCCAAATTTCTCCAGCAGTTCTTTGTAAACGGGCTCACCCGGACGATACAGTTCGTGCGCGATGCTATCTGCCTCAATCACGTGGGCGCCAAAATCTGAGAAGATCTTTCCCACAGTGGACTTTCCGCACGAGATGCCGCCGGTCAGGCCCACTCGCAGCATGCTTGTGTTACCTCCCGCCTTGCCCTGCGGTTCCACGCCGCATGCGGCACGCTTTCACGGTATTCGCCATGAGCATGGCGATGGTAAGAGGCCCTACACCACCGGGAACGGGTGTGATTGCGCCTGCCACTTCGGCTACCCGCGGATGAACATCCCCCGCCACCACGAATCCCTTCTCCGCAAAGCTTTGTTCACGGCGAGCGTCGCCGCCGAAAAGGCCCTGGAATTGTGCGCGATCCGTTATACGGTTGATTCCCACATCGATCACGGTTGCGCCGGGCTTTACCCATGTTTCAGTGACCAGGCCCGCATGGCCCACTGCGGCAATCAGGATGTCCGCTTGACGCGCGAATTCAGCCGCATTGTGCGTTTTCGAGTGGCAAACGGTGACAGTGGCATCATGATTCAACAGCAGCAATGCCAGGGGCTTGCCCACCACGCGGCTGCGGCCCAGTATGACTGCATGTCGGCCAGCAATAGGTATGTGGCTTCTTCGCAATATTTCCATCACTCCGGCTGCGGTACAGGGGGCCAGCGTGTCGCGTTGTACAGCCAGATTTCCCAGATTTACAGGATGAAAGCCGTCCACATCTTTTGCGGGATCAATGGCTAACAGTACCTGCTTTACCTCGACCTGCGGAGGAAGAGGAAGCTGCACCAGAATCCCGTCAATATCATCTCGGTGGTTGAGCTGTTGCAATATAGACAGAAGTTCGTTGGTCGAAACGGAAGCCGGAGCATGCACCGTTTCGCTGTGTATGCCGAGTTCCTGGCACACCTTGAGCTTGTTACGGATGTACATCTGCGAGCTGTGCTGTTCACCTGCCACAATCACAGCCAGCCCAGGCGAAGTTCCGCCGACCGCGAGCGCGCGCACCTGTTCAGCCAGTTCCGTCCTGATCTGAGCGGCAATCCGGTTACCGTCGAGAATGCTCGCCGTAGTGGTTGGCATACGGAAAAAGCTATCTTAACCACATCACATGTAAAGGTACATATCCGGAAGGGTGCTCGTGGGCTTTGCCAGTTGTTCGGAATGGCTCGGGAAAGGGGCTACACCCACAGGCGAGAGTGCAGCTAATAACGCGCATAAATTTAATTCTGACTGTCAAGACACTACTGCGCCTGGTTTGCTCCGGCGTTGAAGAACCTTTCCACCTCGGCCAGATCCTTTGTTCTGCAATACGGAGGCAAACTGTCAATGAAAACCCTGCCGTATCTTTGCTTTAGCAGGCGGTTATCCAGCAATGCCAGCACGCCGCGGTCCTTCACCGAGCGGATCAGTCGTCCAAATCCCTGCTTGAGCGAGATGACGGCTGATGGTACCTGATATTCGAAAAATGCATTGCCGCCGGCTGCATCAATGGCCCGAATGCGCGCGGCGACCACCGGATCATTCGGAACAGCAAACGGCAGACGATCAATAATCACGCAGCTCAACTGCTCGCCCTGCACGTCAACACCCTGCCAGAAGGATGCGGTTGCAAAAAGAACGGCGTTGGGCGTGAGCCGGAACTCTTCCAGCAGCGCGCTTTTCGGCGCCGATCCCTGCAGCAGCATGGGATAAGGAAGCTCGCCCAGCAGGCGATCATGCATGTCATTCATCTGCGCGTAGCTGGTAAAGAGGCAGAAGGCGCGACCCTGGGTGATTTCCAGCAGCAGCCGAATTTTCTCGGAGGCAGCCCGCGCAAACGCGGTTGAACGCGGATCGGGCATCTCCGGTGGTACATAAAAAATCGCCTGGCTTTTGTAGTCGAAATGTGACGGCACAACCATCTCCCGGGCATGATCCAGGCCCACACGCTGCCGAATGTACTGGAAACTTCCGTTCTGCGCTCCGCCCGCTACGGCCAGGGTTGCCGAGGTCAGCACTGCTGTATCAACGTGATCAAACAATGTTTGCTTCAGGATCTGGGAAACATCAATCGGAGTGGCCTGCAAAATCACAAGGCCCATTCCTCGCGATTTACGACCCTCGCCACGCCAGTCGATCCAGAAGACGGTATTCTTGTCCTCGGATTCCATCAGGAAAGCCAATTGGGTTTTCAGCTCCTGCGTGCGCCGCGCAAACCCAAAGACCTCATCCGGTTTTTTTGGCAGGATCTCCAGTTCAGAGAACACCTGCGCCAGAGATTGCATCAGCGCTTCATAGTCATCGCCGTTCTTTATCAGGAATTGCTCGCGATTGCTGAACGCAAAACGGCCTTCCCCGGCTGGGAGCAGGCTGAAGAAGAAACGGGAGCGCTCTCGCAGTTTCGCAAGCGCCTGCAGGAGACTGGCAGACATGGCCTGCTTTTGTTGCAGGGTGATCTCAATGTCGCGGGCCAGCTCTTCAAAGCGCAGGTTGCTCACGCTTACCCCGAAGTAGCTGCCGGCGACGTCTTCGAGCTCATGGGCTTCATCGAAGATCACCGCGGCAAATTCCGGCAGCACGCCTGCATCGGGGCCTCCGCTCTGACGCAGCGCCAGATCAGCGAAGAAAAGATGATGGTTGACGATGATGATGTCGCTTTCCGCCGCGCGGCGATGCATCTCCGTGATGAAGCAGCGTTCCCACTGTTTGCACTTGGTTCCTGTGCAGCGGTCGCTGCGAGCGTCCAGCTTTTGCCACAGTTGCGTGTTTTCCGGCAACTCCCTGAGTTCCGCCCTGTCTCCTGCTTCCGTTTGCTGTTCCCAGGCAGCAATCTGCCGATATTGTTCAATTTCCTCGAGCCCGTTCAGCACCGGCTGCTCCGTGAGATCGTACAGCTTCTGCCGGCAAAGATAGTTGTTGCGGCCTTTCATGTAGCAGACGCGAAGCGGCCCAAGATGCTGCTCCAGAAAGGGGATGTCCTTGAAGAAGAGCTGCTCCTGCAGGTTCTTGGTCCCGGTGGAGATGACCACTCGTTTGCCGCTGCGGATGACGGGCAAAAGATATGCAAGTGTTTTGCCGGTTCCGGTGCCAGCTTCGACGATCAAGTGACGCCGCTCTTCGAGAGCTTTTTCCACCTCCTGAGCCATCTGTAACTGCCCGCGACGAAACTCATAATTGGGATGAGCCTGGCTCAAGAGGCCACCCGGCGCAAAGAACTGGTGCAGCGTGGGCTGGTGGCGAGTCTGTGCGGTTTCAGGGTGCGGAGCGGAGGCCATGGCGAGCGTGCTTTAATAATAGCTTGAATGCAGCATTTGGCTCTTGGTATTTGGCTTTCGACCCGGGAAACTTGCTGCACGCCAAAAGCCAGGAGCTAAATGCCAAGAGCCGTTTCGTCCATGCCGCAATCCTCCGTTAACAACATCCCCACTCTCGCCATCGTAGGTCGGCCAAACGTAGGCAAGTCCACGCTTTTCAACCGCCTGATTGGTTCGCGACGGGCCATTGTCGGCGACGAGCCCGGAATCACCCGCGACCGGATCTACGGCGAGACCACATGGCAGGGGCAGAGGCTGCGGATTGTCGACACCGGCGGCATCATCCCTGATGACAAGCAGTTGATCCCGGCCGAGATCTTCCGCCAGGCCCGCGTCGCTCTGGAACAAGCCGACGCCATCGTGATGGTAGTGGATGCGCGCACCGAGCTTGCCGCGCCGGATATGGAACTGGCTCGCCTTCTGCAGCGCACCGGGAAGCCGCTCTTCCTCGCCGTGAACAAAGTTGATTCAACAAAACAGGAAGCCGAAGCAGAAAATTTTCGTACCTTGGGGATTCAGAGGCTATTCCCCATTTCAGCCGAGCACGGTACGGGCACGGCTGAACTGCTTGAAGCAGTGCTTCACGTGGCAGGCGGACCTGAGCCGGGTCCTGCACCAGTGCTTGACGGGTCCATTACGTCAGAAGCAACTGCGGAAGAACAAGCGCCGCCAGAGGCTCAGCGTGAAACAAAAGTCGCCATCATCGGCCATCCTAACGTCGGCAAATCAACCCTGCTGAACGCGCTGACCGGAACCTCGCGCGCGATTGTGTCGCCCGTCGCCGGCACCACACGCGATGCTGTGGATGAAATCCTCTCGAAAGATGGCAAGCAATACCGTTTCATTGACACGGCAGGAATCCGGCGCAAGGGCAAAACGCGCCTCATGGCGGAAAAGCTCTCTGTAGTGATGGCGCGCAAGCATCTCGAAGCGGCTGACGTCGCTCTGCTGGTGATTGATGCCACGGAAGGCGTGAGCGCACTGGACGCGACCATCGGCGGCTACGCCCACGAGAGCGGCAGGTCCGTCATGATCGTGGTGAACAAATGGGACCTGGTTACCAGCGCGCGTCAAGACGGGCGTCCGCCCGCCGATCCGCAGATCTATGAAGATCAGGTGCGGCGCGCCCTGAAGTTTCTTAATTACGCTCCGGTGGTGTTTGTCTCGGCTTCAGAAGGAAAAAACCTGGAAAAGCTTTTCAGGATGCTTGAACTGGTCGCCGCCGAGCGCCGCAAGCGCATCAGCACCGCACAAATGAACCGCTTCGTTGAAAATGTAGACTTCGAGCGTGCCTCTGTGCCGCACCGGCAAAAAGTCCACATCTACTACATGACCCAGGCACAGGTCTCACCGCCTACGTTCATACTGTTCACTGACAAGGACGTGAAACTGCATTTCTCTTACGAGCGCTTCCTGGAAAACCAGATACGCAAGGCCTTCGGGTTTGTCGGCTCACCAATCTGGATCAAGAACCGGCCACGCAGGAAAGTGGAGCTCGGCCCAAAAAAGCAAAGAAAGCGCCGGCGATGAAACCAGGGCTCCAGTCCCGCAGGGACGCTACAAACTGTAGCCGGGGACGGCAGTCCCCGGAAACCGAACAATAAGTCAGAGTCCCGTCAGGGACGACACACCTGAAGCCCTGGTTAGCCATCCCTCCATTGCCTCGAGAGCCCTGTCGCACACCATCTTGTGCCTGATTTTCTTGTCTCGCACCCCTCTCCGCGTTGCTTCGTCCAATTGCGGCAGCAAATCAAAGGTGATGTTTGCCGGCTGAAAGTTTTTCGCTTCGGCGTTGCAGAGATAATGCACCAGAGAGCCCAGAGCTGTCTCTCGCGGAAGCGGCACGGCGGCTAGCCCCTGGGCAATCCGCGCAACGTGGATCCCAACTAGCATGCCCATGGCGATTGATTCTGTATAGCCCTCCACTCCAGAGATCTGGCCGGCAAAAAACGCATTCGGATGCTGCTGCAGGTTGAGCAGCTCAGTCACCAGCGATGGCGCGTTGATGTAGGTGTTGCGATGAATCTGTCCATAGCGAAGGAACTTAGCGTTTTCGAGGCCAGGGATCAGCCGCAGCACGCGCGCCTGCTCGCCGAATTTGAGATGGTTTTGAAAGCCCACAAGATTGTAGGAGTCCGCGCGTAGGTTTTCCCGGCGCAGTTGCACCACTGCATACGGCCACTTGCCGGTTCGCGGATCGTCCAGGCCGACGGGTTTCATGGGTCCAAAGCGCAGCGTGTCGCGTCCGCGTCTTGCGATCTCCTCAATCGGAAGACAGCTTTCAAAGTAATTGAGTTTTTCCCAGTCGTGCCCTTCCACCGATTGCGCCTCGATGAGCGCATCATAAAAGCGGTCGTATTCGTCTTTGGTGAACGGGCAATTGATGTAATCGGCTGTTCCTTTGCCATAGCGGGCGGCAAAGTATACGCGCGAAAGGTCGATTGAATCAGCCTCCACAATGGGGCTGATGGAATCATAGAAGTAGAGACGATTGCTCCCCGAAAGCCGGGCGATCTCCTGGGACAGAGCATCTGAAGTCAGCGGCCCGGTGGCGATTATGGTGAGGCCGTCATTTTCGTCAATCTGGGTAACCTCCTCGCGAATGGCACTGATCCACGGCTCGGCTGAAATTGCCGCAGTCACCTTGGCCGCAAACAGTTCCCGATCAACAGCCAGCGCGTGTCCTGCCGGGACTGCTGTCTCCTGGGCAATTTTGATCAGCAGCGACCCGCAGCGGCGCATCTCTTCTTTCAGCAGCCAGGGCGCGGTATTCTCGCTTTCTGATTTCAGGGAATTGGAACAGACTAGCTCGGCGAACTTGTCAGTCTGGTGCGCTGGCGTGGACTTCACCGGCCGCATTTCATACAGCTCCACGTCTACTCCCAATCGGGCGCACTGCCATGCTGCTTCGCATCCGGCCAGACCGGCGCCGATAATCTTGATTTTCGCGTTGCTCACTTCCGGCCCTTTACCTCTTCGATGCCCGCCAGGCGCGAGAGCGCTGGTTCCATCAGCCGCATGGTTTCCCACTCGTCCATGATGCCGGCTCCAAGCGTTTCGTAGAATTTGAGCGCTGGTTCATTCCATTCCAGCACTTGCCAGCGCAGGCCATAACAATTTTCTTCCACGGCGATTTGCGCCAGCCTCTGCAACAACGCTTTTCCAATGCCCTTGCCGCGCATCTCAGGCAATACAAAAAGATCTTCAAGATAAAGGCCCGGCTTTCCCAGCCATGTCGAGTAGTTGAAAAAGAAAAACGCAAACCCTGCCGGCACGCTGTCCCATTCGGCAATGAGGCAGCGATATTTGGGCTCCGGGCCAAAGCCGTCCCGCAGCAGATCCTCTTTGGTAGCCACTACTGCATTGGGCTCGCGTTCGTATTCTGCCAGCCGCTGTATGAACTCAAGCATTAGTGGGATATCGGCGGGTGCTGCGGTGCGAATGGATAGCATGAAAACCCTTCTACCGCTGATTTTCGCTGATCGGCGCTGATGAGGCAATCCAAGAGAGAGAGTCGGATTGACTTTTATCTGCGTCGATCTGCGTTCATCTGCTGCAGACCACTCACGCGCTCGCCTTCAACTCTTGCACAGCCCGGTCTTCATCATCGTAGTTGAACGGCATGAGCAGCGGCGCCGCAGGCTGGTTCGCGCGCTCCCAGGGAATGGTGCGGCGGATGCCTTCTTCGATTGAAATCGGCTCGTTATAGCCGAGTTCTTCGCGAATCCGGGCTGAAGATGCGATTAGATTCTGCTCTATTCTCCGTGGGTACTGGAGATGCTTCGGCGCTTTCTCTCGCGGCAATACAATGAATTCGCCTGTCCAGCCCACAGCTTCGGCGATTTTCTTGGCCCACTCCAACTCGGTGAAACTTTCTTCTTCGCAGATGTTGTAAATGCGGCCGGCCGCTTGCTCTGATGCTGCTGCCAAAGCGATGCCATAGCCAATGTTGTCGGCAAAACCGCGCGGTGTGCGCCATCCAGCAATGTCATCCGAATACAAGATGAATGGGCGCTGATCGTCCATTCGTTTCAGGGTGTGATGAAATCGGTGAATGTAGTCTCCCGGCCCGTAAACCATGGGCAGCCGTAACGCAGTTCCGGGGAGCTCGGGATCGCTGAGGATTACCTTTTCCACCTCAATTTTTTCGTACTCGTCGTCAAAATAAGGCAGCATCTGGCGGACAACCTTGAGGTCCTCCGCTGTGTATTGCGATCTGGAACGCAGCTCCGACTGCTCCGTCAGCGGCAAGGGTTGCAGCGATCCGCTTTCCGTCCCGCGCAGCAATCCCATCGCGAGGTACACATCTATGCTGCTCAGCACGACGAGCCGTCCTGCAATGCCCCGGAAAACGTCCACCAGCCGTCGCGCCTGCCGCCACGAACCGGTGATGAAGTCGACCACCACCTCAAAGTTGCGCCGCGTGAACTCAGGCCTGAATTCGCCCAACTGGTTGTGGTCGCCAATGATTTCGTCTGAGCCGTGCGGCGCGGGCGCATTACCGCGATGAAAGATGGTTACCTGGTGCCCGGCTTCCTGCAGGTATCGGATGGTGGAAACACCAGTGAGCCCAGTGCCCCCGATGAGCAGAGTTCTCATGGGACCTCCCTTCCGCGGATTCTTGCTCGAGCTGAATGCTGGATTAGAGACTCTGAATGAATGCTTCCAAATCAGACCGCTTTACGTAGAACGAGCCTCCGATTTTGAAGGCTTTCAGCTTGCCGGCTTCGACGCTTTGGTCAATGAAAATTCTGGGTAATCCCGCCAATTGCGCTGCCTCTTTCAAGGTAAGCGCCAATTGCTCCGCGATCCTGACCGCCTTGCTTTCTTTTTTGGGATGTGCGGTTTTCTTTTCTGGCCAGGGTTTCACATCAACCATGGGCGTTACGTTCCCAATTGTCAGCCCCGGATCGCCGGGAGCTTGTGGAATCCCTGAGGTGAACCCGACAGAAAACTTCGCCTGCTGTATCTGTCGATAGTGTCTGAGATCGGTTGCAGCGAACCACGCTGTCCTGCCATGCTTTCCGGGTTGATATTGCACCGCCAGGTGGCCGCGCCGCACTGCCCGCTCCACTCCCCGGGTAGATAGTCCCAGCATCTCAGCCGCCTCGCGCTTAGATTTAAGCTCCACACCGGCATACTACCACACCACCGACACATGCGACAACGTGCGGCGTATGGTCTGTCGCTGGTCGTCGCAGATACGCAAATGCTGCAAAATAGAGCGCCTGATTTTGAGCGGCTGATTTTAAGCGTCTTATGAAGCGGGAGTGGTTTCCGAAGGTGCTTCTGCCCCAGCGTCGGCGCTCTCTGCGTCCGTTTCCGTGGTGCGCCGCTTCTTCTTGAGAGGTTCCGGAGGTGGAGGTGGAGGCTCGTGTGAGGGATCGTAGTAGAGGATTCTTCCGCAGGAACTGCAGGTGATCACCTGCTCGTTGGTCTTAAGTTCCAGCCAGGTTTGCGGGCGCAACATCACATAGCAGGCCTGGCACTTGGAGCCGCGAGCTTCGGCGATAGCGGACTTCCGCTGTCGCATGACGCGGTCGTAATGAGCAAGAGGGCTGTCGGAAACATCGCTCCGCAGCGCCTTACGCTGCTCGTCCAATCCGGCCAGCAGTTTTTCATCTTCGGCGGTGCGGTTGCGAGCCTCGATTTTTTCTTTTTCCACTTCAGCGGCTTCGGCCTTGAGGCCGGCTTCAGCGGCTTTCAGGTTTTTCTCTTCGCTCTCGAGCGAAATCATCAGTTCCAGAATCTTGTCTTCACAGCCGCTGATTTGCTTTTCCGCAAATTCCACTTCGTGCATCAGGGCCCGGTATTCGTCATTGGTTTTTACGCTGGAGGACTGTTCGCGGTACTTGATGATCTTCTGCTGGAAGGCCTGAATATCGGCTTCATGCTTGCGGCGGGCAGCCTCATTGTTCTTGATCGCTGCTTTGGCTTTTTCCACTGCGGCCTTGTCGTCGGCAAGCTTGGCTTCGATTGCGGCTACCTTTTTGGGAAGTCCTGCCACTTCTTCGGTCAGCCGGGCTATTTCCCGGTCAACCTTTTCGAGTTCAATGAGCTTTTCCAGATCTCGATTCATCGGGGATGACTGCCTCAATTTTAGCACCAGAGCCAGCGTTTCCGCGCTGCGTAAGCCCGTGACTAGGTCTTTCCGCTGATTGCGCCTGTTTCCCGGGATGCTTAAGTTTTAAGTAGGCATGGTTGTGGAAGTCACAAGATTGCTGCTGGGCGTGTTGATTGCTATTTTTCACCGCCCATTGGCCACAAAAATCATGGAACAGGAACGCGCGCTGGACATGTATTTCCGGCAGCGCGGTTTTCGTTTCCCAGCGCCCCCAAGCGACGCTATGGCCCAGAATCTCTACTTTCTGATTGGGATCTTTATCTGCCTCTTTGAAGTGGGCAAGATCTGGATAACATTTTCGTAACCCTCACGGCGCACCTTCACCGGCCCAAACGCGCAACACCAGCCTAATTTGAGCCGCTTTGGTTGGCTTCTCACGCTGCTATACTTTAAGGCAAGATGCTTGCTTTTAAGCGTATCCTGCTCAAGCTTTCCGGCGAGGCCCTGGCCGGGGACAAAGGTTTTGGCGTTGATACCATCAGGATTCATTCCATTGCTGCTGAAATCAGAGAAGTCCACGAGCTCGGGGTAGAGATTGCACTCGTGGTGGGCGGCGGGAACTTCTTCCGTGGCGTGGCCGAACAGGCTCGCGATATGGACCGCGTATCTGCCGATCACATGGGCATGCTCGCCACCGTCATCAATTCACTGGCGCTACAGGATGCCCTGGAGAAGCAGGGCGTCTTTACCCGTGTGATGTCGGCCCTGGAGATGAACCAGGTCGCCGAACCGTTTATTCGACGCCGAGCCCTGCGCCACCTTGAAAAAGGTCGAGTGGTGATCTTCGCCGGCGGCACCGGCAACCCGTACTTTTCCACCGATACCGCAGCTTCGCTGCGAGCGATGGAAATCAAAGCGGACGTAATCATGAAAGCCACGAAAGTGGATGGCATCTATACTGCCGATCCCAAATTGGTGTCGGATGTCACCAAGTTCGATACCATCACCTACCTTGATGTGCTCAAGCGCGGATTGCGCTTTATGGATGCGACGGCCATTTCGCTCTGTCAGGAAAATAATCTGCCGATTGTGATCTTCAACCTTACGGTAAACGGCAATATCAAGCGCGTGGTACAGGGCGAAAAGGTGGGATCGCTGGTCTCGGCTTAGATCAGCCTGGATAGCACTTTCAGAAAGAGTCCCAGCAAGAGCAGGCAGAACCCCGCAATAAATAAGCGGCCCATCCAACTCCGGCTCTTTCCCTTTCCCACCAGAGACACAAAAAACGCGACCAACCAGAGTAGAAGGGCAATTTTCAGGATCATTGTCGCGGATTATATCCTGAGGAACGCGATGGCGTGTTTAATCCTGCAGCGTCCAGCTATTGCCGCCGTCCTGGCTGGCCCAGCTCTGGCCTGAAGAGCTCTTCACAAGCACGTTCTGGCCCGCAGCTTCAATGCTGGTGATTGTCCCCGTGGCGGATGACCCTAGCGTGATCCTCTGCCATGTGCTTCCACCGTCGCGGGAATGCACCAAGGCCGCCTGGGCGCCACCAGCCCAGACTTCAAGGCCGTTTGGGCTCACCACGGAAAATTCCAGGTTATCGCTGCCTGGGTTCTGCTCCGTCCAGTGGTTGAGATCGCTTGACCTGAGCAGTTTGCCCTGTACTACCTTCCACTGGAACTGAGAAACGCCTGCGCCATTATTCTCCGGACTTGAACCCAGGGCGCGGCTGCTGAAAGCCTGTGATTCTGAAAGGCTGCTTGTTTCACTGCTATTTTTCGCAGCGGGAATGCTGTCCGAACCCTGATTGGTCACCATACCGGGCCGGAACATCGCGGTTGCTCCCAGACTGCTTGAGGAGATGGGTGGCCGCAACATTCTGCCCAGCGGGCGTTTACCCAATTCCACGATCTTGCCAATCAGCGTGGAGCTCCTGCCACTTTCAGTTTCGGTCGCATAGAAGGCAAGTACGCCCCGGTTGCTTCCGGCCGAGTTAGGAGGAATAACAAATCCGGAGCTGCTTTGAAATGCATTGCCGGCCACTACTGCCGGGGGAGCAAAGGTCAGAGTCGACTGCAAAGGAGTGGGGGACTGAGGCAGATTGCGATAACCGGTGATCGCCGGCTGAGTCTCGTAAGAGTTCGCAAGAAATGCCTTGTTGATGTAATCCTGCTGGCGCAAATCGGCGACTACAACCGGAGCGGGCTGTGAAGACTTTGCGACTGTTATTTCCCTGCCGGATGGCTTTGATCTTGGTGTAGACGGTTCATGCCGCAGAGTCGCTGTAGCAGCAGGTGCGGTGTGGGCCGCAGGCGCAGGCGTGTTCTGTGCGAGCTGAGGAGTCGCGACTGCAGGAATCTGTAACTGTTTTGGCGAGGGTGCGACTGCAGCAGGGAGCTTTGCCGCCGCCAATGGTTGCTGTGATTTCGCTTCTTGCACGTGCTGTGCTGTGCTGGTGTTGCCGGCGGTTTGCGGGTTCGGCGAAAGACGTAAGATCAAGGCGACGCCCAGCACTGTCGCGGCAACTGAGCCCGCGAATCCGAAAGCGGGGGACCGAAACCAGTCTCTCCATGTATTCCTGGGACTGGCGATAACTGCTGCGGCAGCGGGAGCCTCCTCAAGCGGAGATTCGGCAGCAATTTCGGTCTCCGGCATTATCAAAGCCACCACTTCGCGGCACTGGCTGCACAGCGAAAGATGCTGCAGAGTCCGCTCGCGTTCCGGCGACAATAACAGCTCTTCCACGTATGCGTTCAGGGTGTCAGGGTCGGGGTGCTGCAGTGTGCGATTCTCGGCCGAACGCAGCCTTTGACGCAGTAATGTCGACAACTCTGGCATAGCTAGTCTGAACCCTTATTCTGTTGGAACGCAGGCGGGCGATTTTCTTGCAGCTTTTTGGCCACATCCAGTTGCAGATATCGCACGTCAGTTTCCAGTGCTTCTTCCGCCTGTGCGCGCTTCATTCCTCGCGCCATCAGGCTGGCAAGTACCTGTTTTCTAAGACCTTTCAGCAATTTTTCCAGCCGCCGGCTGATGGTGGATTCATGCACCCGCAACACGCGGGCAATCTCCGTCAGGGTGCGTTCATCCAGGAAATAGGAGGCCAGAACCAGCCGGTCTTCAGCGGCCAATTGTCCCAGCGCCTCATCCACAGCGGCGGATAGCCGCGGATCGGCAGGTCCGGCAGCACTCGGGGCGACGGCTGAAAACTGTACTCCCTCTTCCTCCTGTTCATCAAGACTCACCAGGCGTTTTTGCTTGCGGTAGCGATTGACAAACTCCTGCGCCACCACCGTCCGCAGCCAGCCCTCCAGCGATCCGCGTCCCATATAAAAATCGAGCCGCGAGACGCGCGCACCGTTACGCTCGGACGTTCCAAAAAGGTCGCCATAAATAGAGTCGGCAAGTTCGCGGCCGCTTGCGTCCTCTTTCGTGATTCCGCGGGCGATGTCGTAAAGTTTCTCGCGATAACGAGTGAGGAAATCGTGCCAGGCGATCTCATTGCCAAGCGCACAGCATCGAGCCAAAATCAATTCTTCCAGCTTTAAATCTTTCAAGAAGCTGACTTTTTGAGCGGGCGAAGCGGAGGGAATGTATTTGGCTGCAACCTGTTCGAGAATGCGTTGAAACTCCTGGAACTCCAGATCGTACCTGGGCGCGCTGCTTTGCGCGAAGAGGTCGCGGACCGCTTGGGTTACCATCTCCACCGGGCTGGGCCGAGAACTCATGATGCGGATAGTACCAATTTTACCCGCAAGACGGCTGTCTTTTTCCATTCTCAGAAGGAATTCTGACAGATGCCCCGGCCGTGGAGAATTTGAATCCTGCCGAGTTTGTAAGGTTTTGTGTGTTTCAGTTTGCTGAGGCGCCCGGATGTGATCCTCGGTCGCGCAAGCATTTACAGCGTTTTCGACAATAATCCCGCGGAAAGCGGACCGTTAAGATTTATTGGACACCGTAACTTTTCCATGGCAATGGAGTCTGTGATGGTATGGACCGTGAGCGGAGCAGAAAGTCCGGTGACGCGGCTGGTTGCCTAAAGCAATTGGGAAAATTACTTTCGTTCTGTTACCTCGGTTCAGCAGAATAGTGTTTTTTCTGCAACAAAGCGGACCAATAGCGTGTCTAATTGTATAACCAGGTTGTAGGGGTCGGAGGTGACATTATGGGAGAGAAATTCTCAGTGGCTGAAGTGGCGGCGCTTCGGAGTGAGCTGCTGCAGGGTGGGCTTGACTCTTTCCAGACGGCGGAAGTTCTCAAATTGTTTTTAGCCGGTCGTGGATATGGCGTTTCGCCAGAATCCGCGCTGGATGCGGCAGGCCGTATTGAAGGCGCAGGGTGCGATGTGGAATCTCTGCACAAGGAACTTGAGACTTTAGCCTTGGTGATGTAGTCGCATCACAAGGCGAGAATCACAGCCGGGCGAACCTGCCCGGCTGTTGACTTCTCAGGTCGATATCACGTCTCTGCATGGATTCGTCGACCTTCAAAAAAAGCCTCTTTGAGAAAAGCGCTTTATAACTCACACGCCTCTCTCTTTCCCTTGATTATGATCTCGGTAATGCGCGCTGTTCCATCAGTCGCGATCTTCACCGCAGTTGCGTGGACCTTTGCGGGGAGCGGCTGCACACGGCACCTGGCTTCACCAGCCTTGATCAATTCTGTTGCTGTGTACCAGCCGGTGTAGGACCGCGTCTGGCTTAGCTTCTGCTCTTGGGTGACTCTCAAAAAGCGTATGAAATGCTGTTCATGCGAGGTGTGGTACTTAACAGCATAAATCCCTGGCTGCAATCTGAGAGTTCCTGCCACGGTCGGCTGCGTGAGCGTGATTTGGCCGTTGCTGTCGCTGGTGATTACCGTTATTTTTTGAGCTTTCGCGGAGAGATTCCACAGCAGCGTGCAACTGAGAAACGCCAATAACAGAGTGCTTGCTCTCATTTCTTAAACGCCGGCATCAGGCCATTTGCCCAATGAGCCCTCTACTCGTAATGCAAGGCTTCCACTGGATCGAGTTGCGCGGCGCGGTTGGCAGGCACAGTTCCAAAAATCACTCCCACCAGTATGGCAACAGCGAGCGCGATGATGGCGGAGAGACCGGAAATGGGAACGCGATACTCGGTCAGGAAGCGCGCCGAAAATGGAATCGCCAGGCCGATGATGCTGCCGATGATGCCTCCGGCCAGTGAAATGAGCACAGCCTCAGTGAGGAACTGCAACAGGATTTCGCGCCGCGTCGCTCCAATCGCCTTGCGGATACCGATCTCGCGGATCCGCGTGCGCACGTTGGCCAGCATAATATTCATGATTCCAACTCCACTGACCAGCAGCACCAGCAGCGCCACCGCCAGCAGAATGATGGTGAGGGCATTGGCAACATTGGAGGCGACCTTGAGAAATTGCGTCAGGTTTTCCACCCGGTACACCGACTGCGGCCGGTGACGGGATTGAAGGACCTGCTTGATCATTTCGGTGGAGCGTGGGACGTCACCCGCATCCGCCGTGGAGAAAAACAGTTGCTTGACGGCATCATTGCCGGTGAAATATCGCCCGACAGTGTAGGGAATCAGAATGGTGTCACTTGAAATCTCAGACTGTCCAAGCGTATCGATTCGTTCACGGAACGTCCCGATGACTACGAATGGCAGACCGCTGATCTTTATCTCCTTGTCCACTGCCGCGTCAGCGCTTCCGTAAACAGTTTGCGCAAACTGCTGGGTGACGACAGCAACCTTGGCGCGATCCATGGAGTCATCGTTGTCAAAAAACCGCCCGGCGAGCACCTGGAGATTGCGTACCATTTCATACTGGGGAGAAACGCCAAGCACCAGAATGTCGCGCTCTTTGCCTCCGCCAATCCCAATTCGATCATGCAACTCCAACATCGGAGAGGCCGCCTGGATGCCGGGAACCTGCTGTTGCACCGCTTTCATGTCATCGATGGTCAGGTAATCGCCGCCTCCACCAAGGCTCACGGAGGCATTGCTGCCGCCTTCGTAATATGCGTAGATGAGGTTCGCTCCAATGGACTGGATCTGATTCAGCACGTATTGTTTGCCCGTCAGACCAATCGTGACTACCAGGATCAGAGAAGCTGTTCCAATCACCATGCCGATGGCGGTAAGAATGAACCTTACTTTGCTCGTGCGGAACGAGTCCACCGCGATGGCGACAATCTCACTGAACACCATCGTTTCGCGTGTTGTTTCCACCAACGGCCGGGCGGCCATGAAACCATTGTAAGGGCTTCCTCCATTGGAGAGGAATGAATCGAGAACGCCATCAGGTCAGCGGCGAAAGATAGTCATGCGGCTTTTACAGCTCTCTTGTGCTGTCGAGCGGTCAGTTCCACTCTGCCCTGGCTCAGCTTCAGAGTGAAGCTCTTGGAACAGCCAGAGCAGAGCCAGAAATGCTCAATCGTCCCCTTCTCGCGGATCGGAAAGCCGAAAAATCTCCCGCCATCCAGGCGCATGAGCAGCTTGGAACAGTCCGGATTGGCGCACTTGGAAATCATCCTTGAGCGTGACTTATTTACTTCTATCTGATGCTTGGACGTGAGATCAGAGGAAAGAGTCGCCCTGAATTGTGAGCAGCGGAGTTGCCACCCCGGGCGGTCCATGGGAAAAATTTCCCCTTCGGAACGATGCTGCGGATGGTTGCCTCCTGTTTCCAATCACATGCCGTGGCACCAAGGGTGCTTTTAATACTGCTTATGGCCGGAAAGGAGGATCAAAGTGACCGAACAGCGACTCGCGCCGGAGAAGCTGATGACCGGAGACATTGTTTCCACTTCTGGCTTATACGGCGTCGATCACGAGAAATGTTCGGAGTCAATCTGGCTCCGTAGTGGCGAGCGTCTTCCAGTCTGCCCCGTCTGTGGCAAGCGTTCAGAGTTTGTGCTTCAGCAGGAGGTGCAGCACATCTCCGAAGATCCTGACTTCCTATAACCGCGGGAGCAACCCTCGCTGGTTGGTCCGAATCAAAATCGCCAACAGCAGCTCGGACATTGTGCGTTGGTGAAGACGGACACTGGCACAATACGGACGGCAATCTCAAAGAGCGGCCCTATGTTCCATTCAGGGCGGCGTTGGTCGAGAGCAGAGGAAAGTGGATACCCGAAGCTATAAACCAGGTGATCGCATCCCCGCCAGTGGGATTTATCGGGTTGAGCATGGCCCGCACCGGTTGATGCACGCGGCCACCCTGCTGGCGAACAGCCGCTTTCCTTCTTGCAGACAGTGCGGCCACTCCGTGCGCTTCTATCTTGTGCGCAGAGTTAAGAGTTCGCAGGTTCTTCCTTTTCGCTCGAATACCTACCTGGAAGAGTACAGGAGCAGCAGGCTGGAACTGTTGCCCACCGGCTGATCCGGTTGCATTCCCGCACCGCCCCAATCTTTGACAGTTCGCGGTGCTTCAGCATGCGCACTCCGATTATTACGCTTCGTTGGATAGAGCGTTTCCGCAAATTCCTGTCATTCTGATACGATTACCGGCTCACTTCCAAGAGGGTACTCATGAAAAGAGCCGCTCTACTTTTCCTGCCCGTCATTCTCGTCTGCATGGCTGCCGCACAGGAAAGCGCAAACCTGAAAACCCCAATTTTGACGCAGGCGATCCGCTGTGGCGCACTCATCGATCCGGGAAGCGGCCAGGTGCAGCACAATGTGCTCATCGTTGTGAAAGCAGATCGCATCGAGCGGGTGCAGGAGAACGGTAATCCCGGCAGCGCTGTTCATGTCATCAATCTTTCTGACCATACCTGCCTGCCGGGACTCGTGGATGCGCACACCCACACGCTGTTGCAGGGCGATATCACGGAAGAAGACTATGACGCTCAGTTGCTGAAGGAATCGGTTGCGTATCGCGCCATTCTTGCCACGCGGAATGCCAGACGGGAATTGAATTACGGATTTACCAGCATTCGCGATCTGGAAACCGAAGGCGCGGGCTATGCGGACGTCGATCTCAAGAAGGCAATCAACAATGGAATCATTCCAGGCCCCAGAATGACCGTGGTCGGGCGCGCTCTGGACGTAACCGGCGCTTACCCGCTGCAAGGATATAACTGGGAAATCCAGGTCCCCCACGGAGTACAACTGGTGGACGGGCCAGACGAGGCGCGCAAAGCCGTGCGCGAGCAGATCAGCTTCGGCTCCGACTGGATCAAAGTGTATTCAGATCGCAGCTACTTCCTGCGTCCCGATGGCGTGCTGGACGATATTCCGACTTTTACGCTGGATGAACTGCGCGCCATTGTGGATGAAGCCCACCGCGAACGGCACAAAGTGGCGTCTCATGCCATGGCGCTCAACGGAGTCCACAATTCGATCGCAGCCGGTGTGGACTCGATTGAACACGGCGTTTACATCTCTGACGCAGATCTCAAAACCATGGCCCAGCGAGGCATCTATTACATTCCTACCCTTTACGTGGTGGAGTATGTTGCCCAGGGACGCGCCAACGCCGGGGCGAAGGTGTGGCTGGACATGATCAAAGTCCACCAAAACACTTTTGATAGAGCGCTCAAGGACGGCGTGAAGATCGTTTTTGGCACCGATGTAGGAGGATTTGACTGGGCCATTGATCCGGCAAAGGAATTTCCTCTGATGGTCCAATATGGCATGACTCCCATGCAGGCCATTCGCGCCGCAACCACGACTGCCGCAGAGTTGCTGGGCATGTCCAACGAAATCGGCAGTGTCTCTCAAGGTAAATTTGCGGATATCGTGGCTGTAAAAGGGGACCCGCTGAAAGATATTTCGCTGCTGGAAAAAATAGATTTTGTGATGAAGGGTGGCGAGATTTACAAATCTCCGGCGCATTAAGACCACCCGGCGTTGCCGGAGTGAATCTATTCTCTTAAATGCTGCTATGGATTCTTATGATTGTTGGCTGGGTTGGAGTGGTGTTTCTTGCCATAACTGTGTTTCGCCTGGCCGATCACGTTGACAAAAAAGTGCGCAGTCTCTCCGCCCGATCGCGACATGGAAGCGACCAGGCGGCCTAGATTCCCCATCTCAGGCATGGCGCCTTTCCAATAAGCTTGCCCGTTTGAAATCTCTTGATGTGTGGCGTCTTCGCCGCACTAGAAGCGCAGGACGATTCCGCCGCCCACCACAAGATTGTGCCGGACTTTGATGGATACCGTGTTCAGATTGGGCAATCCGGTATAGAAATCACGCACCTCAAAGCGGAAAGCCACAGGCAACAATGGAGGATGGATATCCGCACCAACACCGGCCTGAGCAGCTCCTTTGGTGACGCTCTGCGTGTTCACCGTTGTGCCTCCCTGAGTGGTCGAGCTGGGGTTGAAGTGCACAATCCCGCCGCCCGCTGAAATCCACGGGCTGAATGGCGACCCAGGAAGCAGCTTTAATCGCAGCGCAGGAGTGACAAAAAATGAGCTGTAGCTTTTGAGCGTCGTCACGTTGGAGGTGGTGATGTCCGTGGAAGGCGTGAATAGCACCGGAATTTCAAGATGCAACGCCACTGCTGGGACGTGTGCCAGTTGCGTCGCGTAGTTTGCCTCGAAGGCAAACGTAGTTGCGAAATTTGTCTGGTTCGCGCCGCTACCAACCGTGGGGGTTATCTTTGCGCCGGCGACGAGCGCCAGTTCGTTTTGTTGGGCAGATGCGGTGAGGCAAAGTCCCGTCAACAAGCCGAGGACGACAATAATTCTACGCATTGGAATTTACACTCCCTCCCTGCATTAGACCCGACTCCTACTGCTCTGGATGCCCTAAGATACTGAAACCAAAGGACGTGGCCTTTGCCCAACGCAGTCTAGTGCCGGCGCGCACGGCCAGTGTTCAGAGTTGGCGCGATCTATTGGGTACTCACGTTGCTCGTAGTACTCACCATTCCCAGCGGAACAACAGTGCCGCTAGAGAAGGGCGAACCGGTGATCGGCACAAGCGAGCCGTCTGCGGCGTTGATTGCGAAACCGGCAATGGCCTTGGTTGCCACATTGCTTACGTACAGGAATGTATTGGTTGCGTCTACCGTGAGAAATCCGGGCTGCGTGACGGCTACGGTTCCTGAGCCCTGAGTTGAAAAGGGCGATCCGGAAACCTCGCTCAGAACCCCGGCGGCGGATTTAAAGGCAGAAACGTTGTTCGAACCGGCATTGGAAACGTAAACAAAAGTTCCCGTACCGTTCACCGCCACCGCCACGGGTTGTGTGCCTGCGGCAAAAGGGGAGCCTGCCACTTCAGCAAGAGCTCCTGAACTGGCAATGCTCAGGCTTATCACATCATTGTTGGCCGAATCGGCGGCATACATGAACTGGCCTTTGGGATCCGTTGTGATTCCGGCAATTGTGCTGTTGCTCGCAGGAGCGGTGAATGCCCCTGGCGCCGCAGCCAGGCTGCCGTTGCTGGCTATGGAGAAAACAGAAATTATGTTGACATTGGGATTGCCGGTGCTGGTCGAGAGCACATATAAGAAGGGCGCAACCGGAGATACCAGCATCGCTTGCGGCGTGGTGGTTAAGTGGGTAGAAAATGCCGGGCCGGTTTGCGTCAGGATTCCGCGCGCCGGATCGACCGAGTAAACCGAGATGCTTGCGTCACCCTGGTTCAGCACAAAAAGAAAGCGACCACTGGAATCAACGCCAAGGGCGACCGGCGATGGTCCCGTTGGGTTTGGGGCCAGCGCTTCGCCAACCGGATCGAGAAACCCCGCAGTATGGTCCACGCGGTACCCGGAAACGGTGTTCGAGGTCAAATTGGCAACGTAAACAAAGTTCGTGGATGGATGGAGAGCGATTGCCACCGGGCGAGGGTTTGTTGCGAATGAGCCTACTGCGCTGGTCAAGAGATTTCCTGAAGCTTCAATGTCAAATCCCTGGATGGAATTGGCCCCTTGCCCCACGGCAAAAAGGAAAGCGACGTTTGTTGTCGGATTCGTCAGACTGGGACTGCTCTTCCCGCCGCAGCCGAAAACGGCAATTAGTGCCACACAACATAAAATGCGAATCAGTGCCTTCATCTACTCTCGCTGCCTCGCTGGACAATTTGGGATCTATGAAGCTTACGCCAGGGGCAAGGATTCTGTCGCCACCTGCATCCTGGCTGGACGACCTTAGATTTTGTGACTCCAGTCTAGCTGTTTTTGCGCGGTTCCATCCACTGCCCCCCCTGCGCCCGCACGGCCAGGGTATTGCAAGAACGCTCGCAGTGCCTTAATTTGCACCTGTTCGACGAGAACTGAAGGGCCATAATCCGCGAAGATCCGCGAAGCAAAACGAACCCCTGCAACTCTGAATCTGGCTGCGGCAGTCGCCATTTTTCACTACCCAGGAGCTTGGAGCCTTAACGTCCGTCGACTTTCTTTGCACTAACGACCATAATCTTTTCTGAGCGTGGAATTAGTAACGCATGTAACCCGGACAACGAAGGCCAACCTGCTTACCAGAGGCTTTCGTCTCATGGTGCGCGGAACAGGCGCAGCTTGGTGTGTGCTTAGCTGTCTTTTCGAGTTCGCCGTTCAGGCCGTACCGGGGCGATGGACCAAAACAACGAGGGCTCGCGTGCTGCAGAAGTGGTCCGCGCGATTGCTCTCCAGCATCGGAGTGACAATTGAGGTGAATGGGAGCCTTCCTGAGCCGGGGCTGATTGTCTCTAACCATCTCAGCTATCTCGACATCCTCGTTTTCAGCGCCGTTGCGAACTGTGTTTTTATCTCCAAGCGGGAAGTTAAATCATGGCCTGCGATCGGCTGGATCTCGTCGTTTTCGGGAACCATCTACATTGACCGCACCCGCCGGACTGAAACACACGCCATTCAGTCAGAGATGCAGTCGGCGCTCTCCAACGGAACGCGTCTGGTGCTTTTTCCCGAAGGCACCAGCAGCGACGGTTCGCAGGTGATGCATTTTCATTCCTCACTGTTTCAGCCGGCTCTGGATGTTGGAGCACGCATTACGGCAGCGGCAATCAGTTACTCCATCTCCGGCGGCGACGCGGCGCGGGAAGCCTGCTATTGGGGTGACATGACCTTGCTTCCTCATCTGCTGAACCTGCTGACCAAAGAATCTGTGCACGCGACCGTGAAATTCTCGCAACAGCATCTGCAGTTCAGTGATCGCAAGCAAGCAGCACGGACCATGCGATTTGAAGTAGAGCGCCTGCGCCGGGCTTCCGCCGCAGGTTTGTGAATCACCATGGCCCTGCCAGAAAGCCATCGTTAATGCATTCTGTAACTGAGTTCATTGATGAGAGTAGCGACCCGCCGGTGCGCGGGTTCCTCCACCAGCCGGCAACAGCGCCAATGGCTGCAATGGTTCTGACCCATGGCGCAGGCGCGAATTCCGAATCGAAGCTGTTGCTGGCTGCAGCAGAGGCTTTTGCCGATGCCGGGTTCCTTGTTCTGCGTTGCGATTTGCCTTTTCGTCAGAAGAGGCCTCATGGACCTCCGCCGCCGGGGGCCGCAGAGCGAGACCGCGACGGGCTGAAGCGCGCAGTTGAATGCGTGCGGGAAAGGATTTCCGGTCCAATCTACCTCGGCGGCCATTCCTATGGTGGCAGGCAGGCCAGCATTCTGGCTGCGAACGCACCGGAACTGGTAGCAGGCCTATTGCTGCTCTCCTACCCGCTGCATCCGCCAAGACGTCCTGCGCAGTTGCGCACCGCGCATTGGCCGAGGCTGGTTGTTCCTGCACTCTTTGTTCACGGCTCGCGCGATCCTCTCGCTTCGCGGGATGAGATGAATACTGCCATGGCCCTGCTTACCGGACGCCATTCATTGCTGGAGATTGAGGGAGCCGGCCACGAACTCTTCGGGAGAAAACCCAATCCCAACTTTGCGGTGGAAATTGTGGCGGCGTTTACGGAGTTTATAGCTCGATCGAAGCGCGCGGAGACCGGCGAGAGATCTGGAGCATGATCAGCAATCGCAAGAGCAAATCTCAGGTTCGTCTATGCGCTGTGGCACAGGCGCCTGGTATTCCGGTCTGAAAGAAGCTGGGTAAAGTCGGGTTGTAGTAGGGCACCTGTACTGCTCCCCGCATCACATAACCTAATCCAAGCTGGTTCGGCTGCGACGATGGAAAGATATTTTGGCGATGTCTGGCTGGTGCGTCTTCTTTTCCTGCGCGCATTCGCTGCACTCTACCTGCTGGCGTTCATTGTGGTTCTGCGCCAGTTCAAGCCTCTGCTCGGCGAGCGCGGCCTGCTCCCTGCACCGGCATTCTTAAAACGGGTCAGCTTCCGTGAAGCACCCGGCCTTTTTTGCTGGCGCTATTCTGATCGGCTCCTGGACGCAGTTGCGTGGGCGGGAATCGTGCTCTCAGCCGCAGCCCTGGCCGGCTTGCCCGAACGCGGACCGGTGTGGCTCTCGATTGTTCTGTGGCTGGTGTTATGGTTTCTTTATCTTTCCGTCGTCAACGCCGGTCAGAAGTTTTACTCCTTCGGCTGGGAATCCATGTTGCTGGAAGCCGGCTTCTTTGCCGCGTTCATGGGCCCGGCATGGATCAGCGCGTCGCTGATCCCGGTCCTGATCCTGCGCTGGATGCTGTTCCGCACGGAACTCGGCGCGGGGCTGATCAAACTCCGTCATGACCGCTGCTGGCGAGAGTTGACATGCCTTTACTATCACTATGAAACCCAGCCGCTGCCCAATCCTTTGAGCTGGTATTTCCATCATCTTCCCAAATTCATGCACCGTTTCTCAGTTTTGTTCAGCCACTTCGTGCAGGTAATTGTGCCGTTCGGATTGTTCGCGCCACAGCCGATTGCCGCCATTGCCGGAGGCCTGCTGATCTTTCACCAGTTACTGCTGATCGTAAGCGGCAACTACTCCTGGCTGAACTGGCTGACCGTGGTGCTGGGCATCACCGCGTTCAACGATTCCATCCTTTCCGATCTGGGCATTGCCATCCCGCACACGCAGGCGGCTCCGTTGTGGTTTCAGGCGCTGTTGTATGTGATTGCAGCGGGCGTGGTGTTGCTGAGCGTGCAGCCTGCGCACAATTTGTTTTCCAGAAACCAGATGATGAACTATAGCTACAACCGCTTTCACCTGATCAACACGTATGGCGCGTTTGGAAGTGTGACCAGAAAACGTTACGAGATTGTGATTGAGGGCACGGAGGAGGCGGTTCTCAATGATCGCACACGCTGGCAGGAGTACGAATTCAAAGCCAAACCCGGAGACCCGCGACGCATGCCGCAGCAGATTGCGCCCTATCATCTCCGGCTGGATTGGATGATGTGGTTTTTGCCCTTTTCCGTTATTGTGACCGGGAGCGGCGTCCTGGTGCCGGGATATGAACCCTGGTTTATGCGCTTCATTCAGAAGCTGCTTCAGGGCGATACGGCCGCGGTCGGCCTACTAAGGCGCAATTCGTTCACGGAAACGCGGCCCATGTTTATTCGAGCGCTGTTTTACGAGTATCGCTACACCACTCCCGCAGAAAAGCGCGAAACCGGAAACTGGTGGGTGCGACGACTCGTAGACGTTTACCTGCCGCCGGTTTCGTTGTCCCATCTGCAACGGCTTTGATCCACGTGCCTCGACCCGCCGGGCGGGAAAGAACGTTGCCCTAGCTGGTAAACTGGTTGTGACCGCACCGCGGAGGGATGTGTGAGCGGTTGAAACAGGCGGTCTTGAAAACCGCTATACGGGAAACCGTATCGGGGGTTCGAATCCCTCTCCCTCCGCCACGTTTCGTTGCCTTCCTCTTTCTTCAAGGCTTGAGGGCACCTGCAGGCTTCGCGTTCACTCAGCTCATGTTCACGCCACCAGAGGCCTTTGTAGCGGCTCTGCGCTGCTATCATTGAATCAGCAAGGAATCGATACGGGACAACACCCAAGTGAAGCTTACGAAAAGCAAAATTCTGGTGATTGTGGTGATTCTGGCCGCCGTGGCGATTTTTGCCGCTTTCCGGCTTCGCGGCCCAGGCCCGGTGCAGTATTACACAGCCAGGGTGGAGAACGGCGACATCAAGCAGGTTGTCGAAGCCACGGGCACCATCAATGCGGTGATTACCGTCCAGGTGGGATCGCAGGTGTCCGGCACCATCTCAAAGCTCTACGTTGATTTCAATTCCAAGGTAAAAAAAGGCCAGATCATTGCTCGGATTGATCCGGCGCTGTTTGAGGGCGTGCTCTCGCAGGCCAAAGCCGATTATGAAAACGCCAAAGCGAACCTGGCTGTTTCTGTCGCCAACACGGCAAAAGCCAAGGCCAGCGCCATTCAGACAAGAGCGGATTATGAACGCAATCTGGGTTTGGCGAAGCAGGGCGTGATCAGCCAGCAATCGCTCGATCTGGCCAGGGCCAACGCCGACAGCGCGAAGGCGCAGGTAGCCGCCGCGCTGGCTCAAGAGCAGCAGGCGCGCGCTCAGGTGCAACAAAAGCAGGCCGCGGTGCAGGTGGCGCAAACCAATCTGGATTACACCATCATCCGCGCCCCGATTGATGGCACGGTGGTGGCGCGCAATGTGGACGTGGGGCAGACGGTGGCTGCGTCATTGCAGGCGCCAACTCTCTTTACCATCGCGCAGGACCTGACCAAGATGCAGGTGTATGCCAAGACTGATGAATCCGACGTGGGGCAGATCAGGCCGGGGCAGAAGGTTACCTTCAAGGTTGATGCCTACCCCCGCGACACCTTCAGCGGCGTCGTCTCACAGGTGCGGATGAACTCGACGGTCGTCCAGAACGTGGTGACCTATGACACCATCGTCGATTTCGACAATCCCGAATTGAAGCTGTTCCCCGGCATGACCGCGTACGTGACCATTCCCGTGGCGACGGCGGCGCGCGTACTCAAGGTCCCGAACGGCGCTTTGCGTTACAAGCCCGATATTTCCGCTGCAGAACTGGCGGCGGTGTATCAGAAGTATGGACTGCCTGAAGGCGGCGGGCGCGCTCACGCAGTGCCTGCGTCAGCCAAAATCGATAGGTCAGCCGCAATCGATAGAACGACTCGGCGGTCGCAAGCAGCAGCATCCGGCCGTCGGCTTGCTGATAACCAGGCTGCTGATTCCAGCAGCGGAGATGTAGTAGCTCCGCGCTATGACACGCAGGTGGTGTGGAAGCTTCTGCCTGATAGATCACTGGAGCCGGTGCGGATCAGGACGGGGATTACCGACCACACCTTTACTGAAGTGGTGCAGCAGTTGAATGGCGCCATCAAGCCGGGAGACGAGCTGGTCACCGGTGTGGCGCAGAGCCGCAGCAGCGCAATGCGTCCCGGCGGCCCCGGCATGCCGAGAACGCGCTGACCAAGTCATGAGCACACAGGAGATCAAATCCGTCTCTGAGCAGCAAGCGGCTGAGCCGCAGGGCCGGGCGGCCGATATTGTCATTCAAGCCTGCGACGTCCACAAAACTTACCAGCTTGGTGAAACCCAGGTGCATGCGCTGCGCGGCGTGAGTGTGGAGATCCGGCGTGGAGAATTTGTCGGCATCATGGGCGCAAGCGGCAGCGGTAAATCCACATTCATGAACATTCTGGGCTGCCTCGACAAGCCCACTTCAGGGCAATACCTGCTGGAAGGAACCGAGGTTTCGCGACTGCAAAAGCGCGAGTTGGCGGCGATACGCAATCGCAAAATTGGTTTTGTGTTTCAGGGATTCAATCTGCTGGCCCGCACCACGGCGCTTGAGAACGCGGAACTGCCTACGCTCTACGCGCGCATTCCCAAAGACGAGCGTCTGCGCCGCGCTCGTGAGGCTCTTGAGATGGTTGGCCTGGGCGAGCGCATGGATCATTTTCCTTCACAGCTTTCCGGCGGACAGCAACAGCGCGTGGCCATTGCGCGTGCGCTGGTAAATCGTCCTTCCATCCTTCTGGCTGACGAGCCCACCGGCAATCTGGACAGCCGCACGTCGGTGGAAGTGATGGCGATTCTGCAATCACTCAACGAGCAGGGACTCACCATCGTACTAGTCACGCACGAGCACGACATTGCGCAGTTTACGAAACGCAATATTGTGTTTCGCGACGGCAAGATCCGTCGCGACGAACCTGTTGCCCAGCCGTTGCGCGCGGCCGAAGTGTTGAAGACGATGCCTGCCATCGAGGACTGAACGCTTGGAACTGGCCTCCACATTACGGATGGCATTGCGAGCTTTGGCCCGCAACAAGATGCGCACCGTGCTGACCATGCTGGGGATTGTGATTGGCGTGGGCGCGGTGATCGCGATGGTCGGCATCGGCCAGGGCGCCGACCAGACTATGCAGGAGCAGATTGCCAATCTTGGCTCCAACCTGCTGTTTGTTTCCTCGGGATCGCGCAATTTTGGCGGCCTGCACGTCGGCTGGGGCGCGACCAAGACCCTGGTCCCCGAAGATGCAACTGCCATGCTCAAAGAATGTCCTGACGTTGCCTCCGTAGCGCCGGGCACAGAGACCACCGCGCAGGTCGTGTTTGGCAATGACAATTGGGGAACGCGCATCACCGGCACCACGCCGGACTATTTCCCCATCCGCTCATGGCCGTTCCAGAGCGGCGAGAGCTTTACCAGTGACGACGTTCTACTTGCGTCGAACGTAGCCGTGATCGGCGAGACCGTGCGCAAGAACCTGTTTGGGCCGATGAACCCGGTTGGGCAGACCATTCGCATCCAGGACCTGCCGTTCAAGGTGGTGGGCGTGCTGGTTGAGAAGGGGCAATCGCCTGCGGGGAATGAAGACCAGGATGACAACATCTATGTCCCGTTGACTACGCTGCAGAAGAAAATTCTCGGTCAGACGTGGCTGCGTTTCATCATGGTGTCTGCTCGATCGCGCGCCGGCAGTTATGCCGCGCAGCAGCAGATTACGGGGCTGCTGCGCGACCGCCATCGCATCCGGGAAGGCGATCCTGATGACTTCACTGTGCGCAATCTTGCTGACATGGCCGATCTTGCTTCCGAATCCAGCAAAGTGATGACCGCGCTTCTAGGCGCGATTGCTGGGATATGCCTGTTTGTCGGCGGGATCATCATCATGAACGTGATGCTCATCTCCGTCACCGAGCGCACGCGCGAGATCGGCGTGCGTATGGCGATCGGGGCCACAGAAGCCGACGTGCAGCGGCAGTTCCTGGCGGAAGCCCTGCTGATGAGCGTGATCGGCGGCGGCTTCGGCATCCTGCTTGGCGCTGTATTGTGTTACGCCATTTCCGCGGGATTTGGCTGGCCGGTATTGATCTCAAACGGAGCCATCGTGGGAGCGGTGGCCGTCTCAACCGCGGTGGGAATCTTCTTTGGATATTACCCGGCACAGAAGGCGGCGCGCCTGGACCCGATTGAAGCGCTGCGTTACGAGTAGCTCGCATGTCATTCGCAACCATATTCCGTGAAGCCATGGTGGCGCTGGGCCGCAACCGAGTGCGTAGCGCGCTGACCATGCTCGGCATCATCATGGGCGTGGCGGCGTTCATCTGCGTTGTGGCCGTGGGCAACGCCGGTTCCAGCCAGGTGCAGGAGCAGCTCAACAACGTCGGCGACAACATGATCTGGGTAGAAGCCGGCAGCCGCGCGCGCAGCGGAGTTCGCATCGGCAGCCGCGGAATCAAGACATTGACGGTCGGCGACGAAAAAGCCGTGCTGGAGCAGATTCCCGGGATCAAGAGCGGTTCGCCCAACGTGGACGGCCACATCCAGGTGGTTTACGAAAACCAGAATTGGGGAACGCATTATCGCGGCGTGAGCCCCGACTACTTCGAGATCAGAAGATGGGAGGTGCGGCTCGGCTCCGCATTTACGCAGGACGATCTCGACAGGAATGCCGCTGTCTGCGTGCTCGGACAAACCGTGGCGACAAATTTGTTTGGCGATGATGACCCCATCGGCAAGACCATCAACATCAGCGCGGTTCCGTTCAAGGTGATCGGCGTAACCCAAGCCAAAGGATTCTCCTCCACCGGCTGGGACCAGGACGATTTTGTGATGATGCCATTGACCACTGTGCAGAAGCGGATCACGGGAACGGAGTGGCTGGACGACATCTTTTTCTCCGCGCGCTCGCATGCGGGCATGGCGCAGCTCACGCGCCAGATTGAGGCCCTGCTGCGCGAGCGTCATCATCTCCGCGCCGGAGAAGATGACGATTTCAACATACGCATGCCGGAAGAACTCGTCCGGGCGAGGCTTGCGGCAGCCAACATCTTTACCCTGCTGCTGGGCAGCGCGGCGTCGCTTTCACTTCTGGTGGGCGGCATCGGCATCATGAACATCATGCTCATCTCGGTCACCGAGCGCACCAAAGAGATTGGCCTGCGGCTGGCAGTGGGAGCGACGGAGGAGCAAATCCAGGCGCAGTTCCTGACGGAAGCCGTGCTGCTCAGCCTGATTGGCGGCGCGCTGGGCATGCTGGGCGGCGTGCTGGGATCTTTTCTCCTGCACGATACTCTGCACTGGAACCTGCAGCTTTCCAGCGGCGCCATGGTGATTGCGGCGCTGTTTTCCGCCGCGGTGGGAATTTTCTTTGGCTTCTACCCGGCCCGTAAGGCGTCACTTCTCGATCCCATTGAAGGCCTGCGTTACGAGTAGTTGCTGGCCTTGCGCTACTTTCGCCGCGTCCCACTCTCCGCTATAAACAACCTGGGCGAAATCCGCCACTTCCCATTATCAATGGAGATTTTGTTGAAACGCCTGATCGTTGTTCTGGTTGTGGTTCCGATGCTAATGGCCGGCGCGAGCGCGCAAACGTCCATCGGTGATATCTGGAAGAAGATTGAACAGGCTCACCAGGGCAAGAATGCCAACGCGCTTAGCGATGACAAAATCGTCGCCGGCCTCAGAGATGCTTTAAGCGTGGGAACAGCAAGAGCCGTGGCTGAAACCGGCAGGCCGGATGGCTTCCTCAAGAATGCCGCCATCAAGATACTACTCCCGCCCAAGTTGCAGACGGCGGGCAAGACTCTGCGCATGATCGGCATGGGCTCGCAGGTGGACGCGCTGGAGATCGGCATGAACCGCGCCGCCGAGCAGGCCGCGCCGCAGGCAAAACAAATTTTCCTCAACGCCGTAATGCGCATGACCTTCAGCGATGCGCGCCACATCCTTACCGGAGGCGACACCGCCGCCACTGACTACTTCAAAGCCCAGAGCTCGGCTGACCTGACCAAGGCTTTTGCGCCTATCGTGCACCAGGCCATGGAGAACGTGGGTGTGGTCCGCCAGTACAACAAGGTGATGCAGAGCCCGCTGGCTGCTCCGCTGGCCGCCGATAAGGACTTCAATCTCGATGATTATGTCGTAGGCAAAACCGTGGATGGGCTCTTCTACATGCTCGGCCAGGAGGAGAAAAAGATCCGCAAAGACCCGGCGGCCCAGACAACGGCAATCCTGAAAGAAGTTTTCGGCAGCATTGCCGCCAACCATTAGGTCTTTTTGGTCAGCCATCCATCCTCAGCGGGATCACTGACCGGGAGGTAGTCTGCCGGCAAAGCTTATTAAAGCCCGGTTGTAAGCCTGAGTAACGGACGGAGCGAAATCGTTGTGATCAGCTCCCTGAACCGCCACGAACTGCTTTGGCTCGTTGGCCAGCTCAAACAGCTTTTTGCCATGCCAGATGCCGATGACCGAATCCTTTGTTCCGTGCATGATCAGCACCGGACAATGCACGTGGCCAATTCGTTTGTAATTTGGAAACCGGTCGAAAGGGAAGATGGGGATGTGCGTGAGCACACGGAAAGCGGAAAGGAACGGGCTCTGCAGGACCAGCGCCGCTGCGGGGCGAATTGTGGCAATCTGCACGGCCGGCCCTGTGCCCACCGAGCGTCCGAAAATGATGATCCTGTCCGGCGGCGTGCCCAGCTTGACGGCCAGAAAATCGTAAGCGGCGCTTTCGTCTTCATAAGCGGCTTTTTCGCTGGGCCTGCCCTGGCTGGTGCCATAGCCTTCGTAGTCGTAAGCAAGCACGCTGAAGCCCGCCTCGCGCATATCATCCAACCATGGCCGGATATCACCTAGGTCTTCGGCGTTACCGTGGCTCACCAGCAGCGTAAATCGAGCGGAACTGTTGGGAAGATACACGGCGGAAATCTTGTTGCCGTTGCGGGTGGCAATCTTGATAATTCCGGGATTGTCGGCGTAAGAAGAGCGTTGCGGCTGGAAGATAAGGCTGTCGGCGAAAAACAAGGCGTCACCGCATAACGCGAGATACAGCAAAGAGCCATAAATCAGCGTTCGTTGGAGGAGCTTCTTCACTCGAACTGATGCCATGCCTGATGTTGAACGCGCTTAATGCGGTTCTTTGCGCTCGAATGGCCGCCAGCAAGTTGCATTCCCGCCTAAACACCCACCGCGCCTTCTGAGCCGAGGGGCAGGAAATACTGGGTGCCGCGGATGGGTTCACTCACGCGCCGCAAGAGCTCCTGGAGGTCTGTGTGGCGTTCCACAAAGTCGATCTCATTTGTGTTCACTACCAGCAGATCGGACGATGTGTAATGAAAAAAGAAGTGCTCGTAAGCCTTGCTCACCTCTTCAATGTAATCATCGCTCACTGAGATTTCACTGTGGGAGCCCTTTTTGCGCAGCCTCTTTTTGAGCACTTCCGGAGAGGCCTGAAGATAAATCACCAGATCGGGAACCGGGAGCTGGTCACGGAAATGGTGATAATAGCGCTTGTAAATCTCCAGTTCCTGATCGCTCAAATTGATGTAGGCGAAGATTTTGTCTTTCTCAAAGATGTAATCCGCGACGATCAGTTTCTGTGAACTGCCGCCCACCTCCAGCCGCTGCAATTGCTCGAAGCGGCGGATCATGAAGGCAAATTGCGCCTGAAAAGCAGCGCCACGGTCGCCTTCATAGAACGACCCCAGAAAAGGGTTGTCTTCCGGCTCAATCACACGCTGAGCATTGAGCCGGTCAGCAATGATATTGGCCAGCGTGCTCTTGCCCACGCGGATGGGGCCTTCAATGGCGATGTATCGGGGTGGTTCGAAAAGCTTGGCCATGGGCTGACTCAGCGCAGGATATATCCTCAACCATTCTCTGGCAATGAGCAATCTGGGAATAGCTGTGGAAAGTGGAAAAAGAAAGTGGTGGCAAACTTTGTATCAAGTAGAGAGGAACGATGAAAACGGGGCTGTCTCTGTCCAATCAGCCCGTTTGCAGGTATCCGAGAAAGCGCTTTTACGCGACATTACCCATCGGCGTTACCCGTTTGATTTTATGCCGAAGTGTCTTTTTGGCACCTGCCAATTCCTAGGTCGCTTGCAGATTCATCCAAAACTCAGCGGACATTCCGAATACCACGCCCAGCCTGATCGCCATTTCAGCGCTGATGCCCCTTTTTTTGAGCAGTATGTCATTAACGGCTTGTGGGTTGACGTCAAGAGCTTGTGCGAGACGGTATCCAGTAATGCCCATTGGCCTGAGAAATTCCTGCTTCAAAATCTCTCCGGGATGGACTGCCCAAGCAGCAGCGGTACGCCTTTCAACGGCCATGTGGAAAATTCCCCTCAGTTATCGTGATAATCAGTGACTTCAACATCGTAAGCGTGACCGTCTTTCCAAGTAAAACAAACCCGATATTTGTCGTTGATCCAAATTGCGTGTTGGCCGGCTCTCCTTCCCTAAGATGGAGTTTCAAATTCACTATTGCGAATTTAAAATCCAAGCAGATGCTACTCGCCGTAAGCGTTGCCGCCGCTGCTGCCGCAAGTTACGCCGGTTATGCCACCATGGCGCCGGAGTCGCAGCTCTACGGCCGCACGCTGACGCATGGCAGCGATCCGGGTCAGATGGCCCTCACATATGATGACGGTCCCAATGATCCACACACACTGCGGCTGCTGGAAGTGCTGGCAGAACATAATGCCAAAGCAACTTTCTTTCTGATCGGCAAATACGTGCGCCGGCGGCCGGATATCGCACGGGCTATACACGCGGCAGGACACGCAATTGGCAATCACACTGATAGTCATCCGAATCTCATCTTTCTTTCTGGCGCTCGCTTGCGGCAGGAACTGGAAGCGTGCAAGAAAGCGCTGGAAGATGCTGTTGGCGCGGCGGTTCCGTGGTTCCGTCCTCCCTTTGGTGGTAGAAGGCCGCATGTGCTGCGGGCAGCCCGCAGCCTGGGGATGCAACCTGTGATGTGGTCGGTGACGGGTTACGACTGGAACGCCAAGTCCAGCAATGACATCATGGGGAAGGTGGCGAAGCAGATGGATGGGCGCAGCCGCAAGCAGAGCGAAATCATACTGCTACACGATGGCGGCCATCTCCATTTCGGCGCAGATCGGCATTGCACTATCGAAGCCACGCGCGCGCTGCTGGAGAAGTATTCGCCCGCAAAAAAGTGCGTTTCACTGAGCGAACTTACAGTCGCATAGAAGTGGCGCGGCGAGGAAGCTGCACAGATTGCGACTTGCTGGGCGGCTGCTAACGTAACCTGACTGTCCTTGCGCCACGGTTTAAAATAGCCGGAACAATTCTTGAGAGCAGGAGTGCCAATGCGGGTTCGCCTGACAGCAGGCGCGCTGGCCTGTGTTTTTGCTGCTGGAGTGGTGGCGATGGCGGAAAGTTTTGCTTCATTGCTGCCGCCCCCGCCAGGAGCGAAGGTGGCCATTGTTGTGTTCCAGGATCTCCAGTGGCCTGACTGTGCCATCGCCTATCCGCTGCTTGTGGAAGCGGCCCGGGCCCACAATGTGCCTCTGGTGGTACACGATTTTCCTCTGCCCCGGCACAACTGGTCATTCCAGGCGGCTGTCAACGCCCGCTTCTTTGACCAAGAATCGCCGCAACTTGGGGATGAGTTCAGGGGTTATATTCTGCAGAACCAGAAGCAGATTATGGATGAAACCGCGCTGCAGCGGTTTACCAGCGAGTTTGCCGCGGAAAGGCAGGTTGAGCTGCCGGTGGTATTGGATCCGGATGGCAAATTGGCGCAAATGGTTACTGCGGATTTCCGGCTCGGCCAGCGTATCGGGCTAGAGCATACACCGACGGTTTTTGTCGTAAGCGCTGGGCAGCAAGCTTATCCGATGGTCGAAACCATAGATCGCCAGAAGCTGGACCGGGTGATTGAGGAGCTGCAGAAGAAAGCCGGGCCGCCGGTTACGGCAAAGCGGACATTGAAAAAGAAAAAGCATAGTTGAAGTTTGTTATCCTTTTATTTCTGCTCTTTTTGGGAGATGAAATGATTCGTTTGCGCAATGTGATTGCTGGTATTTTAACCGCGCTTGTTTTCGCGTGCGTCTGTTCAGCCGCCGCTAGCTCTATCCTGCAAAGCCCTTCCGGCCAGGGCGCCGATGGCTCCATCCTTAAAACCCCTCCCGGCCAGAAGGTGGCAATTGAGGTATTTGAAGACCTGGAGTGTCCGGATTGCGCGCGTTGGTATCCGTACTATTGGGGAATTGCCGAAGCCCACCATGTGCCGGTGGTGTTGCATGATTTCCCGCTGCCCATGCACCCGTGGTCGTTCCAGGCAGCCGTGTTTGCGCGTTTTTTTGATACCAAATCACAGAAGCTGGGAGAAGATTTCCGCGGCTACATTTACAAAAACCAGCCCAACATCAACAAAGGCAATCTTCAACAATGGGTGCAGAAGTTTGCCGACGATAATAAGGTTCCGCTCCCGTTCAATATTGATCCAGATGGCAAGCTGAAGGCGCTTGTCGAGGCGGACAGGGAATTGGGAACGCGAGCCAAGCTGCAGCACACTCCCACCATCATTGTGGTCGGCCATGGCGGCCCTCCGAGTCCCTTCATTGAGATACAGGAAGTTTCCGATATGAACCAGAACACAAACCTGCTCAACCAGGCCATTGATCAGATGGAGAAGAAAGCTGAGCCCGTAAGCGCGCCCAAGGCGACACATTCCAAGGCGCCCCATTCAAAGAAAAGAGCTTCCAGCAAGCACAGCTAAGTCTGCTGGCGAATGAAGCTAAAGCAAAAAAGGCCCAGCGTCAGAGACAACGGTCATAATAGAAACGGAGCAGCGGCAGGGATTCTGCGCTGCTCCGTTTGTTTAGCGCCGCTGCTTAGCATCGCGAGCGATTATTCCTCGCTTAGTGCGCCTGGTCGGCTACCGCCCATTGAAAGTCAGTTCGCTTCAGACGTGGAAAATGGGATCATTCTCCGGAATGTAGCCTCGACGCGCCGTATCGTAGTGCGCGCCTCCCGGCAATACTGGCGAGCACGGTTGGAACTGTCCTGGTTTCCGCATGCCAGGTGATCAGTCCAAGAAGACACACCTCGCAAAGCGCGGCCAGGGATATCAGAAGTCGCATTTACCGTTCCTTTCTTTGTATTTCTTGCGACGACTGTACGGCAGAGAAGCGACTCTGAAGTGATTTCAATTTTCGTTGTACCGAATCCGGAGCAAAACCAAGCTCCGACAAGCGGGCTCAGACGTCGCTGTGCGTCTCCAGAGCCTCTGCCAGTTCTTCCCATTCCGCCATGCGTTGTGCGAGTTCAGATTTTGAGCGGTTCAGCACATCACTCTGGTGTTGCGTCTCTTCTACGCTGACGAAGTTCTGCAATGCGGTTTCCGCCTGCGAGATCGCGGCTTCCAGGCGGGCGATCTCTTCTTCTAGTTCCCTGCAGCGTTCCTTCATCTGCTTCAGCTTGATGGGATTCAGACGTTTCTGCCGAGAGTCGGTAGAAGCCGCGCCATTGGAACCCACAGGAACATCCTCTAGGGTCGGCTGAGCGGCCGAAGAAGTCGAACGTGCTCCGTTGCCGGAGACTGGAAGCTCCGGCGGTGACGCAGCCTTGCCCTGTTTGCGCCAGAGATAGTCTTCGTAGTTGCCGGGGAAAACTTCCACATGCCCGTTTTCGATTTCGAAAATGCGCGTCGCCAGCTTGTCAATGAAGTAGCGATCGTGAGAAACAAAAACTACCGTCCCGGTAAATTTCTGCAAGGCGTCCAGCAAAACATCTTTGGCGCGCAGGTCCAGGTGGTTCGTTGGTTCGTCCAGCAATAGAAAGTTGGATGGGTGCAGCAACATCCGAGCCAGAGCATAGCGGTTGCGCTCGCCCCCGGAAAGCACGCCGATTGCCTTGAACACGTCATCTTCAGAAAAAAGGAAGCAGCCGAGCAGATTGCGCAATTCGGTTTGCGTCGAGCGTGGCGCCACTTCAAACAAATCGTCCAGCATCCGCGCCTGCGGATCGAGAGCCTTGTACTGGTCCTGGGCAAAGTAATCGGTTTGAACGTTATGCCCCAGCTTGATATCGCCCTCGGTGGCGGGCTCCAGCCCGGCAAGCAACTTAATGAGAGTCGATTTTCCCGCCCCGTTTACGCCTACAAGTGCAATGCGGTCACCGCGCTCAATCACGAAATGGGCATTCGCAAAGACATGTTTGGGGCCATAGTTTTTGGCCACGTCTTTCCCTTCCACAACAGTGCGTCCGCTGGCCGGCGGCTGAGGAAAGGAAAAGTGGATGGCTTTTTCTTCCGGCGGGATTTCAATCTTCTCCATCCGCTCCAGTTCCTTGATCCGGCTCTGCACCTGCCTGGCCTTGTTGGCCTGGTAACGGAAGCGGTTGATGAAAGCCTCAAGCTGCTCGACTTTGTCCTGCTGATTGCGATAGGCGGCCTCAAGCTGTTGCTTGCGCTCCTGCTTCTGGGCGAGATACTTTTCGTAATTGCCGGGATAGAACCAGACTTTTTTGTTCCAGATTTCCGCGATCTTATCCACGGTAACGTCCAGGAAATAGCGGTCATGCGAGATCAGCACGTAGGCATGAGGATAATTAGCCAGATATTGCTCCAGCCAGTTGCGCGTCTCCAGGTCCAGGTGATTTGTGGGTTCATCGAGCAGCAGCAGGTTGGGTTTTTCCAGCAGCAGTTTTGCCAGCGCGATGCGCATCTGCCATCCGCCGGAAAACTCCTCCGTGCGCCGCTCCCAGTCTTCTTTCTTAAAGCCCAGGCCGTTCAGCACCACGCCGACTTCCGATTCAATGTTGTAGCCATCGCGCGAGTGAATCTCAGCCTGCACGCGATGAAACCGCTCCGCGATCTGCTCATACTCCGGGCTCGCGTCGTCCACTTCAGCCATGCGGCGGGCGAGTTCTTCCATCTTGCGCTGCATCTTGTGGACATCTTCGAACACCGAGAGGCATTCGGCGAATACCGTTCGGCCGGATAGCGAGAGGCCGTCCTGCGGCAGGTATCCATATCTCATGCCGCGCTGGCGCGTGGACGTCCCATAATCAAGGCCGTCGATTCCGGCCAGCACTTTGAGCAGCGTCGTTTTGCCGGTGCCGTTTGCGCCCACAAGCCCTACGCGGTCACGTGGCGTGATCAGCCAATCGAGATCCTGAAACAGGATTTTCGGGCCAAAGCGTTTGCCGGCTTGCGTGAGCTGGATCATTGGGAGTGTTACATCTATTTTCTCATTGATGGCAGCAGGAGACGTAAAACGCGGCCCGGGTCCTCACAGAAGATAAGCCTGATCCCAAACGGTGCCTCACCCGCAAACACTCAGCGCGTAAGAAGGCCATCGCAGAATCCAAGTGGAAAAGTACGCGTTGCGAGCGGAGGCACGTGAGGAAAAATCGGTTCACGTGAACCAGCGCCGTAGGCGCGTCAAGGGGTTAGCCCAGGGCGTCGGCCCTGGGAGAGGAGAGAAGAAAATGATGAGCGCCGGAGGCGCGGCACAACAATTCCCATGTATGCAGAAGCTGATTGTCCGGGAGGCCCAAACCGCTCGAGTCTCTCATCTTGAGCGAGTTCGAAGGAGCGGACGCGACTGAGAAAGAGTCGAAAGATCCCGAGGATTTTTCCCTGGCCATGCAGCTTCAGGAAATTCTTCCGATGCACTGTTCCTGTAAACGTATTTCGCACCCCAGATTCCATCAGAGAAGAATGCGAGGGAAAAAGTCTTGACAAAAAAATCCTAAAAATCAGCGTTGCAGAGGAGACATTGTCGGGATCTTTCGACTCGCCCTTACTCCTTCGTCGCTCGAGCTCGCTCAAGATGACACGGGAGAGAGAGCATCGAGGACGCTGGCATGCGGTCGCGCGCTATTCCGGGTTCTCGAAATCTTCATCCTGAAAGATGTACGGCGCGGTGCGGATCAGGCGAAAGCGGACGCGCTCGGCACAGTTGTCACAGGGCGGGAAGGAGTCGCCGCGAAGCATGACTACTTCGTGAGCCGTGCGGTGGGCGCGGTCGTGAATAACCTCGTAGATCCCGCTCTCGACTACCGGCTGTCCGGCGCTGAACGCCTTGGCATTGCCTTGGTCACCGGATGACTTGTGGCGTGGCCTGCTCTTGTCTCTGGCCTGGAACACGGTGTGGCGCAACCTGAGTTCCAGATTGGGAAATTTCTTTGTTCGAGCGTACATGGGACTCTGCGGAAAGTTATATACCTTCAGGATTCACAGCAGCAAATTTTATCTACACCTATTTACTGATGGATTCGCCCGCCGGACCGTGCTGAAAATCGGCATCTTCCATGATTCTTGAGGCACGGCGGGCAAGCACAAAGCGGACCGCGGCGCCACACCGGTTGCATGCAGGGAAGCGCTCGCCCCGGAAGATGGTGGCGTTATGGCTTTGGCGATGGAGGTGGTGCCGGACTGTGTACACGCCCGATACCGGGACCTCGTCTCCCGCCTTGAAGAGCTGTTCGGCCTGCGATGTGCCCTCAATCAATGCCGTCGTCCCGGAAAGCGAAACTAGTGTACAGGAGGAGAGAGAAAAATCTAAGCTCCGTGCGTTTAGACGACGCCAGTTGATCCGGGGTAGCCTGGACACTTCAGCGGATTAGCTGGTCTTATTCTGTCCGGGCATCTGCGCCTGGTCCACCAGCAGAATGGGTATGCCGTCGCGCACCGGATAGACGCGTCCGCATCCTGTGCACGCAAGAGATTCTTCATCCGCAGAGAGCGTCAGCGGTTTCCGGCACTCAGGCACTGGGCACACCAGAATATCCAAAAGCTTCTTGAACATCATGCAGAACATTGTACCCGTGGGGAGTGCCGCAAGCGATCACGTCAGTGCAGCCAATTCTTCTGACGCTCAGCTAAAGCCTGGTTGATGCTATTTCAAGCGCAATGCCGTTCTCACAATTACCGCACAGCGACGCCCGGCTTGAGCAGGCGCTTCTCGCGCGCAAACTCCAGCAACGTGGGGTAAAACTGAACAAACGTATGTTCCACGGCTGCATGCTCAGAGTGACAGCTGCTGCAACTGCCAGTCATACCGGCGGCGTCGCGGTCGCCGGGCGAGAAGTTGTAATAGGTCCACTCATCCTTTTGCGATGAGTCTTTCACTTCAACATCGAGCCCCTTAAATTGGTTTTGAAAATAACCCGACTTGTTAATTGAGCCGGTGGCGGGCGAATAGATCTCCACCACAAACATGCTCTTGTCCGGCCACTTCCCGCTGGATTTGAAGCCGCGGTATGCCTCCGGGCTCGCGTAAACATTGGTAAACATGGGATGGCTGCCGCCACCATTGGAATAATTCATTCCGAAGCCGGAGGAGAGAAACACCCATTCGCGATAATTGGCGGGCAGCATAAGCTTGTTCTCCGAGGTGTAGGCAGGCAGATCAGCCCCAGTAGGCGCGCCCGCCGCATTGCGCGCTTTGGAATGCCACCGCGCCTTCATTCCAAATGCAGTGACAACAGCTAACAAGACCAGGGCTGCCACCAGTGACAATAGGCCAGGTTTGCTCATGGTTCTTCTCCGTTCAGGGTTATTCCGAGCGCAAAGCAATCAGCGGGTCCACTCGGGTTACTCTCCGAGCAGGTATATAGCTTGCCAGCCACGCGACACCGACCAGCACGAACGCGACCGCCAGGAAAGTAACCGGATCAGTTGCCGTTGTTTTGAACAGCAGATTGCTCAACAGCCTGGAGCCGAGCAGCGCAGCCACCAGCCCTGCTGCCATGCCAAGCATGATTACCCGCATCGACTGCCGCACTACCATGTTGAGCACGTCAGTCCTTTGCGCACCGAGCGCGAGCCGAATCCCGATCTCGCGCGTGCGTTGCGAGACCAGCAGCGCCGTCACGCCGCTCAAGCCCGTGGCGGCGATGGCCAGTGCCAGTGCAGCAAATAATCCAAGCAACAGGCTGGTAAGACGCGTAGCCGTGAGACTCTCATTCCGTAGCTCATCGAGAGTATCTACGTCTGTGATCGGCTGTTCCGGATCGACGGAATAAACCGCTTTGCGGACTTGAGAGACGTAGTTCCATGGATCGCTGGCCGTCCTGATCAGCAGGGTATTGGCCATGGCTGACTGTGCGGTCGGCACATAGGCAGTATCCACGGCATCGCGATCCAGGCTGAATTGCTTGATGTCTCCCACCACGCCGACGATCCTCGCCCATTTCTTGTCTGACCCAGCGATGCGTTTCCCAACTGGATCCTCATTGGGGAAGTAGTGCTTGGCAAAAGATTCACTGACTATCACAACATCCGGCGCATTCGCGTTGTCCTGATCGGTGAAGAATCTTCCATTGATCAGGGGCACACCGAGCAGGCGGAATGCCTCAGGACTGGCGTATTCAACGTTCACAGTTGGCTGAGCGCCCTGGGGATCAGCAGGCCGGGTTTCGATGGTAATAGTCGCGCTTGAGGGCTGGGCCAGGCCTCGGCCGGAAAGAGGCGCCCCGCTGTATTCCGCGATGCCCACCACTCCCGGTGTGCCCCTCAGTTTCTGCTCTACCTGGCTGAAAAAATTGAGAGCGTCTTTATCGTCCTTATATTTGCTGAAGTTAAGCGGCACATTTACGGTAAGCACGTTTTCGCCCTTGTAGCCCGGGTCCACTTGCTGCAGCCGGATGAAGCTGCGGATCATCAAGCCCGCTCCAATCAGCAGCATGAAGCTGATGGCCACCTGTCCCATGGCGAGCAGGTTGCGCACGCGATTGCCGCTCACCGTCATGGTGGCAGATGCGCTGCCTTCTTTGAGTGAATTCACCAGGTTCAGCCGTTGTGAAAATGCCGGCACGGAGCCGAACGCCACTCCTGTAATTACAGAGAGAGCGAGCGTGAACAGCAGCACGGGAGTGCTGATGCTGACCTCGTCGGCGCGCGTGGTGTAGCGGGCGACAAATGTCACCAGCAGATCCAGGCATCCGGAAGCCAGCAGCAATCCCAACACACCACCGCCCAGGCTCAGCAGTGTGCTCTCCGTCAGAAGTTGCCGCACCAGCCGCCCCCGGCTCGCGCCCAGCGCGGCTCGCACCGCCAATTCCTGTTCGCGACGCATCATGCGCGCCAGAGCCAGGTTGGCCACGTTGGCGCAGGCAATCAACAGCACCAGGCAGGCTGTCCCCAGCAGGATCAGCAGCATGGGCCGGACATCACGCGTCAACTGGCTGCGCAGCCCGGTCATAAAACTCGCATAGCCGCGCGACGCGGGATAGCTCTCCGGGTATTCCTTGCGCAGCCGTGAAGCAATCACAGCCAAGTCGGCCTCGCCGGACTGGAGCGTCTGCCCCGGCTTGAGACGGGCGAAGGCGTACATCATGTGGTCATTACGGTTGTTGACCATAGCCGCAGAAGAGCGGAACGGACAGGCCACCGTGGGCATGTAAACGTCGTTTTCCCGTGGATACTGCGGGACTGGCGGCAACACGCCAATGACGGTGTGCACTTTGTCGTTCAGGCGGAAGTGCCGGCCCACAATGTTGGGATCGCCGCCATAGTGGTTTTTCCAGTAGTTGTAGCTGAGCACCAGCACCGGCTCGGAGTTGTGCGTCTCGTCCCCATCGCTGAACAGCCGGCCCAGGTAAGCCTTGATTCCCAGCATGTCAAAGAAGTGGGCGGAAACCACTCCCGTGCGCACCTGGTTGGGCTCATGGCCATCGAGCAGGATGAAGCTCATCTGGTGGTATTCCTCCACCTCAGCCAGCGAGCGGGATTGTTGCCGGTAATCCTGGAGTTCCTTCACCGAAAATCCCACGTTGTTCTGCCCGGTCTTTTGGAAGGCCTGGTGCAACACCACCAGTTGATTGTCGTTCTCGTAAGGGAGAGGCTTGAGGAGCACGCCGTAAACCACGCTGAATAGCGCGGTGTTGGCGCCGATGCCCAGGCCGAGCGCCAGCAGCGCGATCAGAGTAAAGCCTGGATTCTTACGCAGCACGCGGAAGCCGTAGCGCGTGTCCTGCACCAGTCGCTCCAACCATCCCCAGCCCCAGACTTCTCCCGCTTGTTCGCGCAGCAGCGTCGGATTGCCAAAGTCTTTGCGCCCGTCTGCGCTCATCATTTCCCGGTGCACAGCCATGTCATTGGCCAGCTCGCGCTCCAAACGGCGACGGTTCAGCAGAAAATAAATTCGGCGAAAAAACTCTGGCATAAAATCCCTTCCTCGCTCGAGAATCCGAGTTTCGTATTTCCGATCACGGCGATCACGCGCGACCGGGGCCCCCGGCAAACCCGCTTTTGGTTTGCTGGGGTAGGATCTCGGCGATTGCTTCACGCCTTTTGCAACACGGCCTGAATGCCGGCCAGCACGCGATCAAAGTCGTTCATCTCAGTCTCCAACTGCTTTCTGCCGGCGGCCGTCAGCCGATAGAAACGTACTTTGCGGTTGGTCTCAGAGACGCCCCACTCGGCTTTCACCCATCCCTTGAGCAGCATGCGCTGCAGGGCGGGATAGAGCGAGCCTTCTTCCACCTGCAGCAAGTCGTTGGACAACTGGTGAATGCGCTGGGCAATGGCGTATCCGTGCATCGCGCCGGGCTGCAGCACGCGCAGGATCAACATGCCCAAAGTGCCGGGTAACATTTCATTCTTAGCCATAGAAATCCAAGGCCTAGATTTTCTATGCCTAGATCAGACGTGTCAAGCGGAAAAGGGTGAGCAGAGAAATTCTTTAGAACTGAAAATTGACTGCCTTGCTCAGTTCCACCACTTCCAGGGGACATTCCGGCCAGTTATGCACCCAGCAGACAATCAGGTCGCACTCCGCGCTGTTGTGCAGGTGCTTGAGAAAATTGCGGCTTTCATATTCAAATTCGATTCGCACCAACTGCAGCCTGCCCGGTGCGACTTCCCGCATTGCCTCGCAATCTGGGAAGGCACTTCCGATCCAGGAGATGACAAAGCCCAGGCTACGCGCCAGCGCCCCAAACAGCACAACCACTCCCATTTCATTCACGGGCGCGTAGCTCATGGGCAGCGTCGTGAATGCGCTGCCGTAAACTCGCCTGTCCGGCAGCAGGGGCAATGGCAGGTTTTTTGGTTCTTGCGTTTGCGATTCCGCTTCTGGCGTGTTACCTGGCGGCTTGCTTAGCCACGGAGCTGCCGTCGCACTTGCCCTCATACCTGCCCTTGTACCTGGTATGGGCTTCCGTTGGATGATGGCCAGCACGTCGGCCCAGCCGCTCTCGAGCCCTTTGGCCTGAGCGTACTCCAGAAACGCGCGCGGCACCTCCGTCCACTTTCCCGTAACCCTGCACATCGTTCGTGAGGAGTGCCGTGCTTCCAGTTCGAACTCGGTCGCAGTCGGCAAACGCCCCAATTTCCGTGCTAGTTCCGCCCAGTGTTCAAGCAGGGTATCAATGGCAACGGGATTGCCCTTGATGGGCGCCATTTCGCAGGCGCGTAGCGCATTGGTCCAGGTGCCGAAGCAGGCAATCACTTTCCGGTCGGAAATACCCTTCATCAATTTGAACTCGGCGATGCCGGGAACTCGGCCCAGGGTCGTCGCGCAATCCTTAATCGCCGCCAGGATCTCTTCGCGAGTAATGCCTGTTTTGATCCCGGCCTGCTCCAGTCCGGCGGCCTTCATAGCCCCCTCCCAGGTCCCGAACACCTTCCGGATCCCGTGGATCTTTACTGGCCTGAATCGCTGAAACTCGCGAAAGCTGGGAACGCGTCCAAGCTGTTTGGCGCATTCTGTAATGGCGGCTGAAATCTCTTCTCTGTTCACGTTTTTTCTCCACAAAAAAAGCCGCCCTTTTCAGGCGGCTTTCAAGTCATAAAATTTGGCTTAGAAGGGTCAGACATGGCTTCCGATTCCCGGATCGCCGGATCCCGAAGTCTCCAGAAAAAACTCCTTCTAAAAAACAGGTGTCGGAACAGCCCCACCTGGGGACATTCTGTAGAAAACTTTATTTTTCGGGCTGCGGCAGCGGATGCAGCCCCCGCTGTCAGGATGGAGCAGGCGTTTAGGTTTTCATCCGAAAGTGCGGTCCGGGGCGCTGGTGGAGCAGTCCTTTTAAGGCCTTCTTATCTCGGCCATGTAGCTCAGGTTGCCAGGTGGAGCAGGCATTTATGCCTGCGGAAAGGCAACAGATGAGGGCGGCTTCAGCCGCTGAGGTGAATAAGCTAAAATTCCTCTTCTTCGGGCTCCGGCGCCGCCGCTCTTAGCCGCTCCAGGGCAGTCCTTTCAAACTTTTTCCAGGCCGCCTGCAGTGCCCTGCGGGATTCCTCATCCGGCTGCTCGCGCAAAGCCTGCTTCCGGCCAATGCCGCTCATTTTGTAGAAGACTACCCGCTTCTCCCACTCGCTCAATCCCGCTGCTTCCGCCCATTGCTTGCAGTCCGGCAAACGCTCCGGCCCTTCCAGGACGTGAGTGTACTCGCCCGGGTCCGCCTGCCTTCGCTGCTCGATCTCCCGCGCCTTCCTGGCAAACACCTCCAAGGCTTTTTGCCGGCTCGGCGCTCCCGGTTGCGCCCGTCCCGGCTTCTGCATTTGAGGCGCGCCAAAGGCTCCCCAGTCCGGAGCCGAGCGCCATACCCCGTCCCCATCCCTGTTTGGCTTGCCCCGGTCCTGCCGGTACTCGAGAGCATCCAGCATCTCTTCCCCGCTCACTCGCTCGCCATCCACCAGCCCGCCTTCCACGGGCACAAGCTGTTCCCGTGGATCGGCCAGCAGGCCCATCCGTTGCTTGTGCCGCCGCTCCACGCTCGCCTGCCGAGTGGCCACGGCTTTGATATAGGCTCCGGGATCGTCCGCCGTCCGCCAGCGGCCCTCCTTGAGGGCGTCGTATAGAGCAATAAAGTACTGCGGCCCCAGCCCAAGCTGCTCCATCACCCACTTCCACTCGGCTTCGGCCTGGTCCGGACGGCGGATTGCCAGAATCTCCAGAACGCCCATCCATCTTTCGCGCGAGATTTGCGCCTGCGTCATCGCTGCATGATAGCGAATAAACAACGAATACGCAAGCCGACGATGCGTCTGGCAGTGGGTCAGTTTGAAGCTAAGATTTTGAATTTGCCATTCCGAATGCCTGGGTCTTATTAGCCAAATTCCGCACGATTTCTCGTAGAGAATCGAGTTGTTGATGGAGATGACTCAATTGAGTTATGTGGTTATCCATTTCCTTGTAGATGTGCTCAATACTTTTATCCACAACTTTGAGCTGAATCCCGACCTCTGTAAGATTTCTCACTTTCCCAATTGCGCCTGGAATTCCTGTCTTACCACTCTTTCCCTTTAACCCCTGTACCCCTCTTGGTCCCGCCGGTCCCGCTGGTCCTGGAGGCCCCTGAATTCCCCTTTCGCCTTTGGTGGTTTTCAAATTCAAATTCTCCTTTTAGGCCCGTAATCGTACCATTCCTAGACGCTCAAGCAAGCGAATGGAAAAGGGCGACCCCTCAAAGTGACCCACTACCATCCGTCTTCAGACCCAGCGAATCGCAATCCCCAACAAACCCGATGTGGCAATGATAAGCGGCTCGGAAATTTTCCATCTCATCAAAAGCAGCAATGTGACCAGCGCAATTCCCAGAGTCCAGCCGTCACGGATTGAATGTTTTCCCAGCACGATCACCGCTCCTGCGATGGCCCCGGTGGCGGCTGCGGTCACACCTTGAACAAAAGCACGGATGTGCGGATTTTGAGAGTATTTCTGGTAAAACGGTGCGAGGATAACGACAAACAGATAGACCGGAAGAAAAACGCCAAGGGCGGCCGCACTGGCGCCGGTCATTCCAAGGACAAGATAGCCAATAAAAGCAACGGTGATCACTACCGGGCCAGGCGTAATCATCGCGACTGCCACCGCATCGATAAACTGTGTCTCGTTGAGCCAATGGTGCTCCTGGACCACCCCTCCATGAAGAAAAGGAACAATGGCGAGTCCGCTGCCAAATACGAATAAGCTCGCCTTCAGGAAAAACAAAAAGAGAGAGCCAGTAGCGCCGAATGTTCCCAGGCTCGTAGGAATCAGGCACAGGGCAGATCGTCGCTTCAAGGCGGCAAAATCCGTTCTCACCAGCATCACCAGAACGCCGCCGGCCAGGAACAGCCAAACGACTTCTTTTTCCGTGACAGCAGTTGAAATTGTGAGGACGAGGAACACTGCCCACAACAGTTTGTCGCTCTTAACGGAAGTTTTGATCAGCTTGATCGCCGAACGCGCGATAATAGCGATGACTGCGGCGCCGATACCGTAAAACAAGGCTGAGATAATTCGTGTTCCTCCGAAGCTGACGTAGGCTTTCCCAATAGCCAGGACCATCAAGAACGACGGAAGAATGAACACCACGCCGATGATTGTTGCCCCGAGGAAACGCGCGCGGACAAAGCCAAGATACATGGCAAGCTGGGCGGCAAGAGGACCGGGCGCAAGTTGCGAGAATGCCAGCCCCTTCAAATAATCTTCCTGTGTTATCCACCCCCGTTCGTCGACAAGATCTCGTTGCATATAGCCGATGAGCGCAATCGGCCCGCCAAAGCCGATGCATCCCAGCTTCAGAAAGTAAAGCGCAAATTGCGTCAGAGATGCTTCTGATTTGGTTTCCGCCCTGGTTGGCATGGCGTTATGCCCCGCGTACAACTTCAAATACCGCGATCTTTGCCGCGGGCGAACCATTCTCCTCTTGCTCCGGCGCGTAGATCTTGTGAGTCTCTGGATCGATGGAGAGGCTGTGAACTTTCTTCTGTACGGGAACATCTCCCAGTTTTCGGAAGTGCGTTGGGTCATCTTCCTGAAATACTGAGATTGCGCCATCGTAACAGGCGACGTAGATACGTTTGAGTCCCGCATCAAACGCAATCACATCGCCGCCGCCGGCCTGGGGAAAATAGGCAACCGGTTTATGCGTATCGAGCCGGAATACTGTCATCAAATCGTTATCTTCACAGGAAAGAAACGCCAGCCGATGCTCGCTGTCCAGAGCCATCCCGTGATTGCCCCGGCATTTGCCGACCGGATATTCAGCGACTTCTTTGTCGTTTGCAGGATCAATTTCAGCGATTACGTTCTTATCCTGGAGATTTACATAGACGCGTTTGGAAACCGGATCGTAGCGCGGATTGCCGGTTTCACTTGCAAAGTGAAGTGTGGTAATGACCTGGTCTTTGCCGGCATCCACCACGGCTTCAGCGCGGGCACGCTCGTCTGAAACGTAAATTTTGTGAAATGGCGCTGCGTACGCGATTCCGTCCGGCTTGGACTCAGTGGGAAGCTTCTTGATGACTTTCATCTGATTAAGGTCAATCACACCGATGGTGTTTTCTTTCCAATTCGATGTGTAGGCCTTGTTTACGTCCGGCGCGATTTCCACTCCCTCAATGCCGGGCAAGTCTGTGAACGTCTTGATCACTTTGTTTGTCCGCAGATTGATGGCATAGAGCAGCCCGGCTCCAAGGTGTGTGGAGAACAGGAGGTGGCGTGACGGATCGATGGTGAGATAGTCGAAACGTTTGCCTTTTGGGCCAGGCACATCAATGGATGCAACTTGGCGGAGGAGATCATTGTGCCGTGGTGCAGGAGACGCAGCCGCCGCGGCGCTGCCTGTGAATCGCTGCCACAAACTTGGTCCTTCGTCATTATCCGTGACGGCCAGCAGGACTGTAAGGCCAACCAGAAGGACCAAAAAGCCTAAGAGTTTGAGCCTCTTCATTGTTTTATTCTCCAGCGCATAATTGAATCTGGAAGGAGACGGCAATCCGGAAAGGATTGCCGCCGCCATTCGGTTACTTGCCTTTTTGCGAGTTGGTCTGGTCGAGCGCAGTACGGAGCCCCTTGGCGAGCTTTACGGCATCGTCATTGGCCCAGAAGTGCATGAAAAACAGCCGGGGCTGCTCCTCCAGCATGTGGCTGTGTACGGCTGTCACCATGATGCCGCTTTCCTCGAGGGCCTTCATCACCGGGTTCACTTCCTTTCCAAGCAGTACAAAATCGCCCGTGATGGCTGCTTTGCCGTTGCCCGTGGGCTGGAAATTAAGTCCAGTGGCCAGTCCCATGGAATTTGGCACCCGCATGCCGCCCTCGGTAATGTGGTCTGCGCGCGGCACACTCACCTGGAAGATGCCGCCGTTTACCTTGCCTTTATGTCCCAGCGCCTGCTCGATCTGCTGCGTGTTGATGCCGATGTCCTGCTGCTGGGCGGGCTGCGCCGCGGAATCCGGGCCGGGCGTTTTGGTTTCCGCCAGGGCATCATGGACGGCCCTGGCCAGGGCGGCAGCATCACCTTTTCCATAGATATGCATGTACATCACGCGCGGAGTCTCATGCAGCAGGTGGTTGTGCAGAGCCGTGACCTCAAGCCCGCCCGCATGCAGTTTCAGCATCACCGGCGCAACTTCATCCTCAGTAAGTACAAGATCGCCCATGACCATGGCGTTCTGCCCCGGATGGCTGAATGCCGCCCAGGAGCCGAGCGCCAGTCCGGGTTTCACTTGCACTCCATTGACCGTCACATTCAGGTCTTTGCGCGGCATTCCGTATTTCCGGGCGCCGTCGGGTTGGTCCTGTCCGGAACGCCCCATCGCGTCGTCGACTGGCTTCCAATCTGCAGAAGCGTTCTTCTGGCGAGTTGATTGCGTGCGAGTCTTCGCGCTTGCACTCTGGGACCACATAGTGAGCCCGCCTATCAGAAAGAAAATCACCAGATACTGTTTCGGTTTCATTGCTGCCGTCCTTTCTCATTCTGCCTATCGCATCGCTTGACGCGTTGCGACCACGTTCGAGCAAAAAGTGTTACTTCAGGGCCTGGAAAGTCATGTCAGACCGCGCCTCCTACAGGGCCGAATAGAGGCCTTCAATCAGTTCAATACCGCGACGCAACAGCTCTTCATCGGAGATCTGTTGTCGCGCCCATCCATTCAGCACGCGATCCAGACCGAGGCCCTCCTGTCGCCCAAACTTTTCATCTTCGAGGTCCGCGTCATGGATCATTTGTGCGATTGCGCGAACTTTACGATCTTTGAGCGAGAACTCGCGGCTGAGCGTTTCAAACGTGCAGTTGTCGCCCCGATGGCCGAAGCCGTCAGCCGTGAACATGTCAAAGGGAATAGCGCCCGGAATCTGGCGCGAATCGGACGCAAATACGAATCGAGCATTGGGATCTATGAAGCGCTGAATCAGCCAAGCGGACGAGACGCGATCAATGCCGGGTCTCGGCCGAGTGACCCATGAGCGATTCAGGAACTCTCTTCGCTTGCGCCCGTTTGCAGATGGCGTGACTCGCCCTTCATCGGCTGCGTCCAGCATGCTTTCCAAACGCCTGCGCAATGGACTGCCAAAGAAATCAATCCCCGCAAGTTCAGTCAGTCTGCGCCGCAGCGTCGTGAGCTGGCCGGGCTTGTGTATGCGACGTTTGCCCAGGCCATCGATTAGTTGCTGGTAATCCTTGTTGCGGGCCTCCACGAACAGTTGCTTGATGTTGTCATCCGAAAGGCCGTTGAAAGAGGTGACCTGGGCAACCGATGCCTCGCCTTTGTTCTTGCGGATGATTGCCGCAAGCCATTCAAACCGCTCCTGCATGTTGGGCGTGTTGGGCAAGAGATAGCCTGAGGTGCGCAGCGGCAGCGCGCCCAGCTTCCTGAGCTTGCGCCAGATCTCCACGCGCGCACTGGGATTTTTGCTGGGCAAGTTGAAGACCAGCAGGAGCCACGCGCTCGACGGCAGCTTGGGAGATACAGGCATCGCAGGTAATGTTATACCTGTAACTCAGAGCCCTACAACCCGCCGGGACGCTCCTGCGAATGGTTGACAACAGCTTTGCTGGCAGACTTCGATATTCCCAGCGAACGCCCGAAGACAGCTTTTAGCGATTGGGCTTTGCCGCAGACGCCATTCGATAGCGGGTCACTTTTATTACTGCGGCGGACGCACGAAGGCCATTGCTCCAGGGGTAGAGCTTTCGGGGAAACCTGGATCAAAGCTGCCCCAAGCGTCCGCCGTCTCAAATCGGCTGGACTGACATGTGCTGCACATGAAAATATGTTTCTGCATGCCGAAGATGATTCAGATTCGCAACGTGCCGGATGCTTTGCATCGCATCCTGAAGGCCCGAGCGGCAAAGGCCGGGATGTCGTTGTCGGATTATCTGCTGGCGGAAATCAAAGAGATCGCCGAGCGGCCAACCCTGTCTGAGTTGCGCGAGCGCCTGCACAAGCGCAAACCTGTATCGGTGGAGCTCGATACGGCTCGCCTGGTGCGAGAAGAGCGGGAAGCACGGTGATGGTTCTAGATGTATCCGCCGCAGTCGATTGGCTTCTTCAAACTCCTGCCGGACAGCGCATTGAAAAGAGAATCTATTCCCGCAAAAATCCTTAGTGAAGCACGCTACTTTGCAGCCATTTCTCAATCGCCGAGATCAGCTCGGCGCGTTTATCCGAGTAGCTGTGGTCGGTATCGAAGTGCTGCTCCTTCACGCTTTTGTCTCCGGCTTTTTGCAAGGCGTCGACCAGAGAGTGATCAGCCGGGGCAAGCCCCTCATTCGCGGTAATCACAAAGACAGGCCGGGACGCCATTCTGGGTGCGAGATTGTCAAAATTCAGCTCCTTCTGGTGTTCCTGAATCTCGCGGGCCAGGGCCATGCCGCTGGTTCCGGAAAGGGGAAGGAGATTGTTGTCGCTGGCCAGCTCTTTGGCCTCATTGGAAATCGTGGCAGCGGAGGAGCCGGTATGCCGGTGCGACTGGTAATCCGTCCCGATGTTCCAGGCCGAAATTAGCACCGCCGCTGCAACCTGCGGATTGTGGGCCGTGGCGGACGCGGCCATGTATCCGCCCATGCTGTGGCCGATCACGACAATGTGATGCGTATCGATGCGGTACTTGCGGGCGTTCGCCGGATCGAGCAAAAAGTGGATCTCAGTATCGGCGTCTTCAGCGGCATGCGCGAATGAGAAATTGCCCTTCGCTCCCCAGGAGCCGCGATAGTGCATAGCCATCACATTCCAGCCGCGCGCGCGCAACGCCTGGGCGATATCAAGGTTCTGCTCAAAGCCGGGGAAACCGTGGAGGATGATGGCCGTGGGATGCGGCCCGGCGCCGGCGGCGAGGTAGAAAATCCCGAGCAGCATGCTGCCATGGCTAGGAAGGACCATTTGCCTGGTTTCAGCGGGCGTACTGGCGGCAGTGGTTTGCGCGCACAGCGATGCGCCCAACAACACGCCAAGCGAGAGGATGCGCAGGAATTTCATGGCCAGCAGTATATATGAGCCATCGAAGTTGCTGGAGCCATCGACGGTTGCGCTGAGGGTACTTGACATGAGCTCTCGCTCAGAGCTGATCGCAGACCTGGGCAAAGCCGCGCTCGGGAATCTTGCCGAATTTTCTGGCCGCGAGCTTGAATTTTAAGAGTTATCGCTTATGCTGAGCATTACACATTCCGCTCCCTACTAATTAGCTTCTATGTCTGCGCCCACCACCCCAGCCGGCCCGCCGTTTAAAGTTCGCATGCGCCTGCTGCCCACTCTGAAGCGGGGGGAAATGTGGCGGTACTTTGGCCCGGCATTTGTCGCCAGCGTGGCCTACGTGGATCCCGGCAATTTTGCCAGCAACTTTGAAGGCGGAGCCCACTTCGGTTACATGCTGCTCTGGGTGCTGCTGTGGTCGAATGCCATGGCCATCCTGATCCAGTACCTTTCGGCGAAGTTGGGAATCGCCACCGGAAAAACTCTACCCCAGAACTGTCGCGAGTACTTTCAGCCGAAAATCAATTTTGGCCTCTGGGTGGCGGCGGAACTGGCCGCCCTGGCTACCGACCTGGCGGAGTTCCTTGGCGCGGCGCTCGGCTTTTACCTGCTCTTCGGGATTCCCCTGTTGCTGGCCGCGTTGATCACTGCCGTGGTGGTCTTTCTGATGCTGGCCGTGGAATTGTACGGGTTTCGCCGCCTGGAGCAACTGATCATGGTGTTTGTTTTCGCCATTGCCAGTTGCTATGCCTTTGAAATGTTCATGGTGCATCCGGACTGGCGGGCGGTGGCGCATGGCGTGATCGTGCCGCACATCAACTCAAAGAGCATTTACGTGGCCGTGAGCATGCTTGGCGCGACGGTGATGCCGCACGTGATTTACCTTCATTCCGCTCTGGTGCAACACCGGGTGAGGGAAGATTCGCAGCACTGCCCCACCAATCAATGGTTGCTGACGATGAGGCATCTGCGCTTTGAACTGTTTGACGTGCTGGCGGCGATGAATGGAGCCTGGTTCATCAACTCCGCCATGATCGTGATGGCTGCGGCTGTGTGGTACAGCACCGGCACGCCTTTTACCTTCGATGAGGCTCACCTCACGCTGGCGCCGATCCTGCCCCGCGTGTCCAGCATGGCTTTTGCGCTGGCGCTGCTGTTTTCCGGGCTGTCATCCTCCACGGTCGGCACCATGGCCGGACAGGTGATTATTGAAGGCTTTCTGGATATCAAATTCAGCGTGTTTCTGCGCCGCCTGATTACCATTATTCCCGCCGTGGTGGTGATTGCGCTCAAACTCGACCCCCTGCAGATTTTGGTACTATCTCAAGTGGCGCTGAGTTTCGCCATTCCGTTCGCGCTGGTGCCTCTGGTGATGTTGACCCGCAATCGACTGGTGATGGGAGACATGGTCAATACCCGGCGCACGAACCTGATGGCCTATGTGGTCACCGGAATCATTGTGGCTTTGAACCTTCTGCTGTTGTACCGCACCGTGGGCGGCGAGTTCTAAGCCGCATTCCTGCACAGGCAAGATTCCAGGGAGCGTTTTCCGGCGCAAGCGAATCCAAAAAGAGGGGTGGTCATTATGAATAATTCATTTGGCAGCCGTTCGAAATTGCGAGTGGGAAGCCGGGAATACGAAATTCATCGCCTGGATGCCCTGGAGAAAATCAACTGTAATCCGCTCCGCCTCCCTTTTTCTTTACGCATTCTTCTTGAAGATCTTTTGCGGAATGAAAACGGGCACTCGGTGACGGCGGACGACATCCGCTTCCTGGCTGACTGGAAGCCCCAGGCCATCCCTGAAAAAGAGATCTCTTTCACTCCGGCGCGCGTGTTGATGCAGGACTTTACCGGCGTGCCCGCTGTGGTGGATCTGGCCGCCATGCGCGATGCCATGAAGTCCATGGGCGGCGACCCCAACCTCATCAATCCTCTGCAGCCTGCTGAACTTGTGATTGATCATTCCGTACAGGTGGATGAATTCGCCAGCGGCAATGCTTTCGCGGTAAATGCCCGCCTGGAATTCAAGCGCAACCAGGAGCGTTACGCGTTCCTGCGCTGGGGGCAATCTGGGTTCCGCAATTTCAAGGTTGTTCCGCCGGACATGGGCATTGTCCACCAGGTAAATCTTGAGTATCTGGCGCGCGTGGTCTTTTCGCAAAAGGCAGGCGGCGGCGCAATGCAGGCTTATCCGGACACGCTTGTGGGCACTGACTCACATACCACCATGATCAATGGCCTCGGAGTGCTGGGTTGGGGCGTGGGCGGCATTGAAGCCGAGGCAGCCATGCTGGGCCAGCCGGTCTCCATGCTTGTGCCTCAGGTGGTCGGGTTCAAGATCACGGGGGCGCTGCATGAAGGCGCCACCGCTACAGATCTGGTTCTCACGGTAACGGAGATTCTGCGCAAGACCGGCGTGGTGGGCAAGTTTGTAGAGTTCTTTGGTCCTGGACTGGCGAACCTTGCTCTGGCGGATCGCGCCACTATCGCCAACATGGCCCCGGAATACGGCGCCACCTGCGGTATCTTTCCCGTGGACCAGGTCACGCTCAATTACCTGCGCATGACCGGCCGGCAGCCTGAGCAGATTGCCCTGGTGGAAGCTTACTGCAAGGAGCAGGGCTTGTTCCATACGGCCGAGAGCAAAGACGCCGAGTACTCTCAGGTGGTGGAACTCGATCTTTCGACCGTAGAACCGAGCGTGGCCGGTCCTCGGCGTCCGCAGGACCGAGTTGCTCTGTCGCAAGCCAAAGATGCCTTCGAAAAAGCTGTTCCAACACTGATTGGCCCACGCATGCCGCGCGCTGCGGGACGAGTTGCCGCGCCCACTCAGGTGGAGCGGTTCGAGGGTGAAGGCGGGAATCCCACCGCCGTAGCGACCGAAGATCCCGCGTCGCCAGGAGCGGAGAAGGAAATGGGGGATGACATTTTTGAGCAGCTTCACGATGGTTCCATCGTGATTGCCGCCATCACCAGTTGCACCAACACATCGAACCCATCCGTGATGATTGCCGCCGGTTTGCTGGCCAAAAAAGCGGTTGAAAAAGGACTCACGCGCAAGCCCTGGGTGAAAACATCGCTGGCGCCAGGATCGCGGGTGGTGACCGAGTACTATCGCAAGTCCGGTCTGCTTCCCTATCTGGAGAAGATTGGCTTCGATATCGTCGGCTACGGCTGCACCACTTGCATCGGCAACTCCGGGCCGCTGCCGCAGGACGTGTCATACGCCATCAGCGAAAAAGACCTGGTTGCGGTATCGGTGCTCTCCGGCAATCGCAACTTTGAAGGGCGCATTAACTCTGAGGTGCGCGCGAACTACCTGATGTCGCCGCCGCTGGTTGTGGCGTACGCGCTGGCGGGCAGGATTGATATCAACATCACACGCGATCCGCTGGGAACCGGCAAGGATGGCAAGCCGGTTTATCTGCGGGACATCTGGCCCACGCAGAAGGAAGTTCATGAAACGGTGGCGTCGTGTATCGACTCGGGCATGTTCCAGGATAACTATCGCTCCATTTTCGAAGGCGACGCGGAGTGGAAAAAGCTGCCGATCCCAACCGGCGAGACCTATCATTGGGTTCCGGACTCCACGTACATCCGGCGCGCTCCATATTTTGACCAGATGCCGGCCAGGCCCGCCCCGGTTGAGGACATCAGAGGCGCGCGCGTGCTGGCGAAGCTGGGCCACAGCGTGACCACGGACCATATCTCACCCGCGGGGTCCATCAAGCCGAACAGCCCGGCCGGCAAGTACCTGCAGGAGCATGGCGTGAAAAAAGAGGACTTCAACTCTTACGGGTCGCGCCGCGGGAACCACGAAGTGATGGTGCGCGGAACGTTCGCCAATGTTCGCCTGCGCAACAAACTGGTGCCTGAAGTGGAAGGCGGGATTACCAGGCACTTCCCCAGTGGCGAACAGATGTCCATTTTCGATGCATCCGTAAAGTACATCAATGACGGGGTGCCGCTGATTGTGCTTGCCGGGAAGGAGTACGGCTCCGGGTCGTCGCGGGACTGGGCCGCCAAGGGACCGCTGCTGCTTGGCATTCGCGCCGTGATCGCGGAGAGCTACGAGCGTATTCATCGCTCAAACCTGGTGGGAATGGGCATTCTGCCGCTGCAATTTCTGCCCGAGGAAGACGCGGATACTCTGGGGTTGAACGGCGAAGAGGTTTACGAGATCGCCGGGCTCCGAGAGCTGCTGGACCGAAAATTTGCCGGAGGACGCGAGATTCAAGTTCGCGCCAGGCGGCCTGATGGCACGGTAATTGAGTTCCATGCGCTGGTGCGCATCGATACGCCGCAGGAGATTCTCTATTACGAGCATGGAGGCATTCTGCAATACGTTTTACGTCAGTTGCTGGCCGGCAATCGCAAGCCGGAAATGGCAGGAGCCAGGTAAGGTTTGGGGCAAACGCCGGGAATGAAGCCGTGAGATTTCACTCAGAAACAGTCGTGGCTCCCGGGGAGGCGTAGGACGTTGGCACCGCGCTTATTGCATTAGAAAAATTAGAGAATTTAACAAAGTGTGCTGCTACCCTCGTTATATTTATCGAAAAAAGGTTTTTGGGCAGCTTCTCAAAACGAGGTACAATGGCTTGTGCGGGCGTCGCTAACCTTCCGGGCGGCTTCGGTTAGGAGAATCTTAATTTAGAGGTGCCTATGGCAACAATTCGTTGTGACCAGCATGGGGCCACGCACGAAGCGTTTGTCTGCAAACATCTGGTGTACGGCAAATACCTCGGGTTTTTCTGTGATCTTGATGATCGTACCAATCCGTATCCTGACGCATGGTGTAATGGTTGCGAGCTGATCAGGATTGAACACAACGGATGGACGGATGCAACCGAAGAGTTGATGGAAATTGCGCTGGTCTGCGGCGGCTGCTACGAGGAAATAAAGCAGCGGAACCTGCTGGGGAGCGAATCGAGTTCGGCGCTGCAATAAGTCAAAATACAAACCTTCCAACGGGAGCCTTTCAGGCGCGTGATCGCGGGGATGCCTTGGGGAGTTGCCGTAACCTCGCATCTTGCTGTAAAATCTAGCTTTTAACAGCGCTCTGAAGCCTTCAATAGCTCTTCCGAGTCAAAAGCAATCTGGAGTCCCTGACATGGCACAAGTATGTGATATCTGCGGCAAAGGTCCGCGATTTGGTAACAAAGTGAGCCACGCGCACAACGTGAGCCGGAGGCGCTGGAACGTGAACCTGCGTCCCGTGCACGCCAAATTAAAGGGCGGCAACAAGCGCATCCGCGTGTGCACCACCTGCCTCAAGTCCGGCAAAGTTACCAAGGCGTAAATTTCCAAACAAAGTCCGTCGGCCTTCCAAATTGTGGAGGCCTTTCTTTTTGCCTTTGGGGCCGAAATCTAAAACTTCACTACAACTCCACCGCCCACGAAAATGTGCTGAACCCGGGAGTTAAACGCTCCCACCGGAAAGATTTCGGGATGGCCGGTGATGAAGTCGCGGGCTTCTGCGCGAATCCCGAGTCCACGCAGGGGTGTTCGAAAGTCGACTCCGCCCCCAACCTGGAAAGCTCCGGTGTTGCCGCTGGAACCAAAGGCGCCGAAATGCGCCAGACCGCCTCCAATGCTGGCGAATGGCGAGGCGAACTTATCAGGCAGGAGCGTCACTTGAGCCGACGGCGTAAAGAAGAACGACGAAAAGTCATGGCTACCTGGTACGATTCGTGAAGGTGAACGAGCGACAGGAAGCTCAAGGTAAAGTGCAGCCGCCTTGAGGTTCGTCAATCGATAAGCCAGAGACGCCTGCCAGGAAAAGCCCGACCCCAGCGAAACCGGGCCAAGTGTCCCCGGTGGAATCTGGCAAAGGATGGCTTCCCCGCAGGTAACCGGCCCTTTGCCGTCTGGTGATACGGCTGCCCCAAAGGTTACTGCAAGTTCAGTTTTTTGCGCATGGGCCAAGGCTCCGGCCAGCAGGAGCGCGACAAAAACTACACAACGGGCCTTTTGCATCTACTTTCTCCTTACAATGCAAAGTTTGCCAACATGCTTATCGCGCCGGGCCGCAAAGTTGTGAAGTTACGCCAGGGCAATAACGTCGATTTCTACGGCTACATCCCGCGGCAGGCGCGCTACTTCCACCGTAGAACGGGCAGGAGGAGCTCCTTTGCAGAATTTTCCGTACACCTCATTCATCTGCCCGAATTCTGACATATTTTTCAGAAACACTGTGGTCTTCACCACCTTTTCCCAACTGCTGCCCGCAGCCTGCAGAATGGCCGTGAGATTTTTTAAGACCTGCTCGGTCTGCTGCTCGATTCCGCCGCTGATCAAATTGCCCGTGGCCGGATCAAACGCCACCTGGCCGGAAATAAAAACAAAGCCGTTGGCTTTAATGGCCTGGGAATAAGGCCCAATCGCCTTGGGCGCATTAGGACTGGAGATTACATCTCGTGTGAAGCTCATCAATGCCTCCGTTGCATGTTGCTCGACGGAAAAGGATATCAGAGACGGATGCTCTCGCTGCGCGGCTCATTGTCCTGAGCCCGTCCCACTCGGAAGGGAAGCAGCTAGATGTTGTTCAACCTTTGTACGTCATGGATGCCGGGAATTTTGCGCAGGCCGCCGATCACGCGTTCCAGATGCTTCACATCTTCAATGTCGATCACAATGTCGATTGTCGCCTGGCTGTCTGCCGTTCGGGCTTCAATGTTGCGGATATTGGTATTGTCATCGCTGATCACGGCGGTGAGTTGCTTGAGCATGCCAGCACGGTCATCGCAAAAAACGGCGAGTTTGACCGGATATGTCGCCTTGCCATCCTTGCGGCTCATCACTGCGGGCCTGGCCCACTCCACGGCGATCCGGCGGTCCGCTTCATACATGAGGTTCATAACGTTGGGGCAACTTAGGGCGTGAACCGCTACGCCCTTGCCGCGAGTCACATATCCCACAATGGCTTCGCCGCGGATGGGATTGCAACATCGCGCGCGATAAACCAGCAGATCGTTATAGCCCTTTACCTTGATGGCGCCGCTATCAGCGCTTTGCCCGAAGACCCGCCGCATCACGGTTCCAAGCGTGCTGACGTTCTTGGGTTCCTCCACGGGCGCTTCTTCGGAGAGCCCGGGTGAGAGCTTGGCAAGCACCTGCCGGGCCGAGTATTTCCCATACCCGATTCCCGCCATCAAATCCTGTCCCGCGCCCAGCCCGTATTCCTTGGCGATTTTATCGAGTTCCTTATCTTCAAAATCCTTCAGTGCCACGCGGTATTTGCGCGCCTGCTTTTCCAGCAGCTTTTTGCCGATCTCGATCGCGCGCTCGCGCTGGTGGATATTCAGCCAGTGCCGGATCTTGTTTCGGGCTCGCGTGGATTTCGCGAAGCTCAGCCAGTCGCGGCTGGGGTTATGTCCCGGCTGCGTCATAATTTCCACCACATCGCCATTACGAAGCTTGTAGCGCAAGGGCACAATGCGGCCGTTCACGCGTGCGCCTACACAGGTATGGCCGACCTCAGTGTGAATGGCGTAAGCAAAATCCACGGCGCTGGCGTCGCGCGGCAGGATTACCACCTTGCCCATGGGCGTGAACGTGTAGACCTCTTCGGGGTAAAGGTCGACCTTAAGGCTGGAGAGAAATTCGCTCGGGTCTTTGACGTCCTGCTGCCATTCGACCACCTGGCGAAGCCACGCGAGCCGCTGCTCGTCTTTTGCGCTCACCGGGCTGCCATCCTTGTACTTCCAGTGCGCCGCGATTCCCTCTTCCGCCATCTTGTGCATTTCTTCCGTGCGGATCTGGACCTCAAACTGGTGCCCGTCTTCCGTGATCACCGTGGTGTGCAGTGATTGATAGAGATTCGGCCGGGGCATGGCGATGAAGTCTTTGATCCGCCCAGGCACCGGCCGCCACATCTGATGGATGGCTCCCAGAACGGTGTAACAATCTTTCACTGACTTTGTGATAATGCGCACAGCAAGCAAGTCATAGACTTGATCGACCGTGATGCGCTGGCGCAGCAGTTTCTGGTGAATGCTGTAAAGCCGCTTTATGCGGCTCTCTACCCGCGCCTCCACACCGTTTTCTTTGAGTTTCCTCTGCAGAATTTTGATCATCTCTGCCAGAAACTTTTCCCCGGCCTTGCGCCGCGATTCCACCGCCGAGTGAACCTGCTGATATCCGATAGGATCTACATACCGAAACGCCAGGTCTTCAAGTTCGCCACGCACTTTGCCCATTCCCAGACGGTGGGCGATGGGGCCGTAAATTTCCAGAGTCTCGCGAGCCACAGCCTGACGACGCTCTTCGGGCAGGTGCTGCAGGGTCCGCATATTGTGCAGGCGATCAGCCAATTTGATGAGGACTACGCGAATATCGTCCACCATGGCCAGCACCATCTTGCGTACGTTCTCGGCCTGGCGCTCTTCCCGGCTGGCAAAATCAATTTTGTCGATCTTGGTCACGCCCTCGACAATGTGAACCACGTTCTCGCCGAACTCGCGGCGCACATCTTCGTGCGTTACGGGCGTATCCTCAATGGCATCATGCAGCAGGCCTGCGGAAATGGCGGTGGAGTCCAGCCTCATATCGGCCAGCACTAGCGCCACTTCCAGAGGGTGGATCAGGTAAGGCTCGCCCGAAGCGCGGGTCTGCCCATCATGGTGCTTCAGGGAGAATTCGTAAGCTTTACGGATAATTTCCAGGTCGTCTTTAGGACGATTTTCGGCGACTTTAGCCAGCAACCGCTGAAACCTGGTATTCAGCAGCTTCTGTGCTCTGGGCTGCGGGTTAGTCGCCATAGTTGATTATAGCTTGAAATAATGAGCTCTTTTTAAGGCTATCTGAGCACCCCAGTGCTATGCCAGAGTTGACGCTTACAAATAAGAGGGACGATCTGAGCGATCAGGGCCGAGGCGGAATTCTGGTTCCCTGATGAAAGGTGATTTGCCATCTGCCATTTGCGTGTCGCCACAGTGATGAGCGCAAAGCGCGCATTACAGTCGAGCCGTTCCCATCCTGTCTTGAAGCGATGTATGTGACCAGGGCGACGCCGGGCGCGAGTTCGCGCACCTGAAAATTTTCAACGGCCACCTGCCCATCAACCACCTCGCTCTTGAGCGCCTCGATAACTGCCGATTTGTTGAAGATCCTGCCCGAGCTACCGAATTCCATAAAATCATCTGCGAGCAACGCAGAAACTGCCTCAGCAGAATGACGGACCTGCTTTTTGTGAAGGGCGGTCTCCAGTTCGAACAAATCTGCGCTTAGCTTTGTCACATTCATCGTCCTTTGCTTGCGAAGTAAAGCGGCGCGTTGCGGAAACGCCAACATTTAGCCTATGAGTTTGGAACGGGCGGTTTTGCTCCGCCGGCATGCCGGCCAGTGCGCAAATCAAGTTCAAAAGCGACTTCCTTGTCCGTGGGCGCGTCCCACCCGAACCCATGCAGCAGGTGGCCACGAACCTCAGTGATGCGCAAACCTTCCCATGAGAGCCTTTCAGTGTTCCACGCAATGCCATGGAGCCCCACGGCGGTAATCGAAGTGAAGCCTTGAAACAAGATGAGTTGTTGATCTGTATTAGTTCTGACTTCCACAACGGGCCTTTGTTCCACACGAAACCACTGCATCGGGTCGGTCACTTTCACCAGGTAAGCGTAGCCGCCGGCGATCACGCATAGAGATTCCGGATCAGGACAGGAGCACACCGCATTCATCACATGCGGCGAATCGAATCCCGAAGCAAAGAACCCAAACCATGCCGGACCCGCTTTGGGCGCCACGCGGACATATACTCCGCTACGGTCTCCTTCCTCCATCTCGACGGGGTAATGGTGGAGTTTCTCAAGAGGATGCACCGGCGGCGGGGCCTCAAGCACCTTGACCTCGTATTCGCGTTGAAATGTGAAATCAAATCGCATGTGATGGACGAAATGCTAATCAATGGCTTTCCCAGTGAGCCTAGCAAGGTCATTCCTTATTCCATTCTGGAAAGGTGTCAACCCCACGGGTTCACGCGCGAATAACCAGCTCAAATTCATTTCAATATTTGACCGGAACAGCAGGATGAACAGTTCAGCCAAGTGCCACGCCGATTCCGTAGTAATAGGGTGTTCGCAACCGAGAGATTCGCGAGATCTTTGCAGGGCGTCGCGCAACATTGACTCAGCCAGAACTAAGTCCCCGAGTTGCTTAAGGATTCTGGAGACACTGATGATCGACCTTAGTGTCTCCGGATGATCCACTCCCAAGACGGCCTTTTTACGCTGCAAAACCTGCTCGTGAATCCGTTTTGCTTCTGTTAATCGGCCGATTCTAGACAGAACATCCGCGAAATCGTGATTAACAAACAGGACGCGTAAATCGTCCTCAGCACTTCCTGCTGACAGCATCTGGAGGACCCTTTCGAATACCCGGCTAGCCTCTTCGAAATTGTGAGCATATGACAGCAATCGAGCGTAAACATGTAAGGCCCCTATCAATAGGTCGTCTCGCGATTGGCACTCTGTTTGGAATGCTTCTACGACCCGCTCCTGCAATTCACGCGCAGCTTCATGCTCACCTTTTATTGCCAACAGTTCCGCAAACTGCTGCGCCGCTATCCATGTGAGAGAATCTTTCCCTCCGAGTAGGTGCAAACAGATCTCTTTCACATTGCTTTGCAAGGTGAAGGCTGGCATGAAATTACCCCGATCGACAAGCCGACTTGCGAGGCTGTTCAAAGCCACTAACCCTCGTCGCTCGAGCCATACGTTTGCGCGATGTTCCGCTGACAGCTGCCTCTGATCGAGGTGCGCCGTTTCAACTGGGCTTGATTGCAGTTGCCAAATCAGTAAAGAAATTTCACGCGAGACGAATTCGCCGGCTCTCTCATGAATGTTCTTGACGTGTATTGGAAGTCCCAGCATGCTTCCTTTCTCAATGAGTGGCACTAAACGATCAAAGTCCGGGCCGGAATGCGCGCCAATCAAAAGGATTCGGATTGGGTGGAATAAGGATCTGCCAGTGACCCCCAGAGCATCCTTCAGCTCGTTTGTGATCTTTTTGAATGAGCCAGGGGCGAGTTCGGAGACTGAGCTAACCCGCTCGACAAATGATTGGAGCACCTTCGAAGAGCTAGGCTCATTCAACACCGCGACGTTTTCGGGCTTCTCTAAAGCGTCCGCCGCATTGTAACCAAAGAAAATGTTTGCTCGTTCGGGCAATTCACTGAGCCTATCAACGTAGGGTGCTAGCAGATTCGAAATGTCACCAATCCATTCACGAATTTCAGCGCGAGGATTGAGAGGCACAACGTGAGCTTTCTCAAAGTAAGGATATGCAATGGCGCTTATTTTCTCGGGGGAACTGCGTTTGATGTAATGTCGGTTAAACCAATTTAGCTTCGTATTATCGAAAATCGCCGGAGATGGAGTGACTCGCTCCAAGGAGAACTCTCGGACCAATGCTTCGACTGTGAAGATCTCTTTCTCGCCTCCCGTTGGCGCCCAGCCGAGCAACGCCAAATAATTGATCAATGCTTCAGGAAGAATGCCGATCTCTCGGAAATGTGCGACCGACGTTGCTCCATGCCGTTTCGACAGCCTCTCGCGATCGGGCCCCAGTATCGTAGATAGGTGAGCGAATATGGGAACATGAAACCCTAGCGCCTCGTATAATGCCACTTGTCGCGGAGTATTGGAGATGTGATCGTCGCCCCGAATCACGTGTGTAATTTGCATTTCGGCGTCATCAACTACGACAACGTAGTTGTAAACTGGAACCCCGTTGGAGCGGATTATTATTGGGTCGCTTATCACGTCGTTTGGGAACTGTACATTACCCCTAACAATGTCGAAGAAACCAATTGGGTGTTGCGGGATTTTTAGCCGAATGGCAGCCGTCTCGCCTTTGATGACCCGGCGTTTCGCTTCCTCAGGATCGATACCCCTGCACTTGCCCAAGTAAACTTGATATCTCTGCTCGGCTATGGCTTCCGCGCGCTCGCGTTGCAATTCTTCTTCGCTGCAAAAGCAGTAGTAAGCTTTTCCGTCTCGAATCAGCCGATCTGCGTAGCTGTGGTATATCCCTAGCTTGTCTGACTGCCGGTATGGACTGTACGGACCTCCAATATCGGGCCCTTCGTCCCAATTAAGGCCAAGCCACTTCAGGTCATCCAACAATTGACTCTCGTAACGATGTTCACTTCGCTGTAAATCGGTGTCTTCGATCCGGAGCACGAATGCGCCCCCTACCTTTCGAGCAAATAGCCAGTTAAAAAGGGCGGTTCGGAGGTTGCCTATATGGAGCTCACCAGTTGGGGAAGGAGCGAAGCGGACACGAACATTATTATTCTTTGACATCACTTTGATACTAACAAATTTATGAGAGGCGATCGGCTAGGGAACGGCAGATTCGCTTTCAATACATCCGACAATTTTCAGGCGAATCGCTGCGGGTTCACCTGCAGCGCGACGCCGCTGTACCTCCGCGGCATCCAGCCTTCTGCATTTTCCGGAATAAACCGGCTGGCGTTGTTCTGCCATGGCCTGCTGGCGCTCGCGCTCGAGTTCTGCGGCGCTGCAAAAGCAGTAGTACGCCTTCTGCTCGTGAATCAGCTTCTCTGCATAGGCGCGGTATACATTCATCTTGTCGGACTGGCGGTAAGGCGGATACGGGCCGCCTACATCCGGTCCTTCATCCCAGTCCAGGCCAAGCCATTTCAAGTCCAATAAAAGCTGGGTTTCATAGCGCTCTTCACTGCGCTCAACGTCCGTATCTTCGATGCGAAGAATAAATTTACCGCCAGTCTTGCGCGCAAAAAGCCAGTTGTAGAGCGCTGTGCGCACGTTGCCGATATGCAATTGTCCGGTCGGTGATGGAGCAAACCGCACCCGTACTTTCTTGTCATTCACCATCAATTTGATGGTAACAAATCGAAGTGTTTCGCACCGTTCTGCAGCAGCACGCGCCGGAGTGGATTTGTCTCACTTTGACTTGATTGTACGCAGTTCTCCACATGAATCTGCCGCATGTTCAACGTGGACGCAGTACCCATGCAGGTGGCATGCCCTTTTACAGCAAGATGAATCTGATCTGCGACAGCATCTTCAAGCTGGGGGAAGCAGCGTCGGGATGGAGGGAAGCAAGAAAGGCGGGAAGCCGCCAGAAAGCCGAAGAGCAAACCACATCGCAAGAAAATGTTCCTAAACCTTCACTCCATTCGGTTTGCCCTGGCCCGCCTGCCTTGCCAAGTCATCTACCCGATCAGCCAAATCTTTTGGAACTTCCGCCGGAGTCAGCAACGAATCGTCGGCATCGTCCAGAACATGCCCGGTGCGATTGTCGTAAAGCTCAAGGATTTTCACGGCGGGACAATGCTCGCGGATGATTGCCGCAATCCGGCGCTTCATTTTGGCTGTAACAGCTTGCCCGATCACTGCCACAACAAAAGGATGCTGGCTACATGCGGCAACCAGAGCGTTCTCGTCGGTTACGTTAATGGCGGTATGCCCAGCTTGTTCCAGAATCAACCGGCGAGTATTCAGTAAAATGGGGTCTACGCCAGTACAGATAACCAGCGCCATGGAAACTCCGCCCCCTTTGTGAAGAGGTAGAGATCGTAGAACGCTTTTCAGGGTTTGTCAAAGGGCTGAATCTTGAAGAAATGGCTGTGACGTTTTTAGCCCCATTCAATGTCCATTGTGGAGTGCTGCTCGTTGCTGTCCCTAACCAGGGTTCCTGTGATCCTGTCGTGCCACCCGAGTTGATCCTCATCCACCAGCGCCCATGCGTATCCCAGCCCGATCGAGAACGCGGAGAGTGCGGATGCAAGGGCGCGGCAGCGACGCGACTTCGCGTTTACGGGGTTGCCCTCGAATGTGGTCAACTCAAGTTGGGCAAAGCGCATTCCCGGTGTTCCGCTGCCGTGAACGAGGAAAAGATATTGCAGGATCAGCCACAACACTCCAGCCACACACAGTGCGCATAAAAACGCCATGCGAGTGTGAGGATTATGGTGGGCAAAGCGCACGAAAACAGAATCGAAGAGAACAACCGCCGCCGCTACCACGATCATATCCACTGCGCCTGCAACCAGGCGTTGCGCGAGGCTGGCCGGTGTTGGGATCACCTCGCTTTCAAGTTGAGGGTTAAAGTGGCTCGATTCGAGTTGAATGTCTTCAAAACTGGGCAGCAGGTCGAGCTGTTCCGGTTGCGCCACTGGCTGCATCTGCTCCGGCAAATCCGGAGGTCCGGTCTGTGCTGTGGCCTGCTCAACCGCATCTCCAGCCGCTTCGACGATCCGGGGTGATCTTTCCTCCATGAAATCGCCTGTCGAGCGCTCGATCCGCTCGTCCTCGGGATCGTCTATGGGGAGAGATGCTGTGCGCGGGAAGCGGATGATCTTGGGCGGCGCGGGTGGGAATGCTTCCGGGGTTGCCGGAGTGTCTTTCCCCTGAAGATTGAAATCGTCAAAACGGGCGCCGGTCCGCTTGTGCCGGATGAGAGGAGCATCCGTAACAATCAAGGCCTCTTCCTCGGCAAAATCGAACTCCAGGGCCTGACCACCGTTGCCGCCCTTCCCGCGACGAGCACGATGCTGTTGAATTCGCGAGACTACCTCATTTCGCCAGCTCTGATGGTGCAGAGTGTCGCGATCCGAAGGCACGGATGGGAGTTCCGGTGAACCTGGTGATGTTTCTTCATCATGGTCGATCGGAATAGCAGAACTTCTCCGGCAATGGCTGCAGGGGAGTTGCTTGCCACAGGTGGGGCAATTCATTCGATGTTTGTGAGCTTCGCCAGTGAGCAGGGAGCCGGCCGCAAAACCATTTTGCTTTTCCAAAACTGGCCGTGGTACCTTGCCCAGTCCGACCGTTTTTCTACGGCATGCGTTCCCAACTTCCATTTGTTATCACAGCGGCTGTGCTTTGTCATCTGTTTCCGCTGTCTATACCCGTGGCGAGCCAGACGCTCCCGTCCGCTGCTGCGCAGGACGCTGCTCAGGCAGGCGCCTGTCATGCTGTCATTACGGCTCCGCCGCAGCAATCACGGCCTTCGCCCGGCAACGCTCAGCAGGGCGGCGGCAGGCATGCCTCCAAGTTGATTGTCAGCGAACGCGAGCCGGTCATCATCGATGCCAATCAGTGCGAACGCAATGGATCGCGGTTCGAACTGCACGGGAACGTGAAAATCGCGTTCAAGAGCTATACCTTTCGCGGCGACGAAGCGACTTACGATTCCACCTCGGGAGAGGCAACGGCTACGGGCCAGGTGCAGCTTGATGGCGGCCCCCGCGACATTCACATTACCGCGAGTCATGGCCTATACAACATCCGCAGCCGTACCGGGAAGTTCTATGACGTAAAGGGGACAACGGGCACGCGCTTTAAGGGCAGGAACGTGACCCTGACGTCCTCCAGCCCGATTGTGTTCACAGGGAAAATAGTGGAACAAACGGGGCCGGAGGAATACATTTTGCATAACGGCTCTGTGACCTCGTGCGAGCTTCCACATCCCAAGTGGACGTTTAACGCCGCCAAAATCGTTCTGCAAGTCGGCAAATCCGCAAAGATTCATAACGCAACTTTCCGGCTGAAAGGTGTACCGGTGATTTACCTGCCGTACGCCTCGCCGCCAGTGGAACGGCTTGGCCGGCAGAGCGGATTTCTCATACCGAACTTTGGAACGTCCACCACCAAAGGCACCGTCCTTGGCGATTCGTTTTACTGGGCCATCAACCGCAGCCTGGATGCGACGCTGGGTGGCGAGTATCTTTCCAAGCGCGGCTGGTCATTGCAGGAGAATTTTCGGGCCAAGCCGAGCGACAATTCTTATTTGAACTTAAATTACTTTCAGGTACTCGACCGTGGCATTGTGCAGAATGTGCAGCAGACAGCGCCAGACGGGACGATAAAAATTATTCCTCAAACCGTAAACCAGGGCGGCGAGGACATAAAGCTGAATGGCGAAGAAAACTTTGCCCACGGCTTTCGCGGCGTCGCTTCCATTGATTACCTGAGTTCATTTCTCTTTCGTCTGGCATTTACTGAGAACTTCTCCCAGGCGGTTGATTCCGAAGTGAGATCTGTGGCTTTTCTTTCCAAAAGCGTGCACGGATTCTCCTTTAATGCATTCGGCTCGCGGTATCAGAATTTTCAAAGCACCACCGCCGGAGACGCCATTACCATTTTGCACACTCCCGCTCTGGAGTTTGCCGGAGTGGAACAGCCGATTTTCGGTTCGCCCGTCTATTGGGCGTACGATGTGGCCGCCGAAGGCCTGCGGCGCAGCGAGCCTGGCTTTGTAACTCCCGGCCTTGTGGGGCGCTTCGATATTGCTCCCGTGCTCTCCCTGCCCGTGCTGTATCACGGCTGGACCATCCGCCCGCAGGTTGAACTCAGAAACACCATCTACACGCAGCAGCAGGAGCCGATTCAGGTCTCCGCTCCGAATCTTCCCGGGGAGAATCCAACTCACAATCCGCTCAACCGTCGCACCATTGAAAGTAGTATTGAATTCCGCCCGCCCGCTCTGGCCAAGGTTTTCAAACGGGAACTGGGGGGCATGAAAGTGAAGCACACGATTGAGCCGCGAGTGATTTACCGGTACACCAACGGCGTGGAGAACTTCCCATCCATCATCCGCTTCGATTATCGTGACATCCTCAGCAATACCAATGAAGTTGAGTATGGCCTGGTGCAGCGCCTGTACTTGAAACACATGCATGATTCGTGTGAACAGGCCGGCCAAAGTCCGCAGCAGACGCCCAGCGGCGAGAAGGAAACCCAGCCAGCGTCAATGCCCGGAACAGACTCCGCAGGAGATTGCACACCGGCGGGGGCCAATGAATTCATTAGTTGGGAGGTGAAGCAAAAATATTTTCTAGATCCAACTTTTGGTGGCGTGGTTGTGAATGGCACCCGCAACGTCCTGAGTACGACTGTGGACTTCACCGGCATTGCCTTCCTTACGGAGCCGCGTCGATTCTCTCCCATCGTCTCCGAGCTGCGCATGCGCACCAGCAGCAACAGCGATCTTGAGTGGGAACTCGACTATGACACCAAGAAAGGCCGCATCAACGCGAGCACACTCTACTCGAGTCTTCACCTGGGCAATTTTCTGGTGCAGGCGAGCCACGCATATCTGCAGGACCCGGGCGAGACCGTGACGGTAGCGACCGGCCCGACAACGTTCGTGCAACTCCCGCCCTGCGTACCAGGCGTATTCAATACCCAGATCCAATGCGTGCCGCCGGTATTCAATCAATTCCGTATCCTGGTCGGCTACGGCAACCCGACCAAGCGTGGCTGGAGCGCCGCAATAAACGCCGGCGTGGACTCAGAGTTCAACCTGGTGCAATACTCCGCTGCGCAAAGCGCATACAACTGGGATTGCTGCGGAATCAGCCTGGAATACCGGCGCTTTTCGCTGGGCCAGGTACGCAACGAGAACCAGTACCGATTTGCCTTCACCCTGGCCAACATCGGCTCATTTGGGAATTTGAGGCGCCAGACGCGGCTGTTTTGACGGATTGCCCGCGGATTTACCACAGAGCACACAGAGAAACACCGAGGAGAACAGCAAGCTCTGGAGAAGGACTACCTGATGCCACTGTATTCTCCTGAATCTTTCCGTGTCCTTTCATTGGCTTCTCTCGAAAATGCGACGAGAACCGCGTGTGGCACAGCGCGGCAAGCCGCAATAAGCAATGTGCTGCTGCTGCTGAAGGTGTGGCACAGGCGCCCCGCCTGTGCGTTTTTCCAACTTTCCTGCGGCGATTGGCATTGAGCAGACATGCCTTGAGGACATCCTGCTTCCGCGGACAGCCGACGGTTATTCTTACAGTTTTCCTCAAATCCGAGCACCGACTGATCATGCTGGGCCTGTACGGGCGGGGCGGCTGTGCTACCCGCAGTCACGCCTGATGATTTTCGCGCTGGATGCCACGGGAGTGTGTTCCTCCGTGGCCCCTGCGGTTAAAATAATGCAATGCTGTCCGCGAAGCAGAGACGTCTCGAAGACCTCCTGGCCGGGATGGGTAGGCCATTGATTGCCTACTCCGGAGGCGTTGATTCGGCTTATTTGAGCTACGCGGCGCACCGCGTATTGGGCGGCAACATGCTGGCCGTCATCGCGGACTCGCCGAGCCTGGCTCGTACCCATCTGCAGGATGCCGTGGCTTTTGCGCAGGAACAGGAAATCCCCCTGCGGGTCATACAGACCGCCGAGATGGAGCGGCCGGAATATGTACGCAACGATCCTTCACGATGTTTTCACTGCAAAGATGAGCTGTTTCGTGTGATGGAAGAGTATGCCGGCGTCAACGGTTTCACGGAAATCGCGTACGGCGTAAATGTGGACGACCAGAGCGATTTCAGGCCGGGACAATCGGCTGCGCGGCTGCACAAAGTGGCAGCGCCATTGCTTGAGGTGGGCCTGACGAAAGCCGACATCCGGGAACTTGCGAGGCAGGCAGGCCTGCGCATCTGGGACAAACCAGCCTCGGCATGTCTTTCATCCCGGATTGAATACGGCCGCCCGGTAACAGCGGAGGCTCTAGCCATGGTTGAGCAGGGCGAAGATGCCCTGCGCGCCCTCGGATTTCGCCAGTTTCGGGTCCGGCACCATGGAGAAATCGTCCGTATCGAGATCGACCGCGAGGAACTGCCTCGCGCCCTGAACCTGCCTATGTTCACTGAGTTGACCAGGACCTTTAAGGCACTTGGCTTCACCTTCGTTACCTTGGATACGGAGGGTTTCCGGTCCGGGTCCATGAACTCTTCAGTGGGCGGCCAAACGCTCGTAAAGCTTCTCCCCTAGGCTGGCGATACCCTCCTCATGAGATAATTTCGAAAAGCATTTTTAGCGCACAAAAGGTGGTTTCTCTTGGCTAGACTAGTTCGTTTTGCTCTCCTATTACCTGTATTCATGGTCCTTGGCTGGGCGGGTTGCAAAGCCCAGAACTCGAGTTTGTCGCCTGACATCGTTCACAGGATCCAAACGGAAATCAGGTCGCGGTACAGTGTGCCCCCGCAAATTGATATCTCCCTTGGCGATCCCAAACCGGGCGAATTCGCGGGATATGACAGCATGCCGGTGACTTTCAGCGGCGGAACGCACAAGGTCACGCACGAGTTCCTGATTTCCAAGGATCGGAAGACGCTGGCGCACCTGGAGAAAATCGATATCTCGCAGGACTTGATGTCAAAGATTGACGTCAAAGGGAGGCCAGTCCGGGGGAACCCGAACGCCAAAATCACGATCGTGAATTACGACGATTTTGAATGCCCGTTCTGCTCGCGGATGCACGCCACCTTCTTCCCGGCGTTTTTGAAGGACTATGGCGATAAGGTGAAAATCATCTACAAGGATTATCCTCTGGTGGAAATCCATCCGTGGGCGATGCACGCCGCGGTGGATGCAAATTGCCTGGCGGCGCAAAGCAGCGATGCTTATTGGGATTTCGCGGATTATGTGCACGGCAACCAGAGCGAAATCACCGCAAGCGGCCGCAGCGACCCCAAATGGTCAGGCGCTTTTGCGAAGCTGGATGCAATTGCCGAAGAGCGTGTATCGAAGTACAAGCTGGATCAGCCGACGGTTGATGCCTGCATCAAGAAACAGGACCAGACCGCCGTGCGGGCTTCCATGGCCGAAGGTGACAACCTGGGAGTCGACTCCACTCCCACCATGTTCATCGATGGCGAGAAGATGTCGGGCGTGGTGACAGAGGACGAGCTTCGTGCAATCCTCAATCGCGATCTGGCGGACGCCGGTGAGAAGGCGCCCACTTCCACGGCAAAAAAGTAGCCAACTTGATGAAACTCAGGTATCGTACCTTAACTGAAACTTCACCTGTGGAGGCACGGTTGATCCAGTCGCCTGGATACTGGCGAGCCCTGTCTTGTCTCGCGTTGCTGGGCATTTTTGCGGCGGTGTCCGGCTGCACCGGATGTGGTACGGGCAGCTCGAACCCCGACGTGATGGCCAAAGTGAACGGATACAAAGTGCTCCGTTCCGAAGTAGACAAGAGCTACAACATGCAGATTGCGGGATCTCCGCAAAAGCCAACTCCAGCCCAGGAAGAAGCCCTGCGCCTGAATATTCTGGACCAGATCATCGGCATGCAACTGCACCTGCAACAGGCGGAAAAACTGGGTGTGGTGGCTACGGACGATGAAGTGGAAAGTAAATTTAACCAGATGAAAGCGCTATATACGCAGGAGGAGTTTGACAAGAAACTTAAGGACCAGGGGCTGACGCAAGCGGACGCAAAACAGGAGATCCGGCGGAACATTACTATTGAAAAACTGCTGAACAAGGAAATCGCTTCCAAGGTGACCATCTCTGATGCGGACATCCAGGATTACTACACCCAGCACCGGGCAGAATTCAATTTAATTGAGCCCCGCTACTTCCTGGCATCCATTCTGGTGTATGTCCGCCCACCTGGCCAACCGGCGGGTGACAAGGGGCAAACCGATGCGCAGGCGCGGCAGAAAATCCAGATGATTTACAACCGGCTGGAGAGCGGGGAAGACTTTGGCACGGTCGCGTCGCAATGGTCTGAGGACGCCGATACGGCCCATAACGGGGGTGAAATGGGCGCAGTCCCGGAATCGCAACTCAAGAACACAGATCCCGCAACGCGCGAGGCAGTTGAAAAGCTCAAGCCTGGACAGTACAGCAATATCATTCCGATGGTGAGTCCGGAGAGCCGCCAGCCAATCGGCTATCGGATTGTGAAGTTGATTACCAAGGAAGCCGCCGGGCAGCGGGATTTGAACGACCCTGCTGTACAGTCGTTTATCAGGACTCAGTTGCGCAACCAACGGGAGCAACTGCTCCGCACGGCCTACAATGAGGTTCTGCGAGACAAGGCGGAAATCCACAACTACTACGCTGAAAGCATTATGAAAAGCACGGGCACGACAAAGTAGTCTGCCCGACTACTCAATCTCCGCCAGCGGCTGCCCGGCTTCCACAGCGGACCCTTCAGTGACGTTGATCTTCTTGACCGTCCCGTTTTTGGGCGATTTAAGTTCATTCTGCATTTTCATCGCCTCAATCACGACCACGCCCTGGCCATGCTCCACCGCGCTTCCTACAGGCGCAAGAATCCTGACAACCTTGCCGGGCATGGGCGCCAGAAGCTTTTTCGGGCCTTCACCGCCAGAAGCTGCGCTTCGCCTCGACCGTAGCGAACGCGGATCACGCACCTGCGCCGGGAAGCGCACGCCGCTTACAACAATGTTGGATTCTGCCCCGATGTTCTCCTGTTTGACTTCATACGACTTGCCATCGATCAGAATGGAGAGCACGCCTTCCTGTGTGGAAACTGCATCGAGAGAGAGATCGATTCCGTCAACCTTGCAGCGCCATCCGTCGGCGGATTTCAGCAATTCCACGCGGTGGGTCTTGTCGGCAACTTTGACCTCATAGATCACTCGTTGCCAACTCCTTCCAGGCGCGCTGCCCGTTTCCAGGGCGAGGCACTGTCGCCATTGGCGGTCGAGGAACCATTACGCCCGTTGGATTTTGGCGCAGCGGTGGCGGCGAAGAGGGCAGCAGAAACAACCGCCACATTTTCCAGTGAATCCGCAGCGCCGGCACGGGCGAAAGGCGCGGCTAGCAGCCGGTCAAGAAAGCCGGTATCGATACGCGCCTCCTGAAAATCCTGGTTTTCAAGAATTCTGCGGAATAAAGGAAGATTGGTTTTGATGCCGCCAATGAAATATTCGTCGAGCGCCCGGCGCATGCGAGCGATCGCGGCCTGCCTGTCCGGTGCAAAAGCGATCAGCTTTGAAAGCATGGGATCGTAATCCAGAGGCACCGTCCAGCCCTCATAGACGCCGCTGTCTTCGCGTATTCCCGGCCCCGATGGCCGAAGCAGCTTCCCAATTTTTCCGGGTGAGGGGAAGAAGTTATTGTCCGGATCTTCGGCGTAGATCCGGCACTCAATGGCATGGCCACGAAGCTGCAGATCTTCCTGCCTGAACGGAAGCTTTTCACCTGCGGCAATGCGAAACTGCAAGTGTACAAGATCAAGTCCCGTCACGGATTCGGTCACGGGGTGCTCCACCTGGAGCCGGGTGTTCATTTCCAGAAAGTAGAAGTTGCGCTCGGCGTCCACCAGAAACTCAATTGTGCCTGCGTTGGAGTATCCGGCAGATTTGGCCGCCTGCACGGCAACTGCCCCCATGCGGGCACGCATGTCCGGATCGACAATCGCCGAAGGCGCTTCTTCGATCACCTTCTGGTGCCTTCGCTGTATGGAACATTCGCGTTCGCCGAGATATACCGTGTTGCCGTATTCGTCTGCAAGGACCTGGATTTCAATGTGGCGGGGATTCTGGATGTATTTTTCCAGGTAAACTTCGCCGTCGTTAAAAGAACGCAAGGCTTCGCTCTGGGCGGTTTCAAACGAGGATTGCAACTCGCTTGCGCTTCGCACCATCCGCATGCCTTTTCCGCCGCCCCCGGCAGCGGCCTTGATCATCACCGGGTAGCCGATCGTCGCCGCCACCTGCTCCGCCTCCGGCAAAGAAAGTCCTCTGGAAGAACCTGGCACGAATGGCACCCCGGCAGCCTGCATTGCCTGCCGCGCTCGAGTCTTTGAGCCCATCAATTCCATTGCGGCCGCTGATGGGCCAACAAATTTGATTCCGGCTTCCTTGCATGCGCGGGCAAATTGTGGGTTTTCCGATAGAAAGCCATACCCTGGGTGAATGGCTTCCGCGCCGCTACGCCGCGCTGCGTCAATGATTTTGGGGATATTCAGGTATGATTCGCGCGCCGCAGCGGGGCCGATCAAATAGGCTTCATCTGCGTGGCTGACGTGGAGCGCAGCGCGATCGACCTCGGAAAATACGGCCACTGAGGCAATCCCCATTTCGCGGCACGCACGAATGACCCGGACCGCAATTTCTCCTCGATTTGCAATCAGAACTTTTTTGAACATGGCGCCGACTGGAAACTAACGATTCTAATTGATTTAAGCCATACCGCTATGCGGCGGTCGCATGAAAAACCCCTCCCGGCAGGAGGGGTTTTAAAGTCAGAAGCGTAAAAACTCATTTTTGCGAAGGCTGCTGACCTTGTTGTTGCTGGTTCTGACTCTGGCTCGGGGTCGGAGTAGGCTCCAGAATGATTCCGCCCTGGTTCTTCTTGGCCGCTTCTTCAGCTTTCTTCTTGCGGGCGGCCATAGCCTTGTCACTCCAGTCATTCGCAGTCTTGATGAGATCAGCCCGGGCCTCTGCGTCGTCGCAGCTCATGTCATTCGCTTTGCGCCGATAAAGCAGGTTCATGTAGGCCATCGCGTCATCGTAGTCCTGCCTCTTGTCGATGGCGGTCTGCAGCATCTTCATGCCTTCATCGACAGCAGATTCATCTTTCGACTTTAGCTCGTCGCACCATTTCTGACTGGCTTTGCCCTTCAACTCGTCATCCACTTTCATTCCGTTCTTGGATTTGAGGTCTGCAGCATCCTTGTACGCTTGTGTCCAGTCGATCACGCCAACCGAGTAATAGAGTTCCGGGTCATTCGGGTCAAGCTGAATTGCCTTCTTGTAATACTCGCGTGACTTGTCAAAATCCTTCATCTGCATGTAAAGAAAGGCAATCCCTTTCAGGCTGTTCACGCTCTTGGGGTCATTTTTGAGCACATCTTTATATTGATCGATAGCCTGCTGGGCGTTGCGGATATTGTCAGGTGAATCCACGCCCGGCACGTATTGCTGCGCGTAGGCGGTCGCGAGGTACAACTTGGCCACTTTGAGATCGCTGTCGAGATACACAGCCGTCTTGAAATGCTCGATGGCCTGTTCGTAGTTGGCGCTCTTGTAGGCCTGAACGCCCTTGTTAAGCTGGTCGCGCGCTTTAAGTTTGTTGCACCCCGCTGTGATCAACAGCGTGGCGGCGATGGCTGCCACCGTCGCCAGTCGTGCGCTCATTTTCATCTTGTTTTGGCTCCCTTGCCGGAGTTGGAATTTTTTTCTTGCTCGGGGAATAATAAGGGTTCAATGCGGGGCGGTGATCAGTCCCCGCACCGAGCAGATCGAGCCGTCACTGGCCGGCTTCAATCTTGGCCGTAATCAATCCCACCTTATCCACCACCTGCGTACCCTTGGCAATATCGATGACCCGGGCCACATCCTGGAACTCGATGTCGTCGGCGCCCTTGACGAACATGACGCGCTCAGCTCGTGTCTTAAAAATATCGGTCAGGCGATTGCCGAGATCGTCCCAGTTCACGTCCTCCTGGTTGATCTTCAGCTTGGGCGGACCTTGGTTGGAGTCCAGCACTTGTACCACAACGGTACGGTCGTTCGGCTGAGGTTTCTGGTTCGGCGGTGGCGGTTGTGGGACCAGCGCATTCAGGCCCTTTGGGGTCAGCGGCGTAATCACCATGAAGATAATCAACAGAACAAGGAGTACATCGATCAGCGGCGTTACGTTCATATCACATGTTTGCCCTGATCCGGAGCCTCCCGTTGACATTGACATAACTTGTTTCCTCTATAAATTGCTTGTTTGATTTCCAATCATCCGGCGCTCGCGATTTCGCGGCGTGAGCGCCGGACATGTATGCTTGTCGTAGCTGCGCTTTGCCTGCCCGGCATTTCCAGCGCGGTTACTGCCGCTTTTGCTGGGTGAGCAGACCCAGTTCATCCACGCCGGCCGAACGAACGTCATCCACCACGTCGACAACGGCTTTGTACTTGGCGCGCGCGTCGGCCTTGATATACACGCGCTTGTCTACCTTGTTCTGCAGCCGTTCCTTGACTTTATTGGTGAGTTCTTCCGGGCCGACCTGCTGTGTATCAAAGAAGATCCTGCCATCGCGCATCACCGCGACAATCAGCGAATCCTCCTTGTCGGCATCGGGCATCTGTATCGGATTTACGGTCTTGGCCAAATCAACAGACTGCCCCTTCTGAAGCATCGGGGTGATGACCATGAAGATGATCAGCAGAACGAGCATCACATCGACCATGGGAGTCACGTTGATGTTGGAGTTGACCTTGGATCCCTCGTTTCTGAGGACTAGTGCCATTGCGTCTGCTCCTCGCTACCGCCGAACGGCGTTCGTCCGTTTCAGGAAGTAGTCCACCAGTTCGCTGGACGAGTTATCCATTTCAACGTCAAAGGCTTCAACTTTGCCGGTAAAGTAATTGAACATCATGACCGCGGGAATGGCGACAAACAGGCCAAGAGCCGTGGTTACCAGGGCCTCTGAAATTCCGCCTGCCACAGCACCCAAACCGGTCGCCTTCTGCTCGGAAATGTTACGGAAAGCATTCAGAATTCCGATCACCGTACCGAACAATCCGACAAAGGGAGCCGTGGAGCCGATCGTCGCAAGTCCGCCCAGGCCGCGTTTCAATTCCGCGTGCACAATGGCTTCGGCACGCTCCAGAGCGCGCTTGCTCGCTTCAATCTGCTCTCCTGGGATTTCCGTGGAATCGCCATGCGCTTTGAATTCCTGCAGGCCTGCGGTTACGACCTTGGCGAGGTGACTCTTTTTGTTACGTTCGGCAACGCGGATGGCTTCATCCAGCTTGCCTTCGCGCAGAGCGCCGGCAACGGCAGGGGCAAACTGCCGGGACTGCTTGCGAGCAGCGCTGAATGCGATCCAGCGATCGATCATTACGCCAATCGACCAAGCCGACATGATGAACAGGATGATAACGACAGAGCGTGCCAGCCACGCCATCTGCCGCCACAATGAGATAGGGTCCCAGCCGATTGTCTGACCATCGGACTGGAAAAGCATATACGCCATCAGGATATGGGCCTTGGCTAGAACAATAGTTGCAACATTTGCGACAAGCATGAGTTTTAAGTTTTCCTCCTCAGAACTTTTGAGAACGTTTTTTGCCGGTTAAGGGCGAACCACAAGCTCCGGCCAAAGAAGAAATGCTCTCAGGGGGAACAGGATTCCCCTGGTTCCCCACTGGCCGGCGCTGTCGCCGGCCCCTTTAAATTATTCGGAAGCGACCACCTCTACATCCTGAACGTGACTCGTATGGTCGTCTCTACTTCTACTGGCTCCCCGTTCAGCAGATAGGGTTTGTATTTCCACTGCTTCACGGCTTCCATGGCAGCCTGGACGAGAATAGGATGCCCACTCACCGAGTGAAGGTTTTCGATGGTTCCAGACTTGCTGATGGTGGCAGCCAGAAGTACGTCACCCTGAATATGGGCGATTTTCGCCATCTGGGGATACTGGGGCTCAATCCGGCGGATCAAATTGCCTGCGGCCACGCCTTCAGACACACGCAACTTCTGGGGTGCGGCGACCTTCGGCGGGGGTGCGCTGGAGTTGATGATTCCGCCAAGAACTCCGCCAGCCGAGCCACCCGGGACTCCGCCCACCACTCCACCGGTAACGCCCGTGGATGGAGGAGTCTCCTCTTCTTTGATCATCTTGATGACTTTGGGAATCTTGCTGGGCGTCCGCAGTTCACCATTGACGATCTCATGCTGGATCACCTTCTGGACCGGGGCTGCCGCCGGCGGCGGTGGCGGCGGTGGCGGCGGCGGTGGCGCCACCAGGAATGAGTTGAGTTGATGCAACGGCAGCGCTTCAGTGATCAGCAATGGAAGCAAGATCAAAAAGCCAACGATTATGATCTCTATAATGAACGAGATTGTCGTTGTGTACTTCTGGTTTGTCCGGATCTTCCCGCCGGATTCCATTAAGCTGTCTTCAAACATCCCTGTTCTCCAATCCTAGGGGGACTCTTCAATTACATTGGACACCGGGACTGCCTGTTTTGCTCCCAAACCGTAATCCTAATCCTAAACCTTGGCCCGAACCTTTCCTTTTCCTGCCGAGGATCCCTTCCCTGCCGGAGACCCTTTTCCTGCCGGGGAACCTTTTGAGGCCGGAGCCGCTGGAATGGATAAAACGCCGGTCTTTGCGTGCTTTAAGCGCCAATCCTGATAGGCCACTAACATCGGAGCTGCCACTGCAATCGACGAATACGTCCCTATTAGGATGCCAATTACAAGGGCGAAGGAGAACCCTCTAAGCACCTCACCACCAAATAGATAGAGCGACAATACCGTCAAGAACGTCAGTCCGGAGGTCAGGATCGTCCGGCTTAGCGTCTGGTTAATGCTCCGGTTCACGATCTCAGCCAGGCTCTCACGACGCATCAACTTCACGTTCTCTCGAATGCGGTCAAACACCACGATGGTGTCGTTCATGGAGTAGCCGACGAGAGTCAGAATCGCGGCGATAACAGTAAGGCTTATCTCATAATTGGTCAAGGAGAAAGCACCTACCGTGATGAGCGTATCGTGAAATACCGCCACCACCGCGGCCACACCATAAATCAACTCAAAGCGGAACCACAGATAAACCAGCATTCCCACCAGGGAGAAAGCCACAGCCAGCCACGCCTGACGCTTGAGCTGGTTACCGACCTGCGGCCCGACGATTTGAGCCTGGCGCACTCCGAAATTGCTGATGTAGAAGTCCTGCTTCAAAGCATCAACGACGGGGCCGGGAACGACTGCTTTCAAATCATCGATGCTCTTCAGCACGCCGCCTGCCGTATTGTTGCGATAATCGATGATCTGTCGCGCCATGCGCTCATAATCCGCCGCAGATGCATGCATCGGGTCGCGCGTTATGAGCTTATCTCGGACCTGAGTGAAACCTACCTTGTCACCATTATTCAAATCCAGCTTCCCCGGCTGGGCGTTTGTCTCCAAGGCGGCAATGATCTCGTCTTTTCCGCGCGTCAGTTGAGCTTCGCTGGTTTCCTTTATGTCGAGCGAGACCACCACCTCATTGGCGCTGGGAATGTCATAACGCTGGATTTTGGCATTGTGGAGCCCTGCCCGGTCCAGGTCAGCGCGAATGTGGTTGAGATCGGGTGTTTCCGCAAACCTGACATAAACCAGCGTTCCGCCGCGGAAATCCACTCCCAGCGGAATGCCATGCCAGAACAACATGGAAAGAATTCCCGAGACGCTGAAAATAAGAGAAAAGGCGAGGAAGTACCACTTCTTGCCTAGAAAATCGATGTTCGGATTATGAAAAAATTCCACTTTGTCAACCTTTTGAACTAAATGCTCAGAGCTTCACCGCGCTGCTTATGGTTCAGAACGGTGTCAAAAATCACCCGTGACACGAACACGGCGGTAAAGAGGTTAGCCAGCAAACCAAAGGTCAGGGTCACTGCAAATCCCCGAACCGGTCCTGAGCCAACAAAGAACAGGATGATGGCTGAGACAATCGTGGTGACGTGCGTATCCAGAATCGTCGTCCAAGCGCGATCAAACCCCTGGTCAACCGCAGCAGCCGGAGCCTTCTTGTTCCGTAACTCCTCTCGAATGCGCTCAAAAATCAGCACATTCGAATCCACACCCATACCAACGGTAAGAATCACGCCCGCAATCCCGGGCAACGTAAGCACGGACCCCGTGTAACCCATGAACCCAAGCAGAATCACCAAGTTAAGAATGAGGGCTACATCAGCATTGATACCTGCTGCGCGGTAATACACCAGCATGAAAATCAGTACTGCCGCCAAGCCGGCAATCGCCGCGCGAACCCCGGCCCGGATGGAATCAGCACCGAGCGAGGGACCGACTGTCCGCTCATCAAGATAATGCAGGCTGGCGGGCAGGGCGCCGGAACGCAGCAACATCGAGAGGTCTTTTGCGCTTTGCTCGTCGAAGCCGCCGGTAATTTCGCCGGTATCTCTGATTTCAGACCGGATGGAGGCAAATTCCCGCACTTTGTTGTCGAGCACAACGGCCAGATAATGGTTCGGGTCTGGGCCTGTTTCATTATGCGACGCAGTGAACGCGCCAAACTTGTTTCCCGCCGCTGCCGTTAAATTGAAAGTGACGTCAGGGCGGCCGGTGTCATCTGTACTCGGGCTGGCATCTTTAATATCCGTGCCACCCACAATAGGAATGCGGCCCACGATAAACACACGGTCGGTCTGATCATTCCCGCCGCCAATGCCGTGCATCATGACCGTGCCGGGAGGCAGCACGCCGCCATGTGCGGCCAGAGCTGCCTGCTCACTGTCATAGCCGTTGGGACCATCAAAGCCTTGTCGCAGTTCCAGCCGGGCGGTGGATTGAATGATGCTCTGCACCCGTCCGGTATCCTGCACATTGGGAAGCTCCACAAGAATCTGGTTGAGCCCCATCCCGTTTTCCTGGATTTGTGGCTCACTGACGCCAAGAGCATCCACGCGGGTGCGGATGGCCTCGATGGACTGTTCGACGGTCCGCGTTTTCAACTGGCTCACGGCAGACGGCTTCATGGAAATTGTCCAGCTATTATTTGGACCAGCCTGGGGCGCGTCGTAGTCTCTCAACTGATCGCTCACAATGTTCCGCAACTGTGCGCTGTTATCCAGGGAAACGCCTTTGACCACAACCATTTCCGGATGGTTCGCGGGATCCGGCTTGCTGACCTCAGAAAACGGGACCTTCGCCTTCTGCAATTGGTCTTTCAGCAGCTCAACTGCGCGGTCCGTCTCCGCGTTCACCGCGTCATTCACCTGGACTTGTAGTATCAAGTGCATGCCACCTGTCAGATCGAGGCCGAGATGAATCCGGTTCAGGATGGCATTTTTCAAGGCCTCTCCGCTCAGACCCTTGGGCAGGCCAAAGATGCCATAGACAAAAATCAGCAGAATTCCAATGATAGCCAGGGATTTTGTAAGTAGGTTCTTTTGCATACTTCACTTCACTAGGATTTCTTTCCTTCATCGTCTCGGGACACCGAGACGACGGAAGATTTTGCAATCTCCATCCGTAAGTTATCGGGCGGGATGCGCAGGTGAAGGGTATCGTCCTTCACTGCAATGATGATGCCGCGGATGCCACCGCCCGTGATCACCCGGTCACCGTTCTTAAGATCATTGATCATGTGCTGCCATTTTTTCTGCCTCCGCTGCTGGGGAAGGATCAGCAGAAGATAAAAAACGGCAAAGATGAGCAGCATGGGGATCCAGAACACCCCGCCGATCTGGCCGCCCTGCAACAGGATTAAATTCGTCGTGCTTTGTATCATTTTAGGATTGCCGCACAGCCTGCACACACTCGCTCACACGAGAGGGCAAAAACCACTTTTTTCTGACCGCTGAATGAATACCGCCCGGGCCTCCTGGCACCTGACCTTCTTGTACCGGAGTTAATCGGAGGATTCTGACGCCGAATCAGGGGTGCTCAGGCTGTGAACAGAGTCCCCAAAAAGAATTCCTGAGAGGTCCCCAAGTCCTATAGCATGACGTACAGCTCTCATGCTGTCAAGATAGAAGGCCAGATTATGCACTGTGTTTAGTATACCGGAGAGAGGCTCTCCTGATACGAACAGATGACGCAAATATGCCCGGCTGTAACGCGCGCACACTTTGCAGCCACACTTCGGGTCCGGCGGGCCGGAGTCTTGAGAATAGCGCACGTTCTTGATGTTCAATCGGCCTTCGGACGTGAATAAAAGACCGTGGCGGGCGGCGCGGGTGGGCAAGACGCAATCCATCATGTCTACGCCCATGGCGGCGTATTGGGCGATCTCGTCCGGATAGCCGACGCCCATCACGTATCGCGGCTTGTCTTTGGGGAGTACTTCCAGCGTGGCGGCGATCACCTCCGCGGTCTTCTCCCGCGGCTCACCCACACTCAACCCGCCAATGGCGTAGCCGGGAAAGTCGAGCTCCAACAACCTCTCCGCGCATTCCCGCCGCAAATCCGGATACATTCCTCCCTGAACAATGCCAAACAGCGCTTGCGTGCGGCTCTCCTGGTTCTCCGGCCAGGGGACCCCATGCTTGTGAGCTTCAAAGTAATCTTTGCTTCTTTTTGCCCACCGCATGGTCATTTCCATTGAATCCCGGGCACGGCTGCGCTCCGCCGGGTATTCCGTGCATTCATCGAAGGCCATGATGATGTCCCCGCCCAGGGCAATCTGGATTCCCATGGACCGTTCCGGCGTGAACAGATGCGATGATCCGTCAAGATGAGAGCGGAAGCGAACTCCCTCTTCGCTGATATTCCGCAACTCGCTGAGGCTGAAGACCTGGAAGCCGCCTGAGTCGGTGAGCAGAGCGCGCTCCCAGCTCATGAACCTGTGCAGCCCGCCAAACCGACGGATCAGATCGTGTCCGGGTCGAAGATAGAGATGGTAGGTGTTCCCCAGAATGATTTGCGCGCCCAATTCCAGAAGAACGTCCTGCGGCACGGCCTTGACCGATCCTGCGGTCCCCACCGGCATGAAGGCAGGCGTCTCCACCACGCCGTGCGCGGTCTCAATCTGCCCCATCCGGGCCGGTCCGGTCTGGGCCTGTATGGCAAAGGGAAGTGTCACCCGGATATGTTACAGAATTGTTCGAAACTCGCCGCTCTTCAGAGCTAAGTCCTCCGAAGCGCGAACTCCTGCCTCGCCGCGTCGGTCCGCAGTTGACAACCGTCTGATTTCACTACTTGCTGCCCTTCGCGAATTTTTCCGCCACCTTGGCCGGATTCACGAATGCCCGCGTCACGGTTCCGCAGCCAATCAAGTGCTCGTCATTCCGGGCGGTCACTTGAAAGACGTAGAACTTTCCTTTGACTGATTCCAGCCGGGCTTCAGCCTTAACGTGCTCCCCGATTACCGTGGGAGCGCGATGTTCCACGTTAATGGCGGTCCCTACGCTGATCTCGCCCGGATCACAGTACGGCTTCATCGCGGTTGCCGCAGCCCATTCCATCAGCCCGATCATGTGCGGCGTGGAGTAGATGGCAGGCAGTTCAGGATTGTGGTGGTTCAACGTGTGTTCGTGGGCCACCGTGATTTCCGCTTCGCCGCGCAGCCCCAAGGGAAGGTCTTTTGGCATGCTGGAAATTTAACAGAACTCCAGCCGGCCTGAGGAGACCCAGGAAAAAGGACGGCCGGGCAACAACGCCCGGCCGTAAGCACTTGATTAAACTGCTCGACTTAGAGCTTAACGGTGATCATGATCGTGGTCATGATCTCGTCCGCACTTCTCGCGTGTCTCCTCCAATTGATGCCTGCGGGATTCGGCCTGGCGGCTGTGCTCGCCATGCTTGGCCACTGCCTTGCGCAGATTATTTTCAGCTTTCTGGATTCGCTTCTCGCAGTTCATGCGCGCCTGAGCGGGAACAGTGCTGCCAAGCATCAGAAATGCCGACAGGAGTGCTGCTGTGATTCCAGCCTTAATCTTCATATTGCCTCCGAGCAAATTGTTTTCGGGATTATATCCCGGTTCTTCTCTGAATAAGAGTTGTTAGCTTATTACCTTGGCCGATGTACGCACTGGATCTGTTTGTCTGCTTCACTACGCCGGCGCTAGGGCTGTTCGGACGAGATCCTCTCAGGCGCTGTATAATAAGGAATTGTCCTCATGCCATTAACCAGAACTGCGCTTTCCCAACAAGCGACTCCCAGGATTCGATCCACAACTGTGCTGTGTGTGCGCCGCAAGGGGCAGGTGGTAATGGCGGCGGACGGCCAGGTCACCCTTGGCGAAAACGTAATCAAGCACACGGCCAGAAAGATCCGCCGTCTTTACAACGACAAGATTCTTGCCGGCTTCGCCGGATCCACCGCAGACGCCTTCTCTCTTTTTGCCCGTTTTGAAGCCAAGCTGGAGCAATATCACGGCAACTTGGGCCGGGCGGCCGTGGAACTCGCCAAGGAATGGCGCACGGACAAAGCTCTTCGCCATCTCGAGGCCCTTCTGCTGGTTAGTGATTCGACCCTTACGTTCCTGATCAGCGGCGCGGGAGACGTGATTGAGCCGGACGGCGGGGTGGCCGCCATTGGAAGCGGCGGGCCGTATGCTCTGGCTGCCGCGCGGGCGCTGGTCGACAACACCGATCTGCCTGCGCGCAAAATCGCGGAAGAGGCCATGAAAATCGCCGGCAGGACGTGCATTTATACCAACGAGAATTTCACCATTGAAGAACTCTCCGCTGTGCCGGAGAGGCAGCCCGTCTCCGCGGATTAGTTCGCCATGGCAGGATATTCAGGAACACCGCTCATCCAGAAAATCGGAATCAAGCCCGGACACCGGGTTATGGTGTGCAACAGCCGGCAACCTTCATCAAAGTGCTGGGCCCGATGAGTTTGAAGTCGCGCGCCATGCCGTGTGGCGGTTGGAGCGAAGCGACAGGGGAGTTTAAGGAATGCCGGACGAAGCCGTCCACGCGCTGAGCCCGGCTGCGGCAGGAGCATTGAGTTTGAAGTCGCGCGCCATGCCGTGTGGCGGTTTGGAGCGAAGCGACAGGAGTAAATGATGGCTATCTATCTCCCAGGGACAACGGAAGAGACCGATGTCACACTGGATGAATTAACACCGAAAGAAATCGTTTCTGAATTGGACAAGTACGTGGTGGGCCAGCATGAAGCCAAGCGGGCTGTTGCTATCGCGCTGCGCAACCGCATGCGCCGGCAGAAACTTCCGCCCGATTTGGCGGAAGAGATCATGCCCAAGAACATCATCATGATCGGCCCCACCGGGGTGGGCAAAACGGAAATTGCGCGGCGTCTTGCGCGGCTGGCGAACTCGCCGTTCCTCAAAGTTGAAGCTTCAAAATTCACTGAAGTGGGCTATGTGGGCCGTGACGTGGAATCAATGATTCGCGATCTGGTGGAGATCGCCATTGACATGATCCGTGAAGAACGGCTTGAAGAAGTTGCGGAAAAAGCTGAGGAAAGCGCGGAAAACAAACTACTGGACCTGCTTCTGCCGGGCACGCCGTCTGTCACACCCTCTCCGACCGCAGGTTTTGCCCTGGCCGCTGATGACGGCGACTCGACCTCCCGCACGCGGGAAAAGTTGCGCCAGCAACTGCGCGAGGGCGCCCTCGATGACAGGATCGTTGAGCTCGACGTCCGCGAGCGCTCCATGCCCGCCTTTGAAATCATCTCCAACCAGGGCGTGGAGGAAATGGACATCAATATAAAGGACATGCTGCCCAACATCTTCGGCCAGCGCACCAAGAAGCGGAAGATGAAGGTCAGCGAGGCCTTTGAGTACCTCATTCAGGAGGAAGAATCTCGCCTGATTGACATGGACCAGGTCACTCGAGTGGCAGTGGAACGAGTGGAACAGTCCGGGATCATCTTTCTCGATGAGATCGATAAAATCGCCGGGCGCGAGAGTGGCCACGGGCCGGACGTGTCCCGAGAAGGCGTGCAGCGGGACATCCTGCCGATTGTCGAAGGAACGACGGTGAACACCCGCTACGGCATGGTACGTACTGACCATATCCTTTTCATAGCCGCCGGGGCGTTCCACGTTTCCAAGCCCAGTGATCTGATTCCCGAATTACAGGGGCGCTTCCCCATCCGGGTGGAACTGCGGTCTCTCACCATGGCGGATTTCATTGCCATTTTGACGGAACCAAAGTCGTCTCTGGTGAAGCAATACACCGCGTTGCTTGAAACCGAGGGGCTCAAACTGGAATTCACGCGCGAAGCCCTGGATGAAATTGCCAGCTTCGCCTTTCGCGTGAACGAGTCCACTGAGAACATCGGCGCGCGCCGTCTGCATACGATCATGGAGCGGGTGCTGGATGAAATCAGCTTTGAGGCGCCCGATATGAAGGAAAAGACAGCCAGAGTCGATGCGCCTTATGTACAGAAGATGCTCACAGACATTGTGAAGGACCAGGACCTGTCAAGGTATATCCTTTAGCTTTTTTGTGGGCCCTTACTGTTGTTGATTTGCCAGGGGCGTGGCCGGAGAGAAAATTTGGCAATCGGGTAATTTGGTAAGTGAGTCATTGAACTACAGATCGCATTGCCGACGATCACGTTTGCCGATGATTTACTCATCCGCCTTGGTCAATTACTAAATTATCAAGTTACCCAATGACCAAATCTATTTCGCACTCTCCAGCACTCTCACCTTCCAGCGGTCTGCGGCGCCGGTCAGGATCACGTAGTAATGCACCTGCGCCTGGTCGGAGTGGATGACGTTGCCTCCATCCAGCACCTGCGTTTCAAGCGAAGCGGTATCCTTGAGTTCAATGGCGGAACCATCAGGCGAATAGAACACTGCGTCTACTTTGTGGCCGTGGTCGATAATGCGCGTGGTAAGCCCGTTCTGTTGCTGGTCTTTAACGCGTTCGGTCAGCTTGTCCAGCGCAAAGCCGGTGAAGTTCTCGTCGAGGGGCGCCAGCGTATTGTGGGCCAGAGCGGTGCTCAGCCCCTTCCACGCCGCCGTGTAGTCGCGGAGAACCGATTGTTGCGTACTCCCCTCTATTTCGCGGGGAGCAGCATTGGCTACGGTCAGATGGACAGAGGGATTGGTATCAGCGAAAATCCGCCTGGCCAGCGGCATGGCGCCGGATAGGATCAGTGCCAGCCCCACACTGAATACCAGAACGCGCGCCAGTCTCGATGGCGGGCCGGCAGGCCGCATTGCGGAGTCTCTATGTGATTGCCGCGAGTGGAAGTTCATTCTCCGCCTCCCACATTCAATTCATTGCCCAGCACCACGCCTGAAGCCACGCTGATGTGCGCCTTCTGCGAAGCCGGCAGCTCAGCGGTGGCGATTCCCTTCTTGATGCGGGCGTCAACCACGCTTCGGCCCGTATTGTCGGTTTCAATGAAGGTGACGATTGTGCCGTCAGGAACGGGATTGCCGGTACAGTCGCGAATGGCATCGGTCTGCACCTTGATTCCATCCTTGTTTTCTCCGGCGATATGCATTCGCAGATTGCAGGGATCTGAGGCCACTTGCTGTACCACGCGAGCAACCGTCACATCGCCGACTTTAGCCACGAACTGTGCCGCTCCGGCCTTCTTTGCGGACGAACTGCGGACCCAGGCAATGCCATTTTTTGTCGTGACCTTCTGCGAAGCGGTTGTTCCCCCGACACTTAGCGTGAATGTGACATCGGTCGGCTGGGTTACCAGGTTCTGGTACTTGTCGAAGGTAAACGCCACTCCACTGATCACCCCCGGGTGGGCCACGGGCACGCGCGATGGACGGGCCAGAAAACTCAGATTGTCCGGGTCGCCAGGCTCAACCCAGAAGACTTGCGATTGTGGGCTGCCGCCACGAACAATCGCAATCCAGCGGCCTGCGTGCTTCAGTTCCTCGCCTTTGATTTCCACATTTTCGCCCAGACGGATTTTATGTTTGATCACTTCCCCCGGCCCGATCAGCAAAAGCGTTCCTTCACCACTGCCGCTGGTGGCAATGCTCAAAGCCTGGCCGGCGACCGCATGGTCCGGCACGCGAAGTTCGGCGCCATTTGCCCGATTTTCCGCGAAACAACAGGCGGCAATCATCAGGGCGATGAAGAAAAGTTTGCGCATGCTTCTTACTCCTGGCGGTTCAAGCTGTATTGGTTGACGGTGACGCGGTACGAGTGCAGGTTGGAAGCGATCTGCTCAGGTATGCTTACAGCGAACGGCTGCGGTGTTTCCGGAAGCAGAGCATGATCCACATAGCCATCGGTCACCCAGATGATCTTGCCGGAGTTGTCGTAGAACGTGGCCATTACGTGAGGAATGTTCACGATCTGCCCGCTTTCATTCACCAGATCGCCTTGCAGAACGGTCCGTCCTTTCGCATCTTTTTCAACTTTCTGGTGCATCACGCCGATTACCGGATCTGCAGAAGCAGGAACCAGCAGGGAATTTGGTTTCATATTGGCCGCTTTCACTTGGGAGAGCCTGACCCCGGGAAAGTCGATCCGGTACGGAGCAATCTCCTTCGGCAGGAGAACATGGGAGGTTTTGTCAAAGCTGGATTCTTCACCAAGCTCCTGGCCATTTTTCCCCGTGAGCGTGGCTTCTACAGCTACAAATGCCGGCACTGTGTCTTCATTTTCAACTTCGCCCATGAGGATCAAGTCGCCGCCATATTGAGTGGGATTCATGGAAAGAATGCGCACCCGCGGGTTCTCCACGTTCTGCGCGCCCCAGTCATCGCCTTCACCCCGGTAGATGACATCCCAGCGAAGGTAATTCACCGGGATTACCTGCGGAGGAACAGCCGGCGTTTTCTCCGCAGCCCACATGATCTTCCACTGCCCGTTGTCCTTTACTACTTTCAAGTCGCGAGTGTCATAGAAAGCGCCGACAGCGGTGGAGTATTTGAGTTCGGTGCGGACAACTGCGCTGTCATCGCTCTGATGGAGCGTGCGCGTGTTCACGCTTTCAAGTTGTGAATAGGTACGCAGGCTGCCGTCGCGTCCTGTTAAGTCTTTGGTGAAGTTCTGCAGATCCACGTTGCTGGCCGGTGCAACGTAGGAGTACGCGCTGTGCCAATCGTGACCTTGCACGTTTATGAACATGTCCTGCACTGCGCCTTCAGGGGTGGAGGCAGGAGCTGTCGCGCTTTGGTGAATGGCCCCCAGCGCCACCAGCCCGAGTGTGAGGATTACGAAAATAATAATCAAAATGCGTCCCATTACCGTGCCTCCCGCAGAACCGGCTCTGTTGTGGCAATCGGAAATTCGAGTGTTTCCGGCTGTTGGCCGCGCTTGTCCGGGAAGAGCACTAGCAGGAGTAAGGCGACGATGCTGCTGCCGATGGGCAGGGTCCCCCACATGATTCCCTGGATGCGGGTCGGCCGCAGACCATAGTCGGTCGGCCGTGCCGGTGCGATTCCGTCTTTTACCCAGAGCGTAATGGCTCCGCGATCGTAGGTTTCCGCCTGCCGCCATCCGGCAAACGCCAGCAGGGGCTCGTAATAGGGATCGCGGACAAAGATGAATTTCAGCCCGTAATGGTCAGCATGTTTCAGCATAGCGCGGAGTGATTCCATACCGCTCGTGCCGTAATACTTGGCATTCGTGAGCTGGCCGGCGCCGTATTGCGTCATTTCGGGCAGCAGGCGGGCCGAGTTGTAATCTCCGTCCACGCTGCTGGCCGTCGTGTAAGTGCTGACCTCGTCAAACTTGCTGGCGCCAAATCCGAGCGTCAGATAACGGAACTTGTCGTGGCCATCCCGGTTAAGGAATGAGATTACCTCTTGCACACTGAACGGCTTGTCGTGGCTTCCGTGATAGAGCGGCCACGCCACGGCGAAGCCCATGGTGAGCGATGCCAGTACGCCCACCGTGTATGCTGCTTTGCGGCCGTAATGGTCTACCAGTTCGACCACCAGAAGGCCAACAATCGGGAGCGCCATGACGTTGGCGAGCAGGCTGAAGCGCTCAAAAGTCAGAATGTCAAAAGCGCGTCCCAGCAGCCATTTGGGCAGCGGAGTGGTGCCGCCCAGGGAAAACATCATTGCCAGCCAGAATCCAAAAAAGAGCGGACGCAGACGCGCCTCTTTCAGGCCCTTGATGAAAATGTAAGGCAAGGCAAGCAGCATGGCTCCCCAGGGAATGATGAAGAAATTCATCCCGTCGCTCAGATGGAGGAAGTAGTTGTTCCGGCTGGCGTGGGGGATGGGCATTTGCTTGATCGGGTTCGCTAGGATGGCGACCACAAACGGGTACAGAACGATCAAAGTCCCCACAATCGCCAGCACAGCAAAGACGATGGTCCTCGCGGTCACTCCGCCGATGCTGGCATCTGAATCCTCGCTGTGCCGGTCCATGTACGCAATGGCCACCATGGGCAACGCGAAAATGAAGCTGCCGAACAACAGCGTCACATGGTGTGCCGAAGCGGCGGCATAGAAGAGAAACAAGCCCTTGAGTAGCGCCGTGCCTTTCCCTTTGCGCGCCCACTCGTAGTAATACGGCAAAGAGAGCAGGTATAGCGGAGCGGCCCATGTGGTGGATAGCTGTCCTGCGTTATACACCATGGATGCTAGCGATCCCAGCAGCACGCTCAACGCTGCCGCGTAACTGGCCGCTCGTTCTCCCACCCATATTCGCGAATATCGAAACACTCCAATCGGCAACAGCAGGATGGCAACAAACTGGATGATCATGTACGCCATGTTCAAACCGGTGATGTGCGAGAGCAGCGCCACCCATTGCTGCTCCATGGGAGGATAAGTGGTCTGGGAGAAGCCTGTGAATTGCTTTTGGTTCCAGGGATCAAACCAATGCTCCGCATAATGCGAAGCGAAGAACTTGTGGAAGTTCGCGTCATACGTGCTGTTGGGCAGCTGCAGGATCAGCAGCGGGCCGTGCACCAGCAGCGCCAGCAGCAGCACCCAGCTCAAAGGGATGCCCCGCCCCAGAACAGGCGCCGGTCTGGTGGCGGCAAAGGATGGGGAACTCATGAAAGAACCTCCGCAATTTGCGACTGCGAAAAAGACGGAATGAAAATCGAGCAGCAGTTTTGCTTACAGCACAGTTTCGATTCCAAAAGTGGTATTCGGGTTTGCCTTGTGGAATCCGGATTCTCAAATTTGGGCCTCTTTCACCTAGCCAGCAATCCTCCCACCCTGAAACAGCATCTCGATTCAAGAAGAGATGAGAGCTGCTGGCCCGCCATCTCAGAGCACAGCAATCTGCGTAAACGTGGGCTCAAGGTCGTTGCATGCATCTCAGTTTTGAGCAACGCCGAAACGACTCAGCTTTTGCGTTTCCGCAGTTGCCGGCGAAACGAGGATTCAAGGCGAGTCCTTGCGGTGCACTTCTGTGCCGCCAACTAAGTGACAACGGTGGTCCCGTGAAGAGAAACTTTCTTGTTCTGGTTTTTTGTTCCCTGTTCCTGACCGGCTATGGCTGGGCGCAAACGTTTGAAATTGGCGGCCAGTCGTCACCGAAAAAGCAAAACGCGCCCAAAAAGCGAAGGCAGGGCAATAAACAGCCTTCTGCTGGACAGACAACACCATCCGGAGGGCTTGGATGGGGAAGCAGCATCGAAGTAGGGCGCAACGCGCGCGCTGCGGAGCATGCTCTTGCCGCGGGCAACTACCCCGCAGCCATGAACTTTGCCCAGCGCATGGTTCAGGCTGCTCCCAACGACCCGCGGAACTGGTTCCTTCTGGGTTACACCTCGCGTCTGGCCGGCAATTATTCAGTTTCGCTCGACGCCTACGACAAGGGTCTCGCCAAGCTGCCAAACTCCGTCGAGGGACTTTCCGGGAAAGCCCAGACGTATATCCGGATGGGCAAATCGGATGAAGCCAAAAAGATTCTGCTCCAGGTAATTGCTGCCAATCCGCGCCGCGCTACCGACCTCGCCATGGCCGGTGAGCTCTTTATGCAGTCGGGCGACCTGCCACGCGCGGTTAACCTTCTGGAGCGTTCTGAAGCGGTCACCCCGTCCTCCCATGCAGAACTTCTGCTGGCCATTGCCTACATGAAATCCAAGCAGCCGGAGAAAGCCAAGGCGCTCCTCGATAAAGCGATGAAGCGCAATCCGCGCAATGTGGATGTATTCCGCGCCGTGGCTCAGTACTACCGCGAAGCGCATGATTACAAATCGGCAATCGCTATTCTGCTCAGAGCGCCGCGGAAGACGGCCCAGGTCATGTCTGAGCTGGGCTATACGTATGGCCTTGCGGGCATGAAGAAAGAAGCCGCAGCGGCCAGCGAGAAGGCGGCAGGCATGCAGCCGAAATCTGCAAATGCGCAATTGGCGGCAGCCCAGGCGGAAATGCGGATCGGCAACCTGGACAAAACCAGAACCTATCTGGCTCGCGCTGAACAAATTGATCCCAACTACTACCGGCTGCATGCAATCCGGGGAGAACTGGCCGACGTAGAGCACCGTGAAAGCGATGCAGTCCGCGAATATCTTGCCGCGTTGGCCGCTATGCCTCAGGGGCCAGCGGAAGGCGTGATGTATCCCGCACAGCTTCGGCTGCAATTGGTGGACGCGTACCGGAACCTGCAGGACGAGGCTGCGGTCCGCCGGCAGACCGCCCTCGGTGAGCAGTTTCTCGCCGGGCTTCAGGTTGAAGGTCCCGATCAGGTGCAATACCTGAGTTTGCGAGCTGCGTTTCGCGCGAACGGAGGCGACCCGGCCGGCGCCGAGGCCGACTTAAAGCAGGCCATGCAGCTCGATCCCAATAACGACAATGTGCTGCTGCAGTATGCGAACCTGCTCTGGAAAACGAACCGCAAGCAGGAAGCGCACAAGATGTACGCTGGGTTGCTCCAGCGCGACCCTAAAAACCGCTACGCTCTTGAGGCGCTGGGCTACCTTTCCAGAGATCTGGGCGACAACAAGGCCGCCGAAGGCTACTTCAAGCGCATGGCGGCAGCATATCCAAACGACTTTGTTCCGTACGTCGCGCTGGGCGATCTCTACACTGCGATCAAGAATTATCCCAAGGCGCAAGCCAGTTACGAAACAGCTTATAAACTCGCCCCAACGAATCCTCAGATTATCGCCAGCGGCTCGAATGCCGCCATCGACGCACATGATCCTGATCTCTCCGGCCGATGGATTGCCCGCGCCAAGGGAACGATGAAGAACGATCCTCACATCATGCGGGAAACGGAGCGTTATCTTTTCCTCAAGGGACGCTATCTGGAATCGAGCCGCATCGGGGAGCAGGTGGTACAGAAGCTTCCTCATGACCGTGACGGGGCGGTTTATCTCGCTTATGACTTGTACAACCTGGGCCGCTATGACGACGTGTTGGCGCTGGTAAGCCGCTACGAAACCATCTTGCCCAAGGAGCCGAACTTCCCCCTGCTGGCTGGGCATGTACACCGACAGAACCAGCTTCTCCAGGAAGCAATTGATGATTTCACCCGCACGCTGCAAAAAGAACCGAATATGGTGGAAGCGCTGGTCAACCGGGGCTACGTGCGGAATGACATGCAGGACGCGCAGAATGCCATCCACGATTTTGAGCCGGCCATCAAATTGGCCCCGAACAATGCCATCGCCCACCTTGGTCTGGCCTACTCTTATCTGCAGTTGCATCGTTCGCGCGAATCGCTGAAGGAAGTTGCGCTTGCGCAGAAAGGCATGAAGGACAATGCCGCCATCCATATGGCGCTGGCCACGGCTTACCGCCAGATGCGCGTCTTCGATAAGGCGGAGAAGGAATACAGGCTGGTGCTCAAGTTCGCGCCGGATGACCTGAAGACGCATCAGGCTCTGGCGGACACACTCTATCACGCCCGCAGGTACAGAGAGGCGATTGTGGAATGGAACTCCGCGCTGCGGATCTCACCTGATGATCCGCTGATCCTCGCCAGCCTGGCTGCCAGCCATGCGCAATTGCATGAGCGCGCTCAGACCTTCCAGTATGTTCAGGCTGCTGAGCGGGAGGGCACGGACCAGTCCGCCGTCCTGCTCGCCACGGGCGAGGCTTTGATGTTGCTGGGCGACCGCAAGGCGGCGTTTGACCGCTTCACGCGGGCGCTTGATGCCCCAGACGCAAACCGGGTAGACGTGCGTCTGCAGTTCGCCAAACTGTTTGTTCATGAAGGGAAGTACGATGACGCCCGGCAGGAGGTCGCGCTTGCTTTTGCGGAGTCCCGCGTGGGTGAAGCGTCTCCTATCAGCACGGATAATCTGGTAGCCGCCGCCAATGTGTTTCTTGCGATGCACGATTTTGACCTGGCCCAGCGTTATTTCGCCAAAGCCAAGGACCTGGGTGCCTCCGATGACACCGTTGCCGTCGGCCTGGCTGACACCTACATTGCGCAGAATCAGGACAAAAAGGCTGCGGCAGTCCTGAAGGCGTTGGGCAATTCGCCCGATACCCAGGAGAATTACGATTATCAGCTCGCCTGGGGCAACATTTACAGTCAGAGACACGACAATATCCACGCCATTTCCGCTTTTGCCCGCGCCAGCCAGATGGCTGCCGATGATCCAACGGCGGAGCGCGGGTTGTTGCAGGCATCGGGGCGGGAAGGCACTGAAGTCCGCCCCGGTCTCAGCATGCAGAGCGAGTTCCTGAGCAGCGCGATCTTTGATGACGCCACGCTCTACCAGCTTGATAACAAACTGTTCGGCAATACCGTACGACCGCGCTCATCGCAGGAAACTGATCTGGGAACTTCGTTTCATTACCACCTCAACCACTTCAGCCCGATTAGCGGATTTGTAGGCGAACGCAATTATCGCGGCACCATCTCGGTACCGAGCACGTTGGCCATCCGTCGTCACAACAGCTATGACACGGTATTCAACGTGGGCACCACTCCGGTACTGCATCTCGGGAACGCCCGCTTTGTCCTGAATCCCGGCATCGAATTCGCGGTCCGCCGCGATACGGAATCTCCCGTACAGTTCAACCAGAATCTCTTCCGCCAGTATCTGTACGTGAACAGTTCACCGCTGTTCAACTGGGTGAGCGTGCGCGGAAGCGCCATTCATGAAGCTGGTCCGTTTACGGAACAGAACCTGAGCTCGCGTGACTTGGGCGCCAGCCTTGAATTCGAAGTAGGGAGGCCGTGGGGGCGGAACGCACTCGTGACCGGTTATTCGGTGCGCGATCTGCTCTTCCACCCGGCTGTCCGCGAGTTCTTTACTACGTCAACCTGGGCCGGCCTGGAGCACAAATTCGGAGACAAGCTCACCGTGACCGGTCTGGCGAAATACATCCGCTCCTGGCGCGTAGAAGACCTGGATTTCGCCACCGGACAAGCTTTGGTTCCAGGGGCGCGAGTTGATTACAAATTCAATGACCGCTGGAACTTGAATGCGTCCACCGACTTCACCCGCGGGCAAGGTTTCCATCTTTATGACAACGTGCAGAGCGGCTTCCTCATCTCCTATGTCAAACCCGTGCGCCGCGGCTTCAATGACGGCACTGGTGAGATTGGAGTGGATTATCCGCTCCGCTTCTCTGTGGGCCTGCAGCAACAGTCGTTCTACAACTTCACCGGAGATGTCAGGACGAATGCCTGGCGCCCGGTTTTACAGATTTCTTTGTTCTAAGGAGCAGGATCATCCGCGATGAAGATTTGCCTGATAACAGCTTTTCCTCCCAGCAAAGTGGTGCTTAACGAGTACGGGTACCATGTTGCCCGTGAGCTTCAGGCGGATCCGCTGGTCAGTCTGACGATACTGGCGGACGAACTTCAGGAGCCCCTGCCCGAATTGCCGGAGTTCAATGTGGAGCGCTGCTGGACCATGAACCGCCTCAGCAATCATCGCCACGTTCTCAAGGCCATTCGTGAGATTCGTCCAGACGTGGTCTGGTTCAACCTGGTGTTCTCCAGCTTCGGGACCAAGGAAAGCCCGCTGGCGGCGTTCTCCGGGCTGACTCTGCCGGCCACTACCCGTCTCGCAGGCTTCTACACTCACGTGACGCTGCACCATCTGATGGATCACATTGACCTGGAAGATGCGGGCGTGCGCCACAAAACGATGTTCCGCCTCGCAGGTAATGCGGCTACACGGATGATCCTGATGGCCAACTCAGTATCTGTGCTGCTGCCGGCCTATCGCCGCACGCTGATCGACAAGTACCGTGGTGAAAATATTCATTTCCGTGCCCACGGAATTCTGGGAGCCCGTCCCGAGTACCCTGCCTTTGCGCAGCGTGGCAATCCTGAGCAGCGTATCCTGGCTTTTGGTAAATGGGGAACCTACAAACGTTGCGAGATGCTCATTGAGGCGTTTGAGGAGTATGTCGCCAAAGCGGTTCCTGAAGCCAGGCTGATCATTGCGGGCACGAACAACGGAAACTCGCCTGGTTATATTGAGTCATTGCGCGCGCGCCACGGCAACCATCCAAACATTGAATTTACCGGCTATGTAGAAGAAGAAAAAATCCGCGACATCTTTGGATCGGCATCCTTCATGGTGATGCCTTATACATCCGCAACCGGAGCCAGCGGTGTGGCTCATCTGGCGGCGCAACATGGAGTACCCATCATCTGCTCTGATATCCCTGATTTCCGGGAGATGGCTGAAAATGAAGGGCTCGCCATTAAGTTTTATCCCATTGGCGATAAGAAAGCATTGGCACAGCAGATGGTCGAGTTGCTGCAATCGGAAGAGGAGCAGCGCGACATGGCGGAACAGAATTTTTCTGCTGCTCTCCGCCTGACCATGCCTCAGATCATTCGCCAGTACGTTCGCTCTTTTGACCGGCATCAGCGCGCGCGCGCGCTTGAGGCGGTGTCGCGCTTCCGCCGGATCCCGCCCTGGGTGCCATCTCGTTCGGCCATTTTTCGTGCTTCAGCTCCGCGTTGGGGCAGATGGGTGTAATCCAGCGGAGGCAAAACATAGGTCTCAATTAGGAGACTCTTGGTCAGTCGCAGCAGGTGGCGTTGCTTAAACGTTACCAGATCCGCTGCGTTCAGTGCTCAGCTTCAGTGTCGCCTCGCCCCGTTCGGCAAAGATGACATCGTAATGATTTGCTGGTATTCCGTAGGCAGAGTCACGCGGTTATGGCGCCTGCGCGGGCTGACCACGTTGAAGTCCAGGGGCGTGGTTCGAGTTGAGGGGGGCGTCGCAACTGATTGCGAAGGGGGTTGTTGACTGAAATTGAAAGAGACGGAAAGCGCCGGTGAGACTGAGCCGAAAATGACGATAAAGAGGAGGAAAGCTGCGTCACTGATCAGTTTCTTCCAACCGGGTACCTGGCGTGGCTCAGTCAGTATGTGACGGATGCGGGTGCCAAGAAAACTGGATGATGAAGCAAAATCAACGCCCAGCGCAGGGCTCGGGCGCAGCATCAGCAGGCGGACGAATTGGGCCAGGCTTTCGGCGTAGTCGGCGCGCTGCTCCGGATGACTCTCCACTACCGAGAGGTCGCACGCCAGTTCTCGCTGCATCATCAGCCGCTTTCGGGCTTCCCGTACCGCGGGATGAAAAAACAATACCGCGCAAAGCACGTCGCCGAGCATTGCCCAGAGATAATCACAGCGCAGAGTGTGGATCAGCTCATGCCGCAGGATGTTTCCAAGCTGGGGAGAAGCTACGAGTTCTTCGCAGATCTCGGGCAGGATCACACGAGGGCTCCACCAATAAACGGTGGCTGGCGAAGTGACGTTGGGCAAAATCAGCAACCGGCACCGCCGTATGTTGAAATCGCGGCACAGGCCCTGGAAGACTCCCTCAAGCTCGGGCGAAGCCGGTCTGGCGTGCTTCAGCCAAGAGCGCAGGCGCAGGTGTTGGAGCAATCGCCGGCTCAGGAGAGAAATGACAACAGCAATATAGATGAGCCCGAAAGCGAGGACGGCCCTGCCGATCCACAGACTCCAGGACAGCGGGACGCTTAAATGCTCTCCGGAAGCACTTGTTGTCTGGGCGATATAGGCGACGCTGGCTCCTGCGCGCGAAAAGACGGCGACTGTCTCATCTACAAGCAAGGCAGTCCAGCACACACCCACACCGAGGAGAAATCCGAGCCAGGTGAGAAACCGGTGCCTTGGACTGCGCAACAAGCGGGCCAAGCAGAGGCACAACAGGAATGCGGCCGCCACTTTCACGATAAAGGTGAGCAGCACTCCTGCAAGATAAAGCGAATAGGGCGCCATCAAAGTGTCCGCCTCGGGCTTGAACGATTCGCAGCCTTATTTCGTGGATTGAGCTTTTTGCAAACGGTAACTGCGGATCAGGTTTTCCAACTCTTCCAGTTCTGACTCGTTCACCGGACCGGCTTCCAGCAGGTTGATGAGCAGCTCTGAGGGTGAGCCCCCGAAATTCTGATCGAGCAGAGTCTGCACAGAAAGCCTGCCGACCGATTCTCGACTGACGCACGGTTCGAATACAAAAACCCGGCCACGGCTCTCATGCCTCACCAGGCCTTTCTCTTCCATAATGCGCAGAATGGTTTGGGTGGTTTTATAGTTCGGCTTGGGAGACACATTGGAATGACTGATCACGTCCTCCACGGTTCCGTTACTGATATCCCAAAGCACCTGCAGGATTTTTAGCTCCGCCCGGGTGGGCAGGACAGCTTTTTGTTGAACTTCCATGGCCAGTTCTTCTCCAGATTCTAAAAAATACGCCCGGATAGGCGATATCCGTCTCAGCTATACTTGCTTCCGCAGATCGGGATTCGAAAGCATGTTCGAATACAGGGCGAGCAGGATTCCGAACATCCAAAGAAAATAGCCCTGCTGCGGGTAAAGGTGGATCTGATAAAACGCGATCCAGCAAAACACAAACATTACGGTTACGACGTACCTGAGGGCTATCGTAAACCGCCATCTTGGTTTTATCAGAAGTAGCAGCAGGCTGACAAGAAAAACCGGATTGATCCAGCCGCTGATCAGGACTGAAATGTATTCGAGTGGCGCCTGCCGGATGAGGGCTCCGCCTTCTTCCGCGGTCACCACAAGAGAGAGGAAAGCGCACTTATAGCCTGGGATGCCTGGAGAACCTGGGGCCGAGGAGGCTTGGCTGATCGCCGGTAACACAAAACTCACGGCAAACATGCAGATCCCGGCGAGCAGGGCTATCCATCTGATCCACTTCACTCTTGGTTCATACTCCTTGGTTGCGACCTCCTGATTTTAACGGCAGAAACGCTCGTCGCCATCCTGGAAAATTTAGCTGGCCATCCACAATTTAGAGCAGGATCTAATTCTTAATAACTTGCGAAATACCGGCGGGCGTTTGACCCCTCGTTTATCGGTTCGCTAGACTCGATAGTACTTCAGCACAGCTCAAGATCGGCTGCGCCAAAATTCTATGTCTGAGCCCATGCAAACCAGCGCCATCCATGTCACTCTCCCTGATGGGAGCACAAAAGAAGTCCCGCGCGGCATTACCCCATTTGAGATTGCCCGGTCAATCAGCCCCCGCCTGGCCGAAGCGGCCCTGGTGGCAAAAATCAAGCCATCAGCGATGAGCATTCAGCATTCAGCCCCGGAACAGCCAGGGGCCGATCCGTCGCCAGCAGGAGCTGCAAATGCTCCTGCCAGCCTGCACGCCCAGAAGTCGCGAGATGGCTGGCAGTTCGCCGATTTAAGCAAATCTTTGGAAAGCGACGTCGAGTTGCGCCTGTTGACTGACAAGGACCCTGAAGCGCTGGAGGTCTACCGGCATTCCTCCGCGCACGTGCTGGCCACGGCTGTCTTGGAGCTGTTCCCTGAGACCAAGCTGGGTCATGGACCGCCGACCGAGAGCGGCTTTTTTTACGATTTCTACCGCCCGACGCCGTTTACGCCTGAAGACCTAGAGCGCATTGAAAAGCGCATGCAGGAGGTGGTGCAACGGGATGAGAAGTTTCAGCGCGAGTACATTCCCCGCGATGAGGGATTGAATCGCTTTCGCTCTGAAGGCGACTTCATGAAAGTCCATTTCATTGAGCAATTCACAAAACCGGGCGAGCCGATCTCCACTTATCGCAATGGCAAATTTGTGGATTTTTGTCGCGGCCCGCATCTGCCTTCGACGGGCAAGATTAAAGCTTTCAAGCTGCTCAACATCGCAGGCGCCTACTGGCTGGGCGACGAAAAGAATCCGCAGCTCCAGCGCATCTACGGCACGTCATTTTTCAGCAAGAAAGACCTGGAGCAGCACCTGCACGCGCTGGAAGAGGCCAAGAAGCGTGACCATCGTGTGCTGGGCCAGCAGCTTGACCTGTTCAGCATCCAGGAACTGGCTGGCCCGGGGCTGATCTTCTGGCATCCCAAGGGCGGCATCATCCGCAAAGAGATGGAAGACTGGATGCGGAATGAATACATCAAGCGCGGCTACTCGCTGGTGTACACGCCGCACGTGTTTCGGGTAAATCTGTGGAAGACGAGCGGGCACGAGGGCTATTACGCGCAGAACATGTTCACGCCCATGGAACTAGACGACGCTGAATATCGCGTGAAGCCCATGAACTGTCCCGGACACATCCTGATTTACGCAGATTCGCTTAAGTCTTATCGCGACCTGCCACAACGCTATGGCGAACTGGGTACCGTTTATCGCTATGAGCGTTCCGGCGTGATGCATGGTCTGCTGCGCGTGCGCGGTTTCACCCAGGACGATGCCCACATCTTCTGCACGCCGGAACAGATTGAAAGCGAGATCGAGGGCTGCATCGATTTTGCCCTCGCTGTGCTCAAGACGTTCGGCTTCCACGAGTATCAGGTCGAGCTGAGTACCTGGGACCCCAATGACAAAAAGAGCTTCATCGGCGGCGACGAGATGTGGAACCTGGCCAATAACTCGCTGGAAAAGGTCCTCAAGAAGCTGAACATTTTTTACAAGATCATTCCGGGCGAAGCGGCGTTCTATGGTCCCAAAATTGACGTGAAGCTGGTGGATGCCATTGGGCGGCTCTGGCAGCTCTCGACGGTGCAGTTCGACTTCAATCTGCCCCAACGGTTTGGGCTGGAGTACGTTGCCGAGGACGGCTCGCGCAAGCAGCCGATGATGGTGCACCGCGCGCTGTTCGGTTCAGTGGAACGGTTCTTCGGCGTATTGATTGAGCACTATGCCGGCGCATTTCCGGTATGGCTCTCACCTGTTCAAGTGGCGATTATCCCGATCAGCGAGAAGCACGTGGAGTACGGAAAGAAAGTCATGGAGCAGCTAAAAGAAGCGGGTGTGCGCGTCCATCTGGATGATCGCAATGAAAAAATGAACGCCAAGGTGCGCGAGCATACGCTGCAGAAAGTTCCGTTTCTGCTGGTCGTGGGAGAAAAGGAAGCCGAGGCTGGGACGGTGAATGTTCGCGTGCGCGGCCAGCAGCAGCCCGAAGGTACGGTCCCGGCGGCCCAATTTGTAGAACGGGTGAAGCGGCTGATTGCGGAAAAAGCAGTATCGCTGACCTAAATACAAAGACCTTAACCGCTGATTAGCGCGAATAAACGCAGATTACCCTGCAACTCAGAGGCAGCGGAGTAACTGGAGGTAATATCAACGCTAACCTCCGTTTGCTCGCTTCCTCTGCGTTTCAAAGATTTTGGTCTCTTAAGTTCCGATGAATTCTAAATTCCCTGGCTTTTCTCCCGATGCTATTGCCTTTCTTCGCGCGCTAAAGCGCAACAACCGCCGCGAGTGGTTTCAGCCGCGCAAAGAAAAATATGAAACGCTGATCAAAGAGCCCATGCTGGAGCTGGTGAGCTGCCTCGATGAGGAGTTTGCCCGCTTCGCCCCCGAGTACATCACTCCTCCTCATAAGGCGCTGTACCGGATTTATCGGGACACGCGCTTCTCTAAAGACAAGACGCCCTACAAGACGCATATCTCGGCAATTTTTCCACGGCATACGGCGGTCAAGCGCGAGGGCTCGGGTGTTTTATCTCCACTTCACCGAAAAGGAAGTTCTGGTTTTCGGGGGTGTCTGGGCTCCCGAGCGCGATGAACTTCTCGCCTATCGCACGCTGTTGCAGGAGCATTATAAAGAATTTCAGGAGATCCTGGCCGATAAGAAGCTGAAGCGCATGCTCGGCAGATTGCAGGGCGAGAAGCTCACGCGCATGCCCAAAGGCTTTCCCGTAGATCATCCGGCTGAAGAGCTTTTGCGTCACCACCAGTGGTACCTGGAAGCCACATTCCCCGTCAAGGTTCTGACTACGCCTCGGCTCGTTCCGGAGATGGTGCGTCGTTTTAAAGTGATGGCGCCATTTGTGGAGTTCCTCAACCGGCCCTTTATACAAAAAGCCAAAACGGCTAAGTTCAGTTTGATGAGTTTCTAAGTAGCCGAATTCAGCATCTTGGGACAAAATACTCTCATCATGCGCAAGATTCTTCTGGCCTGCTTATTTGTGGGCTTCGCTCTTATCGGGTTCGCCCAGGACAATCATCTGGTAAAAATTCTCGTCCGTGGCACGCATCGCTATCAGCCTCAAGACGTCATACGCGCCACCGGCCTGAAAGAGAACTCCGTGGTGACCACAGCCCAATTGGAAGCCGGCAGCAAAAGGCTGGGCGACAGCGGCGTCTTCACCTCAGCGCAATATAGCTTCCGGCCTGCCCCCAAAAGGTGGGGAGTTGAAGCCGAGTTCCAGGTGAAGGACGCGGACAAATTTCTTCCTGCAGAGTTCGAAAATGCTGTGTGGTGGAGCGACCAGGAACTGCAAAGCAAACTCCATGATGCCGTTCCTCTTTTCGAAGGCGAGATCCCGCTCAGCGGCACACTGGCGGATGACGTAGCCGCAGCCCTCAGCAAATTACTTGCTGCAAAAGGCGTGGACAGTAAAGTTGTGTGGCAGCAATGGGCCGCTCCAGGCGAGATACCTTCTGTGTATCGGTTCCGAGTGACCAGCGGGGTGCCCCCATTCAAGAGCGTGCAACTGACAGGCGCAAGTCATCTTTCTGCTGAAGTGAAATCCCGCTTTTTGAGTGTGGTAATGAACCGGGAGTATCTCCGCAGTGAGGTGGAGAAGAATATCGATCGCATTCTTGCTCCGGCCTACCACGAACAGGGATTCGTTACGTTCAAAGCCGGAAAGATTCAGCCAGTCCTTGCCGCCGACAATACGCTTGGAATCAACATTCCGATTGTGGAAGGGGCGCAGTACAAGCTGGCCGGATACTCGTGGTCGGGAAACACTGTTGCTTCCGCGGAGGAGCTCTCAAAATTCGTCAGCCTCCCTTTGGGGCAGCCCGTGAATCTCTCCAGGCTGAAGACAGACCTCGACGCCGCGCGCACGTTCCTGGGGAAATTTGGACGCGAAGCCGCTACCATCACACCTGTCCCGAAGTTTTCCGGGGAGAGCATTAGCTATGAGTTCCAGGTGCATGAAGGCGATTTGTACCACATGGGCGATTTGGAGGTGCAAGGGCTTGAGTCCGCCACAGCGGCGAAAATCCGTGAGTTGTGGAAGCTGGCGCCCGGCTCTCCCTATGACAACACTTACGCTCGTAATTTTGTGGCTCACCTGATCACGAGCAGGTCGGATTTGAATACTTCCATCATCTGCGAGTTCCAGGAAGAAACCGATGATGCCCGGAAGGTAGTCAACGTGGAGCTCCAGTTCAAAACCGAGTAGCAGAAAATTCGCTGCGGGATATCCGGCAACGCGACATGTTATTGAAAGAACTCACTCATGCTGGCGGCCGATGCCGCGGCACCGGGTTTGTCATTCACCTGGAGCAGATCCAGAATTAACCGCAAGGTACTCTGGTGTTGGAAAAGTGTGCTGGACCGGAACCCGGCTTTCACATGGCTGCCTACCAGGACGGTCGCAACCTGCCCGCCGCCGTTGGCCAGGTCCGTGATGTTACCCTCGTCGAAGGTAATGATCAGCACGCTATTGGCAAAGGCGGGACTCTTGATCAAAGGATCGATATTGTTCTTGAGCCAGTTGTCAGCAGCGCTGAGCTTTGCTGAATCAGGGCAGAGCGAGCCGCCTGTTGGACAGTCATGCGCGTCATCGTCAACATTCGGTGCGATAAAGCCGAAGTTAGGCAGAGCGTTGGCGGCCATGTCGGCCGAGAGTTGCGTAAAAGGAACAATGTTGACCGCCTGCGCCGTAGCATGCTGCCCGTCAGAGCCTGCGACGTCAGTGAAATAGGCAAACGGGTCGTGATGTTTGAGGTAGGGCTGAACATCGCCCCCAATGTATCCCGCTGACGGAATACTCTCCATGTAGGCTTTCCAGGTTTTTCCAGCCCCGGCCAGGGCGCGCACGACGTTATCGCCAGAAACCGGCCCGGGAAAAGAATCCCCCTCAATGGGATTGGTCTCTTCCAGACCGGTCGTCAAGACAAAGTAATTTCCCAGAGAAGGATGCGTGTTCGCGAAATAGTTGGCAGCCAGCGAATTCTGCGAAGCCAGGGAATTGAGATACGGCATGGCGGAACTGCCGATCACCTGTGAAAAACTGTGGTTTTCCAGCACGACCAGGAAAACATGATCCGCCGTGGGAATAGCGCCTCCTGCTCCCATGCCGGAATTGCTCAGAGACCCGCTTCCGCAACCCGCGGCCGCGAAGACTAACAACGAAAATACCAGCGTGATATGAGCTAGCCTCATTCCCGGCTCTCCCCTCTTGCAACTGCTCTCAATGATGATTTATTTGCAGATGACGAGTTAGATGCACGGGAAGAGACGGGGAAAAGTTAAGCAGTTTCCCTCAAGGGAAGGTGTTCCGGATGTTGCGCCTGTTCTCTCTGCCGGCTCCCCTCTGAGCGCGCCATGGCATATGCGGCAACGGCCATGTTGACATCGCGAACGGCAATATCATAATCGCCGTTCAGGACCAGGTCGGCGGCAATTCCAAGCAGCCATGCGGACGCGGTATAACCGGCCAGCCGCGGCTTTCTGGTGAGAATGCCAAGTCCCACAAGCATTTCAATCACGCCGACGCCGTACATGAATTTTCTGCCGCTCACGGGAAGCCGTTCACGAAGTTCGGGGGCAATGTATTTGTCCCAGTTCGTCAGCAGATTGGTGAATTTATCCAGACCGGCCAGGAACGCGGTGGACCCTAGTCCTACGCGTAAGGCCCAGTACACGTCATCGAGATGACCCTCACGATGCATGATTCTCTCCTCAACAATCGGATGCGCTGGTCGGGAACAATGTTTACCGGACGGTAAACCCGAAATTCAGAGCAGCCATCCTACAAAGGTCTGCTTCTCTGTCCGGCTCGGGACTGAGAAATTCATGCAGATCATGAACATTGGCAAGTGTTGTTGACCCTGGGCATCGTCGTTGTACTTATCCCAGTTTCCATGCTGCTGGTCCTGGGTGGCGCGCTTTGCGCGGGCTTGCTCGCTGCAATGTGGTTCACAGTCTCGCAGCGCCGGATTCGCCATATCCACCGGATTCACCGGATTCAGGTGATTGTCGAACCCGATACAGAGCCAGAATTGATCGAGAAAATCGGCTAAAAGAGGGTAGACTCTGTTCTATGAAGTATCTGGGCGGAGTCTTGCTTTTTGCGGCAACCGTGGCTTGGGGACAAACTTCTCCAGTTCCCAATGCGGCGAAGTTACAGCCGTTTATTCGTATAGTTCAGCAACAGTTCGGATCCAGTTTTGCGCTGGCGCAGAAATTCCCCACACCGGTGATCACAACGGACCTCGATGGCGACGGAGTGGAAGATCTGGTGATGGTGGCTGAGAGCAAGGATCCGCTGCCGGATTCTTATCAATACAAGTATGTGGTTGAAGACCCTTACCACTCCTTTTTCGGCTTTGGCGATGTCCGAGAAACCGCTGCTATGGGGCGTTTCGATCCCCAGAACCATCCTTTGCTGGTTGTCTTTGGCGCCGGAGCGCAGGCATGGCGCGCGGCCACGCCCAAAGCCAAATTTGTTTTGATCAACGTGCCTTTTGACAGCATTGAAGTGGGGCGAATGTTGGTCAAGCCCAAAAAGCCGCCGATTTTCGTGATCAAGGCGGTTGAGGCGCAAGAGATGGAATCCTCAGTCTTCTGGGACGCGAAAAAGAAGCGCTGGCGCTGGGAACCCGGCAATACCATCGATTAGCCGGATTGCGCCTGATCGCTCGCGGCCTCACCTGGTTCAGCAGCATCCTGGCTGAGAGCCGGGATTGCGGGGATTACCAACTTCTCACCACGATGGACGCGCAAAACCGCGTTCGCAATCTTTCTGACGGACAGCTCGCCCTCGTGGTTCGCGAAGACGACCTCGCCGGTCTTGTGCGTGCGATAGTACCAGCGCTTCAGCATGGCCAACTCTTCACTGAATTGTGCTGCGGAGCAGGCTCTTCCTGGAGCCAATTGCTCCAGCCAAGTCCGTAAGCGGCCGTCCAGAGGTTCACCCTCATTTTCCACGCGGAATTGTTCAGTCGCCGTAAACGTGCCTTCGCGAAATCGGAACAGCGCTACGCATCCCGGTTCCGCCGACGGTTGGATGATGACAGCATCAAGCCAATCCAGTCGCCGGCAGATTTCATCGCACAGTGAGAGAATACCTTTCAGTTTTGCGATTCTCGCGTGCTGCTGGGCGGCGGCTTCAAATTCCATTTCCGCGGAGAGCCGGTCACGTTCGGCTTCCATTTCCTTAAGCAAAGAGTTTCCGCCGGAATCAAAATACGCCTGCACGCGCGCGACTTCGGCTCCGTAGACTTCATCCGTACAGCCTTTGAAGCATGGCGCCAGACACATCTTCATTTCCGAGTAAACACAGCCGGGGTACGCGGGATCAGGATGAAGCTCAAACGTGCAGCGCCGGATTTTGAACAGGTCGAGCGAATCGTTCATGAACTTCTCCGCAACTGTGCGGGAGCGGAACGGCCCGTAATAAAGCGATCTCCCTGAAATCCTGCCAAGTTTGTTGGTGACGTACGCGCGGGGATAGGCATTTTCCAGGTTCAAGCGTATCAGCGCCGGTGTGTGCAGCCGGAGGCGCTTCTGATAGCTCTTCGGAAATTCCTCGCGCAGCATGCGGTAAAGCAGCAGCATGGATTCAAAATCGGATCCGGTCAGCGAATACTCGATCCTGGCAACGCGCTCACGCAAGTTCAGCCGCTTCGATTGCGATTCCGCCGGCGCCAGCAGGCGCTGCAAGCGTCGCCTGAGATTGGCGGTTTTGCTTACGTAGGGCTCGGCGGCTTCATCGGCGCCACGAAGCGCGAACACAGCCGGAGCAGGGGGAAACTGGACGAAGAAATCCGCCGGTTGGTCGAGCGAGAACGGGATGGAGTGGGTAAGCAATTTATAGGTAAACGAGCAGCCAAAGGCGCGCAATCACCTGACACCAGTGTGGCACAGAAAGAATGTTCAAGAGGATTATGGGAGGTTCGCCAGGACGCAATTTCTCAAACCAAGTACAAATAGTAAGCGCCAATGACCGTCCTATCTGAAATTGGCGCTCTGGACCTTTTGCCGAAAATCAACGCCCTCGAGTTGCACCACACGGCACATCTCGTGCAGCCGCGAGCGCATGCGCTCGGTGATCCGGTCGCCAAGAGTTTCATTACGTGCGGCCTGGCGGGCTGCCTCAGTTGCCGAGCCGCGAATGTTCTGCAGCTCTCCGGGCGGAAGATTGGGAAAGTTGGTCGTGATGATGGTGGTCTTTTTCTCGTTATACCGGCTGTTCAGGATGTGGCTCACGGTATCCCAGACCCACTCCGTGGGTTTCACGGCGCCCAACTCGTCCAGCACCAGGATTTCAGCATCAAAGACTGGGCGCAGGATTTCAAGTTCGGTTGTCTGCACTGTTGGATTGTAGGAGTTCTGGATTTCTTTGAGCAGTTCGCGATAATCGGAGAACAGGCACGGAACACCCTTGCTCCGGATTAGTTCCTGTATGATCCCGACCGCCAAGTGGGTTTTTCCCGTGCCAATCGGGCCGATCAAGAGAAGCCCAGTCCGCTCCAGCGGGTACTCTTCAACAAAACGGCCGGCCGCGAGCCGCGCAGCGGCAAGCGATCTGTGTGCGCCCGGGAATTCAGTCTCGAAGTCGGCCAGAGAGCAGTGCTCATACCTGGCGGGAATTTGGGCTGACTTGAACAGCCTTGCAGTCCTCGCTTCATTGCGGCAGTCGCACCGCGTGACACGGCTGGCCTTTCCTGGGGACTCAATTGATTTCCATCCGGTGCCCCCGCAGATGGGGCATTCGGGTACAGATTGCGTTTGCGAAGCCATCAAAGATCTCTCTTGAGCAACATAACATTAAACGCCAGGCAACGAGGGCAAGGTTTTCTGGAGGGAATCGAAGGTTGTACACAGGAAATGCACAGCGGCTGCACAGGAGAAAATGCAAGCCAGTTTTGCAGATCAGCGTGAAACAGGTGGATCAGTGCCATCAGCGGTGGGATGTAAGTGCCGAATCCTTTCTCCTTCTGCCGCATCCAAATTGGTAGCCAAAACCAGCTAAATTACGCTAAAATAAAGGTCTTACAGCGAAAGGTTTCCAGAGACAAATGAAGGAAGCGATTCATCCCGATTATCATGAGGTGCGCGTACACTGCGCGTGCGGCAACACATTCACCACCCGCTCTACTCACAAAGGCGATATCAGCCTGGAAATCTGCTCCAATTGCCATCCGTTTTTTACGGGCAAGCAGAAGCTGGTGGATACCGCCGGACGCGTGGAGCGCTTCCGCCGCAAGTACGAGAAAGTGGCGGCCAAGAAGTAAAGGCCGAGAGTTTTTTCGAAGCCTCCGCCGCGGCGGGGGCCATGTTTTTTCTCGAGCGCAGCGAGAGAACGTTGCCTTGGCGGATGTCACCAGAGAGATACCTGAGTGACATTGCCGAATCGTTCCCTTCCTGGGGATCGGCTACGATGATAGGGATCCCTCGCGCTGCTCGGGATTTTCACGAATATGCACAAATTCTGGGAAAACCCGGTCACAGCGAACGTTGTTCCTGAGGGAGCGCGAGTTCCCGAGTCTCTGCAGGTCGGCTCCCTTCGGATTTCTCCAGCGACTGTGCTGGCGCCGATGGCCGGCGTTACTGATACCGTGTTTCGCCGCTATATCCGGAATGCGAGTTTTGTGTGTGACCCGCATGCGATCATGTCGGAGCCATCGGAGCCAGATGAGAGCAGATTGCCGGCATCCGCAGAAAAATCCGGGTGTGGGCTGATCATGACCGAGTTCACCTCCGCTGATGGCCTATTCCGAACAAGAGAAAAAAAACGCAAGCGCTATCTCCATTTCTACGAAGATGAGCATCCAATTTCGGCGCAGCTCTTCGGCAGCGATCCCTACACGCTTTCCGAATCGGCCAAAATCGTGGAAGATGCCGGATTCGATCTGGTTGATCTGAACCTGGGATGCCCCGCCAAGCGGGTGGTCAAGTGCAACGGCGGCTCAGGGCTGCTGAAGGATCTTCCTGTTATTCGAGGGATTTTCGAAGCGGTGCGGGCTGCGGTGAAAATCCCGTTTACGGTCAAGATTCGCCTGGGCTGGGATGACGAGAACATTGTCTGCGTTCCCCTGGCGCGCATGGCCGAGGACTGCGGGCTGAATTCAATCGCTGTTCATGCGCGAACGCGGGAGCAGGGCTACAGCGGAACCGCGCGCTGGGAGTGGATCGCCCAGGTCAAGAACGCGCTAAAAATCCCCGTGATCGGCAATGGCGACATCCGCACCCCGGAGGACGCGGTTGCGATGGTCGCGCAGACGGGATGCGACGGAGTGATGATCGGCAGAACGGCGGCCTCCAATCCGTGGATCTTCCGCCAAATTCGTCAATTTGCCGAGACTGGCCACTATGACCAGCCGACCGACAGCGACCGTTACCAGATGATCCGTACCTACTTCCAGATGCTGGTTCAGGAGCAAATGCACGGAACAGCCGGCAAGATGAAGCAGTTTGTCGCCTGGTTCACCCACGGCGTAGCGGGCGGCGGAGCATTGCGAAAAGCAGTTTATTCAGCAGAACAAGGACCGGAAATCCTCGCCAGCGTAGATACCTTTTTCGCAGAGCTGCTCGGCGGAAGAGCACCGGTGCAGCACCACCCGCCAGAGTCGTTGGAGACCAATCTGCTTCCTGCCTTCGGCGATTAAAAGGAACGTCAGCTTTATTCGTTTATGCAACTGCGCTCATCGCGAGTGCGACTTTGATTTTTCGATTTTGTCCAAATAGGCAACGTATCCACAAATCAGGCGATAACTGTCGTAGAAAGCCTCGGGGTTAAACGGTGTTTCCTTGCCCATCAGGTTGGCCTGCGTAAGGGAATGCAGAGTGATCTGAGGAATATTTCGCGAGCGAAAAGGCTCGGAATCACTTTTGCCTGCGAACCCAACATCAATTTGGCTGGCCGGAATTTCCATGGCATAAACCATTTTCATCAGTGCCTGCACCAAGTCCTTGTCGGAATGGCTGCTCCACACCTTTGTGGGAGAAAGCCCCAGTGCGTCAAGGTTGATCATGGCGCTTACGTGGCTAAGTTCAATCGGGCTCAGATGATTGACGAAAGCTTCCGCCCCGGTTAATTGGTTACCATTGTCAGCAAATGCCACAAAAATGATCGTGTGCCGGCGCTTTCTCGTTCGCAGGCATTGGTACAAGCTGGGCAGCAGCAACGCGCCCGTCCAGTCATCAAATGGGCGGGTTCGCGATGAAGCGTGATCATAGTGCGCACCGACAATGATGGCATCTTGCGTCTTGCCACGCATGCGGCAGATGATATCGGGAAGACCGCCTTCCACTTTTTGTTCCGAGAGCAGGGCGCCCTTACAGCCTGCCTGCGTGAACCAGGCAAGAAGCCGTTGTGCGCGCATCTGGTCTGTTGAGGGATTGCTCTTTGCTCTCTGCAGGATGTCGCTCTTGTTTGCAGGCGAAAGGCGGACTTTCTGTGCGGCGCAAGAACCGCACAAACCCAGAAAAAGAATGGCGAGAGCGGTCCCGCGCATGGTCAAGATATTACACGCCCCGCGACGTGTCTGCAGCGGTATCAACGATTTTTCTCACCGGAGCTATTTTTCACCGCTGGTGGCCAGATCTGATCAAGGTAGGCGAGATAGGCCTGTAGAAGGCGGTACGTTTCGTAATAATCATCCGGACGGAGTTTGTCCAGGGTATCGGCCGGGCTGTGCAGGATCTTCAAAGTTTGTTGCGTGATAGAGTGAATGGTAATGCGGGGAACGTGCTTGCCCGCAAATGATTCTGAATCGGTTGAGCCCACGCGCTCAACGTCAACCTCTCCGACTGGCAGCTTCAGCGCACCGGCAACGATAAGAAGAGCATTGAAGAGGTTCTTGTCGGCGCGATGCACCCATATTTTTGTGTACGAAAGGCCAAGCGTGTCCATGTTAATCATGGCTTCGGTTCGGGACAGTTCGTCATGAGACATGTGCTTTACAAAATATTCAGAGCCCAGCAATCCTTCTTCTTCGCCGGTGAACGCGACAAAAATGAATGTGTGGTGCGGCTTTTTCAAAGCTAACCCCTGATACAGCGACGGCAACAGGGCTGCTCCGCTCCAGTTATCGATGGCGCCGGTCCCGACGTTTACCTTGTCATAATGGGCTCCCACGATGATCTCCTCGTCCGTATCGCCCTGCAAGCGACAGATTACGTTGGGAGTCGTGACGTGCTTCACCGGTTCTTCCACTGTGGCGGAACCGCATCCGGCGCTGTGAAACAGCTCCTTAATCTCCTGCTCCCGCTGCTTATTTTCGGGCAGGCTTTGCTTCACCCGGTCAAGAATGACCGATTTACTTACCACACGAAATTTAAGTGGCTGGCCGTGTCCGCTCAGGGTCAGCAGACAAAACAATACTGGGAAACAGGCTCTTCGCAGTTCAAACCACATGAGGGGCAAACTTGTTTCCGTCCTTCTGGATATAGGCCCACGGCACATTGGGATCGTGGGTAAACATTGTGAGCCATTGCCCCGGAACAGCCCGCTCATAATATTTCTTGCGATTTTCAATCGTTTCCAGCGGGAAAAGGTCGTAGGCCATCACCCAGGTCGGCTCAAGATGCCACGTGGTAGGCAGAAGATCGGAGATGTAGCAGGCCGTCTTGCCACCGCTGCGCACAAGGACGGCCCACATGTTCCGAGTGTGTCCCGGGTATACGGCAACGGAAATGCCGGGCAGAATTTCATGACTGCCGTCCAGGAGAGTCATCTGTCCCGACCGGATCAGCGGATCGTAGTTGTCGCTGATGTAGCTGACGCGGTCGCGTTCGAGCTGCCGTGAGCCGTGCTCCCACTCGCCCTTTGGCGCGTAGTATTTCGCCTTGGGAAAAGTCGGGACAGCGGTCCCATTCTTGTATACGGTGTTCCAGCCGCAGTGATCAAAATGAAGATGGGAATTGATGACCACATCTACATCTTCCGGGGCCAAGCCGGCTCCATGCAGGCTCTCCAGTAGCTTCTCCTGTGGGAGATAGAAGCTCTTGGTCCTCTCGCCCAGCTTGTTTCCAATGCCGGTTTCAATCAGCACGTTTTGCTTTCCGGTGCGGACCAGCACGGAATTACAGCTCACCGTAATCCGGTTCAGGTCGTCCGCTTGGACCTTCCGCTGCCAGAGAGTTTTGGGAACCACGCCAAAGAAAGCTCCGCCATCGGCAACGTAGGTCCCATCACTTACCGCATTCAGCTCAAAATCCCCTATGGTAATTGCTCTGCTCACTTCTGCGCTGTTTCTCCCAGAAGCTCTCGCCGAAAGTAATTACGTATTCGGTTGAAGAGTTCCACCCTGGCGGCCTGGCCGGCAATGGCGTGCGTTTTGCGCGGATAGATTTGCATGTTGAATTCCTTGCCGGCGTTAATCAGTGCGTAAACCATCTGCATGGTGTTCTGCATGTGCACATTGTCATCGCTGGTTCCATGCACCTCCAGCAGATGCCCGTGCAACTGGGCGGCAAAGTTCACAGGTGAACTCTTCTTATATGCGGCTTCATCCTGAGGAACAAGGCCTTCGTATCTTTCGGTATAGATAGAATCATAATCATGCCAGTCCGTGACCGGCGCTACGGCCAGACCGGCTATGAAGCGATCTGAATGGGTTAGAGCGTAAAGCGTCATATAGCCGCCGTAGCTCCAGCCCCACCAGCCAAGGCGTGTTCCATCGAGTTGCGGAAATTTCTGCAGGGCCTGGTCAATGGATGTGAGCTGGTCTTTCAGTTCGATTTCGCCGAAGTTATGCCGCAACACAGCGGCGAATTTTTTCCCGCGCCCTCCCATGCCCCGATTATCCACCACCAGGACGGCAATGCCATCACGCATCAGGATCTGATTGAAGAGAAAGTTCGCGCCACCCCAGGAATCACGAACGGATTGCCCATGTGGTCCGCCATAAGGATTATTGAGCAGTGGAATCTTCTTTCCATTGCTGTTCGGCGGCAGAAAAAGCTGTCCATAAAGAACCGTTCCGTCATCGGCCTTGAAGTTCACAAACTGCGGAGCAACCAGCTTGTACGCATCAATAGAACGCGATTTCCAGAACACGTTGCAGGCTCCGCCGGTGCGGCAGAAAGACAATTGCGGCGGGATCATGGTCGCAGAGAAACGGTCAACATAATACTGACCGTTGGGAGCAAAGTTGGCGTCGTGGGTTCCCGGCTGCGCTTTGGTCAGCACCTGGAAATCGCTGCCATCGAGCTTCACGCTGCAAAGATGCCGCTGGCGAGGGTCATTGACATTGGTGGTGATGTAAATGATCCCGGTAGCATCATCAATTCCGTCCAGCGAGAACACTTCAAAATCACCTTTGGTGATCTGATTCTGCAGTTTCGCCTCAGCAGCCAGAGGATTGTTTTTGTCGAATGAGTAGAGGTACAGATGAGTGTGGCCGTCGCGCCAGCTCGACCAGATGAAACGGTCGCCGCTCTTGAGGATCTTGAAGTTGTCATCCATTTCAATCCAGGCGTCATCGTGTTCGCTAAGGACAATTTTGGATTTTCCGTTGGCGGCATCAATGAAGTACAAATCAAGCTGGTTCTGCGCCCGGTTCAGGAACATGGCCCAGATCACGCCGTTGTTGACCCAGCCGAAGCGAGGAATATAACCCTCTTTCCCGTTTCCCACTGAGAGCCACTTCACCTTGCCGTCGGACGAACTGATCACCGCAAGTCGAACTTCCGGATTGGGATCGCCCACTTTGGGATACTTTTCCTGCGAGACGGTCGGATGGTGCGGGATAAAGTCCACGATTGGATAAGTGGGGACCTTGGTCTCGTTCATCTGCAGGAATACGATCTTGCGGTCGTCGGGCGACCAGAAATAATTGCTGCGCACGTCAAGCTCTTCGGCATAAACCCAGTCAACCTCGCCGTTGAGGATGTTGGAGTCGGTGTCACTGGTGAGCGCTTTTACGGAGCCAGATCCTGTAGGACGGACCACCAGATTGTGCTTGAGGATGTAGGAAAGCTGCTTGCCGTCATGCGAGAACTGAGGGTTCCCCGCCTCTACGCCACGTTCAGTGAGAGGAACAGACTTGCCGCTGGCCAAAGTGTAATACCAGAGCTGGCCATTGGCGTCGAAAAGGATATGTTGTGAGTCGGGCGACCAGTGATAGCCGGCTACGTGATAACGCGCGCGATTGTCACGCTCTCGGTCATCTTTATTCTTGCTGGGGGGCGGCGTCATGGCGGCGATCTTGTCTGAAGCCACCAACACGGCCGGCTTGCCCGTGGCCACGTCAATGTAATAAAGGTCGGCCTTCCCATTGCCCTGCGGCTTGCCGGATGTTTCTTCATGGACGATGTAGGAAACCTTCTTTCCGTCCGGGCTCCAGTTGACCGTATCCGGGGAACGGCCGGTAATGCCATTCGGCGCATAGATGGATTCAACGGTCAGTTCCTGCGCCGGCGAAAGCGATAGCGCAACGGTCACCACAAAAACGGCAAGCACAAGCCTTTTCACAGGCATTCTCCAGCAGTGAAATGAAAAGATGAAACCGAGAAGTGTACAACGTCCGCTGTGGAATTGAATAATTTCGCAGCGGAAACCGAGATGAAATCTATAAGGAATGGCGCCGCCAGAACATTCGTAAACATCCATCAAGATTTATCAATTGGCGCCAGAATGCGCATCTTCCTCGGCAACGAGCCGTCTAATCAACTAACCAAACAGTTAATTTGAGCTGTGACAGGCAAGGAGATTCTAAAAATGAGGAACTTTTCCAGGCTGCTGTTTGCTTCAACACTGGCGATTGGGCTGATAGGCTCAGCGTTCGCGGCACCGGCCAACTTCAGCGGCAGTAATCGTTTGGAGCAGAGGCTTTCAAAGCAGGTGCACCATGCGCTTGCGATGATTCCGCAGACCACGATTTTTGACAATTTAAGTTACCGCATTGACGGTAGTACCGTTGCTCTATATGGCCAAGTCCGCGATCCCATCGTTAAGGATGAGGCGCAGAGCGCGGTCAAGCAGCTGGAAGGCGTGGAACGCGTCGACAATCAAATTGAAATACTGCCGACGTCGTTCAATGACGACCGCATTCGGGGGCAGGTTGCGCGCGCAGTCTTCAGCGATTCGCGGCTGTCCAGCTACGCCATTCAGCCTCTGCCGCCGATCCGGATCATCGTAAAGAACGGGCAGGTAGATCTTGTGGGCGTAGTGCGGACACAGGCAGACAAAAACAGCGCATTCATTCGCGCCAACGGAGTCCCTGGCGTCTTTTCAGTCAAGAATGACTTGCAAGTGGAACAGGGCTAACACAACACGCGCTTTCCGAAAAGAGATGCGGCATCGCGCATCTCTTTTCTGCAGCTTCAGGCCGCTCGCAACTCTTCCTCGCCCCTTCCGCGTGAGATGCGACTCTCGCCAAAGACTTTTAAGGCTATGCCCAGTATCCCTGCTGCAGCGGCGGCAGCCAGCCACTTCACATGTGTTTCAGCCCACAGTTCCAGGCTAAAATCCCGAGCGCGGTCGTCAAACGCGCCATGGGCGCCGTGATCGCCTGGAATCGGCTCCCATAGATTATTCGGGCGAGTTGGGTCTTCATGCCCGTCATACTGCTGTGCTTCGTAGCCGTTGCGGGCCAGATAGTGGTCTGCAAAAGAGGGCACCAGCTTGTTGCCGACGATGGCTTTCACCGACGAGAACGCCGGGTAATACTCCCGCCGCTCGGGATGGTGCGCAGCGTAATAGACGGCGCTGGCGGCAACCTCAGGCTGGTAGATGGGCGGCACAGGCTGCGCCTTTCGAGGCAGACGGCTCTTTACCCACCCGAATTGCGGCGTGTTGAACGCCGGCATCTGCACCATGGTGGTACGCACGTTGCTTTTATCATGCAGCAACTCGGTGCGCAGCGAAGCGTAGAACCCCAGTACAGCGTGTTTTGACGCGCAGTAGGCCGCCTGCAGCGGGATACTGCGATAGGCCAAGGCGGAGCCTACATGCACGATGGTTCCGCGATCGCGCGGCAGCATGCGTTTCAGAGCGGCCAGAGTGCCATAAACGTATCCAAGATACGTCACCTCGGTTACGCGCTTGAACTCTTCAGCGGTCATCTTCTTAATGGGAGAAAACACTGATGTCATGGCATTGTTGACCCAGGTATCGATGGGCCCAAATTCGCTCTCAACCTGCTCGGCTGCGGCTTCTACTTTTTGCGGGTCGGCGACGTCCAAGGGAAGTACAATTGCGCGTCCGCCGGCAGCTTCAACTTCACGCCGTGCTCCTTCCAGTCCGTCGAGTCCCCTGGCGATCAGCCCGATCCATGCTCCGTGCCGGGCGAATTCACGTACTGTCGCGCGCCCGATTCCCGCCGATGCCCCGGTGATTACAACCACTTCATGTCTGACCACTTCACGCCTCCGATGATTTTTTTCTCTGCATTCGTTTCTGTTGGATGCCTCACCGAGGCCGGGCTTTGCTCTGAACGCCGTCATCCGGTACGTGAACAACGGAAGGTATCCTCGCACGCGGTGGACACATCGAAACCAAATGTCGGGACTCGCAACGGAACCGCAGGCGAGTACTTCTCATGCGAATCTATCCTGAAAAACCCGCAATCGACCGGCTGGAAGTCTCAACCTTCACAGTTCCTACGGACTATCCCGAATCTGACGGCACGCTCCAGTGGAGCAAGACCACTCTGGTTCTGGTGCAGGCGCACGCCGGCGGCAAGCGAGGGCTGGGGTACACCTATGCTGACGAGTCCGCAGCCACGCTTGTGCACAAGAAGCTCTCTGAGGTGATCAAAGGTGCGGACGCTCTATCGCCTACATCGGCTTACATGTCAATGTGGCGGCAGATCAGGAACCTGGGCCGTCCGGGAATCTGCTCCGCGGCCATTTCGGCCGTTGACTGTGCGCTCTGGGACCTGAAAGCCCGCCTGCTGGATCTTCCGCTGGTAACGCTTCTGGGCCAGGTCCGCCAGGGAGCGCGTGTCTATGGCAGCGGCGGATTTACTTCCTATTCTGACCGCCAGCTTGCCAAACAGCTCTCCGGCTGGGTGAAAGAAGGCATCCCCCGCGTGAAGATGAAAATAGGCCGCGACGCGTTGCGTGACATCGAGCGGGTGCGCGTGGCGCGGAAAGCAATAGGTCCCGAGCCAGACCTCTACGTGGATGCAAATGGCGCTTACGGCCGCAAGCAGGCACTCAAGCAGGCGGAGATATTCGCCGGGTTGGGCGTGCGCTGGTTCGAGGAGCCGGTTTCTTCGGATGATCTGGAGGGGCTTCGCTTACTGCGCGACCGCGCCCCTGCCGGCATGGACATTGCCGCGGGCGAATACGGCTACGACATTTTTTACTTCCAGAGAATACTCGCGGCCGGCGCGGTGGACGTGCTGCAGGCGGATATCACCCGTTGCGGCGGGGTCACGGGCTTTCTCCAGGTCGCTGCCCTCTGCCAGGCGCATAATATCCCGCTGTCGGGACATACGGCTCCGGCGCTGCACGCGCATGCTGCCTGCGCGGCGGTGCCGTTCAAGAACCTCGAATACTTTCACGATCACGTGCGCATTGAACGCATGTTCTTTGACGGTCTTCCGCAACTCGTCAACGGCGAGCTGCGTCCTGATTTATCGCGGCCGGGCATGGGACTGGAATTGAAGCGGGTTCAAGCTGAGAAATTCGCGGCGTGAAGCGGTATTGCGTAACGCGCTGAAAGAACAGGAGATCAGCACCATGGGCAAACCAATTGGCGCAAGAGAGTGGGTCATCGCAGAAGGCTATATTCCTCCGGAGAGTCACGGCCCCAAACCGCAGATGGTGAGTCATGAAACGGTGTGCATTCTGAACGCGTCCGACGAAGACGCAAACGTGGAAATCACCATCTATTACAAAGACCGCGAACCTGTCGGGCCATACAAGCTCACGGTCCCGGCGCGACGAACGCGGCACGTACGCTTCAACGATCTGCGCGATCCTGAGCCCATTCCCAGAGATACGGATTATTCGAGCGTAATCCGCTCTGACGTGCCCATCGTCGCCCAGCATACGCGGCTGGATTCGCGCCAGGCGGAAAACGCCCTCCTGAGCACCATGGCATATCCGAATGCGGCGTAGTTGCCGTTTCGTAGAGACTCGGCATGCCGGTCTCTACCATTTTGTGTGCTCACTCACTTCAGTTGGTAGAACGCGCCCAGAATGGCCCCGAACAGCACGTGCGAAATCAAAATGGCCAGCGGCGTCTGCACTCCATAGTGGAGAGCCATGAAGCCGGGCGGTTCCAGCATGGTCTGTGCCTCGGGCCCATGCTGTTCGCTGGCCATGCGGGGATGGAGACCGGGCATGAGTCCCATCACCACCACAAGCACGAACAACGCATGCACCACGCCGACGATCACTCCGCGCCACCAGCCGGCTGCTCCGAGCGCCTCAAAGATGGCAACGTAGACAAGCGAGAACACCCAGCCGGCCACAACATGAACCGCAAAGCCGTACAGCTTTGCCTGATCCCGATCGGGAGTAAAAATGGTTCCCAACATATAGGGCAGATTCATGCGAGTGAGTCCGAGCCCCTGGGTGGCTGCGCTGATCGTGGTCAGCACGACCGTCGCGGCAAAGCCCCAGAGCAGCCAGCTAGCCCAGTTCATGCTTTTGCTCCTTCCTCTGACCTGACATCGGCGCCGGTGTGAACCGCCGGATGCGCTTTGCCCCGATCTTTCTCCTCCAGCGTTAGTGCCGCGCTGATCAAGCCAACATGGGTGAACGCCTGGGGAAAGTTTCCCAGCGCCGTGCCCCTTTCCGGGTCGATCTCTTCCGCAAACAATCCCAGATCGTTGGCGTATTTCAGCAGCCGGGCGAAAAGACCGTGCGCCTCGTCCAGAGTTCCTCCACCAAGCGCCAAGTGCTCGACAGCCCAGAATCCGCATATGCCGAACGCGCCTTCAGAGGGATTGCGGTAGTAACGGTACAGCAAGCCGTCGCCTGCGCCCAGTTGCTCGCATATTTTGCGATACGTCTTCTTCATGCGGTCGGAACCCGCTTCCTCCAGCCCATACCATGGAATGCGAAGCAAGGCTGCGTCGACTCCGTCTCCATCCAGCGCACTGACATAGCTCTGGATTTTTTCGTTCCACGCACGCGACTCGATCTGGGCGCGAATGCGCTCGCGCTCGCGCATGAAAGATTCACGCGGCACGCCCTTAAGGAGGCCCTTTTGATCCAGTGCGAGCAGCCGATCCAGCGCGGTCCAGCACAAGAGCCGCGAATACGTATTGTTTTCCCGGCCTGACCTCGGCTCCCATATTCCCTCATCCGGCTGGTCCCAGTTGGTGGCGATATATTTTCCCAGCCCGATCAGCACCCTCTGCGTCACGCGGTCAAATCTTCCCCTCTTTTCCACATATTGCGCGCTGGCCTCAATAACCTCGCCATATACATCGAGCTGGAGCTGATGGCGGGCGCCGTTACCCATGCGCACAGGGCTGGAATCAAGATAACCGCGAAGCTGCTTGACCTGTCTCTCATGCGGCGCAATCTGGCCGAACACGGTGTACAGGATTCGTAGTTCCGGTTGTGTTAGACGGGTGGCATGCAGCAGCCAACTCAAAAAGCTCCTGGCCTCTTCCATGTAGCCCAGACCCACGAGTGAGCGTATGGTCAGCGACGCGTCGCGCAGCCAGCAATAGCGGTAATCCCAGTTGAGGCTGTCACCAACTCTCTCCGGCAACGAGGTTGTAGCAGCCGCCAGCACAGCCCCTGAAGGCGCGTATGCGAGCAGCTTCAGCGCCAGTGCGCTGCGCGTGACTGCTTCACGATATGGGCCCTGGTATTTGGATCCTGCCGCCCATTGCTGCCACCATATGACTGAGCGATCAATTGCCTCTCGCGTGGGTTTGCCCAACGCGGGCAGTACTGTGGGCGATTCTTCAGAATACGTAAGCGAAAATTGTGCCGCATCACCGCGCTTCAGCCGCACGGTCACGCGGGCGCCGGAAGCGTCATCGGCAAGCTCGAGGGGAATACTGCTGCGCAGCCAGTAAGCGCCGCGGCCCACTTCCATTCGCAGCCCCCACCCGTTGCTGCAGATCTTTACCGCGTCCGCGCCGTAATTCGGCCGCGGGTGGAAAACTGCTTCAATCTCAATCTCACCATCCGTGCAGGTGATCTGGCGCACCAGTTCGTGATCAGGCGTCAGGTTCTCGTGTTTGAATGCCTCGGATGCCACCGGCATCAGGTCAGTGAGGGTCGCGCGCCCGTCCAGGCGGATAAAGGTGGTCTCAAGCACATTGGAATCGGGCACATAGGCGCGCTGAAACTTGCATTCGCCAGTGGGCGAAATGGACCAGTAGCCGCCTTTTTCTTTGTCCCGGTCGAGAATCGCAGCGAAAATCGAGGGGCTATCAAATCTTGGCCAGCAGAGCCAATCAATCGATCCAAACCTGGAGACGAGCGCTGCGCTGCGGCAGTCGCCGATCACGCCGTAATCCTCAATTTTGGGAACCTGCTCGCGATGAGAGAGCACAACGAGATAGATGATCACTCAGGAACGTGCTGATGCCAAGTAGCGAGGACGTTACAGCCCTGGCGAGCTCCCGGATCACAGCGAACAAAAACAACTCAACTGCTTTCAGGGCTATTTCACGGAACCGGAAACTCCTCTTTGCGTGACCAGATACACAGCAAAGCTGCCCAGCCAGTGCCCGCCAAGGTAATATTTGCCGGTAACGGCGGCAAGCCCGACAGCCTGATGCGCCGCAGACGATTTTTCCAGAGCTGCCAGTCGCGTGTCATTCCGCGGCAGCCCTGAGGCAATGCCTTTCAGCATCCATGCCCGGCTCAGGTTCAGCCCGTCAATGTGACCCAGCTTGGGATCAGAGGGATCGGGACTTTTCTCCGGCAGCAGCCATGCAGCGGAACCGTCGCGCGGAATCTGCGGCAGAAACTTCGTGAGCCATTCGGCAAATTCTTTCGGCGCGAGCACGCGTCGCATCACATCCGCTTCCGCCAGACAGGGAGAAAGAAAGTCCTCGCCTGAGGGCTCATATTCGAGCGGACAATTTTTATCGTTGACAAAAAAGAACCGTGCCCGCGCCAGCAGCATGTTCAGGAAACTCTGGTCTCCCGTACCGCGCGCGTAATCGATCATCAAGCCCATGGCAAAAGCCGTCTGATCGTGTTCGCCGATGCGCACCGGATGTGAGAGCTTGGGCAGCCATACGCTGAGCCGCTGCACCGCCGCCTGCTCCAGCGGTTGCAGGTTGGCGGAGAGCTCAGCGGAAAATCCGTTCAAATCATCTTTTGCCCACTCGCGCAATTCCAGCACGAGTTGTAGCAGCCACGCCAGACCATACGGGCGCTCAAAACTGGCGCGTCCGGCTTCATTCAGATAGGCCACTTCTCCGGCGATGTTTTGCTTTGTCAAGCTCTGCTTCAACGCGGCGCGGGCGTCGGGCGTGAATGGCGCATTGGGGAATTTTCGCGCCAGTCGGGCCAGCAACCAGTGCCCATGGACCGATGAATGCCAGTCATAGCATCCGTAAAATGCCGGCGTGAGCTTGCGTGGCGGCGCCACGTCAGCATCGCTGTTCATGGAGTGCGCGATCTTGTTGGGATATTCCTTGTGCACGCAGGCGAGAGCGAGACTGGCGAAACGTTGTGCGGCAAATTCATCGAAGGCGGAAGCCTGGGCCAAGGGCTCACGAAATGAAGCCCCGCGATGTGAAGTTAAATGCTGGTCTTGTCCGTATCCTGAAATTGCGCAGATGGATGCAATAGCAAAAAATACCAGAGGCCTGATTCTCATCACCGGACAATGTAGCATGCGGGCCTGTCCTCATCGCAATCAAAGACCAGCCAGCGACTAATGGATACTAGTCCGGCTTGGGCAGCCGATGAGGAATGACAAATGGTTTGCGGCGGCGCTCCGGCGCGACAATGACCCGTTCTCCGCTTCGGCCCACCACGACCGCGGCAAGCCGGATACGGGCCGATGGGTCAAAACGAATGCATCCATCGAGCACGCGGTCAAGAATGTCCTTGAGCTCGACATCTTCTAGTTGGACCCGCAGGTTAGGCTGCACGGTTAAGGTTCTCCCGGGTCGTGCGTGTGGAAGTATTGCTATGATCGTTCAACTCGAAAACACGCAAGCGGCGCCCGAGGTTGCTCGAGGCAGCCGGATCATGCAGCCGCTCTGGGCTGGTCTGCTTCCAGCAGCGCTTTAATCGTGCGCAGAAGTTCTTCGATTGAGGCCAATTTGGTAATGAACTCGTCCCCGGCTGAAGCCCCGCGAGGAGCCTCCCATGTGCCCGAATACACCACAACAGGCAGATAGGGCTTGAGCCGCTTCACCTGTTCGGCGAGCGAGGCCCCTCCGCGAGCCGGCACAATGTGTTCGGTCAGCAGCATATCAACATGGTGGGCGCGGATGGTGGCAAGCGCCTCTTGCGCATCCCGGGCGATAAGAACCTTGTAGCCTGCCTTCTTCAAAACTGATTGAAGAAGACGAACCTGAGCTTCGGTTGCGGTATCGTCAATGCACAAAACCGTGGCTTGTGGCGCTTCAGGCATCGTAAGATCCTGAATTAACAGTTCTTCCTTCCTTATTCAGATAGCTTCAACAATAGTCAGGGTTGTCAACAAACGTGACATTCGTCTCTTCTTCTCACCGGAACCGGAGCACCCGGTGCGAAGCGCACGCGCATATAGCTGTTTAATACATCTAATCTTTTAAAACAGAAAAGGAAGGACGATACTGCATGAAGAAGGACCACGTGAAGCCCCAGACGACCCAATCACGCCGAAAGGCCCCAGCGAAATTGAAAAGACTCAATGCTCTTGTGGAAACATTGTGTGGCATCTACACACGAGTGGCGCGGCGGCTGGCGGTGGACCGCAGCTTTGTCAGCAGGGTGGCGCGAGGCGAGAGAAGGTCAAAAACAGTCGAAAGCGAACTGCTGGCTGAGTACGAACGAGTGGAGGGCCGCTGAAGCACAACGGGCTCCCTGGCGTATGGGTAGACAAGAGCCTGGCTAGATCTATGGCACTCCTTTTGAGATCAATATTCCTCGTCCCCATAGAAGGAGTCGTCGCGCCTCCGATTGCATCTTCGAGAGAGCCTTCATGACGCAAGAATTCCCCATACGACAAAGTAATTTTCAGAGCTGCTTCAGTATCAGGGGATGGCTCCCTACCGCCAAAATCGAAAAATCGCATTTCCCCAGAAGTGGTAGTCAATGAAGAAGTTCACAACGATGGTGAGGAAAGCAGCGGTGAGCAGCCCCCGCGCGCTGTGCAGCCGTCCCTTGCGCCGCAGTAGACGGTAGATGGGAAGCACGTAAGCCAATTGCACTACTCCCAGGGCTGCGGTGAGCACATATACTGAAGGCAGCATCTTCTCGCTGCTGGACAGCAGAACAAAGGCGATGCCCAACTGCACTACGTTGAGCAACCAGCAGATCAGCATCCCGGAAATAAACTCGGTTGTCGCTCTGAGCACTGTTCAGTATGCGATGTGCGCGTCCGGAAAAGCCAGCGCCGGGACCTTGGGGCACGCCGGGATTCTTGACCAGCGATGTTGCGGAAACTAGAATCGCGACACTGAGCAGCGTCCTTAATTTGACGTCTGCCAAACCAGTCTTGGAGGCTTTTCATGCGCCTGTTGCGTCTGTTTCCCACTTTTATCATTTTCGTGTTGGCTGGAGCTGTCGCGGCTCAGGCGCCTCATCCACCGATCTCCCTTGAACCCCCCAAGACTCCGGTCAATGTGGTGAAAGAAACCTTGCATGGGGTGGAGATTGCAGATCCATACCGCTGGCTGGAAGACCAGAACAGTCCTGAGACGCGGAAGTGGATTGACGCAGAAAATGCCTACACGGATTCGCTCCTCAATGACATCCCGGGCACCGATGCGCTGAAGAAAAGAGTCACGGACCTGCTCAAGGTGGAGACTATGAACGTGCCGGTCGTCCGCGGAGGACGTTACTTCTTTATGCGTCGCGGTTCTGATCAGGACCAAAGCTCGCTTTACATGCGGAGAGGTCCTTCAGGGAAGGATGAATTGCTGGTTGATCCTGACAAATTGAGCCCGCAACACAACATCACGGTTGTCCTGAGTTCTGTAAGCCGCGACGGCAACGTGATTGTGTACGGACTGCGCCACGGCGGACAAGACGAGATCGCTCCACAAATTTACGATGTCAACTCGCACCGGGAGCTTGATCACCTGCCGCGTGGGCGTTACAACGGCCTGGCCATCGTGCCAGATAAGAGCGCCGTGTATTACTCTGTCCAAACCAAAGAGGGGCCGCGCGTGTATGTTCATAAAGTAGGAAGCAGCGCCGAGCCGGATGCGGAGCTTTTTGGCAAAGGCTTCGGTATCGGAAAGCTGATTCATGCCGCCGTTTCACTGGATGGTCATTATTTGATCATTTCGGTAGCGCACGGTTCGGCTGGAGACAAAACCGAAGTTTACGTTCAGGATCTCAGGAAGAAAGGCCCCATCACTCCGGTGGTAAACGATCTAACGGCTACATTCTTTCCCTCTGTGGCTGGCGACAAGATGTACCTGGTCACTGACTGGAAGGCTCCGAAACGGCGCTTGCTGGAAGTCGACCTGAACAATCCTTCGCGCGAGCATTGGCGCGAGGTGATTCCCGAGACCGATGGCGTGCTGGAAGGCATTTCCCTGGTCGGAAACAGAATAATCGCCAGATATACGAAAGACGTCGTCACCACTCTGAAAGTGTTTACTCCGGAGGGAAAACCGGTGCGCGAAATCAAGCCGCCAGCCCTGGGATCCCTTTCAGGCCTGAGCGGAACCTTGGATAGCAGCGAAGGTTTCTACACCTTCAATTCTTTTTACATTCCGCCCACCATCTATCGCTACGATGTGAGCAATGGAAAACAATCGGTCTGGTTTAGAACGAATAGTCCCATTCATGCGGACAGGTACGAAGTTAAGCAGGTCTGGTACACCTCGAAAGATGGCACGAAAATCCCAATGTTCGTCGCCCACGAGAAGGGCATTAAGCTGGATGGCTCACACCCCACTCTGCTCACCGGCTACGGCGGGTTCGATGTTGCCATGAATCCCAGTTTCAATGCCTTTGCTGCCGAATGGATTGCCAGCGGCGGGGTCTACGCTCTTCCGAACCTGCGCGGCGGATCGGAATTTGGGGAAGCCTGGCACCACGCGGGGATGCTGGATAAAAAGCAGAACGTGTTTGACGATTTCATCGCCGCTGCCGAATGGTTGATCCAGAACAAATACACCACCCCGCAAAAGCTGGCGATCCGTGGCGCAAGCAACGGCGGCTTACTGGTGGGAGTGGCGCTGACCCAGCGGCCGGACCTGTTCGGCGCGGTGATCTGTGGCTACCCTCTGCTCGACATGCTGCGGTATGACAAGTTTCTGGTTGCACGCTACTGGGTGCCTGAATATGGCTCAGCGGAAAATGCGGACCAGTTCAAATTCATCTATGCCTACTCGCCGTATCAGCATGTGAAGGCCGGTACAAAATATCCGGCGGTGCTCTTCCTGACCGGAGATTCGGATACGCGTGTGGCGCCGCTTCACGCGCGCAAAATGACTGCCCTTCTGCAGGCGAATACTGGTTCTGACAAGCCCATTCTTCTGCACTATGACACGGACGCAGGCCATTCCGGCGGAGCGCCGGTCAGCAAACAAATTAAAAACACAACGCGTGAATTGAGCTTCCTGTTCTGGCAATTGGGGATGACCAGGACGAGTCACACAGCATCCGCACGGCGATGGAGGACAGGAGGGCACTGACTTCGCACTGCGCGCAGCTATGATTTATCCTCGTAAGTCCCGGTTATGGCTCTATGAAGCTACTGGTCATCGGAAGCGGGGGTCGCGAACACGCACTTGTCTGGAAGCTGCGCCAGTCTCCCCGCGTGGCGGAGATCTATTGCATTCCCGGCAATGGCGGTATCTGCGACGGAGCCATCTGTTTACCCGGTGACCCGAGGAATATGGAAAGCCTGCTGGCGGCGGCGCACCAGGTACAACCGGACCTGACCGTCGTGGGACCGGAGCTGCCGCTCTCGCTTGGGCTGGCGGACGAGTTCTCCCGGCGCGGCCTGAGCGTCTTTGGACCCACTCAGGCGGCGGCGCAGTTGGAATCGAGCAAGAGCTTTGCCAAGGAATTCATGCAGCGCCATAAGATCCCCACCGCTCATTATGCGGTCTGCACATCAGAGGACGAGGCGCGCAGGTCTCTCGGCTTGTTTTCCACCCCAGTGGTGGTAAAAGCTGACGGGCTGGCTGGCGGCAAAGGGGTGGTTATAACCCCGACCAGGGAAGAAGCAGCAAGTACCGCTGCCGCAATGTTCAACGGCAAGCTGCTCGGATCTCCGGTAAGCCGCGTGGTGCTGGAAGAATTCCTTCAGGGAGAGGAAATTTCATTCTTGGTGCTCAGCGATGGTGAGCGCGTGGCTCCGCTGGTCGCCTCCCAAGACCATAAGCGCGTAGGCGAAGGCGATACGGGGGCTAACACCGGCGGCATGGGAGCCTATTCCACTGAAACCCTGCTGGATCGCGGCATGGCGGACTGGCTTCTAAATCATATTGGGCGACCCGTGATTGCGGGCATGAGAGCCGAAGGCATTCCCTATCGCGGCATCCTCTATTGCGGGCTGATGATGACGGCGCGAGGGCCAATGGTGCTTGAATTCAATTGTCGCTTCGGAGACCCGGAAACGCAGGCCGTGCTGATGAGGCTGGAAAGCGACCTGCTTGAGGCCATCGAAGCCTCGGTTGAGGGCCGAGTGAGCGATGGCGTGTTTCGCTGGTCCAGGGATGCTTCCTGCTGCGTTGTGGTGGCTTCGGGTGGATATCCAGGCTCATTCCTCTCAGGCAAGTTGATTACCGGCCTGGAGCAGGCAGCGCAAAATAAAGATGTGAAGGTCTTTCACGCCGGCACCAGCAAACGGGACGGCAAATACTACACTAGCGCAGGGAGAGTGCTGGGCGTAACCGCCAGGGCGCCGCGACTGGAAGAGGCGATTGCCAGGGCTTATGAAGCCGTGCAGCAGATCAGTTTTGAAGACATGTATTACCGCAAAGATATAGGAGCCAGAGCGCTCAAACCACAACCCTAACCCCGGAGAAGGAGACGAATGGCAGAAAGTCCACTTGTATCGATTGTGATGGGTTCAGATTCAGATTTGGAAATCATGACCGAAACGGCCAAGGCATTGGAGGATTTTGGGATTGCGTATGAGATGGATGTGACGTCTGCGCATCGCTCGCCGGCCCGAACCGCCGAGTATGCGCGCAATGCCGCGGCTCGCGGTGTTAAGGTCATCATTGCGGGCGCAGGCGGCGCGGCGCATCTGGCTGGCGTGATTGCGGCTGAAACCACGCTGCCCGTAATCGGCGTCCCAATTCCATCCACCGCGCTGAACGGCCTTGATTCGTTGCTGGCGATTGTGCAGATGCCGGCGGGCATTCCCGTGGCCACCACGGCCATTGGCAAGGCGGGCGCAACTAACGCCGGCATCCTGGCCGCGCAAATGATTGGCTTGAGCAATGCGGGAGTTGCAGGCAAGCTGAAGTCGCTTAAAGAAAAGCTGGCGCGGAGCGTCGAGGAAAAATCCAAGAAGTTGCAGCAGATGCGCAACCGGCCTGCTTAGCTCCGGATGACGACCATGCAGCCTGACGAATGAGCCCTTCATTCAAAGCGATTGCTGTAATTCCGGCGCGGCTTGGGTCCACCCGGCTGGCGCGCAAGGTGTTGCGCGAAATCGCCGGCAAGCCAATGGTCCAGCGAGTTTATGAAGCAGCCAAAAGATGCACGCTGCTTCAGGACGTGGTTATCGCTACCGACGCCGATGAAGTCATGAGGCTGGCGCAGAACCACGGCTGGAATGCGCAGATGACCTCCATGGCACACCGCAGCGGCACGGATCGTGTGAATGAGGTGGCGCAGCGCATGCCGGCCGATGTGTACGTGAATATACAGGGCGATCTGCCGTTGCTTCGTCCCGAGCAGATTGAGGCTTTGCTCAAGCCGTTGGAGCGGCCCGAAGTAATGGTCTCAACCGTCAAGACTCCGTGCAAACCGGAGGAGATTGGCAATCCGAACGCCGTAAAGATTGTTACGGACAAAAACGGCAGGGCGCTCTATTTTTCGCGCTCTACGATTCCGTGCGACCGAGACCGCTCCGGCAATATTCAATATTTCAAACACCTCGGGCTTTACGCGTATCGCAGCGCTGCGCTGCAGCGCTTCTGCAGCCTGCCGGAATCCCGGCTGGAAGCGGCGGAGAGGCTGGAGCAACTGCGCCTCCTCGAGAACGGAATCGACATCTACGTGGAAGAAACGCCGTTCGGTTCGGTGGAGGTGGATACGGAGGAGGATATGAAGAAGGTAGAAGCCATCCTGCAAGCGGCGGATAGCTAAGTCGCCAGGCTGGGCCGGTGTTTTCTGGACCATTCTTCTGCCGCCGCGATCCGTTTGCCGACCGGAGGATGGGAATGAAACAGGATCTCTACCACTCGCGAGGGGTGGCTTTCACTCAAGTTCTGCTGGTTCAATTTTTCCATGGCGCTGACATAGGGAACGATGCTTGGTACAGACTTCCAGCAATACAGATCTGCCTGGCGTTCATTGAAGCGTGAATACGCATTCAGAGCGGGCATGAGCAGAACGGAAAGGCCGGTGGATACCAGCACCAGCAGTGGAAGATTGGCAAAGTCTGCCATGTGCTCAAACATGTGCTGCTGGTCGATGGCATAACGGAGCACCAGATTGGCGGCCCAGAAGCCTGCCAACGTAACCAGCGCCTCCACCACAATGCTTTTGAGAATGTGGCCGTGGACATGGTGGCCCAGTTCGTGTGCCAGCACGGCTTCAATCTCATCGTCACTGTAATTCTGCAGCAGCGTGTCCGCGACAATGATGCGCCGGGTGTTTCCCAGTCCAGTCAGTGCTGCATTGGCCTTCTTGCTTTTCTCTGAAAGCTTCCACTCGTAAACGCCGCGGACCCGGGTTCCGGCACGCTCTCCCAGCCGCACCAGGCGCTCTTTTAAAGTCTCATTCTGCAGCGGCACAAATTTATAAAACAGCGGGAACAGGACCACAGGCGCGATCTGGGCAAAAAAGATAAACAAGGCGAGGAAAATCAGCCAGGCAAACATCCACCAGTGCTCGGGCGAGGTGCGAATCAGAGCATAAATAATTTCGCATAGCACCGTCGCCAGCACTAGGCCCAGGACCCAGCCCTTGGCGGAGTCCTTCAGCCAGGAGCCAAGCCGCTGGTTGGAAAGGTTGAAGCGGTGTTCCAGCCGGAAGTCATAAAAGTCCAAACCAAATCCCAGCACTTTGCTCAGAATGCTGAGGAAGAGAACGTAATAGAAGAGCTGCAGGACATAGTAGTCCTTGGCCATGCTCACGGCCCAGTCACGCAGAGTGTTCGTCCATCCGGTGGCCAGCAACACAGCCAGAAAGCCAAAGCTTATAACCAGGTCGCCAATCTCCAGCCATCGCTTGGTGCGATTGTACTGGCGTGACTCGGTGGAATCTGGAGGGAGAGATGTGGCTTCAGTAGTGCTCATGGGCGTGTCTCCTGCGGAGCTGGCCCAGGCCGGCAAAGTCCTTCTCTGTCCAAGAGATGAGTACGGGTTCTGATGAGTTCCAAGGGCCGCTCTTGCTGCGCCGAAGTGGCTATGAGCACAGGCAGAAGCCCGACAATCCGGGGCTTGCGCATATATGAAAGATTGTAGAAATAAACTCCCTATGTCGCAACCCGCTAAAGACCTGAGTTAAGAGCTTCGGGACCTCGCTGTAACGAATAGCTATGTTGTTTGCAGTCGAGGTCCAGAAGCAGTTTCCTAATGATGATTGTGCGGGTTGTGCTGCATAGGCTTTTGCGGAGTCATTGATTCCGAGCCCTCGCCGGCAGGTCGGCCACGAAACTCCAGGACCACGAGCTTCGCGGTGTTTTGTCCAGCATTGGTTACTGAATGCACTGACGGATTGTTCCAGCGGACTTGGCCGGTCTTATAGCTCACTGGCTTTTGCGGACCGTTTTGATTCCGGATTTTCAGGTGGGCGTCGGTCAGCGGTATTACGAGAAAGTTTGCCAGATGCGTATGCTGCGGGTAGGTAGCGCCGGGTGGAATGGTAATGCGAGTGACCGACCACTGGTCGGCCGTCATGAGCTTTTCCACGGAAGCGCAGGCGGATTTATCCGCTGAAGTGCATGGGACCGGGATCTGGCAGGATTCAGTGCACGCCTTCTCATGCGTGATGGGCTGCATCAGCTCAATGGTGATGTTGCGGAATGGCCCAGACGCTTTATCCTGAACTGCGTGAACAACAGGTGACGAGGCAAAACGGACCTCACCATCGCCGATTTTTGCCATTGAGGACTGTCCATCCGGTTCGATGTTGGCAAAGTCGCTGTCGCCCAGGAATATTCCCAGGTAGTCATGGCCGTGTCGATGCATCAGGGTGGACTGATTCGGCGCAATGCTGACGTCATAGACACGGACGAAAAGATTGTTCAGAACGTGGTGGTGATGCGGCTCAGAGCTCACGTCTACGGGTTGTTGCTGAGCAAAACCGGAGAGCCCCAGCAGCAGAGAGATAGCAAGTAAGAGTCTTGGCATGGTGGCGCTATTGTAGCCTGAGCATCAAATCTCGGGGGCAACACGCAAAGCTTTCTGATCGAGGCAGCTGAAGCCGCTATCCGCCCATTTTCCACCAGAACAGGATAAGTGCGGCCGCGATGACCGCTCCAATGGAAGCGCCAATCCAGAAATTCTGCCACCAGGTGTTGGTGGTGTGCATGATCCGGCGATCATTCGAAACCAGCAGGATAAACACCAGGATTGGCACGGTGATAGCTCCGGCCAGGACCTGCGACGCGAAGAGCACGGAAACGGGATTGATTTTGAAGAAGTTGAGAGCTGCTGCCAGAAACATTGCCCCGGAAATCATCACGTAGAACCGGACGGCCTCCCAGGGAGTCTCATTTAAGCCGCTCGGCCAGCCCATGGCTTCGGCAACGCTGTAACACATAGATGCGACCAACACGGGAAGAGCAACCATTCCTGCGCCAATAATGCCCAGGGCAAATAATGTTGTTCCCAATATGCCGACCGCCGGCGTCAGCGCAGAAGCGGCCATTCGTGTGGTCAGGGCAGTGCCGGCCGGGATCTGCAACACGGTTCCCGCAGCCACCATGATGGAATAGCAAAGCACCGTTGTAACCACAGCTCCGGCGCGATGTTCAGCTCCTCCGGGGGATCGGTGGCCCGCCAACGCCTCTTCGCGGCGCGAACTCGTTTGCCAGACTAGAACATAGGGTGTGAGCAGAGCGCCAAAGATGGCCACCACGGTTTCCGGATAACCGACTTCGTGGGGAATGCGCGGGAAAACCGAGTGGCTGAGCACCATTGTCCAGTCTGGTCGAGCCAGAACTGCCGCAGCCACATAGATGAACAGCGGCAACGAGAGCAGGACGAGCGTTTGCGTAATCTTGCGGTAATCGCGGAAGATCAGCACATACCAGACAAAAAACACCACCGCCGCAATAAAAAACATTCGCGGCAACTGGGTGATGATCGAGAGGGCATCCGTTACGGCCATCAAGTCGGCGACGATCATGGCCATATTGATTGCCACAATCAGACCTGAGCAGCCGATTGCCAGGGTCCGTCCGTAATGCCCCCGCAGCAGGTCCACCAGTCCTTTGCGCGTCTCGTAGCCGATGCGGGCTGAGACGGCAAAAACCGAGAGGAGAAAGGGGACGCACAGCAGCACTGACCAGAGCAGAGAATAATGGTAAGTGGCGCCGGCAACAGTGGCTGTCAATACCAGTGCAGGATCGACGTCCGAGGTCCCGGTCACCATGCCAGGTACGATTTGCCGCAGCGGGCCGCCGGGACGGGAGGTCTGGCCGGCTGCCGCCAAGGTTGGCCAGCGCAGTGTCTTTTCAGTGCCTCCCGCTACTCTGCTACGGTATTTTGGGAAGTTCACGGTGCAGGGCCCTTCTGATCCGGCGTTCGTGCCACAGGCGCAGAGGTCGCGAATAGTTAATCATGCCGAACGCGGCAATCGCGGCCAACAGCAGTGTGCTGCTCAGGAACAGGAATACGTGCGATGCTCCGGATTGGGCTATCCTGAGGAAAACCAGAGCATTGCGCGGCGTCAGGAGCATGGCTGCAGCCAGGGCCAGCATGCCAATCCCGGCCAGCAGTCCGGTGGCATTTTTGGCCCACCGGCCGGAGGCGTGGTACTCAGCAAAGAGTCGGAAGCCGTAGGAGATCAGCCCAGCAATGACGATGAAATTCGCGACTGTGGCAATCCAGTCCTTCAGATCCATCCTCCAGATAAGACGCACCTGAGTAGCGGCAGGTTGGAAAGCCCGTTAAAACATAAGCCGCGAGGCCTTTGGCTAAAAGATCAGAAACTTTTTCTTTTTCTTGAGTCCTGAGTTCTTGTCATGGTGGGAACCAGGGCCACCGTTCGCCGCAACCACCTCGGGATGATTGCTGTTCTCGCCGGCGGTTGCGCCGCTATCCACGTATCCGGGTTTAACTTCGATATAAGCCTGCTCTCGCAGTTTGGTCAGGTACGCCCGGGCCGCGGGTTCCAGCTTTTGCGCATAGATCGCGTCCCTGATCCTGTCTTCCACCTCCTTGAGGGGCGGTATGCCTGCGGGGCGGTGGTCGTCGACTTTCAGAATCAGAAATCCCTGTTTTGTGCGGATCGGTTGGGTGAAATCGCCTGGCTTGAGTGACATGGTGGCGTCTTCAAATTCCTTGGCTAATTCGCCCTTTTTAAACGTTCCCAGCGGCCCGCCTTGAGCTGCCGTTGGTCCGTCAGATACTTTTTTGGCCAGATCGTCAAATTTGGCGCCGGTTTTCAATTGCGTATAGATGCGTTTCGCCTTTGCTTCAGCCTCGGCGACGAGTGCCGGATCTTCGGCTGTGCTCTGGTCGTCAGTCTTTTCCGCTGTGCTCTGCTCGCCGGTCTTATCCGCGGTATCGTTCTGAGCGTTCTTGTCGGTGGAAGGCTTGGGATGGCTGGAAACCAGGATTTCGCTCAGCGTAATCTCTTCCGGTCCTGACATTTCCTGCTTGTGCTGGTTATAGTAATTCTGGACTTCCTGCTCGGTAATGTTGGAGCCGATTTTCGACCCAACTTCCTGCCCGATGACCTGTTGCGTGACCACCCGGGTGCGGATGCTCTCTTTATAGTCCTCGAATGAAATACCCTGCTTCTTGGCTTCATCCTCCAGGGCTTGCATGGTGGGTAGTCCCATTTCCTGCCGCATTTTATTCAATTGCTTTACGGTTTCGGTTTCGCCGGTAATGCCCAGTTCCTTGCCTTTTTCCAACAGGAGCTGCTCATCGATCATTTCCCGCAGGACATCCTTTTGCGCAGCCGCCCAGCGGGACTGCCAGTCACTGGGGAACTGTTGCTTGAGCTCCTGAAGTTGCGATTGCTTGGCGCGCTCGAACTGGGAGCGCGTTATGATCTGGTCGTTCACGCGGGCGACGATTTCGTCGACAATGTTATCTGCGTGAACGGCATAGACAAAGACAACCAGCGTGAGGAGAGCAGCGGAGATGGATGAAAACTTCTTCATAAAGGCGCTTTCTTTAGAATGATTGGAACTCAGGGCTTTGCACCATTTTAACAGCGCCAATATGCGAATCGCCATTCTTGACAGGACTAAGGGCCTGAACCCGCTGCAGCTCACGGTTTCTTTTTCTTGTTGAGCAGACCGCCCAGAATGCCTTTTAAGTTCTGCTTCTGCTGGCCTTGAAGATTGTTCCCCTTGGCCGCCCCGAGCAGGCCTTGCGCCAAGCCTTTCGCCTGACTGCCAATGGCGGGCAGGAACTTGGGGTTTTGCGTGGTGCCCTGGATCAGAAAAGGTACACCCTTGTTTTGCAGCGCCGTTGAAACGGGCGTCAGATTCCCAAGCAAACCGCCCGAGGTTTTGGAGAGCTTGAGCAGCATCTTGAAATCAAGGGAATTGTTGCTGCCGATCGTGCCGTTGCCACTGAGAGTGCCCATCGAAGGCACATCGAGGAGGATGTTGTCCGCGCGGATCCCCTCCGGCGCGACGCGCAGGGCTGAGCTAACGGTTTGAATCAACGTATCCGGGCTCGACTTGATGCCGGTGAGCGCCGCAACCGCTCCCAGCTTTGAGCCCAGATCAAAACCGGTCAAGTGCGTTCCGGAAATGGCAAGCGGGCCCGTGATGACCAGCCTGTCCAGCGGGCCTTCAGCCGTCATGTCCATATTGATCGTTCCGCCCTGCAGGGAGGCGCCCGAGGGTAAAACTACCCCAAAGGCGGGCAGCAGGGCTTGTACGTCATTGACCGCCATGTTCTTGCCCTGGAGCTTCATATGGCCGATGGTATCTGCGCCCCGTGCTTCGAGCGTGCCGTTGGCACTCGCGGTGCTGTTCCCAGTGTGCAGGTCAGCACTGAGCTGCCCGTTTTGCGATTGCAGGTTGTACTCGGAACGATAATCGAGGGCTACCGGGGCTTTCGCCGGGGCGCCGCCCTTGATCACGCGCAAATTGCTGGTCTTGATCTTGCCATCCGAGTGGATTTTGCTTCCATCAGATTTCAAATGGCCGTTGAAATCAAGGCTGCCCGCCAGTCCAGAACTGGGATCGATGAAACCGGTGGACGCAAGGTCCGCATGGTCGAGCGTGACCTGCGCGTCCAAGGGCGTGCGGGTGGAATCCTGGTTGTTCAAGGGCCCAGCCTGGCCATCCAGCTTCAATGATCCCCCGCCCGGCGTGTTCGCGGTCAGGGTAAAAGGTATGACGCTGTTGAGCGAAATGTTTTTCGCCGTGAGGTTCACATTGTTATAAACATGCTCATGGCCCGCTTTGTTGCCGCTGCTTTCGCCAACCCGCACCTTGCCATCCACAATTTCAAATTTTTCCACTGAAATCGCGGGGCCGTTTCCCTTGGACGAGCTCTGCTTCGTTTGGGATGAAGACGTCCCCAGAGTGGAGTAGTTCCATTTACCGGCGGCGTTCTTCAAGAGCACAATCTCAGGGCGCTCCACGGTGATCCCGGTTACCTCCAATCGCCTGGAAAAGATCAAAGGCATGAGGTGTACTCCAACCTTGAGTGAACCGGCCTGTAGGAACGGCCCCTTGCTAAACGCCGGATCATCGCTGATGGAAATCTGATCAGCGGATGCGCCGCCACTGAACAATGAGGCTGAAAGTTTCCCTATCTTCACCTGCCGGTTCAGGGATGAGGAAAGGCTCTTTTCCAGGTCGGGGCGGAATGTATCCACATTGATGAACAGGGGCAGAGCCAGAACTACAACAATCAGAACGGCGATGACGATACCAACAATGGTCAGCAGGCGTTTCATAGCGAGAATCCTATCAGAAAGGTTGGATGAAAGATGCTGCGGGAATAGCTGGAGGTTCCCTGAGAAAAACAGCGGAAGCATGAATAGATCGGCATGTGAATGCCCTGCCGGGTGCAGGCAAACTAAGTGCCGTAATTTTTCCTCAGGTAATCGGTCAGCTCCGCATCCAGTTCTCTGTATCCGCCGTGGATGGTGCTGCGCAGGGCCGATTCAATCGGCTGCCCGTCGCCCAGCCGTTCGAGAATCCGAGCCACGTCGCCGATCCCGTAGGTGGACGAAATGTACTCCACGGCGGCAAGGCTCTCGGCGTACGCCACCAGGGCCTCGGACCGGTCGAGTGACTCGAAGTTGCCCTCCAACATGTTAAGGGGCACCTGATGTCCTGAGCTGTACACTGCGGCCAGTTTGGGGCCAAACGAAGACGTACTCGAGCCCTGTTCCAGTTCAGCAATGCCTTCATTCAGCCATTGCGGCGCGCGTCCATGCGTAATCTGCGCCACGAAAGAATGAGTGAGTTCGTGCCGGAGCACGCCGGCTAGTTGCGGCGTGACGGTGGTGACGCCGGAAATCGGAATGCGGATCTTGCCGTCATTGAGGGCGGCCGACCACGCTGGGGCCTGGGTTACGTCGAAGAAAGCCTGATCTGTATAAAGCGATACGTCGATGTTCCGCGGCGAAGCGCCTAAGTCGCTCTGCAGCTTGTTGTAGCTCTGTTCCAGAGCCTCCAGAATCGCTTGCCGCAATGCGCCGTTCGCCTGAGATCCCTTGTAGTGCAGGGTGAAGTGGTCGCTTTCCTGCTGGCGGAAATCCGCTTCAGTGCGCGATTCGCGCTCAATGCGTTCGAGCAATTGCCGAACCTTGTCATCCGAGTGCAATTGCAGCGACTTCTTAAGAGTGGCGATGGCCTCCTGATCGCGATCCTTCTTGTAATACGCGTATCCCAGGATCCAGAACGCCAGGGATGATTGTGAGTCCGCGCGGGCTGCCTGTTCGGCATAAGGGAGTGCTTCAGATGCCCGGCCCAGACGCAGCAGAATGGAGGCATAGTTTTCGAGCAGATTAGGATTCGCAGGCAGAAAGTGCAGACCGCTTTCAAGATATTCGGCGGCCATAGAGAGGTGGTTTTGGTTTTCCTCAAATCCCGCCGCAATCGCATAGGCAGAGGCCGCTTGGGGCGGTGTGCTCTGGATGTCGATCTGCCTTAAAGCATCGGTGTCAACCTGCCCGTCACGGATAACACGCGCCACCAGATCATCAGAAATCTCCATGTCACTATGCATCTGGGGAAGATCTTCGGCGCTGACGGGGGCCGGCGCTGACGCCGAACCGTCCGCGGGTGCAACGCCCGGAGTTCCTCTTTCGATGCGTGCGACAATCGATTTGGGAATGGTGAGCGTGTTGTCGCCGATCGCGTATTCCACCTGGCCGTTATATTCCTTGACGCAATCGGCAACAATGCGGGTGCCGCTCTTGAGGACGATGGTGTCACCTTGGGCCTGTGCGGAGAGCAGGATCGCGCAGACGCAGAGCGCGCAAAATGTAATAATCGTTCGCACGAGTTCACGAGCATTATGGCACGTCTATGAAGGGGTTCTTGTCTCTCTCAGTGACGAAGGTGTTACTGCTGGCGCTCGGTATGGGTGCTGTGCCGGTGTTTGCTCAGGCGCCCGCTGCTCCAGAAAGTGCGAGTACTCTTTACAATGAGATTCTCAACCCGGTCCTTGATCCCGCGCAGGTTCACGCTTTGCGCGAAGTCTCTATCGATCGCGAAGACCTTCACATTTCGCTGAGCGACGGCACCATCGCACTGATTCGCGCCGTAGATGGTCATATCACGGGAGCGCTGTTTCAGGGGCAGGGCGAGGTTCTGGTCATCCCCCCTGATCGGGCGGAGCGAACCTCTCTTGCTCTGTTTACGAAATCAGCGGTGCTGGAGCAAAGGTTTACCACCGCTTACTTCCGGTTTGTCGATGACCGGCTTGTAGACGAACTGCGCGCAGGCTTTCGCCCGGCTGAGAATCCTGCCGAGTTCATCGCGCGCTGGGCCCAGCCGGTTCGTGACTTGGCTAGGGCCGACGGGCTCTCCATTCTTCAGGGGCTGACTAATTCCGGAGATTCGGAGACGCGTTTTTTGCACGTTCGCGTGGGAGGCACAGCGCTCGGTATTTTTGATTTGTATCTCAACCCCAATGTACAGGAACAGGTCAGCGTTGCTCAGGCGAGCACGAACGGTGGAACGGTTTATTACAATGTCTGGACCTCGTTCGTCATGCGCTCGCTGCGCAATTCCACTGAGGCGGGCCATCCCACTCGGCCGAACTTCGAGCTTTCTGACTACCACATTGAAGCGGAAGTTGAGCCGCCATCCGATCTTGCCGCCGAGGCCGCATTTTCACTTGTCTCCCGCCGCGCGGGGCAGAGGACGTTTATCCTGGAACTCTCCCATCAACTCAAGATCAGCAGCGTGCGCGCAGATGGACAGCCAATTGAGTTCATCCGGAATGAGCCCATCGGCGGCAGCGAGACGGCACGCCTCGGAGACGATCTTGTCGCCGTGGTCTTTCCCCGTCCCGTTCCACAGGACAGACCCGTCCATTTGCACTTCCAATACGCTGGGCCGGTGATGTTTGACGCTGGAGGAGATCTGCTGTACGTGGGAGCCCGCGGCACCTGGTACCCCAATGCGGGCCCGGCGTTCGCGAATTACGATCTGGTGTTTAACTATCCGGAAGATTGGTCGCTGATAGCCACCGGCAAGCAGGTGGCGACCGACGTGAAAGAGAACCGCAGAATCACGCGCTTTCTCACCGAAAAGCCGATCTCGCGCGCTGGATTCAATCTGGGTAAGTTTGAGACTGCCGAAGCTGATTCCGCCGGGGTGCATATTCACGCATATGCCGGAAAGATTGTCGAGGAGCCTCTCGCCCTAAAAGAGGCGCGTTCCGGGCAGCATCCCGATCCAGCGCGTGAAGTCGGTCAGATTGCAACCCAGGCGGCCAATACGGTGCAGTTTCTCTCCGGAGAACTTGATCCCTTCCCTTATTCCGACCTTAAAATCACGCAATTTCCCGGGCTGCTTAGCCAGTCGTGGCCCGGCCTTGTGTACCTCTCCAGCATGGCTTTTCTGGATAACAACGAGCGTCTGGCGGCGGGAATACATGATCCGTTCAGCAACCTGCTGCTGAGCAAGCTGATGCTCACCCATGAGACCGCCCATCAATGGTGGGGAGATGCCGTTGACGCAAACTCCTATCGCGATGAATGGATCATTGAGGCTTTGGCGAACTACAGCGCGCTTTTGATGCTGGAAAAGCAGGACCCCGCCGCGATGCAAACGGCACTCGATTATTATCGTGGAGAGCTGCTTCAGCAAACGCCGAACGGCCGGGTCGCCAATGCGGGGCCGGTCACGGTGGGCGTACGGCTGACCTCGTCAAAATTTCCCAACGCGTATGAGCCCGTTCTGTATGGCCGCGGGACATGGCTCTTCCACATGCTTCGCAGCATGCTGCGCGAGGCGAGCGGCGGCAAAAGTGACGCCTTATTTTTTTCGGCATTGAGGAGTCTGCTGGCCGAGTCGCCCAGCCATAAAATCTCCACGAATGATATTCAGCGTGCGTTTGAGAGAGTGATGCCGGCTTCACTGCGCTACGAAGGGCAGCACAACCTTGACTGGTTTTTTGATACCTGGGTGAATGGCACCTCAGTGCCCCAGTTCAGCCTGGAAGGCGTGCGCATTGCGCCCGAACGCGGCAAAGTTCGCGTCCGCGGGCTCATACGCGAGAGCCATGCGGCAAAAGACCTGGTGACCGCGGTGCCCATCTATGCTGTGGATGCTGAGGGCCGGGCCAAATTTCTTGCTTTCGTTTTTGCCGATGACGTTACCAGCACGTTTACACTGACTGCGCCGGTTGGCATCACGCGCCTGTTGCTCGATCCAGAAAACACCATACTGCGGCGCTGAATCAGGCGCGGTTGCTGCATTCCGATTTGTCCTGGCTGGAGGGTTTATGGCAGGATGGCAACCGCAAATTTCTGGAGGAACATGCGCAATCTTCTTTTCCTGATTCTGTTTGCAACCGCAGCGCAGGCCCAGCGCACTTCGGCTGCTGCCAATGACACCACCCATACATACAACCTTCCCGCTACACCCAGCACTGTGGCATGGGGATATTATGATGCCGCTGCGAAACCCGTGCTTGACATCCAGTCCGGCGACACCGTTACATTCGAGACCCTGATTACCAACAGCCCCAACGGCCTGGAAAAGGCAGGCGTGCCGCCGGACCAGGTCCAGCAGAGCCTGCGCGATATCTATAAGGAAGTTACCAAACGAGGGCCGGGAGGACACATTCTCAATGGCCCGGTCTATATCGAAGGAGCTGAGCCGGGAGACACGCTGGAGGTGCAGATCGAAAAAATCGATCTTGCCCTTCCCTACGCTTATAACGCCTTTGGCCCCATGCACGGCTTTCTTCCTGAAGATTTCCCCTATCGCAAGATCAAGATCATTCCGCTTGACCGCAAGCGGATGGTGGCGACGTTCGCTCCTGGAATAGAGATTCCGTTACATCCGTTCTTCGGAAGCATGGGCGTGGCCCCTCCGCCGGCGTATGGCCGGATCGATAGCGCTCCTCCCGACATTCATGCCGGCAACATGGATAACAAAGAACTGGTCGCCGGCACTACTTTGTATCTGCCGGTGTTTACTCCTGGCGCGCTTTTTGAAGTCGGCGACGGCCATGCGGGCCAGGGAAACGGCGAGGTGGACATTACCGCCATGGAGACCTCGTTGGTAGGGACGCTCAAATTTATTTTGCACAAAGGAACAGGTCAGAAATATCCGCGAGCGGAAACGCCAACGTACTACATCAGCATGGGGTTTCACCAGAATTTGTATGAAGCAACCCGCATTGCTGTGCGCCAGATGATTGATTTTCTGGTCGCGGAAAAGCATTTGACCCGCGATGAAGCCTACATGCTGACCAGTGTTGCGGGCGATGTGGATATTACGGAGCTGGTGGACGGAAACAAAGGAGTGCATGTAATGTTGCCCAAATCCATTTTTCTTCAGCAAAGCGGGCCGCCGCGTTGAAGGCCATCGAGTGAGTGTCCGGGTAGGCCGGGCGTGTTTCGCGGCGGAATGTTGCGTTTTTGTGACGGCCAGCTTACCTGAGCGGGTTGAGCAACGCCGTGAAAGGAATGCATGCGGCTGTTGGTACGATGGCTGATTAGCGCGATATCACTGCTCATCGTCGACTACATCGTGCCCGGGTTTCACGTGAGTGGTTTCGGTGGAGCGCTGATTGTGGCAGCCGTGATCGGGTTTATCAACTCGACTCTCGGGCTCCTGCTGAAGATCATTACCTTTCCCATTTGGATTCTCACATTCGGGCTTTTTCTCATCGTGATTAACGCCGCCATGCTGAAGCTGGCGGCATTCTTTTTACCGGGAATCTTTGAAGTCCGCACATGGGGCACAGCCATCATCGGGGCGATTCTCCTGACTCTGGTGTCCGCGTTCCTGCACTGGCTAGTGGGAGATAAACGAAGGGAGGCGCGCTAAAGGCCCGCCGATGTAGGTGCCGCCTGCAGCCGGCGCAACATTTTCACGGTGGCTGAGACTTCCCCCTGCTGAAAAATTCGAATGCCGGCAATTCCGGCGGCTCCGGCCCACAGGCATTGCTCCGCGTTTTGAAGCGAGACGCCGCCCAGCGCCAGCACGGGCATGGCGCCGTGCGTAGCCGCTGCCAGTTGCTCAAAGCCGCCGGGATTCGTTCGTCCGCTTTTTTCAAACACAGCACCGAATACGGCAAAGTCGGCGCCATGTGATTCTGCCGCAGCCGCCTCGGCTGCGGAATGGGTGGAAACGCCGATGATGGGATGGGCGTGACCGGCACGCGCGAAAATAGCGCGGGCCTCGCTGGCGCTCAGGTTATTGGCAGGTAAATGGACGCCGTGAGCGCCGCAGGCCAGCGCCACATCCAGCCGGGAGTTGATGAGCAGCCGAGTAGACGAACCGGCCGGAATTGCTGCCATCGCCTGCCGGGCAAGCTGCTCCAGCTCTCGTGTGGTCAGGTCCTTTTCCCGCAGTTGGATGTAATCCACCTCAGCGTGCGCGCACTCAGCGATCCTTTCGAGCAGATTCTTCTGCTGCTCGGTTGCATTCCCGGCGAATTGCGTCCGGTCTGTAATGTAGTAAAGCAGCACAGGACGCTTGCTGGGCGAGTACGCGGGTTGGGCCGGGTTGCACATCAGAAAGGGGCGCTGTTCACTGACTATAACCCGCTCGCACAGAACGGTTCAAAGCGCTTGTGCATCAGTACAGCATGCTGAAAGCATCTTTTATGGAGATGCCGCTTTACCTCCAAGTTGTGTGGCTGTTCCTGCTGGCGATTCCGGTCGCCTGCATTGCCTGGACGGTAACGCACGAAGAGATCTTCCGCGAGCCACGCCAGTACTGCGCCGAGCGCAGCGAAAACAGTCCGCATTTCTTTGTGCGCAAATTCTTCTTTGTTTTTACCTGCGAGTACTGCTTCAGCCATTACGTGGCCGCCTTTTTCCTGGCCATCACAGGCTACAAACTGATCTTTGACGATTGGCGCGGATACCTGATCGGCGGCTTCGCCCTGGTCTGGGTGGCGAACCAATACATGAGCTTGTACGCGCACTTGCGTCTTGATATCCGCAAGGAGCGAGTGGAAATCAAGCATGTAGAGCAGAAAGTGAATGAGGCCGAACCGGATTCCAGCCAAAACGGAATTCGTGCTGCATGACGTTGAAGCCGGCTTTTGCTGCTGCTGTAGCAGAATTTGTGCATATGATTGTGGAAATCCCGCTTGAACCTGTCAATAAATTCGCTGTATGAACTTTATAAGCTTATTTAATTGGCCCCGTTGACTGCTCCGCGATAACCTAAGCTGTCAGTCCTCAGCATTTCAAGCCCATGCCGTTCAAAATCTATTCTGCGGAGAGCCATGTCAAACGAACTGCGTAATTTTCTGACTATCTCGTACGATGAACTGGAAGAACTCAACCTTGGCGCGAAAGAGCTGCGGAAGAAGCGCGTTCCTGCGCCCAAGATTCGCGAGGAGCGCCTCAAGTACCTGACGGATGAAAAGCGCATTAAGGCCATCACCGTGCTGTTCAGCGACCTGGAAGGCCGGCTGCACATGCTCGACTACGACAAAAAGTTCCTGCTGAAAAGCTGGGACAATCTCACGTTTGATGGTTCCTCGATTCGTGGGTTTACCGCGCAACGCGAGAGTGATTTGCGCCTGGCCATCGACTGGGGCGCATTTTACTGGGGTCCCGCCGACATCTTCGGTCCTGGCAAGGTGCTTGTCTTTGGTGATGTGATTGATAAGAACGGCACGCCCTACGCCGCCGACATTCGAGGAGTCCTGAAGCTACTTGCCGAGAAATTGTATGAGAAGCAAGGCTACACACTGAATGCCGCCAATGAAATCGAAGGTTTTCTGTTCCAGGGCGTGGATGCGGAGCGCCGCTATTACGACACAAGCAAGTTCGAATACGTGAACACGGGCGGGTATTATCACTCGCTGCCCGGTGATCCGCTGCGCCAGTTCATCGATACCACGGCGGAAGTGCAGCGCGCCATGGGCTTCCAGAACGAGAAAGACCATCCTGAAGTGGCGCCCTCGCAATTCGAAATCAATTATGGTTACGGAGAAGTGGTGGCTGCGGCCGATCAGATCCAGATTTATAAGCTCATCTGCCGTCAGGTGGCCACCAAAATGGGGCTGACTGCATGTTTCCTGCCCAAGCCGGTGGTTGGCGTGAACGGCAACGGCATGCATACGAACGTTTCTATCAGCAAGGATGGCAAGAACCTGTTTTGGGACGCGAAAGGCGAGGAGAAGCTCAGCGAGGCAGGATGGCAATTTGTTGATCGGATTCTTACCCACGGCAATGATATCTGCCTGCTGCTGAACTCGAGTGTAAACGCCTACCGGCGGCTCGATCCCCATTTTGAAGCGCCCAATCAGATCAAGGCGTCGGCTGTTGACCGCGGGTCGATGGTGCGCATCCCCATCGGGAATGAGCGCAGCATGCGCGTGGAAGTCCGTTCCGTGGCTCCGGATGCCAACCCCTACATGGTGCTGTATGGGATCTTTAAAACCGGCATTGACGGGTCCATTTCGCGCATCAAGAACCTGCGTCAGGCCGAGCGGTACCTGCCGGACAACATCTATACGGCACTGGAGAATTTCCGTAACTCCGAGTGGACTACAAAAATCCTGGGCGAGGATGTGAAGGCCCGTTACGCTGATCTCAAGCAGGCTTCAGCCGACCGCTGCTCGCGCCTGCTGGGCACATTTGTGAAGGTGCCTGAAGTGCAGTATCACCACGAGGTGTACAACCAGTTCCTGTGGAATCTGTTCTAGAACACGGAAAGCATAAGAATGAAGATCCCTGCACTCGATGTGGGGATCTGATTTTCGGGCTGAAAGCCATTTTTCCGACAGCATCAACACTCAAACCGGGTCGCCAAGGCCGCCGCTCTACGGCAGCGTTTTGGCGATTTCCGGCCCTTCTTCCGGTACCGGACGCGCTGGCGGCGGCTGGAGATGATACTTCGTCAGACTTTCCTTCAGGCATTCAAATGCTTCTTCGGGCGAATCGCAGAATGAAAACAACTGTGTATCGTCGGGTGAAATAGCTCCAGCGTCCGCCAAGGCTTCCAGATTGAGCACGCGGCTCCAGTACTCCTTTCCGTAAACGATCACAATGATCTTCTTGGCCAGTTTTTGCGTCTGGGCCAGCGTCAGAATTTCAAACAGCTCATCTAGCGTGCCGAATCCACCGGGAAACACCACCAGAGCTTTGGCCAGGTACGCAAACCAGTACTTACGCATGAAAAAGTAGTGAAACTCAAAATTCAGTTCCGGCGAAATGTAGGGGTTGGGAAACTGTTCGAAAGGCAAACGGATGTTCAGTCCAATGGTCTTGCCGCCGGCATCACGTGCGCCGCGGTTTGCGGCTTCCATGATCCCAGGCCCGCCGCCGGAGGTTACGACAAAGCGATGGCGTTTTCCCGGAAGCGTTACGGTCCATTCGGTAAGCATATGGGCCAGCTTGCGGGCGTCCTCGTAGAAGTGGGACATTTCCACCGCTGCATGCGCGCGCTTCAATGCCGCCTGCAAGGCATCAGGATCGTTGCCGCCGGGCTGTTCTTCCGGTTTCGCCGACCGGGCCGATCCGGGTTTTTCCAGAATCGTCAGCGCCTTTTCACTCTGGGAAAGACTGGCAAAGCGGGCCGAGCCAAAAAAAACTACAGTGTCCTGGATCTTCTCCCGGCGGAAGCGCGAGAGCGGCTCAGAGTACTCCGATATGATGCGCAAAATGCGTCCATCCGGGCTATTCAAAAAGTCAGGATTCAGATAGGCGAGTGGCGCCGGATGCAGCGGATGATCAGATTGGTGGTCCTGATCTTGTTGCGGGTTTTTATTGTTGTCAGTCATTGCGTTGGAATTTGTCTTGTAAACTCGTCTCGGACAGGTGAGCACGGTTAGCGGCGGTCGTGATAATTTACCGCCTCCATCACGCCCAGAAAGATATCAATCAGTCCGAGGCCGGAAAGTGCTCCGCGAACGAACCCGTGCTGCAGGATGGCCTGCGCCATCGGATAGTGCAGGATCCAGCCGGTGTCAAACCAGTCGCTTCTCCAGGGAATGGTAAGCAGGATCATTCCCAGCACCATGCAAAACAGGACGTAGACCAGCGCAAAAAGGCGCTGGAGCCAGACTGGCGGCAATGGTGGCTCCTGCACCGCAGACGGGCCAGGTGGTGTTTCGAGATTCGTGGAAATCAAATTCAAAGCGGAGCTAATTAGATGCAGTCGTAAAGTATCAGGATTTCAATGCCTTGATGCGGCCGGCCACGTCACGGAAGTCAATATTCGATCCGTAGACCTCCATGAAATTGGCCAAGGCGGACTTTTTATCGCCAAACGCCTCATAAGCGGCTGCAAGATCATAATAAATCGCGCAGCGGCTGGAGTCATCCAGGGCGGGAATTTTTAGCGCCTTCTGGTACCAGCGCACCGCCGCCTCGGGAGCGCCTTTATCCACCAGGCATTGTGCCAGCCAAGTGTACGCCTGTATGGGCTGGGAGAAACTGTGGCCCTTGTCAACGGCACGGCAGACCTTCTGCAGTTCGCCAATGGCTTCGTCGAGCAGTCCCATTTCTTTGAATGCGATGCCCAGATTGTAGTGTGTTTCCGGGTCTTCTTCAGGCTCCGCAGCTTCGGCTGTTTCCTCCTGCAAATCGGAAAGAATGCCGGCAAGCACTGAACCGGTGTCCTCCACCTGGGCGGTACCGTTTGTATGTGTGCCCGGCACACTTTCAGGCAGGGTGGGAGTGGCTGCGCGAGTTGCCGCCATGGATGACGCCGGTGCAGCGGGCTCAGCATGCGATTTGGGAACAAAATCCTGGAGCTCGGAATTCTCCAGATCGTGAACAAAATCGGTGAGAATGTCTTCTGTGCTCGCCGCTATCGCGGCTGGCTGGGGACGCACTGCTGCAGTGCGTGTGGGCTTCTGCGGCGGTGGAGCGATCTCATTCCCGAGGTCAAGAATGGACTCGGCGTCCTGCGCAATCGGCTGCGCAACCGGATTTTTCGGAGACAGCGCGGGTTGCTGCCTGGAAGGTGCAGGCATGTGAGCTGCAAAGGGATCTGCCGGCGGTGGTTTAGGCGTTTGGGGTACTGGCGGTTGCAGGCTGGCGCTTGCCGCTGCTGAAGATGCAGGCATGTGTGCCGCAAATGGGTCCTGGGGCAATCCGGGATGCATCGGGGGCGCGGGCGCGGCGGCCTGCTCCAGCGTGGCTGGGGCCGCTTCGGGAGGAGCTATTTCTGGAGCGGACTTTTGCTCCCCGGCAGAAACTGCCGCCATCAATTCCGGGAGCTGAGGAGATTCCGGAGCGACTTCGCCGAGCTCCTTAAGCGCATTCCTCGCCGCCTGCCACATCTGCTGAGAAATGTAGAACTGCACTTCCTGGACTTTTTCGTCAGCGAGATAGCAAACATCGGAGCCTCCCTCGGGCTCTTTTACTGTGGCTTCGAGTGCTGGTTCCGGCGTAGCAGCCAGTTCAACTGGCTCCGGTTCCAGCTTCTGCGTGTCATGGGCCGATGGCGCGCCAGCAATCTTCACGCTCGTGCTCTCGGGTTCTACCACTTCGACGGAGAGCATCTCTTCCCATTCAGCCGAAGGTTCAATCTCTATCTCTACTTCGGCTTCTTCGGGCGCCGGTTTGGTCTCGGCGGAATAGACGTGCAAATCAAGTTCCGGTACGGTTGCCGGTTCAGGCGAAAGGGTTACAGGCTCCGGCTCTGCAGCGATTTGCTCTGTTACATCGAAGCTGAATTCCTGGACAGAGGAAGCGGGCTCTTCCGCCGACGTACCGGACCCCGGCATTGAAGCGGGAGCCGCTATCTCAGCCTGCGCAGAGGGCTCAGCCCCCGAGGGAGGCGGCGGGGTTGCGGGAGCTCGCGGCGCCAGCGGTGTTGTCGCTGGCCCTATGCCCGCCCGTAGCCCATACTTCCTTGCCGCTTCCTGGTATCTTGCTGCTTCATTGGCGTGGCCCAACTCGCGATAGATATCACTCAGGTTTTGACAAATGCGGGCCGCGTCAGTGTACCTTTCTGCACGGGCGTACAGCGTGGCCAGACGCTGGTTCAGGGTAATGTCTTTAGGAGCAAGCGGCAGCGCAGCTTCAAGCGGAGCAATCGCTTTGGAGGGAACGTTGTAAGAAACATAAAGTTCCGCGTCCGTGAGCGCCGACTCGATGGCGGTTTCAGTTGGCGGATCATACTTCTGCTGCACCAACACTGAGCTCTGGTCAAGCTCTTCCACCATGAAAGCCTGAGCTGCTTCTTCGGGGGTAAGAATTCGAGTGGCCGGATCTTCACCCAGTTTAGCCAGCATCTGGCGATAATTTTGGTTGTGGAGCGCGTTCTCCGGTTCAATTTCTGAAAGTTTCTTGTATAAATCGCGAGCCTGGGCGAATTCGCCTTTTTGTGCGTGAGCATGCGCTTGGGCTTCCATTTTCTCAGCGCTCGGCGCGCCCTCTCCGTCTTTCTGCAGCAAGTGCTGCAACCGGTTGACGGCGTCAGGGTTGTTTTTGGCCTTGCTGATCAGCGCATGAACGGTGTTTTGCAGCACGGCGGCATCGCCGCCAAAAAGCTTCCCGGCGTTCTTCTCATACAGGCCAACGGCGCTGCTGACTTGGTCATGATCTATGTACCATTCGGCCAGCGAGCTGATACCGCTGGGATCATTGTGACGGTCCAGGAGGGCCTGCGCCTCCGCTTCTGCCCCTTCTATCTCGTCTGAATTCAACCGCGCACGCAAAAGGGCGTGTAGCGTCTCAGGGCGAGCCTCCCGGTCAGGCACTTGCTCCAGGTAGCGAATGGCGGAAACACTATCCCCGGAATCGGTGGCGATCATACCCCGCAGCAGCATGGCGCCGGGATTCTTCGGATCGAGCGTAATCACCTTGTTCAGCGCTTCTGCCGCAGCCTCAAAGGAGCCCTTTACGTACAGCCCTTCCGCCGCGCTGGTGTAGATCTTGAGCGCGTCCTCTTTCTTGCCAAGCTTCATGTAGAGATCGGCGAGCTTGGCTTGCGTCGCCGTGTTTTCCGGATCAAGCTCCAGAATCCTCTGGAAGACACGCGCTGCCTGGCTGTGTTCCCCACTCCGCAAATGCGCGTCGGCAATCAACATGTATTGAGCGCGCGCATCCCTGAACAGGCCCTGCTGGGTGTAGAGCTCAGCCAGCCTGGTGATGTGGTCGGCATTGTTTGCGGAAAGGTTGGAGAGCTTTTTGTAGATGGCGATCGCTTTTACCGTGAATCCGCTTTGGGCATATTGATCGCCGACTTTTTTGAAGTAATGGACGGCGTGGTCATTGTCGCCCAGCCGGGCGTAAAGATCGCCGATAGTGTTCAGGACGGTAAGATCTTTAGGATCTTCCCGTACTACCTTCTCGTACTCCGCAATGGCGTTTTGCAGTTTCCCCTGCTGGACGAACTTCTCCGCCGATGCCAGTACCTTTACTTTGTTGAAGCCGAATCCAAGTGCCATAAATGAATGCGAGAGGCGCCCTTGTGCCGGGGAAAAATCACGAATGAGCGATTAGGGCCTAAAGTACCACAAAAAAACGGGTAATCCCAACACGCAAGCGATAAACGTTAGTGCACGTCAGATATTTACCTTATAGGTTCTGGTGTCTTCAGGCAAAAATTCCCGGAGAAGTCGAACGGCAATGGCTGCTGACTCACCGGTACCTTGCCCGGCTCCTGAATTCCCTGACGATGAGTTCAAGAAAGGCTTCTGTGTCCGCGGGACGTGCGTCGTGGGCTATTCCGAGCCGGTTTGAGACCATTTGAGCAATGCGCTCAGCCGTTTGTTGTCGTACGGCAGAAGTGATATCCAGACGGCGCGCGAGGAAGGCCTCAATGAGTTCAGCTTCCTGCAGCGTCAGCCGCACGGCCTGAGGAAAAACAAACTCGCTGCCTGGCTCAGTGTTAAAAAAAGGCGTCGCGTCGCGATCAGAAGATTCATGCACTACGAGCGTACCCGCTACGAAGTCGCCTAAGCGGCGCTGCTTACTGTTCAGCAGCATGGTTACAACGCCTACCCCGTAAAATCCGGGCATGTAGTCGATAATGCGCACAAAATTGCGGGAGATTGCCTCAAATGCGTTGATGGGCCTTCCTGACTCCTTGATCACGCGAATGCCGGCCCAGCGCTTTCCCGGTGTTTGCCCTTTCCACAGCGCTTCGAATGATGCGTAGTAACCCCAAGTGATCGAGAAGGACAGGAACATCAGGATAGCGAAACCCCAGATGGGCGCAAGGCCGGAAAAAAAGATCATGCCGATCAAAAAGACAACAAAGACAATCGCAGCTTGAATCAGGCTGTCAAGCAGCGCCGCCATAAATCGGCTGCCGATGCCGGCCAGCAGAAATTCAAGGTGCACCTGCTCCGGAGTGTCAATGATAAGCTTGTCCACGTAATGATCTCTGCTCACTGGCTCACAAAAAGGCAAAGCCACTGGGACCGCCTGGAGCGCCTGCTGGACCAGACTCACCATCAAGGGCTCGGCTCGCTGACCCGCCTTGAGCTTCAAGAGCTTGGCCTGCTCTACCGGCAGGCTGCCGCTGATCTTTCAACCTTGCGCGAAGATGCTACCGGGAAGACCTATGCCCGCTCTTTGAACCTGCTGCTTTCCCGCGCTCACAATACCATCTATTCCGGGCAAAAATCGAGCGCCGGTGGGATCATCCACTTCTATCGCTCTACCTGGCCGGGAATATTCCGCCGCAACCTGCGCCTCATCGGCGCCGCGTTCCTGCTTTTCGCTCTGGGCGGCCTGGCAGGCCTGCTGCTTTCCGTCACGCGGCCGGACTTCATGCACCTCTTTCTGGGACCGCAGATGATGGAAACCATTGAGCGCCACAAGATGTGGACGGAATCGGTGGTGGCTGTAAAGCCTTTAGCTTCCAGCCGGATTATGACCAACAACCTGAGCGTAACATTTATCGCATTTGCGATGGGGATTACGGCAGGCATAGGTACGGTGTTGAGTATAGCTTTCAATGGACTGCTTTTGGGAGTTGTAGGCGCTGCGTGCTGGCTATCGGGCATGAGCCTGCCGCTGTGGAGCTTTGTCGCTCCTCATGGCGTGTTGGAACTCCCTGCCATCTTCATTGCTGGAGGCGCCGGACTTCGCATTGCCCAAGGCATGCTTTTTCCGCGAATGTTGCCCCGTCGCGACTCACTTGCCCGTGCCGGAGGCGAAGCTGTGCGCCTGTTGGTTGGAGTCATCCCGATTCTTATCCTTGCCGGCACCATTGAGGGTTTCATTTCGCCATCACCCTCCATTGGGTGGCAGTGGAAATTCGCGCTGGCCGGCGCCATTGCGGTGATCTTCTTCAGTTACCTGTTTTTCTGTGCCCGTGGAGAGCTAGCGGAAGCCCCTGAGTAAGTTGCACGATCACTTAAGAGTTGCCGCCAGGATAGGATTTCCCATAAAGCACGCTCCCAAGCGCTTGAGAACAATGGCCCCGGACTCAGGATGTTTCGCGATTTTTACTTCACCAAGCCCTCCACGTGCGACTACAATACCCCTGTCTGCATCTTATGCAGGTAACAGGTGGTATCGGGAGGTCTCCCGAACTGCACTGGAGGCAACATGAGCATCACTTCGTTTGTCGGAGGGCAGCCGAGCGCCCGACCGAAGATCACCACACAAACCATTCTCGAAAAGAAGCGTAGACAAGAACTTATTACCTGCCTGACCGCCTACGATTACGCCACATCGCGCCTGGTGGATGAAGCCGGAATTGACATGATCCTGGTGGGGGACTCACTCGCCCAGGTTGTCCTTGGCTATGACAGTACTCTCCCGGTCACCATGGAAGAAATGCTGCACCACACGCGCGCTGTGCGTCGGGCGGTGAAATCGGCGCTGGTGATTGCCGATATGCCTTACGGGACGTATCAGAGCGATGAAGCGGAAGGTGTGCGCAACGCCGTGCGCTTCGTGAAAGATGGTGGAGCGGAAGCGGTAAAAATCGAAGGCGGCGAAAAACGGGCCAGCCTGGTGAGCCGCATCCTGGATGCCGAGGTCCCGGTGATGGGCCACATTGGGCTGACGCCGCAATCGCTGCACAAGATGGGCGGCTACAAAGTACAAGGCAAAGACCTGGCCGGAGTCGAGCAACTGGTCAAGGACGCGGTGGCGCTGGATCGTACAGGAGTATTTTCCATCGTGCTGGAAGGAGTGCCCCGAGAAGTGGCAGCCATGATCACCCAGGAAGTCGCCACTCCCACCATTGGCATTGGCGCTGGGCCGGATTGCGATGGCCAGGTGCTGGTCTTCCATGACCTGCTCAACCTGAGCTTTGCGCCGCCCGCAAAGTTTGTGCGCCGTTACGGTGATGCCGCAGCCCTCATCAGCAGCGCCGTGCAGCAGTTCAAGACGGACGTGGAAATGGGCAGCTACCCCTCGGACGAAGAGTCTTATCATCTGCCCAAGAGCACAAAGTTTGAACTCGAAGCAATCTTGAATCGCAAGCAGTTGAAGGCGTACCGGTAAAGCAAGCCATTAGCATTTAGCATGACACGCCACCAGGGTTGGCGGCCGCCAGCGGCTTGTCGGCATCAACCTGCGCGCACTAACTGCTAATGAACAATTACCAAGAGCAAATGCTGATCGTTTCTTCCGCCACAGAAATGACTGCTTTCTCCCGCGCCGCGCAGCGCGAGGGGAAAAAGGTGGGCTTTGTGCCCACTATGGGCGCGCTACATGAAGGGCACCTTTCACTCGTTCGTGCGGCTCGTACGCAGTCGGACGTGGTGGTGGTTTCCGTCTTTGTCAATCCAACACAGTTCGGGCCCACTGAGGATTTTGCGAAATATCCGCGTTCTTTTGACCAGGACAAAGCCATGCTGGAGCGCGAAGGCGTGGACTGCATCTTTTGTCCGAGCGTGGAAGAGATGTATCCGGCGGGCGCCGCGACGTGGGTCACTGTGGAAGGGCCGAGCGAAAAGCTGGATGGCCGCTCGCGTCCGGGGCATTTTCGTGGAGTTAGCACCATAGTCTCCAAGTTGTTCAATATCGTGCAGCCGAACGCCGCATTCTTCGGGCAGAAAGACGCTGCCCAGGTGGCTGTCATCCGCAAAATGGCACGTGACCTGAATTTTGCCGCGAACATCGTCGTTTGCCCCATCGTGCGCGAAAGCGACGGTCTGGCCATGAGTTCGCGAAACACGTATCTCAACCCGCAGGAGCGCAAGCAGGCGCTGGTCCTGAGTCGCTCGCTCAGGCGTGTGCAATCGCTAGTTGAACAGGGCGAGCGCAGCGCCGAAAAGCTCATCGATGCCGGCAAAAGTGTGATGACGGACGAACCGGCGGTGAGGCTGGATTATTTTGAGATTGTGAATCCGGACACTTTGGACTCAGTGCTGGAGATTTCAGGCGGCGCATTGGTCGCCGTGGCCGCATATGTGGGACCGACGAGGTTGATTGATAACCTGCTGCTTCCGCATAACTGAATGGTATCGCTACGCCAAATCAGCGTGATACCTGTTTTAACCTGCGCGGCAGGGAGTTTCTTGATGCTTTCAGCGCCTGGATACGAACGCATTTTCAGCGATGAGATAACGCAGCGGCATCTCTGCTGATTTCGTGATCCCGATGCGCGGTGTGGTAAGAATCTGCGCCGGTCGAACCCCGTCATCCCGCAACTGAAGATCAGATCTGGACGAAAGCAAGTCTTTGCCATTGTCGCGTGGCCGCATAATCCCAAGCGCCTCGCACAGCTTTCCTGGACCGCTTAACAGCTTGAGCAGATCGCGTTGAGATTCAGGATGAAACGACTCAAGCCCGCGCGCGCTTGCCATCTCTAGCACGCCGGCGACAGGTTCCAGCGCGCGGATGAGCACACAACCGGCTTCGCCCTCCGGCATGCACGAGATGTTCAGGCAATAATGAACGCCGTAGATGAAATAGACATAGGCGTGCCCCGGGGGACCAAACAAAACGCTATTGCGCGGAGTACGGCCGGCTGCAGCATGCGCAGCGGCATCCTCCGCGCCAAGATAGGCTTCAACTTCCACGATTCTGCCCGCCAGAAAATCGGGCCCAAGTTTCCTTACGATGAGTTTGCCGAGCAGTTCGCGCGCGACCTGCCGCGGGTCACGATTGAAGAATGCGCGCGGAAGGCGCTGCGCTTTAAGGGCGAGATCATTTTCCGCTGCGACTTTTGGGTTGTTTTTTCTGCTCAGAGATCCAGTCATTCACGTTGCGTTCCAGAATATCAAGCGGCAGCGGTCCGGACCCGAGAACCACTTCATGAAAAGCCTTGAGGTCGAATTTTGAGCCGAGCTGTTCATGAGCGCGGGCCCGCAACTCTTCAATCTTGAGTTCTCCAATCTTGTAGGCCAGCGCCTGCCCCGGCCATGCAATATAACGATCGATTTCGTTCACGATGTCCAGTCGCGCTTTTGGCGCATTATCCATGAAGTACTTGATCGCTCGGTCTCGCGTCCAATGCTTTGCATGAATTCCGGTATCCACCACCAGGCGGACTGCCCGCCACATCTGGTACGTCAGCTCTCCGAACTTGGAATACGGATCGGTGTAAAGGCCCATGTCATCGCCTAGTGATTCCGCGTAAAGTCCCCACCCTTCGATAAACGCGGTGTAGCCGCCAAAACGGCGGAATTTGGGGATATCTCCCATTTCATGGGCCAAAGCGATCTGCAAATGATGTCCCGGAACGGATTCATGTAGCGTAAGCACCAGCATTTCCCACTTTGGGCGGGTCTCAGGTTTGTAAAGGTTGACAAAGTAGGTTCCAGCGCGCGAGCCGTCGGCCGCCCCAGGCCGGTAGTACGCCGCGGTGGTATCGGGCGCCGCAACTGCTGGAATAGGTTCCACTCCATAGGGCTCACGCGGCAGCTTGCGAAACACCTTCACCAGGTTTGGATCCACCGTCTTGGCCAAAGCTTTGTAAGCCTCAAGGAGGTCCTCCGGAGATTTATAGAAGAATCTGGGATCGGTCCGCAGGTACTTGAAGAAGTCGTCTCGCGAGCCTTTGAAGCCCGTCTGCTTCATCACCGCGTCCATCTCGGTGCGAATTCGGGCGACTTCCTTCAACCCGATCTCATGTACCTGGGCTGGTGTGAGATTGGTTGTGGTGTAGCGCCGGACATCAAAGGCATAAAGTTCGTCGCCATGAGGAACCTGCCAGATGCCAACCTGATCGAAACACGCCGGCAGATATTCCTTGACGAAAAACGCCTTGAATTTTTGATAAGCGGGGACCACTTGCTGGTCAATGACTTCTCGCGCCTCTTGTTTGAGCCTGTTTTGGTCCTGAGTCGAAATTTCCGGAGAGAAGTGCTGAAATGGTTTGTAGAAGCCGCTCTGTGTGGGATCAGAGACTATCTGTTTATCGATCTGCGCGGGAATGCGCTCCATAATCACCCTGGGATGAACCATGCGTTCTTTTATGCCATCGCTCATCAGGGCGATGGTCTGGTCCATGAGCACAGGGAAGACGCGCATGCGCGCAATCCAGTCTTGGTAGTCTTTCAACGTCTCAAATCGCAGTGAGTCCGCCAGTTCATCCTGGGTTTGAATGCCGCCGCGCTGGTTCAAAGGGATGAGGAACTGGTGAAATTTATAGCCTTCGACTGCCCTCCGGTAATTCTTTTGGAACAGATCGTAATTGAGTTGGTCGGCCCGGCTGAGGCTCGCGCGATCGATCCTGGCCAGCCTGGCAAGAACTTGCTGATTGTGCCGGTTGCGGCGCGCATAAGCTTCCACGCTCTCATCAGTCCAACGATCATTCCAGCGGCGGTCGCCCAGTTCTGAAGCCTGTTCCGGGAACTGCTGCATCCGGTAATCCCATTCGGCGTCAAAGAGCGCGTGCAGCGCTTTGGTAGTTGCGCTGCGCGTCGCAGCGCGACTTTGTCCAAAAGCAGAAACGCTCATAACCATAAGAGCCAGGATGCACCAACGCACAATCACCTCCGTGCAAAACGGTGCTGAATCGATCCGTTTCAAGCGGGCTAAAATTTCAGTCTGTCGTCTCTACAATCAAAATATTTTCCGCTGAGCCGGATATTGTAGATTGAGCCTGCAAAAGGAGCTAAACAGAATATGAGACTTCGCAGAATTTCTGTCCTGGGCGTGCTGTTTTTATTTTGCGTTTTTGCCAGCGCGGAGCGCTTTCCCACAGGAACGCACGCAACTGTCCGCATAAACCAGACCTTGAGTTCCGGGACGGCGCACAAGGGGGCAGCCTGGACGGGCGTGTTGACCAGAGACATCATCGTGCACCACAAAAGAGTTGCCCGGGCCGGTGATCGTGTGCGCGGGAGGGTGACATTTGTAAAGCGCAGTGGCAGGCTTCATGACCCTGGCCAGATCTCCATTCGGCTGACATCGATCAAGGGTGACCCGGTGTACAGCTCGCGTGTGAGCAGACAGGGCAAGAGCCATACCAAAAGCAATGCCGCAAAAATAGGCGGCGGAGCAGGCGCAGGCGCCCTGATTGGCGCTCTGGCCGGTGGAGGCAAAGGTGCGGCCATTGGAGCCTTGGTTGGAGCCGGGGCCGGAACCGGGGCGGCTGCTGCAACCGGCAAGCAAGAGGCAGTGATTCCCGCCGAGACCGTATTCACGTTCACGATCACAGGCTCAAAGCGCTAGACTCGTTACTTCGGTGCGAAAGTGGGGCGATCACCTATCATTTCGCATGGTTGATCGCCGCCAGCACGGCGTCAGCGTGTTCGTCCGGCTTAATGCCGGTAATCACGGCAGCAATTTTGCCTTCCGGATTGATGACAAACGTGGTGCGATCGATTCCCATGTACTTGCGTCCATAGAGGCTCTTTTCTTTGAGCACGCCGAATTTTTTCGCTACGCTCTTGTCCTCATCCGCCAATAACAGATAAGGAAGCTCGTACTTCTCCTTGAACTTTTTCTGCGCTGAAGGTTTGTCGCCGGAAATGCCGAGCACCACAGCACCGGCACGCTGGATTTTCTGGAATGCGTCGCGGAACCCGCACGCCTCAATCGTTCAGCCCGGTGTGTTGGCTTTGGGATAAAAAAACAACACCACGTTGTCTCCCCGATAATCTTTCAGAGAAACTTTCTCTCCCTGCTCATTGGCAAGCGAGAAGTCCGGCGCTTTATCATTAACTTGCATAGTTTTTCCGTGTTTTCAAGGTACCAGATGAATTTATATCGCAGAAGAATTTTTCCGGCCAGTTCAATCCTACTGGCGCTCACTTTGGTTCTAATAAGCGTTTCGTTCGGTCAACAAGACGGCATCACAACTTCCTACAGACGACCCAAGCCTCACAAACTGCGAGCCACCGGATTGCTCACATTGGCAAGGGATTCGGCCGGCAACACCATCGCTAAGCTGACGCCGATCGTCATTCTGGACCAGGGACAATTCGAAGACGCCAGCATTTATGAGGCGCATCCGGAACCCATGGCGCTGGACAAAGGAGTAGTTTATGAAGCTCAGAAGTCTGGCCTGCCTGTCGGTTATGTAACGCTGTTCAGTTCATCCAACCAGGGCATTTGGACAGCATTGGGGAAGTGGCAGCCGATTACGCAGGAGGCTAACAAATCAGAGCCGCCAAAGCAGCCGGCGCAATCTGACGATTCCAGCGATGGCCGGCCGATCCTTCACCGCGAAAACAGCGGCGCCGCGTCAGCAGCAAGCACTCCGACACCTGCGCCTGTCGCCCAGCCCACTCCTACTCCCGAACCCGAGGAGGCGGAGGACTCTGACAGGCCGGTGCTTCGGCATACGTCGCCCGGAACCACAGGCGAACCGGAGACGGCGCCAAACCCGTCAAGCACTCCACGACCGGCTGCTCAGAGTACGCTTCCAGCGGGAACGGCAGGCGTTCAGAAGCCAGCCGCCCAGACTTTTGTAGCTGTTTCCGATGCCCAACCGTCCGATAGCCGCTCTTACCAATTCGTCTTTAAACCGGGTGATCAGGAAAAAGCAGAAGAAAAAATGCTCAAGCTGGCGCTCGCACAGCTCCCCCCGGAAAACTCGAAATTGAACGAAAACTCGATGAAAAATGTTGTGATTCGCGCCTTCGACCTGGATCTGAGCAATGATGCCATCATGGTGCTCACGGCGGAGGTTCCGGGCAGCTATGTTACGCCGGCAACAAAAGGAGCACCGGGAAAATTTGTATCGCGCTATCTCACCCTGATTGCGCGTCTCGATTTTCAAGGCGATCTCCAGCGCTTATCTGCCAGCGTTACTGATTCCTCGCGACTGGATGTTGCTCCGCGGCTGGAACTGATCGATGCAGTCGATGTAGACGGCGACGGCTTCGCGGAGCTCCTGTTCCGTGAATACAGTTTTGATCAGAAGGGTTTCATCGTTTACGGGATCGGCCGGGGTGGGGTTACTAAGGTGTTTGAAGGCGCCACTTCGCCGCTGCCGTGATTTGTCGCTGTTCTGTGGTAAATACATAAAAGGGCGGTCTTGAAAGACCGCCCCACTTCAAAATGCCCCATACGCGAGCGCTACTTCTTCTTTGCTTTGTAGTTTTCCTGCACTTTCGAGCCGATAAACTGCAGCATTTGTTTCACGTCGTTCGCGTGCGCCCCATTCGGCTCCAGCTCAAGATACTTGTTGAGTGCTTCGGCTGTTCCATCAGGAGCGGTATATTTGCCGGATTTGTCCGTCTTCCCCTGGGCCATCAGGAGCGAGCCCTTGATGAAGTAAGCGTCAGCGCGGTTCGGGTCGGCCGCAATGGCCTTGTTGCAGGCGGCCAGCGCGCCGTCAGTGTTTCCGATGTTGTATTGAGTAGCGCAGAGATTGAAGTAAGCGACTCCCGGATTCGGGTCCAGGCTGGCGGCCTTCTCAAACGCCGCTACCGCTTCCTGGTTCTTGTGCAGCTTCAGATAAGCATTGCCCTGGTTGGTCAACATCGCAGCCAATCCCGTTTTCGCTTTGACGGGATTCGCGTCCGGGTTCTTGGGATCCTTGAGGCTGCCGGAAACCACGTTCTGCGCTACCTGAATACCCTTATCAAAACTCTGGACGGCGGCATCGTATTGCCCGGTGTTGAGCTGAGCGTTGCCAAGCGCCTGGTTGAATGACCACCGATTCGGCTCTGTCTGGGCCAGTTGCTGCAAGGGCGGTATTGCTCCTTGCCAGTTCTTCGCGTTCAGGTCGGTCTGAGCCTGAGCGATCAAGACATTCTCGTTTTTAGCTTTGGCATTGTGCGCCTCGATAGCCGCGATCTCCTCTTTGGTCATCTTGGGCTGATTTTTCTGGTTTTTTATTTCCGCGCCGCCCCTCGAATAACCTCCCGCGAATTCCGAGGTGCGAGCCCCGGGACCTCCAGCACTACCTGCAGAGCCCTGCCCCTTTGCAGTCGCCCCGGTACTGAGATCGATATCCATCGTATTCAGGGCATTCTCGCCGCCTATACCTACGCGTATGCCCGGTTGCTTGAATAGTTCCTTGCCGCTGTTGTCGAGCACAGAGACTGTATATGTATCGATCGGCACACCAAGCTGAAAGAATTCGCCTTTGCTGTTGGTCTTCATCTTGATCTGCCGGCCGTTGCTTTCGTCCTTGTAGACGACTTGCACGCCCGGCTGCGGCTTACCCCTGTCGGTGACTTTCCCCCCAACTTCTGCCAGTTGGGCCGACGCCGGTATTGCTCCAGCCATCGCGCAGAACACGGCCAGTGCCGTCAATATCAGATTCCTTTTCATCGTAGAAATGCCTCCTCCTGGCTAAACTCTAGGACCTGCAACCGGCGCCATATAAGGAATTGGATCAACTATTCCTGCCTCTTCAAAAGCCCGGAGGCGCAGGACGCAACTTTCGCAGGTACCACATGCTTTATCTTCGCGGCTGTAGCAGGACCACGTCAAATCAAAGGGCGCCCCGAGTTCCAGTCCCAGACGGACGATTTCCGCCTTTCGCATCGCAATCAGGGGCGTGACAATCCTGATCCTTCCATCTCGGGTTCCCGTTCGCACCACTTCGTTGAACGCCTTGTAATATGCCGGACGGCAATCCGGATATCCGGAGCTGTCGTGTTCTACGGCGCCGATGTAAATCTGATCAGTATTCAGTACCTCCGCCCAGCTTACCGCCGCAGCGAGAAAGTGCGCGTTGCGAAAGGGAACGTAGGTAGCCGGCACTCGGCCTACGCCGATCTCCGCCTTTGCTTCGGGAACGGCAATGTTTGTGTCCGTAAGAGCCGACCCTCCGATAAGGCTGAGCGAATCATTCCGCAGGGCGAGCCGCTGCCGGATCTCCAGGCGATCACAAATCCGCTCAAATGCCCATCGCTCCCGCTGTTGTGTTCTCTGCCCATAGCTGATGTGCATGGCGGCAACCTCAGTATCACGTGCCGCCAGCGCCGCACAGACGCATGAGTCCATACCGCCGCTTAATAGCACTATGGAAGGATGCTTTTCCCCTGGCACATCAACCTCTTTTTGGTCTCTTCCCCGGTTTCGATGACAAACTGCCCAGAATTGCTGCTCAACTGCCGAGAAATTGACGGCCTCTACCCGTTAAGGAACGCTAGACACCCTTTGCTGCCGGTTCCCAGATGAACTTATGGATCTGCAGTCCCAGGCGGACACGGAGCTCGTCGGAAAGGATCCATTCCGCAAGAAGGCGCGGGTCAAGGGTGCAGTTGGAAACATCTCGCTCTTCCCCCGGTTCTTTTTGGAAAGCGGGAGAAAAGATGACACTGCCCACTGTTGTTTCTAACCCGTACTTGCGGGTGAAGTCGCGGGCGAAGTCGTAGTCCGCTCGGTCGGCCAGCACGAACTTAACTTCATCTCTGCTGTTAAGCAACCGCAGATTGTCCATCCTGAATGAGCCGCCTTCACCTGATCCGGGGCATTTCACGTCGACAATCTTATGCACTCCAGCAGGCACCTTTTCCAAAGGTCGCTCGCCACTTGTTTCCAGGAGCAGCGTATAGCCCAGTTCCACGAACCGCTGCATGAGAGGAACCAGTTCGCGTTCCTGCAGCATTGGTTCACCGCCTGTAAATTCAATAAGGCCGATCGCAGCAAGACGAGTCACTTCGGACTCGATCTCGGCTGCGTTCATCTTCTTGCCCCCGGAGAAGGTGTACTCGCTGTCACACCATCTGCAACGCAGGTTGCAGGCCGCCAGACGCACAAAAATGCACGGCAAACCGGCAAAGGACGATTCTCCCTGAATGGAACGGTAGATTTCGATAATCTGCATTTACTCGGAATATCGGGCCGTGGTCGTATCTGTCTCCCAAATGGTCACATCCTTAATTCCCACTCTTCCATTGGTCAAGGTCTTGAGCTGCCGGTTCGCCTGATCGTAAAAATATTTGGCAATGTTCTCCGCGGAAGGATTCAGCATTGTAAACGGCTCAATGTCGTTGAGCATCTGATGATCAAGCCGCTCAATCACGTGCTTCATCACTTCTTTCAGGTCCTTGAAATCGAGTAGCAGGCCGGCTTTATCCAGCTCCGCGCCACGCAGAGTCACACGGACTTTGTAATTGTGGCCGTGCGGGTTTTCGCACTTCCCTCTGTAATCCCGGAGGTAGTGTCCTGCGGCAAAGCTATCTTCTACCGTGACTTCGTACATCAGATCCTCTGATTTTGGTGTCGGGTCCGGCTAAACTTATATTGTAAATCCTGCGAACACGGAGCTGGCGCAACTCAGCAGAGCAGAGCTGCAAGGAATTCACTTTAGCAATTCACGCCGGATCTTTCTCCCAGCGTGCTCTTATATGCCCAAGCCATGCGCGGAGTATTGTGGGCGATGCCGAAGCGGCCGCGCTGGTCAAGCAGGATCATGCCTCCGTGCCCGTTTAATCGGCTTTTCAGGTAGAACATAGCTTCCTGCACCACCGCGTCGGGCGTCCCGCCTGACTGCACGCGGTCCGCGGCCCACTTGGCCAGAACCAATTTCATTATCGGCTCACCCCAGCCTGTGCAGGAGACCGCCGCGCTCTGGTTATCGGCATAGCACCCGCATCCGATCAAAGAGGAGTCTCCGACCCGCCCGGGGGCTTTGTTGAGGGTGCCGCCGGTAGAAGTGCCTGCAGCGATGTTGCCCTGGGCATCGAGCGCCACCGCGCCCACCGTATCGTGACCACGATCAGCCCCAGCAAAGGTTGTGTCGGGATGACCAGCGGCGGCCTTCGCCTGGGCATCCTTGAGCCGTTTCACCTCGCGCTCAATTACCAGGTCCTCATTGCGACAGAGCTTGATCCCGTGCTCCTGCGCAAATTGCTCCGCTCCTTGCCCCACCATGTAAACGTGTGGGCTCTCGTCAAGGATCAGGCGGGCCGCAACAATGGGGTTGCGGATGCGTTCCACACAGCCAACACCGCCGGCCCGGAGTGTAGCGCCTTCCATCAGCAGCGCATCTAGTTGCACGCGGCCATCGCACGTGAGAAAGCTGCCCCGGCCGGCATCAAACTGTTCATCATCTTCCATGTATGTGATTGCGGCCTGAACCGCATCCAGCGCGCGTCCACCTTTTTCCAGAACACGCCAGCCTTCAGTCAGAGCTTTGTTCACGCCACGAATGTGGCCATCGACTGCAAAATCGGGCATGGCCCACGCGCCGCCATGAACCACCATTACAGGAAGTTGTCTCACTCGCTTGATCCTCGCGAAAGTTGAACAAGTGAGTCTACCAGAGAGTCGCCTGCTCGCTGTTTTCGCGTAGCCTCGCCCAGTTGGATCACTCACGTAATCGCAGCGCCAGTATGGGCCTGTGCTACCATGCACCTACACCTATCCCCTTTTCTAAGCTTAGGAGAGCGATTGGACTCATCGTTGCGGCCAATGAGCACTTCACAGGTCCTGGACAGGACCTTCAGTCTTTACCGGCAGAACTTTCTGTTGTTTGCCGGTATCGCGGCCGTACCGCCGGCGTTTCTATTGCTCGGCCAGTTGGGGTTCGTTGCAGCGGGCAATGTCACGGTATTTTCCCGCCGGCCGGAACTGCAAGTTGCCGGGATTGTTGCCGCTGTTCTGACCGCGATCGTGCTAATTGCGCTATGGCTGATCGGGTACGCGCTGGCAACAGGCGCATCAGTATATGCGGTTACCCGCGTTCATCTGGGCCACAAGACAAGTATTGCCGAGGCCTACAAGATGATCTTTCCCGCCACAGGAACCATTCTCGGGATTGTTGTACTGGAATTTCTCGCCGTCGCCGGTGCGGTAATAGCGGTGATGATGGTGTTTATAGTCCCTCTATTTGCTACGGGAGTCGTCGCACCAGGCCGGCCTCCATCTGCTCCCGGCTTGCTTGCCGTACTAGCATTTCTCTTTCTGATTCCACTACTCATCGCACTTGTGTTTTTCCTGACCGCGAAGTTCTCGCTTGCGGTGCCGGCCGCCGTGGTGGAGCGCCTGGATGTGATAGAGAGCTTGAAACGCAGTTGGAGCCTCAGCAACGGATCAGTATTGCGTTTGATTCTCGTCATCGTTCTGGCGGCAATCATTTCTTTCGCTCTTGCCGCGGTCCTTTCCATTCCGTATTTTATCGGCATCGCCCTTGCGGTCACGAGTAAAGATCCATTTCGCTTGCTGCCCTTCGTCATCTGGCAATACGTTGCGGATTTCATTTCTCGCAGCATCGCTTTTCCAATCGCAACCATTGCAGTTACTCTTATCTACTATGATGAGCGCGTGCGCAAAGAAGCGTTCGACCTGCAATTGATGATGGAAGCTATCGGCCAGCCACCACCCCCACCGCCGCTGGAGAGCCATCCCGCCCCAGGCGCCACTTCCACAGTCGGATGAACCGCATTTCGTTTCGGGAGCGCGTGGTAACCATTCTCACGGTGGTTCTGTGTTTATCCGGCTTCCTTGCCGCAGACGCGCCCGTGACGTTGAACGGGTATCGGCAGCAACTACATCAGATCGCGCAGCAGGTCCAATCCCTTGAACAAAATCCAGGGCAGACAGGCAGCGTGATAGCTGCCATTCCCGACCAGGTGGCCGTGGACACGGGCAATGACAAAGTCACGGTGAGCTATCGGGAGCTGAAGAACGAGCTTACGGAACTCTCCAAGGCGGACCCAAAAGAAAAGTCCCAACATTTGCAGCAAACTGAGGCATATCTGTTCCGTCTCCAGAAGGACGCCGCAGCATATGACCAGGGGGCCACAGATATTCCGGTTGCCCGCGAGAAGCTCAGCCAGATTCTTTCACGGCGTGACTTCAGGAATGTCCACGGACCAGGACTGAAGGAGACACTTCTCTCACAGCTCTACCGCTGGCTGGGCCGCCATCTCAGCCACCTTCACTTTGGCAGGCTTGGCGGGTTCAGTTTGTTGCAAGCGGCGGTCTACGTTCTTATCGGCATCGCTCTTCTACTCTTGCTGTTTTGGACCTTCAAACAGTTGAGCCGGAAGCCAGAGGAGCCGCAGGCGCGCGAGATCATACCGTTCTCCCCTTCCGCCCGAAACTGGCGCGCATGGCTGGCCGAGGCAAAAAAATATGCGGAACAGCAGGACTGGCGCAATGCCATCCATTTTGCTTACTGGGCAGGAATTTCTTTTTTGGAATCGGGAGGCGCGTGGAGACCCAAGCGCGCTCGAACACCGCGCGAATATCTGCGCCTGCTGAGTTCACGAAGTCCGAATTATCCGCCGCTTTCCACCCTCACGCAAAAGTTTGAAATCGTCTGGTATGGAGACCGCCCAGCAGCGCAGCAGGATTTTGAAGAGTCGCTGGGACAATTGGAGAAGCTGGGATGCCATTGAACCTCCCTGCCAGCGACCGCCGCCTGCTGCTGTGGGCGGGAGTCATTATTGCCATCGTCGTGATCGCGCTTGCGGTGCAATCGTCAGAGCAGGAGCAATCCTCGATTCCCAGTTCGTATTCCTCCGGATCGCACGGCGCAAAAGCCGCTTACCTGCTTTTGAAAGAAGAAGGCTACAAGGTAGAGCGCTGGGAACAATCACCCGACGCACTGCCGGCGGATGCTGCGAATACGACGCTGGTGATGGCACATCCGGTTACCCCGCCTACACAGCAGGAGAAGGCCTATTTGCGACTGTACCTAAGTCGGGGAGGGAGGATTCTGGCTACGGGTTCGACGGCTTCTTTGTTTTTGCCGGAGGCGGAGACTGTACCGGAGTTGATGGCTGGTCCTGCTTGGAAGACCTTTCAGCCGCAGTTACTCACGCGGTTGACCCGCGGCGGCGCCATCAAGATGATTCCTGGTGCTTATTGGAAACACAGCTCAACCTGCTGCCTCGTCCATTACGCCGACGGGGGCCGTCCAATCGTGGTTTCATACCGAGTGGGAAAAGGCGAGGTGATCTGGTGGGCCTCAGCAACGCCGCTGACCAATGCAGGCATCAACGCTGCCGGCAACCTGCCTCTACTCATGAATTCACTTGGCGACACCAGGGACGTGCACATCCTCTGGGACGAATACTTTCACGGCTCCCGGCAAACCCTGGGGGGATATATCGCGCAGCCACCGCTTATGTTCGGCTTGCTGCAATGCTTTGTGCTGCTGGGAGTTGTATTGCTTACGTTTTCAAGGCGTAGTTTGCCAATCCACCCTGCTCAGGATAAAACCCGGCTATCGCCGCTGGAGTTTGTGCAAACGCTCGGCGGGTTGTATCAGAAGGCTTCCGCGACTCGCGCTGCGCTTGAGGTCCCATACGTTCGATTTCGCACAATCATTACGCGGCGACTCGGGCTGAAGCCGGACATCCCCGCAGACGCATTGGCGCATTCGGTTCGGGATCGATTCGGGTATAAAGATGAGAGCCTGCCTGAGCTCTTGCAGAGGATAGAGACCGCCTTGAGAGAGAACCAGCCCGGCGAACAGGCCGTGTTGCATCTCACGCAGGAACTCAATCAGCACATGAACAATTTGAAACTCCTACAGGAGAACGTCACTCATGGAGAACGTGTCCCGGGTATTGAAGCACGGGCGAAGTGAACTGGGAAAAGTGATTGTGGGGCAGGAAGAGCTGATCAATCAGTGTCTTCTCACTATTTTGTGCGGCGGCCACGCTTTGCTGGAGGGTGTGCCGGGCATTGCCAAGACACTGGTCATCAAGTGCTTTGCTCGCCTGTTCGACCTGGAATTCCGGCGCGTCCAGTGCACTTCAGACCTGATGCCGGCGGACATCATCGGAAGCAACGTGCTTAACCTTGCCACCAGCACCTTCGCTCTTCACCGCGGGCCGCTGTTCACAGACCTGCTGCTGGCCGATGAAGTGAATCGTATGCCGCCACGAACACAGGCCGCAGTGCTGGAAGCCATGGAAGAAAGGCAGATCACGATTGACGGTGTTCCTCATCATCTTTCAGAATTTTTCACTGTCTTCGCCACACAGAATCCCATCGAGTTCGAAGGCACTTATCCTCTACCAGAGGCGCAACTGGACCGCTTCCTGCTGAAGATTAAGATTACCTATCCCGAAACCGATCAGGAGGTCCAGATTCTTGAGAACCACCATCGCGGCTTTGATTCGCATCACCTGGAAAGAGTCGAAATCGCGAGCCTGCCTACAGAAATCCTGGCCAAGGCACGCGAGGAGGTCAGGCGGACTACCGTTGAACCCGCGCTTTTTCGCTACGTGGTGGAACTGGTGCGCCGTACTCGTGACTGGCCGTCGCTGGCCATGGGCGCCAGTCCGCGCGCTGCTATCAGCCTGATGATGGCTGCCAAGGCGGCGGCCGCTTTGGAAGAGCGTGATTATTTGATCCCGGACGATGTCAAGTCCGCCGTACTTCCGGTGCTTCGCCACCGCGTGATGATGAAGCCGGAAGCAGAGCTGGAAGGGCAGGACAGTGATCAGACGCTGAATGAAATCATTAACTCCGTCGAAGTTCCAAAATGAGGAATTGCGCCTTAAGTGGCTCGGCATGATGACGCCACCGTCAGGCACTTAAACGATTAGAAATGACCTCCAGCCGCAAAGGTCTCGTACCTCCTTCCGTCCGCGCCACCGGTCGCGTGATCAAGCGCTTTCCGTATGGATTCGGACGCCGTTTCTTTTTGTTGGTTGCACTCGGCGTCCTCTGGGCAGTGCCCGCTTTCTGGGACTTACGGTTTCTTCTCGTCGTGGCGGCATGGGATGTTTGCGCGATCATGGCGTGGGCGATCGACTTGAACCATCTCCCACGCCCTCATCAGCTTGTTATTGAAAGGTCCTGGGGCGGTGCGGCATCGCTGAGCAATAACGTCGAAGTCACGCTGCAAATCCAGAACCCTGGCGGTGCTTCTGTTGAATGCCGGCTGCTCGACGACATTCCTGCTGCCCTGCGCCCTACTCCACCCGACCTGCTGATCAAGGCAGGGGCCCGGAGCAGCGGGTCCGCCTCCTATGTGGCAAGACCTCTTGAACGCGGCGATGTAAAGCTGGGAGAGGGCTGGCTGCGTTATCAGAGTGCGGCGGGGTTCGCTGAGCGATGGGCGTTTGCCGACCTGGGTCAGACCATCCGGATATTCCCCGACCTTGAGCAGGCTCGGCAACACAACATTTATCTCTCACGAGCGAGGCAAATCGAACTTGAAAAGCGCCTGATCCGGCAACGTGGGACAGGTCGCGAATTTGAGAGCCTGCGCGAGTACCAGCCCGGCGATGAGTTTCGCGATATCTGCTGGACGGCTACTGCCCGCCGCGGCAAACATGTGACCAAGCTCTACCAGGTGGAGCGCAGCCAGGCGGTGTGGATCGTTATGGATGCAGGCAGGCTGCTTCGCGCCCGTGTCGGCGAACTCAGCAAACTTGATCTTTCTGTGAATGCGGCGCTCTCGCTGGCGCAAATTGCCCTTTATTCCGGGGATCGTACCGGCCTGCTCGTGTACGGCCGTGACATCCAGCAGCGGGTCGGGCTGGGCCGCGGCCTGGGACATCTGCGCGCGATTCTGGAGGCGCTGGCGTCAGCGCATGAAGAGCCGGCCGAAGCAGACCACCTGCATGCGGCTTCAGCACTGCTGCAGATGCAAAAACAACGATCGCTCATCATCTGGATCACGGACCTTGCGGATACTTCCATGACGCCGGAGGTGATTGAAAGCGCGTCGCGAATACTTTCCAAGCACCTTCTGCTCTTCGCGGTCATTGCCCAAACCGATCTTCAGGAACTGGCCAACAAATACCCAGAAAGTCCTGAGCAGATGTTTGAAATCATGGCTGCACAAGAATTGGTCCATCGGAGGGAGACCCTTGTGGGACGCGTGCGCGGAAAGGGAGCACTGGCCCTGGAGATTTCCCCGGATGCGCTCACTACAGTCCTGGTGAACCGGTATCTGGAAATCAAAGAGAGAGCACTGATTTAAATCGCTGCTAAACCTCTGATAAAGCCGCTATGAGGCGCGTTTCTTGCGCACCGTAACCTTCTTTGTGACAACAGGCTCGGTGCCCTCAGCCACTACTGTATCCACTACTGCGCCCGGAACCACTCTCTTGATTCTCCGCTTGGTGGCGGTAATGTGGCCTTCGCGAGTTGCGGGCGTGTCTCCAAACAAGGCGTTCATGTACTCAGCGCGACATTGATCAGAACAAAAATGCACGGCGAGCGGCTCTACCGCGCGTGGGCGGTCCCAGCTTGCGGAAATTGATAGTTCGCGTCGCGCGGAGGTTACACCTATGTTTTCAGCGGCAAAGCCCAGGATCCAGGCTTCATCAGCTTCCTTCATCCTTCCACAAGTATCGCATTGAAAACGAACCATGAATTGCTCCGTGATATTTAGGATGGCGCTGGGATTTTGCAGGGTTTTCCTTCTAAGAGAGTAGGAATGGCTCAATCCAAGCGCGGATGACGGCAGCGAAAGCTTTGTAACCCCAAGCGCTGCCTCAGTTCTGATTTGGAGTTCTTATCTGGAGCGTACGGATTCACCCGCTACCGGGGAAGCTGAAATTGTTATGCAGCTTTTCGCCTCGAAGTTGGTGTGCGGCTTCCGGTTGATTTTCTTTCCGTTGAGTCTCGTCCCTTGCCGGTCGCGCCCGCTGTTTTCCGGCTTACCAGCTTGTTGAAGTTGCTCTTTTGTCCGCGCGCCGTCTCATCCTGCACCAACAGTGCCAGGCCGCGATCATCGAATTTATCAAACCACTCGTCCCAGTTGATGCCCTCCAGAGACTGCTTCCCAGTGTAGCCCGGAAAATCGAGGCGGATCATGCCGATATCGTCACCGCTTCCTGTTCCGCGAACGCAAGCTGGAGTCCCATCCCTTTCTTCCGCCCATCGGCGTATGTCTTCGTGATCGGTCAAAAAGCGACTTGTAGCCGATTTACTCGTCCGTGAGCGGCTGCTTGGAGACGTGCTGCCTGTGCCGCCTCGTGATCGCGAACTGCGCGCACGCGGCGACGCTTTCGCTCTTGCTCCTGCAGAAGAGTTACTGGTCGATCGCTTGTTTAAACTCGCGGCGCGAGAAGCCCTCGCCGGTCTTCTCGCGCCGCCTTTGCGGTTGTGAGATGCTTGGCTCTTGACAGAGCGCGAGTTGCCTTGCTTCGCCCTGCTGCTCGAAGCAGCCGTGCGCGCGCTCCGGCTGGAAATATCCGGCCTTCGCGAAGATGAAGTGCGAGAAGACTTCTTCCGCGTTCCTTGGGACGCCGTACTTTGCCGTGCGGAATTCGACCTTGATGTTGCGCGAGTAGTGGCTCGATGGCTGCGCTCAGAATTTCTGCTGCTGGCCCGATTGTGGCTTCCGGAACGCCCTCGCGCTGTTTCGCGCGCAATCAGCTTGTTGAAGTTGCTGCGTTCTCCGCCGGCGGTTTTATCCTGTACCAGGAGAGCCAGGTTGCTCTCATCAAATTTTCGGAACCAGTCGTTCCATCTGATCGGTTCGAGCGCCTGTTCGCCGCTGTATCCGGGGAAGTCCAGACGAATCATACCTGTGTCTTGTGCCCCGCCGGTGCCACGTACACATGCCGGTGCTGCACCGCGCTCTTCCGCCCATTGCCGGATTTCCTCATGATCGGTTAGCGTCCGGGACGCCGCTCTTGAAGCCATCGCATTCCTCCTGTGAGCTGCGCAAATAGCAGTACCCTCAAGCAGTTACGATGCCCCGGTCTTGAGCGCGGTTTACTGTTTGTGCATCTTCACTATGCGTGGAGCATAGCTTCAAACGGAGGGGCTACAAACAGTTGCTGCGGAGCTCTCGGAGAAGGTGCGGCTCAGCAGTTCTGGCGATCTATGACAACCAAAACGAGGCGGATTTCAAATCATTTGAGCAGATGGATCAGGCTATTTTTTCGCTCACGGCTCCTACAGCGAAAAGGTCGAGGGATTTCAGATAGTCGGCAAATTCTTTGCCCATATCCGACCGCCTTAATGCGAATTCGACGGTTGCCTTGAGGAATCCGAGTTTGTCGCCTGTGTCGTGGCGCTTACCCTCAAATCTGTAGCCGCAGATCTTCTCCCCTGCGCTCAATAGGCCGCGCAGACCGTCAGTAAGTTGCAGTTCGCCGCCGGTGCCAAGCGGCGTACGCTCAAGCGTTTCAAAAATCTTAGGAGTGAGAATGTAGCGGCCGATGATGGCCAGATTTGAAGGTGCGTCCTCCTGCCTGGGCTTTTCCACCAGGTTGCGCACGTTACAAACGCGGCCGTTGAACCTGCCTTCGATTACCTGCGCGTCCAGTACGCCATAGGACGAAATCGCGGGGCCATTCACTTCCTGCGTGGCGATGATTGAGCATTGGGTCTCCTCGAAGACCTCCATCATCTGCTTCAGGCAGGGCTTCTCGGCATCGATAACGTCGTCGGCCAGCAGCACGGCAAAAGGCTCATTCCCGACCAGTTCACGGGCCATCAACACGGCGTGGCCAAGCCCCATGGCTTCCTTTTGCCGCACGTAAGCCACATGAATCATGTCAGAGATCTGGCGGACAATGGCAAGCAAATCAGTCTTGCCCCGCTCTTCCAGCATTTTTTCAAGCTCGTAGCTGACGTCGAAGTGGTCTTCGATTGCCGTTTTGCCCCGGCCCGTGATCATGATGATCTGATCGCAACCGGCAGCAAGCGCTTCCTCAACGCCGTATTGAATGATTGGCTTATCCACCAGCGGAAGCATTTCCTTGGGCTGCGCTTTGGTGGCCGGCAGGAAGCGTGTGCCCAGACCCGCGGCGGGAAAAACGGCTTTGCGCACTCTCATTGTCATTTATTCGTCTCTGAGTACCGCGTTAGCTAAGATGCAGGAATTCTAGCAAACGGCACTCTACAGACGCCATGCACGAGTCCGTCATGTTTACGCACGCTATTAACGGCGTTCTGCAGCAGATTACCGCGCCACGACCGGGGATTGCTCATGAAAGAAAGAACCCGGGACACTTTCGCGTCCCGGGCAGGAGGCAAGTTCTTCGTCAGCAAACAGTTTTTTAACCTGCAGGAACTCCAGCCGTGCATGGTAGGGTGTTTGTCTGCTGTGGTGGAGTCGGCGGAGTCGCCCACGGTCCAGTGGACGTGGAGAAATCAAAGAACTCCGTCATGTCCGGCATGGAGGCGTCGCGCTTTGTCAAACTCGGCAGATTGAATCGCGTTTCAATCAGCCTCAGCGTTGCCGTAAAGTCCATGGGTGTGTGGGAAACGAAGTTCTTCTTGGCAAATGGAGATACCACGAACATGGGAACGCGGAAGCCGCTGATGGTGAAATCTCCAGGAGTATGGATGACCCCGTTTGTTGTAACCAGCATCGGCGGGATTGTGTCCGGCCTGACCTCTGGAATCGGTGGCACATGATCGTACAGTCCGCCGCCCTCGTCGTAGGTTTGAATGAAAACAGAGTCCTTCCACGAAGGGCTGTTCATCAGGGCGGTAATCAGCTTTTCTGAGAACTCCGCGCCAGTTTGCACGTTGTCGCCCGGGTGCTCGTCAACCGCGCTGGTTTCCGTGCCATTCGCCTTTTCCACACCTGTTTCGATGTATGAGACTTGCGGAAGTGTCCCGTTCTGCACGTCCGTGAAGTATTGGCTCAGGGGCACTACGTTCGTCTTGTGCGTGTTGAAGTAACTGAAAAAGGAGAAATAGGTGTTTTTCCCGCCTTCGTAGATTTTCCAGGTGATATTGTGCTCGTCCATCAACTGAAATATTGTTTTTGCCGTGAGCTGCCGGTCGGGTTGAACAATCCATCCCTGGGAGGTTGCAGCCAGCCAGTAAAAACGGTTCGGCGTGGTTCGCGTTGGAGCGGCCGAAAAGAATCGGTCTGACATGGCAAAATTGGTGGCCATGAAGTAATAAAACGGCAGATCGTTCTGGTCGTAGTAACCCATGGCCCGTTTGCCTGTAACGTCCGTGAAGCTTGTCTGGCCTGAATTGCTCTCATCGAAAGCAAAATGTCCCTGCACAAACGCAAAGCCGTTCATAGGGAATGAAGTGGTGGAAGCAGGTTGGTTCAGGTTAAACGAGCGGTGCGTCTCATTCCACGAAGGTGACATGTTTTGCGAACAGGCGCTCTGCATATGAAAGGCCGCAATCGGCGGCCCGGGTTGGCCTGTGGCTGGGTTAAAACCGGACGTTTGGACGCCCGCCGGCGTCTTGTTGGGGCCCCACGTATCCACTTCCTGCGGCAGAGGCGGCGTTTGCGCCGCACGGTACAGATTGATCTGCCCGAAGTAGCTGTCAAAGGAGCGGTTTTCCTGCATGAACAGGATGATGTGGTTGATGGAATTCAAACTGGCGGGTTGGGGCGTCGGGCTTGGCGTTGGTGTTGGTATTGGTGTCGGCGCCGGAGTGCTTCCGGCAATCCCCTGGCAACCGGCCAGGATCATGATGGCCGCACACGAGCAGCTTAGAACGAGCGCAGTGGTGGTAGTTTTCATCCTTGTCCCCGACGGAGAAAAAACGATCTCTCCTTGGGATGACCCAAACGGAATGGCTGTTGGCGCGCCGCTTACAAAAAATCTTTACCTAATCAGAGGGCCACAGGAGACTCGGTGCAACCAGAGTTGATGACCAGAGTTGCTGGCCGACACGGGGCAAGGCAACCTCCTGCTCCAGAGGTGCGTCAGCGCCTGGCTCGCACCAAGCTCGTGCTGCTGTGATTTATATCTCCACCGATGTTCTGCTCTGCCGCAGCTATAATCTTCCGGTTATGAACCTGGAACAGAAGCTCGCAGAACTCAAGCGACGGGACAGCTTGGCCGAAGCCGGAGGTGGCCAGGAGCGCCGCACCCGCCAGCACAAAGAGGGCAAGATGTCTGCCCGCGAACGCATCGAATTCCTGCTCGATGAAGGAACGTTTGAGGAGTTCGACAAGATGATCACTCATCGTTGCACCGACTTCGGCATGAGTGAAGCCTCCAAGAAAGTCTATGGGGACGGCTTCGTCACCGGCTATGGCCGGATTGAAGGCCGCCCGATCTTTGTCTTTGCCCAGGATTTCACGGTGTTCGGCGGCTCTCTTTCCGAGGCCAATGCGGCAAAAATCGTGAAGATCATGGATATGGCCATGAAAGTCGGCGTTCCCGTAATCGGGCTTAATGATTCCGGCGGCGCGCGCATCCAGGAAGGCGTAATGTCGCTGGCCGGGTATGCCGATATTTTTCTGCGCAACACGCTGGCCAGCGGCGTGATCCCGCAGATCTCCGCCATCATGGGCCCGTGCGCCGGCGGCGCGGTCTACTCGCCCGCGATCACCGACTTCATCCTGATGGTGGACAAGACTTCCTACATGTTCGTTACCGGCCCTGACGTAATAAAAACGGTGACGCACGAAGAAGTGACCAAAGACCAGCTTGGCGGGGCCGCGACACATAATGAAACCTCAGGCGTGGCGCACTTCATGGCGCATGATGATGCCGAATGCCTGTCCATGATTCGCGAACTGCTGAGCTTTATTCCCTCGAATAATCTGGATGATGCGCCGCGGCGCGAGTGCAGCGATCCCATCGACCGCGCTGATCCCGAACTCGACACCACGGTTCCTGCCGAATCGAACCAGCCATATGACATCAAGGATGTAATTACACGGGTCATCGACGATGCTTATTTTTTTGAGGTGCACGAACACTATGCCAGGAACATTGTGATCGGCTTCGCCCGGCTCAATGGCCGGCCTGTGGGTATTGTGGCCAACCAGCCGGCGTTCCTCGCCGGTGTGCTCGACATCAATGCCTCGGATAAGGGCGCGCGTTTTGTCCGGTTCTGTGATGCCTTTAACATTCCGCTGATTACGTTTGAAGATGTTCCCGGCTTTCTGCCTGGCACGCAACAGGAATACGGCGGAATCATCCGCCATGGCGCCAAGCTGCTGTTCGCCTTTGCCGAAGCTACGGTTCCCAAGATTACGGTCATCACGCGCAAAGCTTACGGCGGCGCTTACTGCGTCATGTCATCCAAGCACATCCGCACTGACGTGAACTTTGCCTGGCCGACGGCGGAAATAGCTGTTATGGGACCGGAAGGAGCAGTGAACATTGTTTACAGGCGCGAATTGGAGCGCGCCGGCGCAGCCATGGAGCAGGTGCGCAAACAGAAGATAGAAGAATTTCGCGAGCGCTTTGCGAATCCGTATGTGGCCGCTGAACGCGGCTATATCGATGCGGTCATCCAGCCGCGCGAGACTCGAAAGAAACTCATTGATGGGCTAGAGATGCTTCAGACCAAGCGGGACAAGAACCCGCCGAAGAAGCATGGGAATATACCGCTGTAAATCGCCGCAGATTGACACAAGCCGGATCGTTCTCGCAGCTCGGATTAATGCGGATTGGATTTCTTAGGTAGAAACATCACGACAAGCCACGCGACCACAAGTATGAGCGTGATGAATACAGGCGCGGTAAATGCACTGACGGCTGCACCGATCAACAGAACAACTCGAATCGCCAACAGCGGATCGGGCTTGGTTTGAGTGGTATCAACGGGCGTGGCTGCAACAGCGGTACCGGGATTGGCCGCTGACTGTTCCTGTAATTGCTTGCCACAAGCTCTGCAAAACTTCTCGTCGCCGGCAAGCTTCCTACCACATTCCGGGCAAAAGGCGGTCTCTAGTGCCGCCACTTGGTCCATGATGCGTACTCCTCCTCAGCAAACGCAGAGCCGGATTGTAGCCGAATGCTTATCCATCAAACAACGTTTCTTTTTGTCTGACGTCATTAGGCGGATACCTGCAATTTGTTATCTCGGCCAAAAGTCCGGGCGCACCCATCAGTAATAGCTCAGCTCGCGAGTGTCCTCCTGCACCGGAACCATTTCGTTTGTGCTTAGATCGAGTACGGACACGGTGCGCGTTGTCCAGTTCCCATGCTCATCGCGGACGTATCTATACGCGATTTTTTCCACCAGCTCACCATTCTGGTCGTAAAGCTCATCTTGATCCAGTTCCTGATTGCTCGAACGACCAGGATGGCGCTGCACTTCCTTGTAGAGCGTGCCTGCTTTATCGGTACTGTAAAAAATTGTGCTCCCGTCCTTCCCCAGGAATGCTGCTGTATTCGTGCAGTTGCACTCCGGGTCTTGCCAGAACGAAGTCAACTCGCCCTGATAGAAAGACATGGTGGAAACCAAGCGGCCTGTTTCGTCAAATCTGCCGGATTCAATGACGTTGCCGTCATCATCTGTGGTCACCTGCGAGTGAAGTACGAATTTGCCGTTTGGGCCCCAGGATTGCACCGTCTGCGTGCGTCCGTCTTGCTCCCATCGCGTTCGGATGATGGTTTTTCCATTTGGATCGGCAACCGTGGTTTCGCCGCCAGTCCTCGCTTCATTGATTCTCGCGACTACCGCAGCCTGCAGCGTGCCATTGACAATGTTCCGGTACTCAACTGCGCCATCCGGCGACTTGACCGTCTCCCGACCGTAACGGGTAATTTTCTGGCCATCGATAACCTCGGTCGTGTTCAGTTGCCCGTCTCCACTGTAATAGCGCCGCACCAAGTGCTCAACCTTACCCGCCAGATCGAGATCGCCTTCATCACTCACCTGGCCTGATTCATCAAAAGCCATCCAGCCTTTTTGTGCGCGCCTTATAGGCAGCTTCGGCTGCGGCCTGGGATCTTTTTCCAACTGCCGGACCGTATATTTGCTGGTCTGGATAGGTCCTCGAAAGCCATCGATCTGCGCGGCGCTGGGCGGCCGATGCGGCGATTGGACTGGCTGGACTTGGGCAGAACAAAGACCCAGAAGCAAAGGCACTGCAAGAAGCAATCGAAAAGACATGAGAAGCCTCTTTTCAACTACTCAGGTCTTAGATGCTGAAACTCAGCCGGCAACAGCGAAAATCTTACATGCCCCTCAGCCTCTGGATTCGGCAGGCGTCGAGGACCGCCTGCCCTGAATTTCTATATAGACATTAATCAGCGATACCGCCGCCGGGGTCACACCCGGTATCCGCGAGGCCTGGCCCAGCGTACGCGGACGCACACGCTGCAGCTTTTCATTCATCTCGCGCGAGAGGCCGCTGACTTTGCCGTAATCGAACCATTCTGGGATCACGCGCTGTTCGGCTTTCTTCAAGCGCTCGATGGATTTTTTCTGCTGGTCGAGATAGCCCGAGTATTTGATCTCAGTCTCCACGGTTTTCATCTCGTTGCGGACCGCAGTGGAGAATTTATCTGTCTCCGTGTCTCCGTGCCTCCGTGGTGAATATGCCTCTGCCAGACTCGCGATCTCGCTAAAGTACTCCGGATACGCCTCCCGCACCACCGGCTCCAGGTCTTCAATCGCAATCTCCGGACGTTTCAGCAACTGCGCCAACGTTGATCCGACCGCGCTGGAGAAGCCATTGCCGTTTCCATTCGCATTTGTCCCCGTATCCGCCGATTGCTCTTCGTCTCCAGCCGAGCGCCGCACGCTCTGCGCTGCCATACGTTCCTGCTGTGCCTTTCCAATCTTCTGCAACATCTCGCCTGAAATACGGGCCTTCTCAAGGAATGCTGCCAGCTTCTTCGCTCGCTCCTGCTTGGCGAGATAGTCTGCCCAGGCCGCATCGTTGATCATGCCTACGCGACGCCCGTGGGGAGTCAATCGCCGGTCGGCATTGTCGATGCGCAAGTGCAGGCGGAACTCAGCGCGCGAGGTGAACATGCGATAAGGTTCGTTTGTGCCTTTGCTGATGAGGTCATCAATCAGAATCGCCGTGTACGCCTCCGTGCGGTCCAGCACCAGCGGCGCTTCACCCTTGACCTTCAGCGCCGCGTTGATTCCTGCCATGATTCCCTGGCATGCGGCCTCTTCATATCCGGATGTTCCATTGATCTGTCCGGCCAGGAAAAGCCTCTCGATCTTTTTCACTTCCAGCGTACGCTCCAGCTCCGTGGGGTCGATGGAGTCATACTCAATCGCGTAACCGGGACGCAGCATCTCCGCCATCTCAAGGCCGGGTACAGACTTGATCACCGCAAGCTGTACATCAATCGGCATGGAGGTGCTCATGCCGTTTACGTAAATCTCGTGCGTGTTCAGGCCTTCAGGCTCCAGGAAGAGCTGGTGGGTGAGCTTGTCCGGGAACTTGACGATCTTGTCTTCGATGCTCGGGCAGTACCGCGGACCAATGCTCTTGATCTGCCCTGAATACATAGGCGAGCGATGCACGTTTTCGCGAATGATGCGATGCGTCTCTTCGGTGGTAAACGCTATATGGCACGGCACCTGCTTCTGCGTGATCTTTCTGGTGCGAAAGCTGAATGGTGTCGGGTCGGGATCGCCCGGTTGAACCTCAAAGCGGCTCCAGTCGATGCTTCGGCCATCCAGGCGAGGAGGCGTGCCGGTCTTGAGGCGGCAGCCGCGCAGTCCCATCATCTTGAGCGACTCACCCAGCAGTTGGGAGGGCGGCTCGCCACTGCGTCCGGCGGGATAAGTCTGCTCACCGCAGTGAATCAATCCGTTCAGGAAGGTTCCGGTAGTGATGATGACGGCCTCCGCGCCTGCCGTGCGACCGTCGCGGAGTGTAATTCCTCGCGCAAGCTTGCCTGGAGCGCAGCCGCCCTCGGCTGCGCACGAGGGTTCGTCCACGATCAGCTCGGCCACTTCTGCCTGCTTGATGTGCAGGTTGGGCTGGCTTTCCAGAACTTCGCGCATCTTAAGGCGGTATTGCTGCTTGTCGCACTGCGCCCGCGGCGACCACACAGCCGGCCCGCGCGAGGTGTTGAGCAGGCGGAACTGGATTCCTACTGCGTCCGTGACCTCGCCCATGACTCCGCCCAGCGCATCCACTTCGCGCACCAGGTGTCCTTTGGCGATTCCCCCCACCGCTGGATTGCAGGACATCTGCGCGATAAGATCGACATTCAGCGTGAACAGAGCGGTTTTGAGCCCCATCCGGGCGGAAGCCATCGCGGCCTCGCAGCCTGCATGGCCGGCGCCAACCACCACGACATCGTATTTCTCAGTAAACTTCTGCATCTGCTGATCTATCTATTTTCAGCGGAGCACGGCTGATCCTGCAACCGCCGATGTTGAAATTCGCTGTAAGAAGCCGTCTATGGCTCGAACGCTGCAGACAAAAGCCGCATTTTCTAGGCGGAAAGCAGTCTTGCGGGAAGTGATTTATGCTCTGGCTCTTTTTGCGCTGGGCCGCGACGCTCGGCTCCCATCCAACCCCAGGGTCTCGCCTGCGCTGTGAGCATAAAAGATGATGAACATGAGCAGCAGCGGGATGTGCTCCAGTTCATTTCCCACATAGCGCCATGGAGGCGTGCCCGCGGGCAGGTTCCATGTGGAAAGTACGAGCTGGATCATGAAGAACACACCGAGAATGGAGAACAGCCTAACGCGGAATCCGAACACCATGGAAAGCCCGATCAACAGCTCGATGATGGCAACCGCGTAGGCGAAGAACATGGCATGGTGGAGCGTGAACTGCAGAAAGGGCTTGTAAAAACTCACGGCCGTCTCTTCTACAAAGCCCGTCACCCATTTGCTGTAGCCTTGTCGGGCAAATTCTGTGCTTGCCAGCTTGTACTCGGCGAAAAACAGAAACATAATCCCCACGCCGATCCGCGCGACTGCCATAGCGGTGGAAGAACCGCCCGTTGCCTTAGCCATTCAGGGTCCCCAGTGTTCGAACTTGAATTTTGGCTGCTTCTTTGTACACCTTAACGTCTTTCATCAGAAAACTCATTTGCTTCATCAGCTCAATGTTGTTGAGGGAATTGCCCGACATGGCAATCACATCAGCCAAAGCTCCCGGAAATGGAGCTTGCTGACCTGCCCGCTCTGCCAGCTTTCACCCCCGCCCCCCATTTTTCGGTGCTTTTGTTGCAAACACAGGCGGTTGGACAAAATCGACCCTTGGGTCACGCCGAGATTTCCACTGGGTTACGCCAAGTTTTCCACTGGGTGACCCAAGATTTTTGTTGGGTCAGGCAAGCGTTCATTCTTTTTTTCGGAGCGAATATCCCGTTTTTCATACCACGCCGGTTACCGCAGATGAGCCTCGGCTGCATGGCGCAATCATAGGCAAATAAACTTCGAAAAGTCAAGCCGATTCACTCGATCTCGGAAGAGTGGAACCAACCTGTCCCGCGGACATTGCCAGCGCGAAATGGGGTTTGGGGCATTTCCGGGTAGCTACAAAAATGTAACCGGGCTACAATAACTGAGATCCTATAGCAAGGTCTTGAAATGTCATCATTGCCATTGCCCATTGCCGCCTTTGTGGCGGGTATCGTGTCTTTTCTTTCACCGTGCGTGCTGCCGCTCGTGCCCGGCTACGTGTCACTTATTTCCGGCGCCAGCGTGGAAGAGCTGCAGCAGTCAAAAGACCGCAAGCTGCTGAATACAGTACTGTTGCACTCCATCATGTTCATTCTGGGCTTCACGCTGGTGTTTGTGTGTCTGGGTGCGGCAGCCACCAGCATTGGGCATTTCATGAAGGTTTATAAAAAGGAGCTCAGTTGGGTGGCGGGCTCTGTGATTGTGATTCTGGGTCTGCACCTCACCGGTATCCTCAAGATCAAGGCGCTGTACGCGGATAAGCGTATGCATTCGGCAGGCGGCGGCAAGTCGCCCATTGCTGCTTTTGTGGCAGGCTTCGCTTTCGCCTTTGGATGGACACCCTGCATCGGCCCCATTCTGGCCGTGATTCTGACCATGGCAGGCAGCGCCGATACGGTGCAACGGGGGATTGGGCTGCTATTCGTCTATTCGCTTGGACTGGCGGTGCCATTCCTGCTCACCTCAGTTGGAATCAACGGCTTTCTATCTTTTTATGGCAAGTTCCGCCGCCACCTGCAAAAAGTCGAGGTCGGCAGCGGTGTTCTATTGATTGTTTTTGGCGTCCTGATTTTTACCCGGCATTTCACTGTGCTTTCCAGCTATCTGGGATTTCTCAATCGCTGGTTTACTTTGTGAGGTATTCGCGTGAAACGTAGTCTTATTTTCGTCATTTTCGTCATCCTGGTGGTTACCGGGTTCCTCTTCATGGGTAAGCGCATGTCGCAGAACGGCAAGGCACAGGCGAACACCGCCGCGAATCCCGGGAATGCTCCCATTTCGAATCCTGAGACTACCGGTCCGCAAAAGGGCAGTCTGGCCCCGGATTTCGACCTTAAGGTGCTTGACGGCAACGGCAAGACGATGAAGCTTTCCTCCCTGCGCGGCAAAGCCGTGGTGGTCGACTTCTGGGCGACCTATTGCGGCCCGTGCAAGATCGAGATGCCCTGGTTTGTGGAACTGCAGAAGAAGTACGGGCCGGAGGGGCTGCAGATTGTCGGCGTGGCTGAGGATGATGCCGGGGAGAAGGCGATCTCAGACTTCACCCACAAAATGGGAATCAATTACCCGATCCTGCTGGGCACGGAGAAAGTCGCGGACCTTTACGGCGGGCTTGACGGTCTGCCCACCACGTTCTTCCTCGACCGTTCCGGCAAGGTGATCGACCGGCAGTTGGGCTTGATCAGCGAATCCGTAATCGTGGACAACATCAAGAAGGGTCTTGCGAGCAACGGAAATACCGGAAGTACCACCACGCCAGCGGGTCCGGGACAATGAAATTGAAATCGGTCAGCTCAGTCCTGTTTGCGTTGGCGTTTGCCGGTTCCACTTTTTCAGCAGCGCAGTCCCTTAGTCCTGCTGCTCATCCGGAGAAGGTCAGTTTTGAGCCAGTCGGAACCATCGCAGTGAACTCGGCTCATCCTGCCCCCTTGCGGCTTGTCTTTCGCATTGAGCCCGGGTTTCACATCAACTCCAACAAGCCCAGCATGCCTGAACTGATACCCACTGCGGTGCATTTCTCTTTGCCGGATGACGTTGTGATCGGGCGATTGAAGTATCCGGCAGGCCAGTTGAAGAGTTTTCCTTTTGATCCCACGGAGAAGCTGAGCGTCTATTCCGGAGATGTTGTGATCACCGGCCGCGTGATTGCGCCACTGCACTCCGCCCCGGGCACCTACACGGTACACGGCGGCTTCAAGTACCAGGCATGCGACAATAACGCCTGCTACCCGCCCAAAACGCTGCCCATTATTTTCAACGTGAAAGTAGGGCGGCATGGCTCATCGGTTCGTCGCGCCCGGCCGAATGCTCAGAGCCCGCATGTACACAACTAGCAGCTAGCAATTGGCAATTAGCACTTAACCAAGCCGGTTTGATCCGCGCTGATTCCCGTTGATCCGCGGTAAAGATTTTTTTCAATTTGGATTTTTTGGCAATTGTGGCGTTCTGGCAATCGCTTGATCACCCCGAATCACGTGCGATCACCGGATCACCCGATGCTCAAAGTTTGATCCTCTGCACTTCCTCAATTTCTTTCAGCGCCCTGAGCTCTTCCAAAACAAAGTCCGCAGCGGGAGAATCCACCTGCACAACGGCGATGGCCTGGGCGCCGGCCTGATTGCGTCCAAGGGCAAAATTACCAATGTTCACGTTGTGCTTGCCGAGCGTCGCGCCGACTTTCCCGATCACGCCAGGAACATCGCGATTGCGCAAGTAAATCAGGTCGCCTTCCAGGGGCACCTCGATGCTAATCCCATCCACTTCGAGCAGTCGCAGCCAGGAACCGCGCAGCACAGCGCCGCGCACCAGGCGCTGGTCTGCGCTGGTCTTCAACTGCACACAGACGCCGTCTGCAGTTCCCGTCCCAGAGCCGTCTTTCTTGCTCTCGTGCACCTGAATTCCACGCTCTTGAGCGATGGCGGCGGCATTGACCACATTCGCCCGCTCGGCAACGCGCTGGTTCAGGATTCCCTGGATGGCGGCGTTGCGGATCAGTTCAGTCTTCCACTCGGTCAGCCGGCCGCTGTAGCGAATGGAGATTTCCTCAATGGACCCTGTTGCTGAAACTACGTTGGCCAGAAACGCGCCCAGCTTTTCCGCCAGAGCGATGTAGGGCTTCATCTGCGCGTACTGCTGATCGTCAATGGAAGGCATATTGACCGCGTTTTGGATCACGCCGCGCTTCAGGTACTCGCGAATCTGGTTGGCAATCTGCACGCCTACGGCTTCCTGTGCCTCATTGGTTGAGCCGGCAATGTGAGGCGTCATGATCACGTTATCCATTGCCAGAAGCGGTGAGTTCTTCGGCGGCTCTTCAGTAAAGACGTCGAGCGCGGCCCCGGCTAGGTGTTTGCTGGTAAGCGCATTGGCTAAGGCGGCCTGGTCCACCAGTTCTCCGCGCGCGCAGTTGATGATGCGCACGCCTTTCTTCATCTTTTTGAGCGCCTGCTCGTTGATCATGCCGGTGGTTTGCGGCGTGAGGCCGAGATGAAGCGTGAGGTAATCCGCAGCGGCGTAAACCTGGTCAAGGTCCGCCATCTGGATATCCAGTTCACGCGCAGCCGATGCAGCCACGAATGGGTCATGGGCAATCAACTTCATCTCAAACACCTTGGCGCGCTTGGCCACTTCCATGCCAATGCGCCCCAGGCCGATGATGCCCAGCGTCTTGCCGCGCAATTCGGTGCCCTGCAGCAATTTTTTTTCCCACTTGCCTGCGTGTGTGGTGGTGTCCGCACGCACAATGTGCCGGGCGAGCGCCAGCATGAGAGCCAGGGTGTGTTCCGCCACGGCGACGGCATTTGCGCCGGGCGTGTTCATCACCGCGATCCCAGCCTTGGTGGCTGCGTCGAGATCGATGTTGTCCACCCCGACGCCAGCGCGGCCGATCACGCGCAGCTTGCCCGCATTGCGCAGGATGCCGGCATCCACGAAAACGGCGGAGCGCACGATCAGAGCGTCGGCATCCGGCAGAGTGCCGGCCAGATTGCCGTTGATCTGGTCGGCTGTGACGACGTTCCAGCCGGGCTCGTCTTTCAGGATCTGCACAGCGCTACTGGCTACTTTTTCGGCAACTACGATCTTCATTGCTTCTCGACCTCTCTGCGTTTGTGCGTCTCCGCGATGAACAAGGCGTTAGCGCGCGACCACTGCTTCCTGTGAGGTTTGCGCGTAGACCTCCTGCGCCGCTCTCAAACCTGCGCCCAATTCCACCGGCTGACCTATCTCCGCCAGTACTTGCTCCAGCGCGCCAATCGCGGCAATGGTATCCAGGTAGTCGTAATAACCGAGATGAGCGATGCGGAAGAGCTGGCCTTTCATCTCGCCCTGGCCGTTGGCGATCACCGCCCCGAAGTGGCTGCGGAAGAGCTTCACAATGTCACTGGAGTCAACTCCTGCAGGCGACGCGATGGCCGTAAGAGCCGCCCCGGGTGAATCCACTGAGAACAGCTTAAGCCCCAGCGCTTTCGCCGCCGCGCGGGTCATAGCCGCCGCAGTCTCGGCGTTGTTGATCAGCAATTCGCGTCCTGCCGCCAGATCTCCGTTGCCCTGCTCGCGGACATAGTCGAGCGCCGCCGCCAGCGCGGCGACCAGAGCAGTCGATGGCGTGTAGGAAGATTCGCCCTTGGCGCAGTTCTTTCTCTCTTTGCGCAGATCAAAGTAGTAGCGCGGATTCTTGGCGGTCTCCATTCGCTGCCACGCGCGATCGCTCACTGCGCAATAGGCGAGCCCTGGCGGTACCATCACTGACTTTTGCGAGCCGCCGATGATTACATCTATGCCCCAGCCATCCACGTTAAAGTGGGTTGTCCCAAGGCCGGTGATGGCGTCCACCACCAGCAGCGTGTTCGAACCGCGCAGAACGCGGGCAATGCCTTCCACATCGTGCCGCACCCCGGTAGAACTTTCCGTACCCTGCATGTACAGGATTTTGTGCTCCGGCTTGAGCCTCTCCCGCATCTGCTGGGGCGTAATCGTGTGTCCGTAAGGAGCGCGAAGAGTTTCCACTTCGCATCCGTAGGCTTTGGCCAGGCCTTCCCAGCGTTCGCCGAATTTGCCCGCCGTAACGACCAGGACCTTATCGCCTGGTGAGGTCAGGTTGGCCACGGCTGCCTCCATGGCGCCGGTGCCCGAGGCGGTGAACATGATTACGTCATTCTTTGTGCCGACGAAGGTTTTCAGGTCGCCAAGGACTTTGGTATAGAGCGCACGAAATTCCGCCGTGCGATGGTGCATAGTTGCAGCCGCCATCGCGAGTTGGGCTGCGGGTAAAAGCTGGGTCGGACCGGGAGTAAAAAGACGTCCTTTGCGAATCATGTTTGCCTTTCTGCGGCTGAAATCGTTGTTTATTGGAGAGCCAGATCAATCTGGGTGAAGTCTACAGGGCGAGCGGAATACGTCTCTGGGCCGTGTCTCAACAGCACCAGGCTTGCGGTTGGATCGTTAGCGTTTTGTATGACCAGTAAAGCATCGCCGTCCGGCCCATACTGAGGGGCCGACTTCCATTTTATCTTTCCCATGCTCGCCTTGGGAATACGTGCCAGCGCATCAATTCGCGGAAAAATGGCGTCATAGGACACAACCCCGCCCGCGATCATGCTGACGCGGGTCTGCCCCCGATCATTCACCAGAAGATAAGCTGAATCCAGGTTTGCGCCACGCCCGGTGAAGTCACCAGCCACTCGCCCGTAAAGCGGTAGTTCGTGATTGCGCAGAAACGCTGCTCCTGCAGGCAAAAAATCATCGCCTCTGGCTACATGCCACCCCTGCAACTGCGGCAGGCGCTGTGCATCCGCCGGCAGCACGCCGCTCAATGCCACGCCGGAGTTCACCTTGACCGCCGCCGAAGAATGTTTATAGGGTTGCGCGAACAGCAGCGCGATCAGACAAATCAGGCCGCCGGCCAGCGCCAGGCGGATGGTCCAACTACTTCCCGTGGCTGGAAGCCGCTTCAGCCGGATGGCGCTCGCTCCCGGCATTTCGCGAATGCGCGTGGCAAGCACGTTCATCGCATGCAGATGATCGAGGACGTGATTGCACGTAAAGGAAGGGATGGCCATCTCGCTCAGTTCCAGAGTCTGTTCCTTGAGCGAGAGCCCTGTCTGGCTGGAGCAACAAAGCTGCTCCAGGGCTTCACGCGCTTCCGCAGTGCCCAGAAGCATGCGAACATCCAGAGGGTCGTCGCTTCTGGCGATGAACTTTCTATCGAGCAGGGTACTGCCGGTTCGCATTACCACCCGCCCTTCTCCAGGCAGGCCAGCCCTCTTGGGCAGCACGGTGAAGTTGAACGCGGCAGGCACGCGCATTTGCACAAAGAGTCCCGGAGTATCCAATTGTTTGGAAAAACGGACGATTGTGGGCAGCCATCCCAGGTAACCCGCCACCACCACGTCGTTGCGCTCGCGCACCGGCTGAGTTTTGAGCAACTCGGCCACTTGCAGCACGTCCGGCTCGATATCTTTGTATCCGCGAAACACGGCGAAGCGCCGCATCCAAAACACGAGAATCCCCACAATCGCCACGATGATGGCAATGTTAAAGATCGCGGCCTGAGGCGACATGAGAACTCCCGAGAAGGGCTTGAACTCGATGATACTTGCCCTCGACCTGCGGAATCAACGCGCTCTCTGCGTTCAGCCGCTTATAATCTTTGCTTCAATTGATGAGCGAGGCTAAACGCGATGGGGATCACTGAACAGGTGCAGAAAGACATGGTGGCCGCGATGCGCAGCCGCGACGAACTGCGGCTTTCAACCTTGCGCATGGTGAAAAGCGCCCTCAAGAACAAGGAGATCGATAAACGCGCGCCCCTCGACGAAAAAGAGGCGCAGCAGGTGCTGGCCACGCTCATCAAGCAGCGGAAAGATTCCATTGAGCAGTTCACCAAAGGCGGTCGCCAGGAACTAGCTGATAAGGAAGCCGCCGAGATCGCGCTGATTGAAGCCTATCTGCCTAAAGCCTTGGGTGAAGAAGAAATAATTGCAGTAGTGAAAGCCACCATCGCGGAGATGGGCTCGCCCACAATGAAAGAGATGGGAACCGTCATGAAGAACTCCATGGCCAAACTGCAGGCCACCGGCGCGCGCGTGGAAGGGAAGACGGTAAGCGAGATTGTGAAGAAGCAACTCGGCGGATAAGCGCACCAAAAGGCTAGTGTACTTCCGAAAGGCAGCGCCTTCAGCCGGGCCCAATGCGCTTTAGCACTCGTCTCATGCTGCTGCCAAAATGCAGCGATACCCAGAAAAGTACTTGAAACAGCAAACCAACCTTCCCATACTACGTTCAAATTTATTAACAACTTCCCCATTTTGCTGAGCCCGCACGGATGGTGACGGCCAGAGGTTCCGATGCAGGCGGTAATTCAGCAAGGGAACAAAGGTGACATATGGTTCCTGAATCGAGTTTGCTGCAGCAGTTTTTTAATCATGTTGTGGAACGGAACTACGAAGAAGTCGGCATTCGTCAACCTGAAGTCCACGCTTACGTAGCCACTCTGCTTACCGAGTTTTGCGAGTTGGAAAATCTCTACAAGATCAAGAATGCTGACGGACGGCCGCTGGCCGACGTCGGCGAGATGCTGCTGGAGTCAGATCCAATCTATGGTCCGGCGCCTTCCTTTGATCGCGAGCGTCAGGTGCGCAAGCATATCGGCGACTACTCGCTATTTTTTTCCGGCATGTTCCCGGAAAGTATCAATCATCATCGCCTGCGCCAATACCGGCTGGAAGGGCTTCTCGACTTTGTGAAAGCCGGCAAGGAAAGCTACTACATTGTTTCCAAATTCGAACACTTTGAGTATGCCAAGGTGGCGCCGCTGTTCCGCCGCATGTCCCAGGAGTTTGAGCGGCTTGTCTACGGGCTGAATCAGGTGAAGAACGAGCTGGAGGAGATGCAACACCCGATCACTCAGCAGGCCAAACAGCTCTTAATGTAGGCTGATTACACGATATTTATCGGATGAAGGGCGCAGAGTGACTGTGCCCTTTTTCTTGTCGGACGCAAAACCGGCCGTTGCGTATTAAAATTTATATTCAAATATTTTCAATCTAGTTGAGTTTGCTTATGCCGAACCGGAATCTCCAGTTTGTGACTTTGTCAGGTGTACCGATCTCCATCGCCGAGTTGAAATGGCCTTTTCATCCTTCCACTTCCGGATCAGACTGGCTCGTGTTGCACGGGCGGGTGGACCTGCTGGGCAGCTCGGAAGTGTTGCACGCTGAGGTCGCAGTTGGCATGACGCAGACGATGAAGGACGCACTGGGCTCCGTCGCCGAAGAGCATGCAGAAAGTCTTGTGGTGAATTCCATCCGAAAGACCATTGATAACGGCCAACTTGCGTTTTTAAAATCCGGTAAGCTGCAGCCAGTCCACGTCACCAGCCGGTTCTATAGTTTCATCACCAAGAAAATCCAATTTCCTGCGCAGTCAGATGATGGTGTGCGTGAGCTTATCCAGCGCCGTGTTTTCTGGCTCGGTAAGACGACTGCCACCAGTGTTGCCGATCCTTATGATTGCCAGTATGTGAATTTTCCGCGCGAGAAGATGCTGGAACTCGCGAAACAGATTGCGGGGCAGGGGCTGATCAAGCTTGAGGGAGAGAAGGCCACGGCATCGGATCTGCTGCTCCAGCAGGAACCTGCAATTGTTGCCGCAATGCAGAAGGGCGTGGATGCGGGCAAGGCAGCTACAAAGGTCACGGCCTAAGGTGAAGGTCCACGGGCCATTCTTTTGATGCCATCGTGAGTCTCCGTAGTAGAATCGGGCAACCCCCACTGAAAAAAGATGGCTGAAACGGAAAAAGCAGGAGCGGTTTTGTCAGTAGTATTTGGGCTGATCATGCTCTTTGTGCTGTTCCTGATGCTGGAGTTCAATGCGTCCGACAGCTATTTTCTGTTCGTTTTCAGCATCATCCTGATCGTCATCTTCTGGTCAACACGGCGAACTAGAACCAAGCTCCAGCAGGAGATTGACGAACTCGCGAATCAGTCAAAGGCGGGCAGAGAGCAGCTTCGGCGCCGCATTGCGGATCTCGAAAGTCAGCTCCGAATACAGGGCGGCCCTGTGGCCGGCGAAACCACCTCTGTGGAGCCCGCCCCCAGCACTACCGCGGCCCATGCTTTCACACCCGGCCGGGTGTCGAGTCCGGCAGAACCTGTGTCAGTTGGTCCGACGCACGCATCCGCGCCGCCCCCACCGCCGCCACCATTCCGCTCGGCGCCTGCGCGGACGCCACTCGCTCCAACTGGCGCCACCGCGCACAGGCCCTCGCCCGAACGGTCGCAACGTATCCGGCAGTTACTGAACTTTGAAGAATTGCTGGGGACGAACTGGCTGGCCAAGATTGGCGCTGCAATTCTGGTGCTGGGGATTGCCTTCTTTCTCGCCTGGCAATTGCGGGAGGTAGGTCCCGCGGGCAAAGTTCTGGTGGGTTGGCTTACTGGCGGTGTCATGCTCGGCGCCGGCATATTTTTTGAGCGCCATGAGCGCTACCGGATTGTCGCGCGGGCCGGCGTGGCAGCCGGCTGGGCGCTGCTCTTCTGCACCGCCTATGCGATGAACCATATCGCCGCTGCGCGTGTGCTTGACTCAGCCACACTCGATCTGCTGCTGATGTTCATCGTCGCGGGGGCCATGGTCCTGCACACTTTGCGGTATGGATCGCAAGTGGTCACCGGGCTCGCTTTTCTTCTGGCTTTTAGCGCAATTGCTGTGAATCGCGTTCCGGACGTGTACAGCCTGACCGCAGCCGTGGTTTTGGCCGGCGGCGTTGTCATCGTCGCTTTGCGAATGCGCTGGTTCACGATGGAGCTATGCGCCATCGCCGTGACCTTCCTCAATCACTGGCTCTGGCTGCGGCCCATCATTGAGCCGATGGGAAAGCATCACCACAGTTTTCCTGAGTTTCTGCCCAGTGCCGTTATCCTCATCAGCTACTGGGCCATCTTCCGCGTTTCTTATCTTTTGCGTGAACGTGGCGAACAGGAGCGACTCTCTGCGTGCGGCGCTTTGCTCAATACCGGCCTTCTTCTGCTGGTGCTCAAGTATCAGTCAGTGCATCCGGAAATGGCTTTCTGGGCGCTGCTTGTGCTGGGGGCGGTAGAGCTTGCCCTGGGGCAGTTGCGGAACGCGCGTACACGCTCGCTGCCGCACATTGTGCTCACGGTGACCGGCGCCTGCCTGCTGCTCACTGCCATTCCATTCCGCTTCGGTCCTGAATATGTCTCATTCATTTGGGTAGCGGAAGCCGAGGCATTCTTCCTGACGGGCGTATTTGCCGGCGAGAAAATTTTTCGTCGCGTCGGACTGTTTGCCTTTGCACCCCTCATCGCACAGCTTTTCGCATTTGAGATCGCCCGGGTCTATGGCACCCGGATGGACGGCGCCGACGTAAAAGGCGAATTCGTGCCGGCGCTCATTTGCGCCTTCTGCGCGCTGGTGATCTACATAAACAGCCACTGGATTCAGCGCCTCCGGCCGTCAGAGTTCGAACACAACACCGAGCGCCTCGCCACGCGCGATCTCTCCTACGCAGCCGGCGCGCTTATGCTCGCCGCTGGTTGGATGGCATTTTATTTTTCGGGCACCGCCGTGTGCTGGATGGCGCTCGCCTGCATTTTCGCCTGGGCATCTCGCAAGTTCGAAGCCAGGCCACTGCGGACCCAATCCATATTGCTGGCCGTTTTTGCGTTTGTCCGGGTCCTCGCCGTCAACCTGCCTATGGCCGGCTCCGCGCACATACTCGGGCTGCGCTGGTCGGCGCGGCTCGTCACGACGACAGCGGTGGTGGTGATCTGCTATCTCACTGCGTTTTGGCATCGCCGCCTGAAGGCAGAGTCTGCATGGCTGGAGCGGCTGGAGTATGGCATCTCATGGCTCGCCTCCACCATGCTGACGCTGCTGATGTGGTACGAACTCAACACCGCGGCCGTGGCGCTTGCGTGGGGAGCGTTTGCGCTGATCATGCTGGAAACCGGGGTGGCGCGCCGGAGCCTTAACCTGCGTGTGCAGGCTTACGCGGCGGGAATCAGCGTTTTTCTGCGCATTCTGTTTGTAAATCTTAATGCCACTTCGGCTCTTCCCAGCCGCCTGGGCCCCCGGCTGTATTCGATCGTCCCGCTGCTGATTTTATTTTTCTACTTCTACAGCCGCCTGGAAGCGGATGACGATCTTACTCCCTTCGAAAACAGGTTCAAGCCCGCACAGCTTTTTGCCTGGATGGGAACGTTAGCGGCTGTTCTTTTACTTCGTTTTGAGCTGCCTCTGGACTGGGTGGCGACCGGCTGGGCCATTGTGGTTTTCGCTCTGGTGTTGACCGCATGGCGATTGCAGAAAAGAGTCTTTCTGCATCAGGCCATGCTCGTGAGCGCGGGCGTGATCTCGCGCGGGGTCTTCCATAACCTCTACGAACGCAGCTATTTCATTTCACCATCGCACTTCCATTCGGCATTGACGGTTTTCTCCGCCGCGGGCATTCTTTTCGCTGCTCTGCCGTTCGCATTCAAATTGAAAAATGAACCTGTAGCCGAAGGCGGACGGCTCGTGCGAATTTTCCGGATGATAGATGCTCATCCGGAGCAATGGCTTTTCTTCCTGCCTCTCGCGCTGATTACCGCTTTCCTCGCCGTCGAACTGCAAAGTGGAATGATCACCGTAGCCTGGGGACTGGAGGCCATGGCGGTTTTCCTTGCGGCGCTATGGGTTGGAGAGCGCAGTTACAGGCTCTCCGCGCTCGGTCTTCTGTTTCTGTGCGTGGGAAAGATCATCGCTATTGATATATGGCGGTTGGGGATTCGTGACCGCGCAATAACCTTCATTGTTCTTGGCACTCTGATTCTTGGCGTCTCCATCCTGTACAGCAGGAACCGAGAGAAAGTGAGGGCATTCCTGTGAAGCGATGGCTCTTTTTCTCCGCAACGTTCCTGCTGCTTCTGCTGGGCCTAGTTCTCAGCCAGACGCGCAAAATTAATGCCGCCGTCGGCCCTGACGCACTGCTGTACCTGCTGGCGGATACACAGCGGGATCTCACCGTTCTTCCCATGGCGTACACGCGCATTTCGGATGCGGAAGAAATTAGGATCGGCAACCGCATCGCCCGCCTGCAGGAGACCGACCTAAGCGACGAAGACAGGCTCATACAAAATTACGTTCAGGCCGTCGGAGCTCGCGTGGCGGCCAACGCCCATCGCAAGCTACCGTACAGGTTTCATTACATTCCGCAGCGATATTTCGTGAACGCATTCGCGCTGCCCGGCGGACACGTTTACATCGGGGCGGGTTTGCTGGAACTCATGGACAATGAAGACGAACTGGCCGCGGTTCTGGGACATGAAATCGAACACATCGACCATTATCACTGCGCAGAGCGTCTTCAGGTTGAGGCCGCTCTCAGAAAGGTTCCGCTCGGCGAACTCGTCGAGATTCCAGTGGAACTCTTTCAAATGGGATACAGCAAGGATCAGGAACTGGAGGCTGATCGCGAAGGCACCCGGCTGGCGGTAAAGGCCGGGTACTCGGCTGAAGGTGCGGTTGACATCTTTGCGCAATTCCAGAAAATGGAAGAGCAGATGCAAGGGAAGCCATCCGGGCCGGTTGAAGAGATGTCCGGAGCTGCGATTCAAGTGCTTACCGGCTACTTCCGTTCTCACCCGGAATCATCGGACCGCGTTGCCCAGATCAGGTCTCTGATCGCTCAGGAAGGCTGGCCGCAAACGGCCACGCGCCCGCTGCAAGTCCGGTACATATTCCTGGCCTACAAAGCCCAGGACCAGGTGAACGCGGCTCACTATGACAAGGCCGTGAAAACTGCAACCCATTCGTTGAGCCTGCACCCAGGTTACCCGCCAGCGCTGGTCGCGCTCGCCAAGGCAAAGATTGCGCTACACGACTTTGCAGCCGCCACAGCAGCTTACAAAGATTTGTTGTCTGCGTATCCGGCCGACGCGGACGCTGTGCGAGCTTTTGCCGGCGCGTTGAGCAGCAAGGCAATGGCGGAAAAGAAGTTTTCTGAAGCGGCTCAACTTGTCTCGTTTGCTCTTGAATTGCAGCCCGACAACCCTGATGCGTTGCGCCTGCTGGCTCTGGTTGATCTTGAACTCGTTGACGTAAACGCGGCGCTGCAAACAGGCCAGAAGTTACGCAAGCTTTATCCGTGGATGGGGACGGAACTGGTTCAGTATGTGAACAGCAAGGCTGAACAGGCGTTTGCAGCCCGCAATTATGAGCGTGCGATGCGCTTCTCCTCTTTTTCACTTCAACTTCAGCCCCTGCAGCCTGCGCTGCAGAGGCAACTTGCCCGTGCTGAATTTGCCCTGGCCGACTTTCGTGCTGCCGCGAATGTTTATCGCGGCATGATTGAGGATAAGCTCAGCGACAACGGTATGCTGGATGCTGAGGCGGTCCGAGCCTACGCTGATTCTCTGGGCTCGCTTGCCGATCATCGCGAGGCGGCGGGGGAGTTTGACCGCGTCCTTAAACCGGGCTCAATCGGGAATGACGATTTTGCTGCGCAGGTAAAAATCGAGGCAGCCGGCCTGTGGGTGATGGCCGGAGACCCAACGAAAGCGCATGCGCTGACGAATCCGGCTCTGCCGGCGGAAGCATTTGCTCCGGAACACATGGCCAGGCTCGGCTGGTGGTACTACCGCGCGGGGAAGCTTGATGCTGCCGAGCAACTTTTGAGGCGCTATCTCCAACAGCGCCCCGGCAGTGCCGGATTGCAACAAACACTTGCCTGGGTTCTGATTGAAAAAAACATGCCTCGAGATGCACTGCGGCTCTTCGCGCCGGAACGGAGGAGTTACCGTATGAACGCGACCGTCTGGGCCGGAGAGAGTATCGCCCGCTGGCGGCTGCGCGAGTCCGAGCCGGCTATGACTGCCTTTGAGCAGCTTGCCCGCAGCGCTCCCGAGTGGACCAACCCGCAATGGGTGAAAACGCTTTATGGTCCGCTTGCCACGCAAACAATCGTAGAACTGACGACGGAGCAACAGCGTCGAATGGCCGCGCGGCGCATAGGCGCCCCGCCCCGATGATTGTCGCGGCTCGACGCCGGAAGTTGAACCCAGGACCAGAGCCGCTCAACGGAACATTCGTCCGATAAAATGCCCGTGGTGCCCCCATTGCTTCAAGTTGAGCATTTGAACGTAAAATTCGCCACACAGAGCGGCGAGGTGGCAGCCGTGCGCGATCTCAGTTTCAGCATTGGCGAAGGGGGCACTCTCGGGCTGGTAGGCGAATCAGGGTCGGGGAAGTCGGCAACGTCTCTGGCCATCATGCGCCTGCTGCCGCCTCAGACCGTGACCAGCGGCACTATCTTGTTTGCCGGACAGGAATTGCTGTCGCTCGCTGACGAACCGATGCGACACATACGCGGTACCGGCATCAGCATGGTGTTTCAGGAACCTATGACGGCGCTCAATCCCGTGATGCGGGTGGGCGACCAGGTGGCGGAAGCTGTCCTGGCACATCACCGTATCGCCAAACGCCAGGCGTGGCAGAGAGCAGTTGATTCACTTCGCGAGGTCGCCATTCCTGATCCCGAGCGCAGGGCCAGAGATTATCCCCATCAGCTTTCCGGTGGACAGCGCCAGCGCGTGATGATTGCCATGGCGCTGGTAAACAATCCACGGCTGCTGATCGCCGATGAGCCCACGACCGCACTGGACGTCACCATCCAGGCGCAGATTCTCGACCTTCTGCGCGAACTTCGCCAGCGGCACAACCTGGCAGTACTGTTTATCTCACATGATCTGGGCGTGATTTCCCGGGTTGCTGATCGGGTAGTCGTGATGTATGCGGGAGAAATCGTGGAAATGGGCTCAGTCGCACAGATTTTTTCCAGTGCAACTCACCCATACACGCGAGGCCTGATCAGCGCTATTCCCACTTTGAATACCGACCGGGCACGGCCGCTGGAAACTGTGCAACCCAGCGCTCGCCCGGAAAAAACCCTTCCGCTGCGGCAGATTGCGCCGGGGCACTGGGCGCGCGTTCTGTCCTGAGATCCTGCCGGTGATTTACACTCTCATGGTTGACGTGTGCGCATTCTGATACTGTCTGACATTCATGCCAACCTGGAGGCGCTGGAGGCTTGCTTGGCTGCCGCGCCGCCGCATGACCGTGTCTTCAATCTGGGCGATATCGTGGGCTACGGCGCAAATCCCAATGAGGTCACGGAGCGCTCGCGCCGGTTGGGCACCGTATTCGTGCGCGGCAATCACGACAAGGCTTGTGCCGGGGTGATGAGTCTTGATGACTTCAATCCTATAGCCGGTCTGGCCGCGCTGTGGACACGCCAGCGCCTCAAGCCTGAAAACCTGGCTTTTCTTCATGATCTTCCCTCCGGCCCCGTCGCGCCCATGGAGGAGATACGGTGCGTCCACGGGTCGCCCCGTGATGAAGACGAATACGTGCTGATGCGCCGCGACGCCTATTCCATCTTGGGGAAGGTGGATGCCCCCATAACTTTTTTCGGCCACACCCACGTGCAGGGCGGCTTCTGGATTGACGATGAGATCAACCAGGAAGGCGGCCTTGAGCCAGCCTACCAGTCACGCAATGGGTACCAGGAGATGACGGTTGATCTGCGGGAAACAGCAAAATACATGATCAACCCGGGTTCAGTGGGCCAGCCTCGCGACGGCGACCCAAGAGCGGCATTCGCTCTGTACAATACAGAAAAACGTGTAGTAACCTTCTGCCGGGCGCCGTATGACATCACGGCTGCTCAGGAAAAAATCTTTGCCGCGGGTCTGCCTGAACGGCTCGCCATCCGGCTGGAGGAAGGGCATTGACCCAAGCATCGTTATTTCAGGCGGACAACTCCAAGCGATCCAAAGTTGCGATGATTGCCAACACCGACGGCGGAGCACGCGGCAATCCTGGCCCCGCGGCGTTCGGCGTTGTGATCCGCAATGAAAAAGGCGAGGTGCTGGCTGAATTAAGCGAATACCTGGGCTTGCAGACAAACAACTACGCCGAGTACTCGGGATTGCTGGCTGCACTCGACTATGCCGTCCGTCAACAGTGCCCAAGGTTGAAGATATTCAGCGATTCCGAACTGCTTGTCCGCCAGATGCAGGGCCGCTACAAGGTAAAAAATTCGGCCCTGCAGGAGCTTTTTGCCCGAGCCAAAGCCATGGTGCGAAAGTTGGAATCTTTCGAGATTGAACACGTGCTCCGAGAGCGTAACAAAGAGGCCGACCGCCTGGTGAACCAGATTCTCGATGAGCACGCACGCGGCGCGCGATAAGGCTAAATCACTTCTCGGATCTCCGCTGGTTCCTTCCGTTGGCCGCTACCGCAATAATCAAGGCCGGCGATTATGCCGGCCTTTAATTTGGGAAATCCGGTTTCTGGGGTTACTTCTTGGGGGCGATTGAGTCTTTGGCGGCCTTGGCGACGCGGAATTTCACGACCGTCTTGGCAGCGATCTTGATCGGTTGGCCGGTCTGAGGATTGCGTCCCATACGGGCTTTCCGGTTGGACTTTACCAGACGTCCCAGACCGGGAATGACGAATACGCCGTTCTTCTTGGTTTCTTTGATTGCGGTTTCCGCCAGCGTGTCCAGGAATGCGGCTGCAGTCTTGTTATTCGTCTCCAGTTTCTCGGCCATGTGGCGTACGAGCTGGGTTTTGGTCATACCAGATGCCATCTTTCCTCCTTAAATGTGAGTGCTTCTGCTCACTGCAGCGAATATATACACTTTTCCTGAAAGCATGCAAGCGTTTTGGCCAGATTTCATGCGGGTTTTTTTACTTACATTGTGGAAAACGGGCATGAACAGCGGGGTTTCATCATGCCAACCGGTAAAAGCTGAGTACGGCGTCGCCCTGCCGCAGGACACGTTGCCGTCGCAAGGCCCCGAACGCCTCGCCGGGATCAAAATGCTTGTCATGTTCGGCGATGACGAGGCTTTCCGGCCTGATCATCCGCGATTGGGAAAGGAAGCCCAGTACCTGCTCGTAGTCGCCCATTTTTCGGTAAGGCGGATCAAGGAAGCAGAAATCGCATGCAACAGCCTGCGAATCCAGCATCCGCAGCGCGGTTGCGGTGTCGCGCTCGATTACTTCAAATCCCTCTTCAATCCCGAGCGTAGCCAGATTGTCACGGATGGTTCGCGCCGCGCGCGGAGCAGCTTCCACAAAGTACGCAGTGCGCCCGCCACGGCTGAGCGCTTCAATGCCAACTGCGCCACTCCCCGCAAACAAGTCCAGCCAGACGGAATCGGCCACCGAAGGCGACACCACGTTGAACAGAGTTTCGCGCAGGCGATCCGAAGTCGGCCTGGTCTCCATGCCTTCCGGCGCGGCCAGACGGCGGCTGCGATATTTGCCCGCGATCACACGCATGCAACTTGAAGTTTAAAGCTGAGAGACGAAGTTCGTTGGCAGGTAGTTATGGCTTTTTCACCGCTGTTACAGGCGCGGGAATCAATTGTTCCAGCGGCACAAATTCCGTGGGATAGATGCCGGTGTAGCAGGAGGTGCAGTAGGTGGTCTTCTCGCCCTCAGCGCAGGCCGCCCGCAAACCTTCAAGAGACAGATAGGCCAGCGAGTCCGCTCCAATATAGTCGCGGATTTCCTCCACGCTTTTGTTGGCGGCAATCAGCTGGTTCTTCGAGGGCGTATCCACTCCGTAGTAACACGGCGAAATCGTGGGCGGACAGGAGATGCGGAAATGGACCTCTTTGGCCCCGGCATCGCGCACCAGGCGAACGATCTTTCGGCTGGTGGTTCCACGCACGATGGAGTCATCGATCAGCACTACGCGTTTTCCTGTGAGCAAGCTGCGCACCGGATTCAGCTTGAGCTTGACTCCGAAATCGCGCACACGCTGCTCCGGCTCAATGAAAGTGCGGCCGACGTAGTGGTTGCGGATCAGGCCGAAGCGGAAGGGGATGCCGGCTTCAGCGCTATAACCCAGGGCGGCGGTGACGCCAGAGTCAGGCACGGGTATGACAACATCCGCCTGCACCGGAGCCTCTCTTGCCAGTTGCCGTCCCATGGCTTCACGGCTCGTCTGCACTGGCCGTCCGAAAACGGTTGAGTCCGGGCGGGAGAAGTACACGTGTTCAAAGATGCAACTCGAGTGTTTCATTTCCGGTGCAAAGCGGCGCGATAAGACTCCCTCGGGGCCTACGATCACCATTTCACCGGCTTTGACGTCACGCTCGTAAGCGGCGCCGATCAGGTCAAAAGCGCAGGTCTCGGAGGCAAAGACGATGGTATCCCGCTCAGAACCGGCGCCATTGCGAATGCGTCCCATCGAGAGCGGACGGAAACCACGCGGATCGCGGATGGCAAAAACCCTGTCTCGAGTCATCATCACCAGTGAAAAGGCGCCTTCAATCTGTCGCAGAGCGTCACAGGCGGCTTCCGGAAGTGTCTGCTCGCGCGACTGTGCAATCAAATGAACAATGACTTCAGTATCGCTGGTGGTCTGGAAGATGGAGCCTTGTGCTTCAAGGCGTGCCCGAATTTCCCAGGCGTTGACCAGGTTGCCGTTATGCGCCAGCGCAATCATGCCCTTGTTGCAGTCAACCATGATGGGCTGGGCGTTGAGGACCGCGGAATCGCCGGACGTGGAGTAGCGCGTATGGCCGATGGCGATGCTGCCGGGCAACCGTCCCAGGGCTTCTTCAGTGAAGATGTCGGCCACGAGCCCCATGGATTTGTGCATGTGCAGGCGCGCGCCATCAGAAGAGACGATGCCGGCTGACTCCTGCCCGCGATGCTGCAACTGGTGCAGACCGAGGTAGGCGAGTGTGGAAGCTTCGGCGTGCGTGTGCACCGCTACCACGCCACATTCGTCTTTAAACTTGTCGCTGCGCTCCAAACCGCTTGGCATTCTCGCTCCCTTTAAGTTCCTCTTGCGCCTGTTGCACGCCGCTCGCCGCGCAAGTCGGGCTCGCGGCGCATTTTCCACCTAAAATTTGTCGCTGCGCTCCAGGGCTTCCATGTTGTCGCTGCGCTCCAAACCGCTTGGCATTCGTTCTCCCCTCAAGTTCATTTAGGCTCCTGTTGCATACCGCTAGCCGCTGCTTCTGCCGCTGTCTGGGTTGGCTAGAGGTCAGCAGCTAGTCGCTGGCAGCTAGCTCTTCTGCAACGTCTCCGGAACCAGGTGTTCACTGGTTTCGGCGTGCAGCGCTCGAACCAGAGCCGTGTCCCAAACCTGCCGCAACTCTGAAACCGGGGAAGACACCACGAGGGCGCCATCCATCCTGATTTCCAACTTTTCTGGAACTGTACGGCCGAGCCGGGCCGCCTGCAGACCCCATTGTAGCGCTGTTCTTTTGATGTTTTCGGCCTTTCTCGGGTCGCAGGTAATCAGCACGCGGCTCGAATCTTCGGCGAAAAGCAGCGCCTCACGGAATAGCCCATTAGAGGTAAGGTTGATCTCCGCTCCCGTGTTGAGAGGAAAGGCACTTTCGGCCAGGGCGACGGCCAGGCCGCCGTCGGAAAGATCGTGGGAGGAATCGATGTCCCCGCTGCGGATCAGCTCGCGCAGGCATTTTTGCAGGGCGGCTTCCTGATTCAGGTTGAGCGCCGGCGGCACCCCCCAGATTTTGCCAAGAATGGCCTTGGCGTACTCGGAAGAGCCGAATTCTGCTTCCGCACGGCTGGGATCAGTTTCCCCTGCGCCGCTCAGGATGAAAACATCGAGTTCAGGCCGGCGGAAGTGGAACGTCATAGCCTGGTTTACATCCTCCAGAATGCCGACGATGCCGACTACCGGCGTTGGGTAGATCGCCTCGCCCAAGGTCTCGTTGTACAGGCTAACGTTCCCGCCTGTAATAGGTGTTTCGAGAATCTGGCAGGCTTCTGCAATGCCATCAATCACCTGAGAGAACTGCCACATGATTTCTGGCTTCTCCGGATTGCCGAAGTTCAGGCAATTAGTGGCCGCCACCGGTGTTGCTCCCGTACAGGAGACGTTGCGGGCGGCTTCGGCTACCGCATGCATGGCGCCGAGTTTGGGCGCAAGCCAGGTCCAGCGGCCATTGCCATCGAGAGCCATGGCCAGCGCGCGATTCGCGCCTTTTATGCGCATAAGGCCGGCATCGGCTCCGGGGCCTTCGACTGTGTTGGATTGCACCATGGAGTCATATTGCTCAAATATCCAGTGCTTAGAGCAGATATTGGGCGAGGCGAGCAGCCGTTTGAGATTCGATGTGAAATCGCCGGTGCTGCTGAAACGAATGTGCCCCGGCTTGCTGCGTGTCACCGGCGCTTCCCAGGGCTGCATTGGGCGGTTGTAGAGAGGGGCATCGTCAGTAAGCGCGGTATTGGGAATGTCGGCCACAAGGTTCCCGTGCTCAAGCACCCGCAGACGGGCATTGCTTATCACTTTGCCCACGATCACCGCATCCAGTCCCCATTTTTCGAACACGCGCAGCACTTCGTGCTCCCGGCCGCTTTCCGCCACCAGCAGCATGCGTTCTTGCGATTCGCTCAGCATGATTTCATACGCATTCATGCCGGTTTCGCGTTGAGGCACGCGGTCGAGCTCGATTTCAATGCCTACTCCCCCGCGCGCGCCCATCTCGCAGGTGGAGCAAGTGAGGCCGGCAGCGCCCATGTCCTGTATACCGACCACAGCGCCGGTCTGCATGGCTTCAACGCAGGCTTCCAGCAGCAGCTTCTCCAGAAACGGATCACCTACCTGAACGTTGGGCCGCTTCTGCTCAGAGCCTTCCCTGAATTCCTCGCTCGCCATGGTGGCGCCGTGAATGCCGTCGCGGCCGGTCTTGGCTCCCACGTAGATCACCGGATTACCTTCTCCGGCGGCCTTCGCATAGAAGATCTGGTCGCGCCGCACCAGCCCCAGGGCAAACGCGTTCACTAGCGGGTTTCCTGAATAGCAGGGCTCAAACTTGGTTTCACCGCCCAGGTTGGGAACGCCGAAACAATTTCCGTACGAAGCGATCCCGCTGACCACCCCCTCCAACACCGAGTGATTGCGATGTACGGTGGACTGATTGGTCTTGCTGTCAGGCGCGACTGGCCCGAACCGAAGTGAGTCCATCACAGCGAACGGCCGCGCGCCCATGGTGAAGATGTCCCGCAGAATGCCGCCAACGCCGGTCGCGGCGCCCTGAAAAGGCTCGATAAATGACGGATGGTTATGCGACTCAATCTTGAACGCGCACGCCCAGCCATCGCCGATATCGATGATGCCCGCGTTTTCTCCCGGACCTTGGATTACCAGCTTGCTGCGCGTCGGCAGCCGCTTCAGGTGTACGCGGGAGGACTTGTAGGAGCAGTGTTCGCTCCACATCACGCTGAAAATGCCCAGCTCGGTCAACGACGGCTCGCGGCCTAGTGAAGCTTTGATTTTCTCGTATTCTGAAGGCGTAATACCGTGCTCTGCTACGATTTTCGGGGTAATGGCGGAGAGATTTGCATGCGTTGTAGGCATAGGCGGCTATCTTCATTTTCTCACGGAAGAACATCATCCCCGCCCATGGAAATTGTCTGCGTCCAGCAGCACTGAAGCCGTTGGATGGTCCGATCCATCAACACGATCTTAGACGAAGCGGTCTCAGGTCTGGGACAGGGCTATGTCTTACGGTTTATCAGTTAGCACCCCGACCGTAACGGAATGCGATGGTTCATCGTTCCCGGCGTTGTCCGTGGCATAGAAATCCACACGGAAGCTCCCTGCTGGCAACGTGAACGTCACGTTTGGACCTGCGGAAAACGTAAATGTGGGAGGCTGCCCCGGACCGCTGTAGTAGCGATGCCAGATTCCCTGGACGCCTGACCCTATGTCCGTTGCTGCGATGGTGACCTGCTTAGCGCGCCCGACTCCAACGTCTCCCACCACGGCTGCCTCGTGCGCGCCTGATTGCGCCGCAATCGGGACATTAACGCTGCTCACGGTGCTCTTGGGTGGGGTAGTGTCTTCCGGTTCGTAAAGTTTGAGCAGCCGCTCTGGGAAAATGGAGGGAGTGCCGGAGAGAGCAATCACCTTCCGATTCTTATCGACAGACAGGGTTATCTTTCCTCCAGAACTTCCCCAAGTTGTGCTCTGGGGAACTCCAGCCCATGTGCCTTGGATTGTCGCACTGCCATCTGGCGCATCTGTAACATCACCTTCAAACACAATTGCAAAAGGTGCGCATTGAAATGGCGACGAGTTGCACGGTGGGTCATTTTTGGAAAAAGCTGGGGTGAGTTCGAGCGCTCCGATCGCAGGGGAATTCGAGCCGTATTGCATCGGCGCTCGATCACGTATCAGCGCCAGTCCCCAGAGCTTATTTCCGATATGCCTTAGATAATATGTGCTGCCATCGCTCATTCCTCCCCAAACTCCGGTCAAGTTTGGTCTTGCCGGTAGTTTGGTGTCTTCGGGGCGAAACGGATGTTCAATGACGTCGATGGAATAGACAGGATGAATTTCCTGGTCCTGGGCCGTGCCGCTTGTGTCGCAACCGCCGATGCCGTGCCCACAATCGAGGACCAGCGTCCCTGTGACCCGCACGTACACCTGATTGGCAGGTCCGCCAGATGAGGTCCCATTCAGACTCCCCGTAATCTTGTGGTCCTTGAACAACAAACCTTTGATCCCTTGCGGGTCCTCATAAGGGCAGGGCTGAATGAACTTGCAACTGGAGGTCGGGGAAACGCTTAGGGCCGATCCGTTTATAGGTCTTCCGTTGATCAGAACGCTGTTACTTGAAGTATCCGCCCAGCCCGGCAGCAGATGTAACCCTGGGCTCGAAGCCAGACTTCCTTGCCATCCGTACATGATGGATTCGACGTGGATGAACGGCTCATTGTGATATTGATTGAGCTTTGAATAAATCACATTATGGTTGTTGTTGCCCCAACCGGTTGCATAAAAGTCCCGTTCGAGCATGCCGCTGTCAACCCTAAGATTAAAATCGAGGTCCGCATCTTGTGAGGGATTACTCCTGCCGTGCCCGGTTCGCATGAATGACTCAAAGTCACGATTGCGGTTACCCCAATCTGCCGTGTAGCCTACGCCGGGGTAGCAGGGCGGGTTGCCGCACGTGAGAGCGAAATTGGTGACCCAGCCGTAAATCACCGTTTGATCGCGGTAGGGCGCCAGATTATCTGCCAGTGTCTGTGGGGTATCTGCCCAATTGTTGGCGGCTTCATCTTTGTAGACCTGGCCAAACCTGGTGTTGATATCCATGGGTTTTCGCGACGGAAAATCAACAATTTGGTCGTCGATCGTGCCACGTGACCACCATGTGTTGGCTCCAATGCCTCCCGTGGATGCGAGTTGCTTGATCTGCAAAGGCTGGCATGTCGTGCAAATCGACAACGTCAGCGTGCCGCTGCTTAATGCGGCTCCGCGGGTCATGTCTGTCCATTGGCCCAGAATCGTGCCATCGCAATAGACAGTTCCCCGGAAGACATTGGTAAACTGCAATCCTCGGTGCCATTGCTGCTCGAGGGGAACAGACGAATCAACACTCATTCCCGCCCACCATAGCGTGCTGCCGGTATGCTCCATGTAATAAACAGCGCTATCATTCGCGGTATAAGCGCCCGACAGGTTGGGAATTGTGATTGCAGCCGCCATAGCATGGACACCGGATGGCAGTTGATTGACTGGACGTAGCTCGCAATTTCCGGGGCCGGTTTGGATGACTCCAATCTGACCCGGCCTGACCTGCGCCTGCTGAGTGCCTTGCGCGCCGGCGTTTTGGCAAGTCGCGGCCAGAGCGATAAAGGCCATTGCCAGCAAAATGCGTTCGAATCGTTTCATCATCCACCTCGCCATGCTTTAACTGGAGACTTCTTCAAGTAGTGACCATGCCAAGGTCGTCGTTACAGCAACTCACCTGCGCGAATTCCCGCTCTGGCGTTGCCCTGCGGTTGTCGTGCCCATGCTTTAAACTTGGCATGAATGAAATCCATCATCATCGGCACGGCCGGTCACATCGACCACGGCAAAACTTCGCTCGTCAAAGCCCTCACCGGAATTGACGCCGACCGGCTCGAAGAAGAGAAACGCCGCGGAATTACCATTGATCTCGGCTTCGCCCATCTGGAACTCCCTTTACCGAGCGGAGGTTCGGAGCACGGCGACAGAGATGATGCCGGGAGCCCAATCACGCGGCGAGCGGCGCTGCAGCAGGGGCAGAACGATCTCAAGGGGACGCGAATTGCCGACGGTTTGGAGCGAAGCGACAGAATTAGACTGGGTTTCATAGACGTGCCCGGCCACGAGCGCTTTGTGCGCAACATGCTGGCTGGCGTGGGTGGGATTGACCTGGTGCTGCTGGTGATTGCTGCCGATGAGTCCATCAAGCCGCAAACGCGCGAGCATTTTGAGATCTGCCGGTTGCTCTCCATTCCGCGCGGCATCACTGTGATCACCAAATCTGACCTGGTGGATGAGGATACGTTGAACGTGGTGAAGCTCGAAGTAGAAGATTTTGTGCGGGGCTCCTTCCTGGATACCAGCCGTTCTCCGCTGATCGCCGTCAGCTCAATCACCAGAGCCGGGCTCGACGAGCTCAAACACGAAATTGCCCGTCTCGCCGCCGAGATTCCTGCACGAGATACGGACGCAATCTTCCGCCTTCCCATCGACCGCGTTTTTGTGATGAAAGGCTTTGGGACGGTGGTTACCGGCACGCTCATTGCCGGCAAGGTCAAAAAGGAAGAAGAGGTGGAAGTCTTTCCACGCCGGCAGCGGGCACGCGTTCGCGGCGTGCAGGTGCATGGAGCCTCTACCGACCAGGCCAGCGCGGGCCAGCGCACCGCTTTGAATCTTTCCGGAGTGCCCATGGAAGATCTGGCGCGCGGAATGGCTCTGGCGACTCCGGGCATGTTAGAGCCGACGCAGAAGATTGATGTTCAACTCGCGCTGTTGAAAGATGCCAAACCGCTCAAGAACCGCGCGCGCGTGCACCTGCACGCGTTTGCATCGGAAACCATTGCCGAGGTCGCGCTGTACCAGGGAAACGAACTCAAGCCGGGAAGCACCGGGCTGGCGCAATTGCGTTTGGATGATCCGGTGCTGCTGCTGCCCGGAGACAGGGCCATCCTGCGCCAGTTTTCTCCGGTGATCACGATTGGAGGCGCGCTGGTTCTCGACGCTTTCCCGCTGGCCCGGCAAAAAAAAGAGCCGCGAGGCGCATTCCTGCAATCCCTTGCTTCTGGTTCTCGCGAAGAAGCATTGCTGGCGCGAATCAGCCGGCGGGAAAAAGATGGGCTATCGATGGCCGGCGCAGTCCGTGAGACCGGATTGAAACAGTCCGTTCTGCGGCCCATGCTGGCTTCGCTTGCCCAAAAGGGCGGGGTGGTGCAAGTGGGGGAGATCTGCATCGCCGCTGAGGCTTTCATAAAGTCGCGCGAGCGAACTTTAGCCGTGCTGGAGGCGTTTCACAAGGCCAATCCTCTGGTAGCCGGAATCAGCAAAGAAGAGCTGCGGGCCAAATTGAGCTTAGATCAGCCCATCATGGAAGCGCTCCTCGCCCAACTCACGCGAGAAAAGAGAGCTGAGGTCGCTGGAGAGCAAGTGCGGCTGGCCGGGCGCGGCGTGGAGTTAAAGGACGACGAGGCACGGGCCAAAGAGCAGATTGAAAAAGCATTCGCCTCCGCCGGGCTTAAGGTGCCATTAATGAAGGAGGTACTGGCCGGGCTGAGGGTGGACAAAGCGCGGGCGCAGAAGTTGGTGACGCTGCTCATGCGCGACCGCGTGCTGGTCAAGCTGGCCGACGACCTGGTTTTCCACCAGAACGCCTTACAGGACCTGCGCCGCATTCTGGCGAATTACAAGAGCACCTCGCCGAAAATTGACGTCGGCAAGTTCAAAGACCTGACCGGCGTATCGCGGAAGTACGCCATCCCCTTGCTCGAGTATCTTGACCGCGAAAGAGTCACGCGCCGCGTAGGCGACGAGCGCGTTATTCTCTAGCCCGCAGCGCCCCACCGCTCACCGCGGGAACAATCATCACTTCTGCTCCGGGCGGAACCGCGGTTTCCTGATTTCCGGTGAGGCGAATCGCTTCTCCGGCGACGAAGATATTGATATGCTGCCGGATTTCCCCCTGCTCATCCACCACGCGATCCTTCAGCGCAGGATGAATCTGCCATAGGCTTTTCAGCAGCTCGCGAACGTTGGCGGCCTGGTCCTCGACAACAATCGAGCTCTGGCCGCCTGCGAAGCCTGCCAGGTAAGACGGGATTCTGACTGTCACTGCCATTTGTCTTTTGTTCTTCTATCTTGCCCGCGCTTTAGATCTGGATTTGGACTTGCCAGCGTTTTTCTTGCTCCTCGACGGTGGCTTGGCTCTTGCAGTTTTCTTTGCGCCAGCGCTTTTTCGCGACGATTGTGCAACACCCGCTTCGCCGCCAACCACCGCTGCGTGTACGCATACTACAGGGGGCACGCCTTCCAAAATCAGTGCCCATGATCGGCCGTCATCGTTTGAGGCATAAACTTTGCCGCTGCGAGTCCCAAAATAAATTCCCGCGGGATCAAGCGTGTCCGAGGCCATGGCGTCACGCAGCACGGTTTCCATGGCGTTCTTCTGCGGCAGGCCTTTGGTCATCGGCTCCCAGCTCTGGCCTGCGTTGCGTGTGCGATACACGCGCAGCTTTCCCTCCGGCGTGCAGCGATACTGGTCAGACTCGATCGGCATAATGTATGCGGTATCAGCATCTTGAGGATGGGCGACCATGCAGAAGCCGAAGTCTGAGGGTACCCCGTGAGCTATATCAGTCCAGGAATTCGCGCCATCGTCGCTGCGATACAGACCCCAGTGGTTCTGCAGATAGAGGCGCTGCGGGTTCACGGCATCGCGGCCGATTTTGTGCACACATTGGCCGAACTCAGGAAACTTGTCGGGCATAAACTCCGCGCGAACCCCAACGTTGCGCGCCTGCCAGCTCGCTCCGCCATCATCCGTACGATAACAGCCGCCCGTGGACATGGCGATGATCATGCTGTTCGGGTTCGTGGGATGCGGAACGATGGTGTGCAGGCACATTCCGCCGCCTCCGGGAGTCCACTTGGGCCGGTGCGGATGCTTGAGCAGCGCTTCCACCGGCGACCAGCTCCTGCCCGCGTCACGCGACACAAAAAGACAGGAAGGCTCAACACCACAATAAATGGTGTCCGGCTCGTTCGCAGGCATAACAATCTGCCATATATTTTTCAGCGCCAGTCCTGAGTCCTCAGGAAACTTGATGGAATAAGTTTCCGGTTCGGTGATCGTCTTGCCGAAATCGTCCGAAGAAGAAAGAAACGTTCCCCAGCGGAAACTCTGGTTGCCCAGCCAGAGCCGGTTCCGTCCCGCGCGCGTATCCAGCGCCATGGAGTAAACCGGCGACCCAACGGAATATGGCCCGCCCACGCTCCAGCGCTTGCGCGCAGCATCAGAGCGCACCAGGAATGCGCCTTTCATTGTCCCGACCATCACCAGGACGTCGCCTTTTTTCGCTGAGACATGCTGCACAGATGGCATGAATAAACCTCCGGAGGATTTGGGAAACCGATATTGTAGACGGTTGAGCGGGCGAGATGTTTGAGGAAAATAGAATTTTATTCGACAAGTGGAACAGTGGCTTTTTCGCTGGAGAGTACTCGCCGGTAACCTTACCGCTGACTGCACTGATTGATTGAACTGATTTCGGCTGACGTATTGGACGCCTATAATCTCCCTGCCGTGGATTTTCAGTCTTTCGAACTCGAATACTTTCAGTCCCAATTTGAGCGCACGGTCGAGTACAACCTGGCGGATAGCTCGGTGAAATGCGCCAGCGCGGCGGATCTGCTCGCCGGAGAAGATCTGACTTGCGTTACTGCGCTGCCTCTCTGCTATCCGGAAGTAAACGGCACTGCTCTTTTGCGTGAGCGCATTGCGGCCCTGTACCCCAATGCCACTGCTTCGAATGTGCTCGTCACCGTCGGCGCAGCCCAGGCCAACTCCATCATCTGCGCCACCTTGCTCGCTTCGGGCGATGAAGTCATTGTTGTGTCTCCCGGATATCGTCAGGTATGGGGATTGGCCAGGAATATCGGCTGTCGCGTACACGAGGTTCATCTCCGCCCGGAAAACGGCTGGCGGCTCGATCTGAGCGAACTGGAAAACTTGGCTGGCCCACGGACGAAGTTGATCTCGGTCGTGAATCCCAATAATCCGACGGGCAGCATTCTTTCTGCTGCGGAGATGGAGCGTATTGTCAGCATCTGCGAGCGAAGCGGCGCGTGGCTGCACGCTGACGAGGTGTATTGCGGGACAGAACTAGCGCTGCCGGAGACCCGTTCCTTCTGGGGAATGTATGACCGAGTAATTTGCGTGAACAGTCTGTCGAAAGCTTACGGGCTTGCTGGTTTGCGTATCGGCTGGGCTCTGGCGTCGCCGGAAATGATTGAGGAGTTGTGGCGGCGTCACGAGTATGCTGTCATCGCCGCTGCCGGTCCGAGCATGGCGCTGGCGGAAATCGCTCTGCGGGCCGATAAACGCCGCATGCTGCTGGAACGCCAAAAGCAGCTTTCACGTGAAGGCCATCGTATTCTGCGCGATTGGGTGCGCGCACAGCACGGAATATTTTCCGTCGCTGAAGCTGTCGCCACATCCATCGCTTTCGTGCGCTGTCATCTTGAAATAAGCTCAGTTGCTCTGGCCAATCAAATCCGGACGAAAGCCTCAGTGCTGGTTGCGCCGGGCGCTTATCTGGGAACAGAGAATTACCTGCGCATCACCGTGGGCTACGAGCCTGAAAAGGTCAAATCGGCTTTGGCGCGCGTGGCGGATGCGCTGGCAGAACTCACGACGCGCAACGGAGCGTTAGTTAACAACTGACGAACTACAATGAGCTCGATACTCACAAGCCGCGAAGGCAAAGTCCTGGTGGTAACCATCAACCGGCCGGACGTTCGCAATGCGGTCGATTCCGCCACTGCGCTCGCTTTGGCGGACACGTTTCTGGGATTCCATCGGGATGAAACTCTCCATGCGGCCATCGTCACCGGTTCGGACGGAACTTTTTGTTCTGGCGCCGACCTGCGCGAAGTCGCCGATGGGCTCCGCCCGCCAGTGGATACCGATGGAACCGGGCCGATGGGGCCAACTTGGCTGCTGCTTTCGAAGCCGGTCATCGCTGCCGTGGAAGGGCATGCGGTTGCCGGAGGTCTGGAACTGGCGCTGTGGTGCGATTTGCGGGTGGCGGCGCAAGATGCTGTCTTCGGCGTGTTCAACCGGCGCTGGGGCGTTCCGCTGATCGACCTCGGCACGGTGCGTCTGCCGCGCATGATCGGCCATGGCCGGGCATTGGATCTTATCCTTACTGGCCGCGCCGGTGGCTGGGCAAGAGGCGTTGCAGATCGGGCTGGTCAATCGTGTAGTGGCAAAAGGGAAAGCTCTGGAAACAGCGCTTGAAATGGCAAAATCCCTGGCCGAGTTTCCCCAGCAAGGGCTGCGCGGCGACCGTCTGTCCGCTTACGAACAGTGGTCGCTCCCGTGGGATGAAGCTCGACAGAACGAGCTGCGCCGCGGGATGGAGGCTCTGCGCTCCGGAGAGGCTGAATCCGGCGCCGCAAGATTCGCCTCCGGTAAGGGCCGCCATGGTCGTTTCGGTGACGAATGACTTGTGACCTGCGTGCAAATCGAGCCTGAACTGTAACGGCTTTTCCCGTGTACACTGGCACAGTGAGACAGACTATCAGCGTCTATATTTTTTCAATCCTGTTGCTGGCTTGTTCCGCGATTGCAGTCGCTCAGCAATTGAAGCTTTCTCAATCTTTTTCCGCGGCCGCAGTCACAGCGCTGCACGCGGTCAATTCCACCGGCTGGGCTCTGCCTAGTTCAGTCCGGGATTTGGAGATGCGCCAGGCTGAAGCACAATCCAAAATGGACGATGCCAAGGACGCAGCGGAGTCTCAGGATGACGCCGACGCATTTGTCTATCTGCAGCGCTATCAACTTCGCCACAGCCAGAACTTTGCCGATTACACGAACGCCATCACCGGGATGGCCGGCAAAATGACAGGCAAAAACACGCTGCAGCGCGCCGCCGCTATTGTCGCCAAAGACCCGAAGTTCATCACGCGGAAGAGGAAGGAAACCGCGTGTTCAGCAGCGCTCGAAAAGAAGCTGCGGTCGCGGTTGTTCTCACGTCCGGCTGTCTGCGATCTCTATTGAGCCATTCAGCCCCCGGCCGGTGAGGACTGCTCGATTATGTTAAATTGGAAAAGTGTGGGCGCGTAGCTCAGTTGGTAGAGCAACGCCCTTTTAAGGCGTGGGTCGCTGGTTCGAATCCAGCCGCGCTCACCATGAGCATATTTTCGATGGCTAGCACCGCTGCGATCCCGGTGAGCGATTACCTCAAGACCAGCTACCGGCCTGACTGCGACTACGTAGATGGAACAATTGAGGAGCGCAACGTGGGCGAGCACGATCATGCCGCTTTACAAGCAGCGCTAATTCTCTGGTTCGGCCAGCATCAGCGGGAATGGAACATTGAGGTCTTGCCCGAACAAAGAATTCAGATCACCCCGACGAGATTTCGTGTCCCGGATGTATGCCTCGTCTCTTTGGATCGTCCGATCCAGCAGGTTCTCACTCATCCTCCACTAGCCTGCATTGAGATCCTCTCGCCAGAAGACACGCTGTCTCGGATGCAACAGCGGGTGAAGGATTACCGGCAAATGGGAGTGGCAAACATCTGGATTCTAGATCCTTCCAGCCAAACGGGATATGACTGCCAACCTTCCGGTTTCCTGGATGCAAAGGAGTTTGCCATTGCAAACACTCCCATCCAGCTCGTGTTAGTCGACATTTTCTCGAAAATCCGGCGCAGCTAATCAGCCGCGATTTGATCGTTTGCATTGCTCTGCATTTGGTGCGATCACCCCCGGTACATCAGATAGCCCAGCCCCACGCGCATGTGATGATTGATCTGATCGGGCACTGAAAGCGCAATCGCCAGGCCGACAAGACCATGAGCGATGCCCAGGGGCAACACGCTACGGTAGCGCCGATAAACTTCGCTCAGGATCCATCCACCCAGGAACGTGACGGGCGCCAGCACCGGGTTCGGCAGGTGCACCAGCCCGAACATGGCCGCCGCGGTAAAGCTGGCCAGAATGCCCCGGTGGAGGAGACGCTCCAACCGGATAAAAAAGAATGATTGCTGAATCCATTGCTGCACGATGGCCCAAGCCAGGTACATGCTTGCATGAAGCAGTGGACGCCGGGCGCCGAACAAATGATGCAGCGTACCCAGTTCAGCCGCAATGAACATGACGCTTCCGGCTATGGCAATCCCTAACCCGACGATAACCAGCGTAAATTCCAATGGAGGCAATTCAAAGGGCATTTCGCGGAAGGCAAGCACAGCGGCGCACAAGAAAAAAGCCGCATCCACCCAGAACAGCCAGCGTTGCACCGGCCGTGGGCTCCACACCGTGATCATTATCAGGGCGTAACCGGCGGCAATCGCCAGCAGGGCGGTAAGGCGTTGTTCCCGAGGCTCCAAAGGTCCCTTCCCGCAGGGAGACAGCAGAAAGCAGCTCGGAAGAGCTGCTTTCCCTGGTTCAATTGGATGCTGAAGAGCTGTGGTCCGTCACTCTAGAAATGGAATTCGGGTCCTACGGTGATACGCAGATTGTTCTGCGTGCCGTTGTTCAGGAAGAACATCTCGTCACCGGCTTCTGCGCGGATGCCCAGCCACCCGGCCTTAAATTCCACGCCGCCGCCCGGGTAAAAGACGCCGTCCGTATTACCGTCAACAATGCCGCCGATCTGGTTATTGATGGTTCCGGCCGTAACTGGACCGCCGACGCCAAAGTTTACAAACCCACCCTTCAGGACGGCGAACAAACGGACCGGTCCGGTGGTAGTGATTTTCGGACCAAACAGGCCGGTAAGCAGCCGCAGTTTTGAGGTGGTGGTGTTCGTTATGCCCGTCGCGCTGCTGGTTACATTGCGTTTGAAGTCATACGCCATTTCACCTTCCAGAGCGATGTGCGGATTGATGTTGACGCCCAGGCGTCCGCCGATGCCGAACATATTCGGATGCGTACCCTGGATTCCGCCAAGTCGGCTGTAATCGAGGAACACACCGACGTTCCCGTGGTCAGTACTCTCCTCTTGGGCTGACGCTCTAGGTGCGACGATCGCGAGGCAAAGCGCCAGAGCAGCTAAGAATAGAATGCTTTTCATGTCTTACAATTCTCCCGTCCGTAAGTTTGAACTATCCAAACCGTACACGACACCGACAGGTTGTAAGGGGAACAGAAAGCGTCAGCACGGTAGTTATCAGTTTCGATGCCTCGGCTGTTCCGGAGGTGGGCTGCAAAAGCACAGCCGCCTTTCGCCCCTCCTGCGCCACGTTGCGCCGTAATCGTTTGCGCGAGTCTCTGTTCCGCGTTTAAACTTTTCGACTGTAATATTAAACCAGCACCCGGGCAGTAGTTTCGAAAGGAGCGCAGATGCCTCTCGGCACCTTGGATATCATGAAGCTTGACGGCCAGCCGATAACCTATCAGATCATGTTTGAGCAGAACGCAGGGGGAACTTTCGTAGCCCGCGTGGAGGTCGACGAGCTTGTGCCGTTCATGCACGAGGAAATGCGCGTGGACTTGGCTGTGGCGGATTCCGCCTCCAAACGCGCCCAGACCGAAGGCAGGACGCGCCTGCCCGGAATCTTCCTGGAAGAAAATAATCTCCATGCGGTGATGGAATATCTCGAAGAAGATATCTGATATTTCTGTCGCTTCGCTCCAAACCGCTTAAGAGTGTTGTGCGCGTGTTTGTATTCTTGCGCGTGATGCACGCGGCTGGGCATGCAGTCCGGCCTCGCCGCGAACTCTTGTTCTAATCATCAGCCGTCACGACGCGCAATTTGTTCTTCAGGTCTGCGGCAATCCGCTCGCCGTGGAAGCGGCCGTTTTCAATGAAGATCTCGCTGGTGCGCGATCCGGCAACGATTACGCCGGCTACGTAAATGCCGGGCACATTGCTCTCGAAGGTTACTGGATCGCATACGGGACGCATTTCCGGCCGGGTCAGCTCAATTCCCAGCGACTCCAAAAACTCGTAATCAGGATGGTAGCCCGTCAGCGCGAAGACGAAATCATTTTCAAGAATCTTTTCTCCGTCGGGAGTCTTGATGCGCACGGTCTCGTGCCTTATCTCCAGCACGCAACTGCTGAAATAGGCGGTGACTTCGCCGTTCCTGATACGGTTCTCGATATCGGGTTTTATCCAGTACTTCACATTCTGGTGGATGCCCGGCCCGCGATGCACCAGCGTAACCCGCGCGCCACGCCGCCACAATTCAAGAGCCGCGATGGCGGCGGAGTTCTTGGCCCCGACCACCAGAACATCCGAATCATAATAAGGATGAGGCTCCCGGTAGTAGTGCATCACCTTGGGCAGTTCCTCGCCGGGGATGTTCATGAAATTGGCGCGGTCATAATAGCCGGTGGCCACCACGATCTTTCTCGCTTTGTATTGAAGTTGTTTGCCGTCGCGATCGCGCGTGGTGAGCGCAAACGCGCCGTCATAGCCGACTACTGTAAGTACCTGCTGATACTGCCGCACATCCAGATCGTAATGCTGGGCGACCTTGCGGTAATACTCCAGTGCTTCCTGTCGGGTGGGCTTTTGATTGGGGCTGGAAAAAGGAATATTCCCGATCTCGAGCAGTTCCGGCGTGGTGAAGAAAGTCATGTTGGCCGGATAATGAAAAAGAGAATTTACCAGGCACCCTTTATCGATCAGAACCACGGAAAACCCGGCGCGCTGGGCTTCAATGGCGGACGCCATCCCCGTGGGGCCCGCGCCTATCACCACCACGTCTGCTATGTTGTTTGGCTCGAACATGAATAAAGATCTATTTTAGCCGCGTCGCAAAGCGCGGTTGGCGCTTAGGGTATTCCGCTGCCGTGGCCCGGCAGCATGTACAGCACGGCGCCCAGCGCGGTGAGTACAGCAATGAAGTACGCTGTAATCAGCGGGCTCCCCGTTTGCCGCCTGGCTTCGGGAGCCACATAAGAGCTGCCCTGGACCGCTTGGCCGGAACCATCCAGGTTGAGCCTGATGGCGCCGGATTGTGCCGCAGGGCGGCGTTCAAAAGCTGCAAACATAATATTGAACAGAACGCCTGCGCCCACAAAATAAAAGACTGACTCGCTGGTTGCATAGCCCAAGCCTGCCGAGACGAGCATCACCAGCAGCCTTTCCGTCATGTTCATGGGAACCATGGCGCCAGCGCCGTCCAGCACCCATATGGGGATCAGATTCAGAATGTTGAGCCATGCGCCGGTGCGTGCCAGCGCCAGCCAGACGGGATCACCTGTTTCCAGCCCGACCACGCCGCACGCGGCAGCGGAAAGGAAGCCCGCCAGCGGTCCCGCGAGGCTGATCGCGGCCCGCGTTTCCTGGGTTACGCCCATTGCCTGCCAGCGCACGTACGCGCCCAGACCGGGCAGGAACACCGGCATTTCTGCCGGCAATCCACGACGCTTGATCTCCACAAAGTGACCTAGCTCATGGATGAGGATCAGGATGGCGAAGCCGATGCCGAACTTCGGCCCCCACGCCGCCCAATAGAGCGCAATGAATGCGACAAAGCTGAACAGAAACTTCAGTTTGAAAATGACGAATAGGACTGTCTTGATTTTGGCCAGGATTACAGCCAGCGGGGCAAGCGGTCCCAGACGCTTGGCCCATGTCTTTTTCGCGTCCGGCCGTGGTGGACGATGTGCGTTCGCGGCAGATAACTCGACCTCTCGCACATGCTCGCGGATCCATTGCGCCTGCTTCGATTCCGGCGGAAGCAGCGGGAGAATTGAGAGCCACTGCTGGTGAGCTTCCTGCAAGCGGCCGCCGGCTTCCATGGAGCGGGCTTGCGCGGCCGCACGCTCCATCTCATCGGCATGGACCAGCGCCTTGCATTGTGGGCAGGCCAGCGCCCCTGGCGGCAGGGGCCGGGCACAGCGACTGCAGGTTTGAGTGATCTCAGCGGTGAAACTTGACACTGTATCCGCGGGTCTGTCCCGCATCTCTAGTTTACGATGAAAGGCTCAGCCCTCAATCAACAAGATTGCATCCGACCAGTCTTTGCCTTGGGAAGTGCAGATGTGCCTGGCCCATGATTCCTCGTTGTCATACTCTGCTGTATTGCTCAGGCGCGGTCCTAACTATCCGTGTTCGATCAAGGTTTTCCATTCCCATACTCGATGCTGCAATCGATGCTTCTGCCCTTCCACTACCAGGGCTGCCGCAAACCCTGGCGGCGCAGGAACGTCATACATGCTCCAACGCGAGAGTTCCTGTGAACACGACTGAACACGCAGCAGCTTCGGCGTAACTCCCGGCCCGAATGCCACGTCGAAACTGTCCAGCGGGAGAGATAACCCTTCACCCACGGCCTTAATGTACGCTTCCTTTCGCGTCCAGCAACTGAAAAACGCGGCAGGCCGCAACGCTGCCGGCACAGCACGCAGCGTATTTGCCTCCTGCGGAGAAAAAAAGCGGTTTGCAATCTCATCAGTTCCAAACTGCTCATCGATATATTCGATGTCGGCGCCGACGCAGGCACATTGGGTCACCGCCAGAAGCGCGTGTTCGCGGGAATGTGACAGATTGAATTTCAATCCGGATTCGCGGAAACCCGGGGCAAGATCCGGCTTGCCTTTTGCACCATAGGAAAAAACAATGGTTTCCGGAGCAGTCTCCAGATAGCCGGCAAGAATGGTTCGCATTGCGGCACGAGTTGCAGCAAAGCGGATTCTGTGCCGCTGAAAATAGAAACGGTCCGCCCGTTGCACCTCAGTTTCAGCCAGCACCCTGCGGCAGATCTCAATGCAGTCAACTGCTGTGCTCGCGTCAATGTGCCATAAATCAACCGTATTTTCAGGAGCGAGCTTCAATTGGTTCGACCGCAGTCGGAATCCGATGGAGACGCATAAAGCATAAATCATGCTCCGGCGCCTACGGGGCGTGGCAGTGCGCCATCATTGCCTAAGTGCAATACCAGAGTCATCATTCCGCGGCGAAAAGGCATGCACTTTCGTTCGTGGCTGCAGCAGGCGCGTTCTGCCATAATCTCCGCCAAGTGGCCGTTGAATCTGTCTCTTAGCGTTGCTGGACCAGGTTGGTGGTTCGGGATTTTGGGCCTCAGGGGGCACAATGACAAGAGGACAGAGAAGTGGCAGCATCTGGTTTGCCCGGAAACACACCGCACTTTCAGTCGCTGCGATTGTGTGCTGTTGCGGGATGATTTTCGGGTGCAAAAAGGGATCAGCAACAAACCCTGCCGCAGTAAAGACTGAAGATCCTGCGACGCGCGAGCTGCGCGCCATCGGCGACAGAGTGACGGCTGCTGTCATCGGGAAGAACATCAATACACTGCTCGAGTACGATCACGATCCTGAGGACCAGGCGTCACTCGAAAACAAGAGCGGCGACCTGTATTGCTATCTCTTTGTTTCAAGCTGCATCCCCGAGGCAAAGACACGGGCCGTATATGACATTCTCACAATGACTCCGCAGTTGGCGGTTGACGCTTCAATCGCCAACCTGGACGGCAAACAGTATGGACTGCTGATGTTCTATGACAAATCGAAGATATCCAGCAGCGAACTTTACTCACCTGATTTCCTCTGCAGCGACAAGGCGCTAAAGCAAACCGCTTCATGGCACTTCGTGAACGTCAACGGAAAATGGATCAGCAGCACTTTGTTCGATTACAAGATGGACCGCTCCTGCAAGCAATAGGTGAATGCCGGACGCTCAAAGACATGATTCAAGCCTGTGAACCGTCGAGGCTCGCAGGGCCATCAAAAAAAGCTCACGACGAGCTGCATTCGCTATAATTAAGAAGTCAAGCGCCAAAGCGAAGTCCGCATCTGAGGCGCTGATGTCCCATCCTGCGCCGGAGAGATGGCCGAGTGGCTGAAGGCGCACGCTTGGAAAGCGTGTATACCTTAACGGGTATCGTGGGTTCGAATCCCACTCTCTCCGCCAGTCCTTTTGCTTTCATAGATTTAAGTGCCATCCATACCGTAGTCCATACCGTAAAACTCAATTCAGGAGCGGTATGCGATGCTTTCCACAGTTTCTCTCTTATCTCAACGGATCGTCCCTTGGCCTGCGCACTCTCTTGCCCTTTGGATTTTTGCCGCCCCCAAATTCGCGCTAGAGCTCCCCGATTTGCACGAGTTCAGCTCTGGACCTACTTTCGCTAACAGCGGGAGGTCGGAATGAATCGCCAACCCAAGGCACAGGCCAGCCGCGTCAATATCACGAAATATGTGAAGGTGGCCACCGCGAATGGCGAGGGATGGCGCTTCTGCCCGGTCGTTCGTTCGACTAACGGCCGGATCCGCGCGGACTACGTTTTGGTCGAGGGGAGAGCGGAGCTTCACAAGGAGGGCGCTTACTACATCGAGTGGTACGCGGCGGGAAAACGGCGTCGCGAATCGGTGGGCAGGAACCCGCTGGATGCGTTTGCCGCGGCAGAACGCAAGGAGCAAATTCTAAAAAATGCGGCACTTGGCATTCAGGTGGTTGGGGAAGACAAGCGCAAGCAGACGATGCTGTCAGAAGCATGTCAGGCGTTTATCGATGATACGCGTTTGCTGAAACGGCCAAAAACCCATTCGCAGTACAAAACGGCGCTTGAGTATTTTCAAGAGTCCTGCCTGGACAAGCCTCTTTCGTCAGTAGAGCGGACTGACCTGACCCGCTTTATGGGTTTCCTCGCCGAGCAGAAAAAACTGGAGAGCCGGACGATCTGGAACAAAATACAGGTGGTCATTTCCATGCTGAAGGCAAACGGCATTACGCGCCTTCTGCGCCAGCGCGACTGGCCGCGATACACCGAGTCAACCCCGGAGGTGTTTACCGCTGACGAGATCCGCAGATTTCTCGGCAACTGTGAAGGGGAAAGGCGTACGGTTTTCGAGTTTTTCTGGATGACAGGGTTTCGGGAGCAAGAGGTGCAGTACGTGACCTGGCCGGACGTGGACTTTATCCACCGTGTCATCCGCGTGAAAGCCAAGCCGAAGCTGGGGTTCATCCCCAAGGATTGGGAGGAGCGTGAAGTTCCAATGTCCGACCAGCTTTATCGCAGCTTGCGCTTCCATAAGGCGAAGGTCCGCACCGGTTGTTTACTGGTCTTTGCCACCAGCAACGGCCAGGTGGTCCACAATTTCCTGCGGCAATGCAAGAGTGTTGCGTGGCATGCTGGATTGAACTGCGGCTCGTGCTATACCGGCCAGGGACACTGCGCCAGTGGGCCATACTGTCAAAACTGGTTCCTGCATAAATTCCGGGAGACATTTGCCACCATGCATTTGCGTGCCGGCGTGGACTTGCGCACCGTGCAGGAGTGGATGGGACATAAGGACCTTGAATCGACCTCACGATATCTGCAACCCGCTCGTGGCAGAGAAGCGTTGGCTTTGGTGAACAATACGTTCACCTTGAACAGCAAGACAGGGGACAGCCTGCATCCCTAAGCAGCGGACCGGCCAGGGGAAACCTTGTTTCGGAGCCAATCAGCGATTGCCTTAGGATCAAACCGGATTGAATATCCAATGCGAAAGTGCGGAATCGTCCCGCGTTCGACAAGACGGTAGATGGTCATCTTGCTGGTAGACAACATTTTGGCCACTTCAGATGCCCGCAACGCGCGGTTCATTTTCTCGAACTCGACTGCAAGTGAGGAGTGGCCGATGCTCGTATCAATGTCCATTTTGGAATTGCTTTGCATATAACACCATTTCAACGGTCAACTAAATCGCTCATTTTTGTAGCCCCATTCTGAATTTCGTGCAAATTTGCGCGAGATTTGATTCCAGGTTAGCTTCCCCGTGTTGCCAAAATATGAAAGCTGCGGCACGGGAGCGACTTGTGTTCACGACTCCTACTCAAACGCAAAAGCTGCTTGAAACAGCCGGATACATTACCGATGAAGTGACCGCGACGGTTGTCTTTCTGGCGGCCAGCCTGAATAAACCCGTTCTGCTCGAAGGACCACCTGGCAGCGGCAAGACCGAACTCGCCTATGCGGTCGCCAAGGCCATGAACACTAAAGTCGAGCGCCTGCAATGCTATGAAGGCATCAACGAGGAGAAAGCCATTGGCAAGTTCGATGAGTCATTGCAGCGGCTGTACATCCAGTTTCAGGCGCAATCACAAGCCATCGACTGGGCAGGGCTCACGTCGGTTTTGCACGGCAGGCAGTTCTTTAGCGCCGGGCCATTGCTTCTGGCACTCGAACACGAAGAGCCTTGCGTGCTGCTGGTAGACGAACTCGACAAAATTGATCACGCGTTTGAAGCCATGTTGCTGGAAGTATTGAGTGTCTGGCAGCTCAGTGTCCCGAAGCTTGGAACCATTGAAGCCCGCAGCATTCCTTTTGTTGTGCTTACGTCGAACGAAGAAAGGCGCATCGGAGATCCCCTGCGCCGGCGGAGTTTCTATCTCAGGATTGAACATCCCACGCCGGAACGCGAAGCCAAGGTTCTTCAACTCCGGATGCCTGAA
>DASTAS010000013.1:0-443301 GCA_035712465.1 Candidatus Angelobacter sp.
GCATAAGCTGAGGGAGTAGTGTGCCTGCTGGGCGCAAAAGAATGGCGGAAACTCAGAACCAACAGACCTCTCTTCCCGATTATTTGATACATGTGGGAGGGAAATCAACGAAAGTAGCTGTTTTTCAGCAGCCTGCTAGGCAGTAGCGCTTATTCGGCAGAGTGCGTCGCGGGAATAAACTGGAGGCACACCGCCCCGGCGCTCGGGTCAAAATGTGTTGCGGAGTGAGGCTACAGAGATAAATACGTGCGACAAGGCTTACTTTTAAAGTTATTCCTTTTCATCATCCTTCCTGTGGCCGGAGCAGTGGCGCAGATAGATTTACAGTCCACAGGGTTACAACAGACCGACACGCAGCAACCACTTTCGACTCCAACGCGGCCTTCGCCGGGATTCAGGCCGGGCGCGGGGATGCCGACCGCGGCAGTACCCGCCCCGAGTTCCACCGGCGTGGACCGCCAGGCGGTAGTCGAGCAGCAGGCGCAGCAGGAAGCTGCCGAAGAGAAGAAGCGTGTAGAGCAGCAAGAGCAGGCGCTCAAAATGCTTCCTCCTGAACCGGACACTGAATTCCAGCAATTTGTCTCCAGCACGCTGGGATACAAGCTTTCCATCTTCGGCCAGGATCTTTTTCAGAACGCTCCCTCTACGTTTGCTCCTCTGGACCACGTCCCGGTAACTCCCGATTATCTGATCGGCCCCGGGGATGAGCTGTTGATTCGCGCCTGGGGACAGATTGACGTGAATTATCCCGTTACGGTCGATCGCACTGGCTTCATCTACTTGCCGAAAGTCGGCGCGATCAGCGTGGCCGGTGTCCGCTATGACCAACTCAATGATGTGGTTCGCATGGCGATCGCCAAGGTATTCAAGAATTTCAATGTGAGCGTGACTCTGGGCCGGCTTCGCTCGATTCAGGTCTTCGTTGTGGGCCAGGTGCGGCGGCCGGGAAGTTACACGATCAGCTCACTGAGCACGCTGGTCGATGCGTTGTTTGCGTCAGGCGGCATATCGAACCGAGGGTCGATGCGGGAGATCGAACTCAAGCGCCAGGGCAAGACCATCACCACGTTCGATTTTTACGATCTCATTACCCGCGGTGACAAGAGCAAGGATGCACAACTTCTGCCGGGAGACGTTATCTATGTTCCGCCCACAGATCGTCTGGTGGCACTGGCCGGCAGCGTCACTGTCCCGGGAATTTTCGAGTTGAAGGACCATGAGACACTCGCGGACGCGATCCGCTATGCCGGAGGACTGACAACTACGGCTGGGGGGCAGACAGCCTTCGTCGATCGCATTGATGAGCATAACGTGCGCACCACTGCCGAATTCAGCCTGGATGCCACAGGTCTCAAAACCGAGCTGCGGGACGGCGATATCATCCGTTTCCTGCATATCTCGCCCCGTTTCGATAACGCGGTCACATTGCGCGGCAATGTGGCGGTTCCTGGGCGCTACCCGTGGCGCACGGGTATGCGCGTGAAGGACCTCATCCCAAGCCGCGAATTCCTAATCACCAACCAGTTCTGGAACCGGCAAAACCGGCTTGGAATCAACCCGGACGCCAACACCTTCCAGGTCATAGAAAGGCCCCGTATGCCCAACCCGGAGGGCTCGTCTTCCACCACTCCCTCATCTTCTGGGGGAATGGCTGAAGGGACGGCGGGAGTGCAGGCCGGAACGCAGACTGCACAGCCCGGTCCGACGACGACCAGCACCAACGAAGCGCAGCGGGAGACAGAAGAAGAGCTCAAAAATCAGGTAAAGCGGTCGGCCGCCGAAATCAACTGGGAATATGCCGTCATCCAGCGGATGAACATGGACGACCTGACCACGCACCTGCTGCCGTTTAATCTGGGAAAGGCAATCGCCGGTGATGAGACGCAGAATCTTCTTCTGGAACCTGGCGATATTGTTACCATCTTTTCGCAGGCCGATATGCAGGTGCCGATCGGGCAGCAGAATAAGTTTGTCCGTTTGGAGGGCGAGTTCAGGTCTGCCGGTGTTTACCAGGTGCTCCCAGGAGAAACTCTGCGGCACCTGATCAACCGGGTGGGAGGGGTGACCCCCCAGGCATATCTGTATGGTGCGGAATTCACGCGAGAATCCGTTCGCGAAGACCAGCAGGAGAGGCTGGACGAATACATCAACGATCTCGATAAGTCTATCGAGGTTTCCGCGAGCGCAGAACGCAACCTGACCGCGGATGAGGCGCTGGCGGAGCGGCAAACCATTGAGGGCCAACGCGGGCTGGTGACGAAGCTGCGTCAGGTGCGCGCGACGGGGCGGATCGTCCTGGAACTCAAACCCAACGCCGATAGCGTGAATGCATTGCCTGATCTGGTTCTTGAGGATGGAGACCGCTTACTGATCCCCTTCCGCCCTGCAACGGTCAATGTGCTCGGCGCTGTGTACAACACCAATTCATTCATCTTTAAGCCGAGTAAAACTGTGGGTGATTATCTAAGACTCTCAGGCGGACCCACCAAAGACGGCGACAAGGGACGTGCATTTGTGATTCGAGCCGATGGCACCACCGTGAGCAAGCACGGCTTCGGCGGACTGCTAATCAACAGATTCGAGGACAGCCGGCTCATGCCTGGTGACACGATTGTGGTTCCGGAGAAGCTGGATAAAGGCGCTACTCTGAGAGGGTTCAAAGATTGGACGCTTGTCATCTCGCAATTTGTACTCGGCGCTGCTGCAGCCAAAGTCCTGTTCCCGTAGTCCGAGCATCCTCCCACATCCCGCATTGGAACTTCCTTCGCCGCTGGCCGGCATTCACGGCTGCTCCCAGCGGTGTAGGGAACCCTTTGCTTGCCTTCTGCGTATCTGAAACGCAGCTAAACTGTTAACAGCTATACTCGGCACCACGGGAGACTGCTTGGAGGACCAGCAAACAGGGGCTTTAGTCCAGCGCTGTCTGGCTGGGGACGCGGCTGCATGGGAGGGCATTGTCCACCTGTACAATCGGCGTGTTTATAACCTGTGCTACCGGTTTACCAATTCGCCCGATGACGCTGAGGACCTCACGCAGGAGGTATTCATCCGGATCTATCGGACTCTGGGTAGCTATGCTGTTGAAAAGGGAGCATTTAACACTTGGCTGACGACGCTCACGCGTAATCTGTTGGTGGACCATTTTCGGCGTTCCAAACACGACCGTATGACCGATTCCATGGATGCCAATCTGGGCGATGCGGAAGATGCCCCAACCCTCAGTGAGAAGCTGCCTGACCGTGGTCCGGCGCCGGATGACCGGCTGGCCACCAGTGAGACCCAGCAGATGGTGCGGGCGGCCCTCGCCAGGCTGTCCCCTGACTTGCGTGAGGCTGTGATCCTGAGAGACCTGCAAGACATGGATTATAAAGACATTGCGCAGGTTCTGCGCGTTCCGGAAGGAACCGTAAAATCGCGCATTAACCGCGGACGAATGGAACTTGCGAGATTACTTTCTCGTAATAAAAAGCAGGCAGGTTTATGAGCCAGGAGAGGCAATCCGAGATGCAGTGCAGCCAGTTTGAAGCATTGCTGGCTGACGCCATGGACGGTACGCTCACGGCCGGGGTTCAAGAGGCGTTTGATGCTCACCGGCTGAGCTGCGGGGTGTGTGGCCCGTTGTTCGCCGAAGTACGCGAAGGGATGTTGCTGCTGGATTCTCTGCCCGAAGCGGAGCCGCCCAGGAACCTGCTGCACAACATTCTGGTTGCAACCAGCCTGGCGGAAATTCCGGCCGTGGCTGCTGCTCAACCCGAAGGTTGGCTGGCCCGCCTGCGCCAGAAGATCCCAACCCCGATGGCTGGGGTTCTGCATTCCCGCTTTGCTACCTCCTTCGCCATGGCCTTCTTCTCTCTGGCACTCACGCTGAATCTGCTGGGTGTGCGGATCTCACAGATTGACTGGCATCCCAGCGCTTTGCGCAAATCGCTGGTTCTCGAATACACGCATGTTGAGGCCCGGGTGCAGCGCTATTACGAAAATATGCGGATCGTCTATGAAGTCGAGTCCCGCGTGCAAGGCCTCAAGAGGGCCACTACTCCAGACCAGAACAGAAACAACAAAAACGATAAGCAGGAACAGAACCGCAATTCGGCCCCCGATAAAAGCGGACATCCTCAAGACAACAACAGCCTGGAGCAGAATGGTTCTCTGTTTGCCCAGTCAATTGTGAAACACCAAGGAGCCAGGATATGAATTGCGCCGTACATACGGATACACCGGCAGCCGCGTTCTGCCGAACTTGCGGAAAGGCGCTCTGCGAGAACTGTAAACGCGACGTGATGGGAGCCATCTACTGCGAGCCGTGCATTGCCGCGCGCTTGCAGGGAACGGGACCGGCCGCTGCAGCTCAGCCTGTGGGGGTTCCGATGACAGCAGTTCCAAACGCTCCCAGCCCAGGGGTCGCCTTGATCTTGGGATTTATTCCCGGCGTCGGCGCCATGTACAACGGACAATTCCTTAAAGCATTCATCCATGTGGTGATCTTTACCGTGCTGGTCATGGCGGCCAATCGCATTGATGCTTTCGGCCTTCTTGTGGTGTTTTGGATCTTCTACATGGCTTTTGAAGCCTATAAGACAGCGCAGGCGAAGATGCTGGGTCAGGCTGCGCCTGACCTGCTCGGGATCGATCGACTCTTCGGAATCCAGGAGGAGAGCCGTCCTGCGCCGCCGCCCTTTGCCGTCTCCGCCGCTGCCGGTTCAACGCCGGAGAGCACCGTAGCGCCGGCGATGAGCTCTCCGCCGCCTGAGGGACAGCCCCCGGCTGCGCACGCGCATGCCCCTGCAGGCGCCATTCTGTTGATTGTTTTGGGCGTGTTGTTTCTGCTTGCCAATATGGGGTATTTGCCCAGCATGGATAGGTCCTGGCCGTTGATTCTGATTGGTCTGGGGCTGTGGATTGCCTATAGGCACATGAGGCTGGGGGCATAAAGGAGGACAGGAATGTCTTATTACACACGAAACGCTCGTTGCTCCTGTGCCCGATGCCGGGCGCATGCATTGACGGGAGCGGCCTTCCTGATCACGCTCGGGGTCCTATTCCTGCTGGATCAGAACTGGATCATCTCCTTTGACAAGAGCTGGCCCATTTTGCTCCTGGTGATGGGGGGGATGATCTTCCTTTCCCGTTCAGCGTCCACGGAAAATCATATCGAACGCTATTACCGGGCTCCGGCGCCGATGAACGCACCGCCGCCGGCGCAACCCAATAGCTGGAATCCGCCTCCACCCCCGCCAGCACCGGTATCTTCGGCGCAACCGAACCCGGAGGTGAAGCCATGAGCACGCCTGTGCAAAGGCCTTACTATGGCCCGCGCCGCCACCGGTCTCTGTTTGGGCCGGTGGTGCTGATCGCCATTGGCGTGCTCTTCCTGTTGCGGAATTTTGGCATCATTTCCACATCCGCGTTCTGGTATTGGTTCAGTGATTACTGGCCCGTGTTGTTGATCCTGCTCGGCGTGATTCGTTTGGCCGAGTATATGTGGGCCCGCCAGAGCGGCGGCCCAGCGCCGCGCCTGGGAGCTCTCGCCATCCTCTTTCTCGTCTTCTTTGTTATCTTCGGCCTGACCACTACCCGCCTGACCCGGGTTGACTGGCAGGGCGTGCGCGACAATCTCGGCATTGATGACTCCGACGCCGGCGATTTTTTCGGCGGCATGTTTGGCAACCGCTATGATTTCAGTGATAACTTCTCTCAGCCGGTTGCCGCCAGCCAGCTCAGGATTCTTGCCAATCGCGGCGACATCACCATTACCGCCAGCACAGACAAGCTGGTCCACGCCATCATTCAGAAGGCGTTGCGCACTGATTCACAGGAACACGCCAATAGACTGAACAGTTCCACCAATCCGAAACTGGTGCAGCAGGGCAGCGTTGCCATCCTGGACCTGACCGGCGGCGATTACCAGCACGGTGAGTTTGATCTTGACCTGCAAGTCCCGCCCGCGTTGGCCCTATCGGTCACGACACACCACGGAGACATCACGGTCTCACAGCGGGATGGCAACGTTGAACTTGCAAGCGACCATGGAGACGTGAATTTTGATCAGATCAACGGTGATGCGGCCATTCATCTGCGCCACGGATCGATGACAGGGAAGAGCATCACCGGGAATGTAACGCTGGATGGCACAGTGAGCGACGCGAACATCTCTGATGTCCGAGGCGCGGTGACCATGACCGGCACGTACTGGGGAGATTTACAGCTCGCGCGCATCGGTAAGCGGGTGCATTTCACCACTTCGCGCACCGACCTTGAATTTGGCGGGCTTGAGGGCAGCTTTGAAATGCAGCCCGACGACCTGCGCGCCAATACCATCGCCGGTCCTTTCCGCCTCGACACGCGCAGCAAAAGCGTTCACCTCGAAGACGTAAGCGGGCAGGTACATATCCAGGACACTAATGCACCGGTTGAGATCCAACCTAAATCGCCGCTAGCGCCCATCGATATTTCCAATACGCACGGTGACATACGGCTGCAAGTGCCCGCGAATGCCGGTTTCCAGCTTGACGCCTCGAGTCTCGGCGGAAAAATTAACACCGACTTCGATCTGCAGGCGGACAACGATCGCCGCAACGCGACCTTACGAGGTACCGTGGGCAAAGGCGGCCCCATGATCACCTTGCACTCGGACCGGGGAACCATCGAAGTGAGAAAACAGTAGTTGCATCCGCCTCTGCGGAAACATCTCACCACGGAGGCGTCATGACCGGTAGCCGTGCCAACCGAGCATGAAAACGGCTTCTCTTTGTCGCTCCGCTTCGTTGCGCTCCAGCCCATTCGACTCCTCACTTCGCTCAGTCCCTCTGGGCAGGCTCTCAGGGCAGGCTCTGCGGCAGCACGGTATTGGTCTGATACTCCGCTTACCCGGCACTTGCCCTTCGGCTCGCTGACGCTCGCGGATGAGAAATCCTCGTGGTGTCCAGTTGCATTTTCGAGAGAGACAGGGAGAAAATCCCGGAGACCGGTTGCTGTGAACTGTGATGCAGAGGTACTGGTGACCTGACTACCTGGTCGCCCCCGCGACCCGCGCTGCCCGGGCAGGAGTTGAGTACGAGTCCACGTTGGTGTACATGGATATCACGCTGATACGCGATTGCGAGCCTGAGAGGTCAGTATCGCCGAGCGTCAGAAGATTGGCTGAACCGAGAAACAAGCCTTTGTCCAAAATGCGGTCCAGCAAATCCAGCAATTCCGCGTCTTGGGTGGCGATGTGACGGCGCACACGTCTCTCCTTCAGACAACAAGTTTGAAAAGCGGCGCGTGCAAGGAGCAAAACTCAACTCCGTTGTCCCATTCTTCACCGCATGAGCATTCGAGTCAAACGAATTCCAGCATCTCTGATCAAAGAGAGCACGCAGGCAGAGATGAGGCTGCAGTTGAGACAAGCACGTGGTAAACAGGAACGGCAGCCCGGTTAGGCTGCCGTCCTGCGACGAAGCGCGCTGCTTCAACCCCTATTGCACGTTTACATTGGCCGTGGAACGGTAGAGCTTGCCTTCCGTGTCCCAGGCCTGGATAACCATGATGTGTGTGCCTTTGGCTGCGCTGACCTGCTGGTCAAGAGTCGGACCGAACGATTGCGCCACCACGGTCCCGCCGAGATAGGCGCGCATCGCGGTAATGGGAGCGGGATTATTCTCCACGCTGGCAGAAATCCGGAAGGACGACTTTACGTCCTGTCCCTCCTGTGGCGTATTGGGATAGATGGCTGGCGTGCAGATGTCGCCTTTGGGCTCGCAGCCGCCGTCATAGTACGCTTTAAAGTTGACGCTGCTTTTATACGTGTGGCCGGCGGCATCCGAAGCCACGACGTTCAGAGTGTGTGAGCCGGCGGTGGTGGCCGCGCCTTGTCCGATGATCTGAGTTTCGCCCCTGGAGACAGGGAAGTCAGCCACCAAGGTGCTGCCGGAGTAGGCTCGCACTCGCGTAATCGTTGCAGCTCCTTTGAAGCCAATCGACATCGGCAGGTTCTGGGAGACAGCCTTGCCTGCGACTGGATAGCAGATTCGCACGCCAACCGTGGACATCGGGCAGTTGGGAATGCCCCCGATCACGTGGAAGTACTCGCTGGCCTGGTAGCTGCGGCCGAAATTGTCTGTGGCTTTGATAACCAGGTGGTGTGTTCCGTTGGAAATGCCGCCATCGAACAGGCTCACAGAGGGCCCGCCATTCTCAAGCGCCAGTCGACCGTCGATAAAGACTTTAAGATCGCTGATGCTTCCCGAGGTGGGAGTGGCTGTGGCTTCAATGTGCGGCGCCTGATAAACCGTTGCGCCGGAGCTTGGTTGGCATAACCTGATGCCTGAAGATGATGGCGCAGCGCATTGCGCGGCTGCGGTAGCCGACCAGAGCGCGACGGCGACAGCGAGGAGAACCAGTTTAATTTTTGGCAGAGAATACAGCGAGTTCATCGGAAGAGGGCCCCTTGTGGTGCGCATTTGCTTACTGCAGCGCTAGTATTGCAATTGAAAAGCCAAGCTGCTGCTCTCACAAGCAGCCCCCCGAAATCGCAAAGGAAAGTAGAACAAGATTCAAGATGAGAATGCAGATGCACAAGGAGAGTAGATGCAGGGCTAAGGTCTGCTGACGATTTGCCTCATCAAAGAGTTTGCGTCACAGGTCAGGACCACCGACGTTTTTGCGACGCTGGGCACACTGGGCGGGATTGGGCTTTGCCGCCAAATCTTCTATAATTCGCCCTTCTGCCCATGAGTGACTCCACACAGCTCAACAGTGCCGCAGTCGCCCCGCCAGCGGAGAAGTCCGGGCCGCTGGACATCAATCAGATCCAGGCCATTCTTCCGCATCGTTATCCTTTGCTGCTGATCGATCGGGTGCTGGAAATCGAGCGCAAAAAGAAGATCATCGCCATTAAGAATGTCAGCATCAATGAGCAATTCTTCCAGGGACACTTTCCCGGCTTTCCCATTATGCCGGGCGTTCTGATTGTGGAAGCCATGGCTCAGGCCGGAGGCGCTCTGCTGCTGACCGAGGTGGAAGATCGTGACGGCAAACTGATTGTTTTCACCGGAATCGAGAAAGCCCGCTTCCGCCGCCCCGTAGTGCCGGGCGACCAGCTTCGGCTTGAAGTGGAGATGCTGGCCTGGAAAAAGCTTGGCGGCATTGTGGCCGTTCGCATCGCCGGCAAAGCCTTCGTGGAGGGCAAGCTGGTCTGTGAAGCGACGCTCGGCTGCCAGCTTGTCAGCAGGCCATCAGCAGAGAACAACTCCGGCGCAACCAACTCAACCGAATGATTCATCCCACGGCGTTTATTGATCCCGCAGCTCGCGTACCTGGCTCGTGCTCGGTCGGGCCGTTCTGCATCGTGGGCGCGGAGGTGGAACTGGGAGAAAAATGCGAGCTCATCTCCCATGTAGTCATTACCGGGCCGGCCAGGATTGGCGCCAACAACCGCTTCTTTTCATTCTGCGCCATCGGCGGAGAGCCGCAGGACATTTCCTACAAGGGCGAGAAGACCCGCCTGGAGATAGGGGACGACAACGTGATCCGCGAATGCGTTACGCTGAACCGTGGCACGGTTAAGGGAGGCGGTGTAACCCGCATCGGAAGCCACACGCTCATCATGGCTTATTCGCATGTGGGGCACGACTCCGTGATCGGCGATCACGCCATGCTGGTCAACGGCGCAACACTTGCGGGTCACGTCACGGTGGAAGACTGGGCGGTTGTGGGCGCGCTTTGTCCAGTACACCAGTTCGTGCGCATCGGCGCGCATGCCTATATCGGGGGCGGCACCACAATCACTCAGGACGTGCTTCCGTTTTCAAAATGCGTGCAGCCGCGCGATGTCCGGGTTTACGGAGCAAACTCCATCGGGCTGGAGCGCCGCGGGTTCAGCAAAGATCGCATCTTAAAAATTCAGCACGCCTTCCGCGTGCTTGTGAACTCAAAGCTGAATACCACCCAGGCGATCGAAAAGCTGAAGTCGGAAGGCGATCAGGGCGAGGACGTGGCCATGATGATCAGGTTTGTCGAGCAGTCTGAGCGCGGTGTGATCAAATAGCTCCGCTTCGGGCTTTGCTTCACCGCGCCGCGGAAATGCCTGTGCGCTCATGGTGCTCCGCAATGCTGTCAAGGATCTCCAGCGCCACTTTGAGTGCCTTGCGGCCATCTTCAAGGGAAACCATTGGTTTGCTGCGTGTACGCACGGCGTGGAGAAAAGATTTCAACTCCGCGCGCAGCGGCTCTTCCTGATGCACGGATGGCCTGTTCATGGTTACGCCCGGTATCGGCGAGGCGCCTGCTGTCCCGGTGAAGCCCATCAATTGATCGAGAGAGAATTTTTCGTCCTGCGTCACCCGGAATTGCAATACATCCTGGCGTCCATAGTCCACTGAGATGTATTCGTGTGGCTGGAAGAAGCGGAGTTTTCGCACCCTCTCGGTGCTGATGCGGCTGGCGGTGAAATTCGCCACGCAGCCCGATTCGAATTCCATGCGCACATTGGCGATATCTACTTTGCCGGTGACCACCGCCAGACCAACGGCGCGGAGCTCGCGCACCGGAGAGTTGGCGAATGAGAGCACAATGTCCAAATCGTGGATCATCAGGTCCAGCACTACGTCCACATCCAGGCTGCGCGGCGTGAAGACGCTCAGGCGATGGATCTCAAAGAACATCGGCTTTGTGAGGAGCGGGACGGTGGCTCGCACCGCCGGATTGAAGCGTTCAAGGTGTCCCGTCTGAACAATGCGCTGGTTCGCAGCCGCAAGGCGCACCAATTCATCGGCTTCTTCCAGGGTTGAAGCCAGCGGTTTTTCAATCAGTACATCCACGCCGGCGGCCATCAGCGATGCCGCCACGCTCAGATGATGCACCGTAGGAACAGCTACTGACGCGGCATCCACACGGCCGGCCAGCGCCGTTACGGAAGTGAACGCTTTGCAGCCAAACTGCGAAGCTACGGCCTGGGCTTGCGCGGCGTCGCTATCAACCACGGCGGCCAGTTCCACGCCTTGTCCTTGTTGCTGAAGTTCATGGAAGACACGAGCGTGGTTCCTGCCGAACGAGCCCACACCAACGACTGCAACGCGGATTGCACTTTGGTTAGCCAAGTCAATGATTTTCTCAGAGCAACACCGCTGGGAGCAACGCTACCATTGCAGTAACGTCCGTGTAAGGGAGCACTTTATGAGTCGCGCATTCAGCTTTATCGCTTTGCTGGCAGTCCTGGTGGTTGGGGCCTGGTTCTATATGCACCAGGCGCAGCATGTAATGTCGGCAGGGACAAGCAACCCTACCGCTGCCGTGGATTTGACCGGTGTGCGCAGTGATCTGCTGGCGATGGCGCAGGCGGAACGCAGCCACGCTGCTATGAACGGCAGCTACGTCTCACTCGATGACCTTCGCTCGAACGGCGACCTCACCATGACGCGGGATCATCGTGGCCCATACACATACTCGGCCGAAGTCAGCGGCGATGGATTCCGTATTGCGGCCACGTACTCAGGTCCGGAGAACTCCGGGATGCCGAAATCTCTGAGCATCGACCAGACCATGGAAATCAGCCAGCAATAGCTTTCTACCGGCCACTGGGTGCCAAACTTGTTGCGCCAGTTTGCAACATTAGCTAATATCCTAGCTATGAAGCGCAAGAAAATCACAGTTAACGTGCACCAGGCGAAGACTACGCTTTCGCGATTAATCGAAGCAGTGGAAAAAGGCCACCATGTTACCATCGCCCGGGATGGAGATCCGGTGGTCGAATTGGTGCCGGTGAAGCCGCAAAACGGGAGAAAGCCCGGTACGCATCCTGAGCTTCAGGTCGGCACGGAATTTTTTGCGCCCTTGTCTGAACAGGAACTCGACGGCTGGGAAGGAAAGTAACGGTTGCGTCTGCTGCTCGACACGCACGCTCTCCTGTGGTGGGCAAACAATGATCTTCAGCTTTCCAAGGCGGCTCGTGGTTACATTGAAAAACACAGCAACCGCATTCTTGTGAGTGCGGCCAGCGTTTGGGAAATCGCAGTGAAGTTTAAGAATGGACGGTTGCCGTCAGCACAGAATTTTGTCGCCAATTTTTCGGACTATCTGCGTGAGCAGAATTTTGAGTCTCTGCCGATTTCCATCGAGCATGCATTGCGCGCCGGCCTGCTTGAGGGACCTCATCGCGATCCCTTTGATCGCATGCTCATTGCGCAGGCAATTGAAGAGGATCTTGCCATTATCAGCAACGATCAGGAGTTGGATGGCTATGGCGCCATTCGCGTCTGGTAAACGCGCTTTTGAAGATATACCCCTTCCCACGAACTAATCTGCTGTGATCGCAAGCCCGGCGCTATCCGCTGCTTGGATGATGCGGTCGCCATCCAGAAACAGGCATTTGCCCGCATCCACAGCCAGACATGTAGCGCCGGCGTGCTGCATGGTCCCAATGGTCTTGAGCCCGATTACCGGAACATCGAAACGCATGTCCTGATTTGTCTTGGCCACTTTCACCACCGTCAGTTCGCGGCTGAGGAGCGTGGAACCTTTTGTCCAATCAGCGGCATCACCGGCGCTTTTCATGATCTCCCCTGCGCGCAGGATCGTCGCATCTGTGCCTTCCATGGCTTCTACCGCAACACAGGCCGATTCTGCGATGACCACAGTCTGGCCGATATCGTATTGAGCCAGGTTTCGTCCCACCTGACGACCATAGTCAATATTCTTTGCTTCGGCTTCCGTTGGCCCGCGTCTTGTGAGCACGCCGGGCCGAGCCAGCAGCGGCTCAAGATAGAACGTAGAGCTGATGAGATGAATTCCCTCATCTTCGAGCACCCTTGCAATGGCGCCGATGAGCGAATCAGTGTTGCGCGTTCCTAACGAAAAGAGCACTTTGGCCAGCCGCCAGTCCGGACGAATGCGGGAAAAGATCTGCTTGTGCTTCACCTGGCCTGCCATTACAGCCGTGCTCACGCCGGCGTGTTTGAAGGTATCAATCAATTTGCCCAGCTCTCCCAGGGAGAGCCAGTGGACTGACTCCGCCCCGCGGCCTTCGATGAGGGGAGAAGTTTCCTCTTTGATGGCGGCCACAACCACACGCGTACCCTGAGCGCGGGCGGCATCGAGCAGCAGGAGAGGGAAGCTGCCGTTGCCTGCTATGAGGCCGAGCTTCTGAAGCGTCATGATTTCAACAGTGTATCAAGCGGATTGCGAGGCATCTGCCAAATTGCGCCACGGCATCATAAACACAAAGCCAATTGCGAAGACGTCTCTCATGACCGACCACTTGGAAAGCAAAAACCTCGTACCATTCTCGAAGGGCCGCAACAGTTTCCAGCTTCCCAGGCTGCGAAAAGATCGTGATGAGGAATTGCTGGAGTCTATAGATCCGGACATGACTGCAGAAGATGAAGGAGTGATCCGGCGCTACCTGCATTACGCCGACACGCTCCTCGGCGAATCCGGACAGGGCAATCTTACTCTCGTTCCGGGAGGTGATCCGGCAAAGCGGCTGGCGAGCAATCCTGAAACAGAACAACAGGAAGCGTCTGAGGAAGACAGATCAGGTGATAGCGCTGAACCCGCTGATGGTCAAAAGGACAGCACGGAAGCCGCGTAACGCATTCCAAACGAGCGCCGGCAAGCATGTTCTCGGTCACCGCTGTTGTCCCCCCGCAGTGAAACCAAGCCCTTTCTCAAAATTCTTTGTAAATGTTTGTAAAGGCGCGGCTTCAGCCTTTTGTAATTCAGTCATTTACTCTAGATTTGCCGCTTTTTTTGATCTTCGCCGCTTGCAAGTACATCCCACTGAATACGTTCAGTGAGAGAATAGAGAACACGACCTTCTTCAATTGGCCGGCGGTGCGCTATTCCCCTTTTGGAAGACCAAGTCCGCGAATCCAGTGCCGCGTCCTCAGTGCGGGACGGCGAACTGCATTTGCTGCTGTCTGACCTGTATCAGGACGACCTGGCCTCCTATCGCCGTCGCGAAGCTGCCTGGATTTCGGGCCTTGTGCACGTTGTTGTCATCCTGTTGCTGCTGTTCGCGCCTCATTTGTTAAGTGGTCCGTCAGTGAAATTTGTCCCCATGCAGGAAAAGGAGGACACCACATTTCTTGAGCTTCCGCCGGACCAGCTCAAAATCAAGGCGCCGAAGACCAACATCATTTCGGATAAGAACCGCCTTGCGCAATCGCGCACGCCCACTCCCACCAAAGAAGCCTTGCACAAGCTGATCGATCCTCGCCATCCGGGGCGGCCAGCCAAACCTCCGCAACCTGCTCAAGCACAGCAGCAGGCTGCGGTCACGCCGCAACAGCAGCCCGCGCCGCAGCAGGGTGCCTCGAAGACACCCGCGCAGCAGCAGCCGACACAGACGGCAAAGTTGCAGCCCCCTCCGGTGCCTCCAAAGCCTCGGAACCCATTTACCATTGCCTCGCCCGGTTCCACTGTCAATCAGGCGATTGAGTCGGTGGCGAACTCGCCCAGTGTCACCAGCATGCCTTTTGGAGGCGGCGATTACGGCTCCGGTCTGCGTCCCAAGGTTTCTACGCGTGGCGACCTGGAAATCCTGAGCGACACGCTGGGCGTGGATTTTGGACCATATCTCAGGCGGCTCAAGCTGACGGTGCAGGAACACTGGTACCAGATCATGCCGGAGTCGGCGATGCCTCCGGAAATGAAAAAAGGCCGGGTCGTTGTGGAATTTGCGATTCTGAAGGATGGGCGCGTGGCAGGACTGCGCATCATCAATGGTTCTGGCGATATCTCTCTGGACCGCGCCGCTTATGGCGGCATTACCTACTCCAATCCGCTGCCTGCTCTTCCCGAGAATTTCAAGGGCGATTATCTGCTGTTACGCGCCACTTTCTATTACAACCCTGACAAAAATGACCTCCAATAGCACTCGTCCGATAGCGACTTACCTGCCCGCTTGCATCATCTTCATCAGCACGCGCTGCGCGAAAGGCATATAGATCAATGCCGCAGTCGCCGCCAGTGCCAGTCCAGGGCCAATCCGGTCGGCGATGAGAAAGGGCGAGAGCGCCCACATCATATCCAGCAGGAACAAGGCCGGAAAAAGAATGCGGTATTTCTCGCCTAACAGGTGGTAATCGAGCGCGATGGCGGCAATCAGGTAGAGGCGCATGACCAGGCCGACAAGCGCCGTCAGCAGATAAGCGGCAAATGCAGCCTGACCTGCACCGTGCCAGGCCATGTAGGCCGACCGCCGCAGTTCATCAATCCGAAACAATGCGGAAAGATAAAATGCGACGTACATGATCTGCGCTAGCAGAAACAACGCGCGTGAGGTTCCGCGGCTTGCGCGCGGCAATGTTGGATCGGGAATCGGAGACTGAGCGTAGGGCTCTTCTCCCGGCGCCTGCAATTTTTCCAGATGCTCCGGTGGCTCAGCGCCGAAAGTGGCAGCCGCAGACGAATTCGCGGCCTTCGAGTCCGGCAAAGATAGCTGATCGGCAGTGACCGCGACATCAGCCAGAAAACGGTAGCCGCGCTTTGCAATCGTTTCTATGTACCGCGGAGCGGACGGCGAATCGCCAAGCACGTCGCGTAACTTGGCCACGGCCGTATTCAGCCCATGGTCAAAGTCCACGAAGGTGTCCTCCGGCCACAACCGCTGCCGTAATTCTTCACGGGTCACCACATCTCTTGGTCGCTCCAGCAATGCCACAAGCACCTGAAAGGGCTGCATCTGCAGCTTAAGGCGGTTTCCGTTGCGGCGGAGTTCGGCTGCGCGGAGGTCGGCCTCGTAGTCATCAAAGCTGTATTTCAAAGCCGGAGTCATGAAGAGCTGTTTGAAGCGTTATCTTAAACGAATAGCCTGCAATCATTACAATGAAGGTGCATGGATCGCCACGTGCAACGCCGTGAAGCTTTTGGCCTGGCCTTGATTGTCCTGATCATCCTCTTATTTATTGTGCTGCGCCGGTTCTGGAGCGGCGCGTGAGAGAGCCTTTGCTGGTCGTGCTGCTGGGGCCTACAGCCAGCGGCAAAACCGCTCTGTCACTGTGGCTGGCCCAGCGACTTCAAGGCGAGATCGTGAGCTGTGATTCGGTCGCAGTGTACCGGGAATTTGAGATAGGCACGGCAAAACCCTCGCAGGAGCAGCGCCGACTCGTACCTCATCACCTCATTGATGTTATTCCTCCTGATGGTTTCATCACCGCCGGGGATTACTCGCGCATGGCGCGCCACGTCCTTGCTGAAATTGTAGAGCGCAGGCGTCTTCCCATTGTGGTGGGTGGCACCGGGCTCTACCTGCGTGCCCTGCTAGAGGGCTTGTTCGCCGGACCGCCTCGATCGGAAGATCTGCGCCAGCGCTTGCGCCGGCGCGCCGAAGTACGCGGCCCCGAATCTTTGCACCGGCTGCTGCAGCGGCTTGATCCCGGCGCTGCCGCTCGCATCCACGGCAACGATGTCCCCAAGGTGATTCGGGCAATCGAAATCTGCATTACCGCCCGCAGGCAAATGACCGAGATGTGGCGACAGGGACGCGATCCGCTGCGCGGCTTCCGCATTCTGCGGATCGGGCTCGATCCTGATCGTGAAGCTCTTTATCAGCACATCAACAGCCGCGCGAGAGAAATGTTTCTGCACGGCCTTGTCGAGGAGACCAGCACATTGCGCGAGCGTTATGGCAATTCGGCCCGGCCGCTGGCTTCGCTCGGCTACAAGCAGGCCGCGCAATACCTGGCGGGCGAACTTTCATTGGAGCAGGCGATTTCCGCTGCCCAGCAGGGCCATCGCAATTACGCCAAACGGCAGATGACCTGGTTTCGGCGCGAGCCGGACGTCCACTGGTTGCACGGCCTCGGCTCAGAGGCGCAGGTGCAGGAGGAAGCGCTTTCTATTGTCGGGAAGAACCTTTTGTCTGACTAGAATGCTCAGGGGTTGAATGCTGAGTACTAATTGCTGACTGCTATTCCCCCAGCGCTGCTTCCGCATTCAGCCGGCACCTCTCCAGCGTCTGCTGCATCACCACGTGGAATGATTCCATCTGCTCGTCATCTGCAGTAGCGGGAACAGAAATTGGACTACTTGCGTAAAAAACCGCGCGAGAAAAAGGCTTGGGGATCATCATGCGGTCCCACGAGTTCAACACCCAGGCACGCTCGACATGAATATAGAAGCAGCCGATGGGGACTCCGGTCTTTTTTGCCAGCAACACCGGGCCCGGCTTGGCTACATAACGAGGCCCGCGCGGGCCATCAATGGTAAAAGCAACGGAATGCCCCTGCTCCAATTCCCGGCGCATTCCTATTAATGCGCCAACAGCGCCGCGGGAGCTGGAACCGCGTACAGGGATAAACCCGAACTTGGCGATGACGCGTGCGATGTACTCGCCATCAAAACTGCGGCTGGTCATCACCGCAATCTGGTTGTTGCGGCAACGATGCGTGGCTGCAATGACGCAGCGATGCCACAACGTCCAGATGCAAATTGGGCCATTCCCGTGGTCGTTACAGCGGCAACCGGGTTCCGGCACGAACGTGTATCGCAACGTGGGCCCAATCAGACGGATCAGCAGGGTGGCGGCCCAGGTAATCAGCGCGAGCTGAAGCCGCTCGCGCCGAGAAAAGGTCCGTACAGCCTCCCGAACAACATTCTCCTGCTGCCCAATGGCGGACTCCGCCCGCGTCTGCATGCAAGTTGATTCTAAACGAGCCGTCCGGTTAAGCGTATTTGAGCCACTTCACCATTTCCGGCAGAGTAGGCCGCTTGCCGTACATTAGAATGCCAACCCGATAGATCTTGGCGCACAAGAGCACCAGGACATAAATGGTTCCGACAAGGAGCGCCACGGACAGGCCAATCTGCCACAGAGGCGGCGTTTGCACCGCAATCCGCATGAACATGATCAAAGGCGAGGTAAACGGAATCATAGAACACCAGATGGCCAGCGGCGAGCTGGGCATTTGGGCGACACCGACCATTACGGCGAGGGCGGCAATCAGCGGGATTATCGCCACAAATTGAAGTTGCTGCGCCTCCTGCTCGGAATTGACCATGGAACCGATCGCAGCATACATGGTGCTGTATAGCGCATATCCCAGCAGGTAAAAGACGGCAAACCAGATGAGCAGGCCGGGAGAAAGAACTTCTTTGAGTTGGTTGCGCATGGCCACCGCGTTCGGGACAATGTAGACCAGAGCGACCGCCGCCCAGATTCCAATCTGCGTCAGTCCGACCGCCCCAACTCCCAGGATTTTGCCTGCCAGCATCTCCTTCGCCTTAGCGACGGAAAGCATTACCTCCATGATCCGCGAGGTTTTCTCCTCCAGCACGGCCCGCATTACGTTGATCCCGTACATGAGGACCGACATGTAAAGAATCATGACCATCACGATGCTGGTCACCAGGACTATCTGCGGATTTACCGCGCCATTGCCTGAAGCATCTTGCACGTCCAGCTTGACCGGCTGGAAAATATTCTGGATTTCCTGATCGCTTAACCCGCGCGCCTGCAACGCCCGCCGCGTCATCGACTGGTTGAGGCTCGTTTGTATCTCGTCGTTTGCAATGAAGCTTGAGGTGTTGCGTGTGATGAATGGGACTTTGCGCGCCTGTAGCGCGGCGTTGGAAGCCCAGACCACTCCGTCCAGCTCTTTGCTTCGCAGTTTTTGAACAAGATCGGCCCGGTGCCCGGCAGAGGTATCAGTATCGATATCCACCGTGAGCTCAGAAGCCGCCGCCTGGCTTCTCTTTATAGACGATTTTTGCGCCTCTTCTGCGTTGTCTCGCGATTGCTGGTCCGCGTGCAAAAGCTGGGTCTTGATGATTTCGCCGGTCTGCTGATCAGATGCCACAACCACCATGTGGCGCGCGTGATGAGACATGCGTTCGGCCAGGACCCCGGGCCCAATCATCAGCCCGGCCATCAACACGGGCGTAAGGACCGTCATGATCATAAAAGAGCGCGTGCGCACGCGTTCCAGGTATTCCCGCCGGGCAATCAGCCATACGTTATGCATCGTTCTTTCCCACCACCTCGATAAAGATTTCTTCCAGGGACGGCTCTACCACTTCAAATTTGCTGATCCGCGATCTTTGCGCCGCAATCTGCAGCAGTTGCTGCGCATCCGCCCCGGGCGCCAGCCGCACTTCCACGTAGTTGCCGTAATTGTTGTACGAACCTACAAGTTCGCCCTTCTGCAGGAATTCGCCGCTGCCTTCGTATTCGATTTGCACATTGCTCTTCCCGTATTGCGCCTTCACCTGCTTGAGAGGGCCCTGAAGGACGGAGCGGCCACGATTAATGAGGCAGATCGAATCGCAAAGCTTTTCCACCTGGTCCATGCGATGGGTGGAGAACAGGATGGTTCTTCCGTTCTTCTTCAGGTCCAGCATGACATCTTTGAGCAGGGTAGTATTGACCGGATCAAGCCCGAAGAAAGGCTCGTCCATGATGATGAATTCGGGATCATGCAGAAGCGACGCGATGAACTGGATCTTTTGCTGCATGCCCTTGGAAAGCTCCTCGACCTTCTTGTCCAGCTTCTCGGCGATCTCCAGCCGCTCGCACCAATCCGTCGCCTTCTTGCGCGCCACAGCGGCATTCATCCCGTGCAATTCGCCCAGGAAGACAAGCTGGTCCAGCACCTTCATCTTCTTGTAAAGCCCGCGCTCCTCGGGGAGATACCCGATCTTTGGCAGGCATTTGCGATCGAAGGGATTGCCGAAGACCCTGATTTCCCCCGAATCAGGAGCAGTAATCCCGATCATCATGCGGATGGTGCTGGTTTTCCCGGCGCCATTTGGGCCCAGCAGACCGAAAACCGAGCCCTGGGCGATGTTGAAGGTCAGGTCATCCACCGCCACAAATTCATCGAAGGTTTTGCGGACCTGGGAAATTTCAATAGTGTGCATCAGAAAAACAAGCTCCTGGCAGTAATACGATTGGGGCTAGCTTCAGGTTACACGATTTCGAGATATTGGTCGATCCAGCGGCGTACCTGGACCCGGCGCGTGTCAGCGGGATCGAAACGGAATCCATAGACCTTGTCTGCCGGGCGGGACCAGCAGAGGAATGCCCGTACCTCGAGTCGCTCAAGGCCGGGAAGCCTGGCCGTGATTTGTACGGGATCGGCAGAGGAGATGGGGCTGAGGCTGCGCACTGACATGCCGCCGGAACTTACTTCCACGGTCATAACCTTGGCCGTGGTGGCGCCTATTTCGAGGACGGCTTCGGCGACTACGGGTACGCGCACGTAGCGGCGGAGTTCATGAATCACCAGCAGATGTGTTGCCCGCACAACCTTGAGTACGCTCTGCCGGTCCAGCGGCTCGTCGAAGATGGCATTGATGCCGTAATTCGAGTAGCGCAGGGCTTCCTTTGTGTTGCGTGCGATGCCATAAATCACAATGCTCTTGTTGGAACTCGAATTCCGTGCGGCCTTCAGGATGGCCTCCGCCTGCGGGTCATAGAGTCTCAGCACGCAGGCTTCAAACTTCTGCCGGCTGAACATGGTGACAGGATCCTGAGGAAGCGCTACCACATGAATGCCAAACTGCCTGAAGCAGTCATGCATGAAGGCATTGCACGCGGGGTCAATGTGCACGCTCGCGGCGCGGGCCACGACCTTCCCCGCAGCAGTGCTGGTTGCCGCTGACACGCTCATGAATTGGCGCTACCTCTCACTTGCTGGCAGAAACTTCCCGTTTGGTTGTGGCCGAGACAATGCGATTCCGTCCGGCCTGTTTTGCGGAATAGAGCGCGCTGTCCGCGGCAGCCACCACTTCATCGCGTGTGATCCCGTGCGTAGGATACTCCGAGACCCCGCAACTGATCGTTACCGGCCGCGGCACGCCCGGGAAATGATGGGTTTCAATCTGCCGGCGAAGCTTTTCCGCCACCCTCATGGCATTTTCACCCGCAGTTTCCGGCACCACAATCGCGAACTCTTCTCCGCCGTAGCGGCACAGCAGATCGGACTTGCGCAACTGCTGCTTCAGGATCGTCGCGACCAGACGAAGCACTTCATCCCCCAGCAAATGACCAAACTCGTCATTGACCCGCTTGAAATTATCAATATCGATCATGATGACCGCCATGCGCCCCTGGAATCGTCCGGCGCGTTCCAACTCTTCCACGATGCGCATTTCGAAAAAGCGGCGGTTATGAATTCCGGTCAGCCCGTCGACATAGGCGAGTTGCTTCATCCGATCGAAATAGCTGGCGTTCTGGATGGCGGCGGCGCAGATATCCGCTACCGATTCCAGCGGCTGGATGTCATCAGTCTCAAAGGCGTTCTTCTTCGCGCTTTCAAGCGCTAGCACACCCAGCTTTTCGCCGAAGAAAATCAAAGGGACACACAGCTCCGACTGGGTTTCGGCGAAACCGGCAATGTAACCGTCCACCGAGTGTACGTCATTTTCAATTACGCTTCTTCCCTGGGCCACAGCTCGTGCCGCAACACCCCGGCCGGGAGCAAGCTGTGAGCCCATGGCCAGGTTGGGCGTCAACCTGCCTTCATGGGCGCGGACGCGCAGCGAATCGCCTTCCGCCATCAGAACGGCCACATGATCACTGTGGAACCATTCCAGAAGCAGCCGGCAGACCACAGTCAGCAACTCGTCGAGGTCTAGAACTGCGGTTGTCTGACGCGCCACGGCATTAATTGCTTCCAGTTGCTCGGCCCGCCGGCGCTCGAGCGAATACAGGCGCGCATTCTCCAGCGCCAGTGAAGCCTGGGTGGAGAAGAGCGTCAGCAGATCGATCATCTCGGAATCAAAAAAGTTCAGGTGCTGGCTCTGGAAGTCGAGCACTCCTACGACCTCATCCCTCACCATCAGCGGTATGGCCACTTCCGAGCCGGTGGTCCTGATCACATCGAGATAACGAGGATCTTTGCTCACGTCGGGCGCATAGATCGGCCTTTTGAGCTGTGCGGCATACCCACTCAGCCCCTTGCCGAGAGGAATACGCAGACCTTCAACGCCTATTCCGCCGAGGTGGGCGCGGATATACAGCTCAGACCTGGTCTTGTCCAGGAGCAGGACTGCCCCGTCCTGAAGCTGAAAATAATCGCGGATAATGGTGAGAATCTGGTTCAGGACCTCATCCAGGTCAAACGTAGACAGGATCGCCTGACTGGCGTCATACAATATGGCGATCTTTTGCATTGACTCAAGCAATGAATCTTAGTCTCCGTTTGGTGGTCAAAACCATAGGGGCTCCCGAGGCGCAAAACGACTGTTCGCGTGCCAGAGGGGGTGAGAGCTCGGCCAGTGGCGTTGAGTTACTTCAGATTTTACAGCGGAACAAATGCACACGGAAGTAGCTGGCGATAGCACGAAAGTGTCTAGTGCCTTGATGCGAAAAAGGTCAATAGGAGGATAAAGATCACCAGGCAGATCCAAAAATCCAGCACCAGCCCCAGGTCAATGCGGAATGCGGTGTGCCGTCCCGCCACGGGCAAGAAGCGCTGCACCCCGAAATAGAGAGCGTTCCCGGCAAGAACCGCCGCAAGGGCAAGCCAGAACCGTCGCCAGAAAGGTGGTCTGGAACTCATCTCCGCAGAAGGTCAACCGGCTCATGAATGTCGGTTACGCGAAAATACCGGGCCAGGGAAGGATGTTTCTTCGCAACCTGCTCATACATGGCATGGGCCACCGCACGGTAGGAGAAGTGCCCGGCATGCCCGCTGCGGAGCTCCGCGATGTAGAGCGCCTCGGAAAAATCCATTTTGAACAGCGTGCGCTTGCGAAATGCCATGGGAAGCAGATAGAGCGCGGCTTCGCCGTGACCGCACCCGGTCAGCCGGTCATAAGCCTTGCTCACACGCTGCATTGCGGCGCGGTAGCGCGGTTCCAGCCCGGCAGAAATCACGTCCTTCGGCGTGTCATATCCGTGTGCGGCCGTGAATCCCTGCTCAATTTGGGTGCAGCGGCGGTGCCGGTGCATATCGCGGAAGCCGCCTAAATCCATAAGAATGTCGAAGCAGAAGCCCTGGCCGGCATGAAACGGCCGCAGCAGCTCGTCGTGCGCTCCGCGATGCCGCATTCCCAGCTCGATGATTTCATCGCGCTGTGCGCTGCTCATCTCTTGTACCCGCTCACGCACTTGGCGATATGGATAATGGCAGGCGGAATAGAGCAGCGTTGCCGCAAGCCCGACCTCTATCGGTCCATCTTCGATCAAATCCACTAGTGGCGCGGCGGCCACCGGCGCACTTCGCATCAGTTCGGCTGCCGCTTGCGCCAGTTCCTGGCGGCTGTTGACCTCATACTCGTTGCGCTCGGCATACTTGACCAGCGTAGGAGCCACCCTGACCGGGCGCAACAATTGCTGCTCAGCCCGTTGCCCGATTTGGGCATCTGCTTGCTTGATCTCTTCCACCAGAGCTCGCAGCCATTCTGACTGAGCGTTGTAAGCCGGTTCACGCGCCGCCTGTTTGAGCAGTTCACCCAGACGCTGGACTTCATGGTAAGGGCTTGAAAGCAGGCGCGCGATCTGCGTCTCCAGCGTGCGCGCATTCACAATCTGCCCGAGAGAGGTATTGGTGGCCAGCGGCAGTAGATAGCGTGAATTATCGAAGGCGCGCGCGCGTAGCGTACGCGTGTACACCTCTTCGGGCATCTCCGCAGGGCGCGGCACCTGGCCGGTGTAATAGCGCAGCATCTCCTGCGTAAGCGCCTCATATTCGGCGAACAGGAAATCTGCCGCGGCAATGTACTCGTCACGAAGGCTTTCCGCGTCCGCGCCGGCTCCGAATTCGGGCAGATAATAGCCGCTCTTCTTAAAATTCTGGTAGCGTGTTGAGCGTTCCTGTCCATCCCAGCGTTGCTCATCCACCAGCACAATGGCCGCGAGAATCGAGAGCTTTTCCACGGCCAGAGCTATGTGCGCAAGGTCGGCAATCGACCGATGACCATATTGGAAATAGAAAGTGTTCAGGAACTGCTCGGCCTTCTGCTCGCTGATTTCCTTGAGTGATTCCTTCATCGAAAGCGCGGAACGCGAGTACTTGGCCATGGCATAAGCCTGGACTTCGGGATCCACGCCGTGCACGGCAAAGACGTTCACCTGCGGACCCGAGTTGGTGCCGTTCCTTAAGTCTTTCGGTTTGGATTGGGCGAGAGCTGAATCAGACATGGATGCTCTTGTGATTCTATTCCATCCGGAAATCGGCATGAGCATAAATTGCAGGTCGATAAAAAAGGCCGACGCTGGTGATCGGGCGTTTTAGATGACACCCGATCTAGCCAGCACCGGCCCAAATTGCGTGTGCCGAACTCTCTGACTAAGATCCCTTTTTGGCGCCTTTGGCCGTTTTCGCCGGGGTGACGGACTCGGCGGTCAACGTGCTTCCAGCCAACAATCCTTTCACTGTGACGCGCTCGCCGGCATACTTGTCCAGTTCGGCTGCGTTGCCTTTCAGCGTGTACATCTTCTTGCCCACCATCAACGCGTAATCGGAACCGCCTTTCACGCACTCGCGCGTGCATTCCGCAGCACTTTTGCCTTCCATCATGTGCTTGTTTCCGCACATGGTGTCACTCACCTCACCCGTGAGCGTGGTTGTCTTTTTTGCGGTGTGCGCTTTCGCGGTCTTATGAGCTTGCGCCATGCTCAAGGACGAAGCAAGAAGCACTACAAGCGCTGCCAGTGAAATCTGGATTCGAGTTCTCATTCCTATGGTTCTCCTTTGCGACGTCAGAGAGATATAGAATGCCGCCGCGTAAAAGCGGATTGTAACATTGCTCCGGCCCGAACGTGTCCACTCAATCCACAAAGTCCTTTGCGTCCATTGAGACTACACGGTTCCTCATAGCCGGTGCGATTTCACGAGGCTTATCAGTCTATGAAGCGCTGCCGGGAGGCAATAAAGGCTTGGGACTGGCAGGGTTCTTAAGCTGCGGCTGCGCTGCTTCCGGATATTTTTGGTTAAAATATGATTTGATGGCCCCGGGCTGGTCCATGAGTTCGCTTGGGAAGGAGATGCTGATGCTGTAATGGAAACCGCACGCCACTTCCGTTCCATGCAGCATTACCTGCTTGTCACTGATTTCAAAGCCAGAAAACTGGTAGCGCGAGGCAGCGAGTTCCGGCGTCCAGTGCTCGCGGAAAAACTCATCGCGGCGCTCCAGGAACGCAACGGCACGGTATGCCTGGAAGATCTCCGTGAAACGAGCATTCAATTCCGCTTCGGCGGCATTCTTGAGCGCGAGCAGCTTTGAGGTTTTGCCCGGAAGGGTCATGCGCCTACCTGTTTTGAGGTAAAAATAATACCTGAAGGTCCATTATTTTCTGAACTGAATTAGTAAATCTAATCTCTTAGGACCTGCAACATCTGCTCCTGCGCACGGCCAAAGCGGTCCGGCATGTTTGCCTCTGCTATGCTGAAAAATGTGTGCTTATGCCGCCCATCATCAACGCCAGGGACATCAGCAAACAATTCGGCGCCACACCTCTCTTCGAGCACCTAAGCTTCACCGTTTCCGAAGGGGACCGCATTGGACTGATCGGACCGAACGGTTCCGGGAAATCAACACTGCTGCGGATCCTTGCCGGTGAGTTGGAGCCCGATTCGGGCGAAGTAGCCAGACGCAAGCACTCGCGGCTCGCCTGCGTGGAGCAGCAATCCGTCTTTGCACCCCGCCAAACCGTGCGCTCTGTAACTGAGCAGGCTCTGGTGCGGGCAGGAGCGGCAACGGAAGACCGCGAAGGGCGGCTGGTGGAATCGCTGGGACGGGCCGGGTTCGAGGATTTCTTGGCCCAAGCTGCCTCGCTGTCCGGCGGATGGCGCAAGCGCCTGGCGATTGTGGAAGCCCTGGTGCAGCAACCTGATGTGTTGCTGCTCGATGAGCCCACGAACCACCTCGATCTCGCAGGCATCGAGTGGTTGGAATATCTCCTGGCATCGGCGAGCTTCCCTTGCGTGGTCGTCAGCCATGATCGCTACTTTCTGGAGAATGTGGCCACGGAGATGGTGGAGCTGAGCCGCGCCTATCCGGATGGGCTGTTGACCGTACCCGGAAACTACACAGCTTTTCTTGAAAAGAAGGAAGAGTTCCTGCACGCGCAGGCACGCCACCAGGATGCGCTGGAGAACCGTGTACGGCGTGAAATTGAGTGGCTCAGGCGCGGCGCGAAAGCCCGTACCCGCAAAGCTAAAGCGCGGATTGACAAGGCCAATGCGCTGATCAGCGAACTCACTGATCTGAACCAGCGTACCCGAACTGCGAGCGCGGACATCGACTTTTCCGCCACCGAGCGGAAAACCAAGCGGCTGGTCGAACTCGACCGGCTGAGCTACCAGATTGGCGGCAGGACTCTTTTTCACGATCTGAATTTCCTGCTTACGGCAGGCAAGCGGGTGGGACTGGTCGGACCGAATGGCAGCGGAAAAACCACGCTGTTGCGCCTTCTAAAAGGCGAGCTCAATCCCACGCACGGAGAAATCCGCCGCGCGGAGTTTCTGCGCATCGTGTACTTTGACCAGAACCGGCCGCTCAATCCGGACATCACGCTGTGTCGCGCCCTGGCGCCGGAAAGCGACTCCGTCATCTACCGCGATCGTGTCATCCACGTTGCTGGATGGGCGTCGCGCTTTCTTTTTACCAGCGAACAGCTCAACCAGCCCGTAGGCCGGCTCTCCGGCGGAGAGCGCGCGCGAGTGCTGATCGCTCAGCTCATGCTGCAACCCGCGGATGTTCTGCTGCTGGACGAGCCAACCAACGACCTTGACATACCCACTCTGGAGATTCTGGAAGAGGGCCTGCTCGAATTTCCCGGCGCGCTGGTGCTGGTCACCCACGATCGCTACATGCTGGACCGGATCTCCAATGTCGTGCTGGGGCTGGATGGCAAAGGCCATTCCGGCGTGTTTGCGGACTTTTCACAGTGGGAAGCGTGGATGGAAGAGCAAATGGCCACAGCCGCCGAAGCCTGCGAAAAATCCGCTGCTTTCAGCGGGCCTGAAGCTCTGCTTAACTCCGGCAAGGCAAACGCTCAGGCGCGTTCCGGCGGTTCAGGCACAGTGCGAACATCGGAGCCGGGCAGGAAGAAGCTTTCCTATATGGAAGCGCGCGAGTATTCCACCATCGAGCAGCGCATTGCTGAGGCTGAAGATTTCTTGCGTCAGAAAAGGGCTGCGGCGGAAGATCCGGGCATCGTCAGCGATGCCGCCCGCCTTGTGGAATCTCATGCCGAACTTGAGCAGGCGCAGAAAGCCGTGGACGATTTGTATGCCCGCTGGGCGGAACTGGAAAGCAAACTGGGGTAAAGATTTTTACCACATGGTCGACCCAAGTCCATGTCGTCGCTCAGTCCACCTCGTCCACTCAGTCCATGTTCCTACAATTCGCGCAGAGAAACCGCCACGGGCCGCATGGCAGCGCGTAGCGCGGGAAGAAAGCCTCCCAGCACACCCATCACCAGGGCAAACAGAACCCCCATCACCAGAAGATCAAAGGTGATCTTGAAAGCAAACGCCAGGTTGGAGAACGTTTGAAAATTCAAAGTGCTGGTTGTCCAGCCGTTCAGAGGCAGCACGGCCAGGCAGCCGAGAATGCCCGCAACAAAAGAAATCAGCAACGCCTCGAAGAGGAAAGAGAGGATTACGCTCCAGGTGGAAAAGCCCAGCGCGCGCATGGTCGCTATCTCGCGGCCGCGTTCCGCAACCGCCGAGTACATGGTATTCAGGGCGCCGAAGACAGCGCCGAACGCCATGATGATGGCCACCAGCCCGCCCAGCACGGTGATCAGCCGCGTCATGGTCGACGATTGCTTTGCGTAATAGTCCACCTCGCGCTGCACCTCAAGGTTCAATCTTGGGTCGGAAGTCACGGCGTCTTTGAATTGCTGGAATGCCGCCGGCGAGCTCAGCCGAACGGTGGCGGACTGAAAAATATTGTCCGGACGCTTCAAAACTTCGTTCAGAATGCGCCCATCGCACCATACTTCTGAATCAAATGCTGACCCGCCCGCGTCGAACACTCCCACAACCTTCCACTGGCCTCCGCCGAAGTTGACCGTGTTGCCCACCGTCAGTCCTTTATATGTTCGCGACGCATTCTTTCCCACCACCAGTTCGTCCAGCCCGGAGTGGAACATGCGCCCCTGTGCGATCTTCACAAATTTTCGAATCTGCAGGACGTTGGAAGAGACGCCGCGGACCTGCACGTTCGCGTCCGTGCCCGTGCTGATCAACGGAATTGGGATGATGCCCACCACTTCCTGAGTGACCAGCGGCTGGCCGGATGCGTCTCTCGCCACGCCGGGCTCATCTTCCGCGATCCTCACCGAATCAAGCGTGATGCCGCCCATCATCTCTGATGTAGATCCGGCGCGCATAACCAGCGCATTCCCCGGCGAGCCGGACGCTACCAGCGTGGCGCGAAATCCACGCGCCAGCGAGAGCATCGCCACGAATACGCCAACCGTCCCGGCAATGCCCAGGATGGCGACAATGGTGGAAGTCCAGCGCGCGCGAATGCTGCGGAAGTTATAGGAAATCGGCACGGAACCGAGGAAGGGCGCCAGCAGGCCCGCCAGGATTCCGCCCACCACCAGCACCACAAACAGCAGCGCAAGAATCGCCAGCAGCGTGATGATGATCCCGAACAACAGCTTTGCCGCCATGTTCACACCCTCCGCAGCGCGTCAACCACGCGCATCCGCATCGCGCCCAACCCGGGAAGAATCGCGCTCGCAACTCCCACCGCCAGAGCGGCAACCACTCCATAGATCAGAACTTTGGGAGATATAAGCAGCGTCGGCAGCATGCCGGCCATCGCCCGGCTGAGAACAGGAACAGCCAGCAACGCCAGCCCGAGCCCTATGCAGCCAACCAGCGCAATCACCAGAGACTCGCCCACAATAAAGCCAAGCACCGCGCGGTCAGAAAAACCAATGGCCTTCAGAATGCCGATTTCAGGCGTTCGCTCGCGCACGGAAATAGCCATGGTGTTGCCGGTCACGAGTAATAAGGTGAAGAAAACCACCGTGCCAATGGTCACGATGAGAAACTTGATGTTTCCGAATTGCTTCACCCAGCCTGCCGCAAAGGCTGATTCCGTCTCCGTCCGGGTCTCGTTGGGCGAGTTCATAAACATGGCATCGATCGCTTTGGCGATCCGCACTGAGTCGTCCGGGTTGTCGACTCGCAGGATGTACCAACCGATCTGCCCCTTCAGCCTCTCCGGGACGCGCTCTTCAAATGCGTCCCAGCGGAACCAGAACTGTGTTTGGTCATCCTTGGGATCTTTGCCGTGGTATACGCCATCAATGTTGAACTCCCACGCTGTGCCGGCAAGCCCGTAGAGTGTGGTCTTGATGGGAATGCGGTCGCCAATTTTCCAACCGAAGCGCTTCATCGTGGTCGCGCCAACAATGGCGCCGTCACGATCCTTTAAGAAGGCGTTCCACTGATCGTCCGGAACCACCAGCTCCGGATAAACCTGTCGCTGGCTCTCCGGATCGATCACGAACTGGGGAAAGAAATTCTTCTCGTCCTGGTAGACGCCGCCGAACCAGTTGTCATGCGTAATGGCTTTCACGCCGGGGATGCGCAGGATCTGGTCGCGGTAGGAAAGCGGGATTGTGTTAATGATGGAGGTGCGGTTGACGACGATCAGCCGGTCTGCGCCGGCAACGTCGGCCCCACGGCCGAAGGCATCATTCACCACGCTCAAAAACGCGAACAGGAACAACGCCACCGCAAACGAGCCGATTGTCAGCAACAATCGCGCCTTCTTGCGAAACAGATTGGCGAGAATCAGCCGGCTGAATTTCATCAGGCGCCTCCTCCTATGGCTCCCTGGCCGCGCTCGCCCGCCCTTACCAGTACGCCTTTGTCGAGATGCAGGGTGAGGTTGGCCTGCCGCGCCACCAGCGGATCGTGCGTCACCATCAGCACTGTCTTGCCGTATTCTTTTACCAGCCGCTGTATCAGGTCCATCACTTCATCGGCGCTCTTGCGGTCCAGGTCGCCCGTGGGCTCATCGCACAACAGGAACGTGGGATCGGCCACAATGGCGCGGGCAATGGCTACGCGCTGTTCCTGCCCGCCGGAAAGTTGCCGCGGAAAATGATGCATCCGCTCCGCCAGGCCGACGATGGCGAGCGCCGTTTCCACATGCTTGCGCCGTTCCGTTTTGTTGAGCCTGGTGAGCAGCAGCGGCAGTTCCACGTTCTGGAACGCCGTGAGCACGGGAATGAGGTTGTACATCTGGAAGATGAAGCCCACATGCCGCGCCCGCCACTCCGTCAGCTTGCCCCGGGACATATGCGTGATCTCGTCGCCCGCCACGGTCACGCTGCCGCGCGTGGGAATATCAAGCCCTCCCAACAGATTGAGCAAAGTTGTTTTGCCCGAGCCGCTCGGTCCCATGAACGCGACAAAGTCGCCCTTGTCCACGTCCAGGTTCAGTCCCTGCAATACGTGAATGTCCTCGCTTCCGCGCCGGTATGTCTTATCCAACTCGCGAACCTGGATCAAACTTCCACTTGCTCCGCTGCCATCCACGCGTGCCATCTTCGAGTGCTCCTATTGCTGAACTTGCGAAATGCCATTGCCTGGCTTTTACTGTTGGCTTCCATTGTTTGGCGTTTGTTAGTTGGGTTTATCTATTTAACTTCCACGGCCTGGCCATCTTTTAAATCGGCCGGCCCGCGCACGATTACCGTATCGCCTGGGCTCACGCCGGCCAGAAGCTGCGCCTGCGAACCCTGGATCTCGCCCACCTTCACGGCGTGCCGCTCGGCGTGATTGTCTTTTACCAGGAAGACAACTTTCTGCGCGCCATCACTCCGAACCGCGCTCTGCGGAACCATCAGCCCTGCGGGGGCCTTCTCCGCCTGTCTGGATTCTTCGCCCAGGAACGTGACCTTCACGCCCATGTCAGGCAGGATGCGCGGGTCGAGCTTGTCAAACGCAACGCGCACTTCAATGGTAGCCTTCTGGCGGTCCGCCGTTGGAATAATGGTGCGAACGTGCGCGGGAATGTTCCAGCTAGGATACGCATCCAGCGTGGCGGTGACTTGCTGCTTCGGCTTCACCCGCGCAATATAGTTCTCGTTCACGTCCACTTCGATTTCGTTCGACGCCATGTCCACAAGCGTGGCAATCCCCGTCCGGGTAAATCCTCCGCCTGCGGAAAGCGGCGATACTATCTCACCCACCTGCGCGTCCTTGGAGACAATGATTCCATCAAAAGGCGCGCGGATCACGCAGTTATCCACCGCCTGCTGCGCTTCCCGGATGCGGGCATCTCCCGCCTTCACTTGCTCCCGTGTAAAGTCGATCTTCGCCTGCAAGCTGTTCACGGCCATGCGGGCATTGTCCAGAGCCTCTTGTGTCTGGACGCCCTGCTGTTGCAATTCCTGCGCGCGACGCAATTCAATTTGCGCGTTCTTCAACTGCACCTGCAAGTCGGCAATGGATGCCTGAGTGGCGTTCCGGTCCGCAATGGCCGAAGCCAGCGCCTTCTGCGCATCCGAGTCGTCCAGCTTGGCCAGAACGTATCCTTTATGTACGTGCATTCCTTCAGTGAAGAAGACGCCCGTTACGCGCCCGGTGATCTTTGCGGCGACCGTGGCTCTCCGCTGCGGAGTCACGTAGCCGCTGGCATTGAGCAGCACTTGCGGCCCGGTGTCCGCCTGCTGCACCGTGACTACCTCCACCGCGGTCGCGCGAGGCATGTATGCGTAGAAGCCGCCCGCAATTGCCACGAGGATTACCGACCCGATCACGATTAAGGCGATGCGCTTCCCTGCGCCTCCGGAGCCGCGCTTGTGGTCATCAATGCGCAGCGATCCCAGATCCGGTTTGATATGTATTTCGTCAGTCGTTGGGACCATTCGGCGGCGCCCTCCAGCTTCTCGCGTGGCGAACACTACTGATACGTGAGGCAAAGACTCAATGTTCCTTGACGTTCAGGAATCAAGTCCAGCCCTGGACGGACAGATTGTGAACGACATTATTGCGGTATGTCACCATTATCATCGCGAATATATAAAACGACAATGGCCCGGTGAGTATCCCTGAATGCCCTGATTCATTCACGCCCGGCGGGAACGGCAGGGAAAGCTTTGCCTTGAATCTGCGCCCATCTGCGTGAATCAGCGGCTAATCCCGGTCCACTGGCCAGCTCTCAATTTTCGTGTTTTTTGGTAGCCGTGATAGCATCAAACGCCATGTGCGCAGAACTCTCACGCTTGTGAGTCTCATATGCCTGGCAACGCTTGCCGTGTTCTACCCAGCAATCGAAGCTCTTGACCGCTGGGACGCTCCGGGGCCCTTCTCTGATTCTGAAATTCAGATCATCGCTGTGCTCACGCTGGTGGGCGCAATGTTTGTTCTCGCGCGGCTGCTGGTGACCTTCGTTCTGTCTTTTCTGGAGCGTGTACTTTGCTATTTGAGCAGGTCCGCGCGGAATTCAGGTGAAACCGCGATTCTTGGATTCGTGCCCATGCATTACGAAGACGCTTCTCCGCCGTTGATTGTGGCGCTGCTCATCTGATCCATCCTTCCCTCGTAGAGCGCCTCTACAAGTGCTTCCGTTTGCAGCTCTATTTGTGTTTTGGGCCGGCGCCACCAAGGTGCCGGCGGGGGGTTATGTAGTGAGATTTTTGAGGACCATCGCAACTCTACTCTTCTTCTTGCCCGCGGCATCGTTCGCGCAGGGCCAATCGAAATTCATCGATGTAGCACCGACATCACAAACTTCTCAGGCCAAGTCTGAGATCGCAACCGATCAACCGTGCAACATCCATACCTTTACCTATCAGACATTGTCTGTGGCGTCGCAGTTCGGGCACGGGCTGCTCGCAGTTCCTCGCAATGCCATCTGTCCCAGTAATCTGGCATGGGAACTGCCCATTTTAGGCACCACCGGAGTGCTCATTGCCAAGGTAGACCGGCCCGCCAACGACCGTATTCAATCCCAGTCTTTGCAGCAGACCGCGAATCTCTGGTCCAACGTTGGACTCGGTCTTGCGCTTGGATCGTCCACCCTGGCCTATGGAATCGGCTGTGGAGAACACCATCCGCACTTGCGCGATGCGGGATTTACCGCGCTTGCCGGAATGGGCGCTGCCGGCACAGTCGATCTCGCCCTGAAGCTCGCGTTTAATCGAGAGTTTGCCTACAAAGCCAACAGCACCGGAAAATTCTGGGCCGGAGGAAGATCGTTCCCCTCGGGCCACTCTGCCACAACTTTTGCGTTCGCTGCCGTGATCGCTCATCGCTATCCACACAACAAGTGGGTAAAGTGGGGCGCCTATGCGCTTGCCACCGGAGTCAGTTTGGCGCGCTATCCGGCCAAAAAGCATTTCCCATCAGACATCCTGATGGGAGCGACCCTGGGATATGTCACCGGCGCTTACGTGGCGGCCCATTAAGCCGGCGGATCATGCAGCGCGACGGGTGGTCCTCCGGACAACTCTGGCCCTGGTCTCAGGTTTCACCACGGCAACTTCCGGCTCTGTGAGCGCCTGGGCAAGCGTTGCCGGCTTGCGAATCTCGATCGTGGGCTTGGTGGTGATTCGCCTGGTTTCGGTCACAATCAGGTCCCGTTTCGCTGTGCTCTTCCCCAGGTCACGCTTGCCTGTGCGCTTCCGCTTCAGTTCGCTCTTGCCAGTGTGCTTCCGTTTGGATGCAGTGGTCTTCTTTGCGTGCACGATGTGAATTCCCCCTTGTTCCTGGCTTGTCTGGATACAGATTGGACACTGCGGCGGAAGCAAGAGGTTGCACGAGAGGCAGGCATTTGCCAGAGGTAAACGCCCGCCACACTGAAGCAGCATTGGACACGGCGAACAATCACACCTCAAAATGCCTGGACAAAGCCGTCAACGCAACCGGCAGGTCTTTGAAGCGGGCCTGGAGATTTGTCTTTGGTGATCATTGAGAGCCTAAAGCATTTGCCGCAGATGAACGCTGATCAAACGCAGATGAATCGCCAAATTCTTATCTCGCGTCGATTAGCGCAAATTTACGGCCAATTGGGTTTGCTTCGTTTTTTTGAATTCAAGCTTAGAGACCTCACGATTCCAAGGCAAGACTCGTGGATGCGATGGATTCGTCGCTTGTTCCTGGAAGGCTCTTTCGTCCCCTGCAATGTGCCGGGTTGCCCCGACGCTCGGCCCGCTTCCCCTGGCGGTAAACTGGGGAAAGCCCGGATCTATGTGAGAGCCAAACATTTGGTGAAAGGAGCAACATGTACAAACAAGAAGAAGACAGCCGTGTCCTTGCCCGTACGGGCGCTCGCCTTGTCACTGAAGATGAAACGAAGCAGGTGTCGGGAGGCTTCAACACCAGCCGTTGTACCATCGTCAACTGCAACCCGGATGGCGATTGTCCGCCCATCGGATGTCCACCAGCATAGGCTCATTGGGGCCTACACTTTGCGCGGATGGGGTGTTCCATCCGCGCAACGCATTGCTGCCCGTTAAAACCGGTATCGGAACTCCGGGGTGGTTGGTGCTGGGAAAAGCGGCGTACCAATTCCATGCGCCTGTGCTCAGTCTGCACTCGGCGCTAAAATAATTTTGGACCTGGAGGAACACTCAATATGAACAAGCTGGCTCGCGTTGGCGTTAGGGTAGGCGCCGTGCTGCTCTTGGTGGCCAGCGCCATGGCGGTGAAGGTGGGTGATCCGGCCCCCAATTTTAGCGCGATTGACAATCATGGAAAGGTGCAGAAGCTGTCTGCCTACCATGGTAAATATGTTGTTCTGGAGTGGCACAATCAGGGCTGCCCTTACACGCGCAAGCACTATGAAAGCGGAAATATGCAGCGGCTGCAGAAAAAGTGGACCGATAAGGGTGTGATCTGGTTCACCGTGATCTCCTCCGCTCCGGGCACGCAGGGCTTCGTTACCCCTACGCAGGAAAATGATTATCTTAAAAAGATGAATGCCGCGCCCACGGCCGTGCTCATGGATATGACCGGAAATCTGGGCAGCCTCTACGACGCCAAGACCACACCGGAGATGTTTGTCATCTCTCCCAACGGCGCCGTGATCTATGAAGGGGCCCTTGACGATCGTCCCACCAAGGACCAGAAAGATATTACCGGAGCAAAAAACTACGTGGATGCCGCTTTATCGCAGGCCATGGCGAACCAGCTGGTAACCAATGCCACTACCCGGCCCTACGGCTGCTCGGTGAAATTTAAGCGCTTTGGATGGTAAGAGCTGTCTGGGACTCATGCGCCTGCCCCCTTATCTGACCGCTGCGTTGAAAGAGTTGATTCCGCACACAGGTTCCTCACCGTTGGCTGCAGCCTCCCGGCAGCTCACCGACCGCTACAAGAACGCGGAGTTCACCGCGCCGGCTCTGCGCAGCCCTGCCGATCGCTCAGCCTATCTTGCGGTACGGCTCCCTGCCACCTTTGCCGCTAACCTGTATGTTTTTTCTGAGCTGCGCCTGCGCGCGGCACAGGTTGAAATTGCCAGCCTGCTCGATCTCGGCGCTGGGCCGGGTACGTCTCTGTTCGCCGCTGGCGAGACTTTTTCGTGTCTTCGCCACGCCACGCTGCTGGAAGCTGATCCGCAATGGATACAATTCGGGAAAAAACTCGCGGCACAAAGCCCCTTACCGGCTGTTCGCGAAGCGCACTGGCTGATTGATGACCTTCGCAATCCCGGCGAGCTTCACCCTCACGATGTTGTCGTAATCTCTTACGCGCTTGGCGAATTGGCCGCCCGCGACCTCAACAAGGTTGTCCGCCGCGCCTGGGGCTGCGCGGAGAAATTTCTCATCCTGATTGAGCCGGGAACGAAGCGCGGCTTTGCCGCTGTGAACACCGCTCGGTCACTACTGATCGCACAGCAAGCTCAAATCCTTGCTCCCTGTCCGCACCACAGCGTCTGCCCCGTGTCGGCAGCCGGCGACTGGTGCCATTTCTCGCAGCGGCTCGAGCGCAGCTCTGAACATCGCCGTATCAAAGGCGGCTCGCTCGGTTATGAAGATGAAAAGTTCTCATACCTTATTGCCACGCGCCTCGAACTTCCTCCGGCGCAGGCGAGAATCGTTCGCCATCCGAGCATTCACAGCGGCCACGTGCAACTGGAGCTGTGCACGCCCAGCGGCGTTATTGCAAAGAAGACAATAACGAAATCGAATAAAGAATCTTACAAGCGGGCCAGGCAGGCGGAGTGGGGAGAAGAGTGGAACGAATAAGGATGTTTCGGGATTACATTCGCTTTCAGTCCTGGCAATTACCCGATTTTGGCAATCATGGCAATGTCTTCTGGCGGGCCCGGTGGGATTCGAACTTGAGCCGGTATCCGGGCGTGAGCGGAGCGGGAGCCCGGAGGCGAAATCCTGAGCCGCTTGGCGGCGAAGGACCTGTAGCGTCGAGTACCCTTCGCCTATCTGGTGGGCCCGGTAGGATTCGAACCTACAACCAACAGATTATGAGTCTGCTGCTCTAACCGTTGAGCTACAGGCCCCTTGTCGAGTTTCGCACACTGGCCCATGGTTGCCAACTCGGAGAGTCGCGTTCCCGCGCTCGCAAAATTTTTGCTGATTTCTGTTCCGCGCGTGGGATCGCTGTGTCTCATCCAGCAGACGGAAATTTTAAAATTGACTGCGCTCCGGCCGCCGGGATGGCACCCCGGCGGCCATATTTTTGGTGTCAGTTTTGGGACGCCTGCGTCTTTCCTTTTGGCCCTCGCCCCGATAATCGTCCAAATTTGAGCGTGGCAGCCGCGACACGGTGTGTCTACGAACGCACGAAATCCTGCCATCCGGGAGCCCCAACTAATACAAAGTAAATCACTTACGCTTTGGCTGCCGCAGTGCTTTTTTCTTCCGCGTGGGGGAAAGGAGATTCACGATGCGGCGGCTCGTTGTGCTCCCGGTAAAGACTTCTGCGATAGCGGCAATCGTGCTGGCTGGAGCGGTGTATGTTGCGGCGGAAGCCAGGCAGGCGGTGGTTAGACGGCAAGAACTTGAACTCGCTCAACTGGAGGGCAGCTTTGACGGGATTCCTGTAGCAGTGAATCCAGTGATCGGCGCCAATCGAGTGATCGGGAGATCCGGTGATCGGATGATCGCCGCTCAGCCAGCAAACTTAACAGCAAAAACCAGTCGGTCTTATGTCTCGCAACCGGAAAGCAAACCAGACATGTCCAGCTCAAGCCAGACCTCGCCGGCTGATGCAAGGCCAGCTACCGACGAGCACTCTCGCCTGATCCTCATCAGCATCCCGGATCGCCGGCTGGCGCTCCTGGAAGACGGAAAACTGATCAAGACGTACCCCGTCGCTGTGGGTAGGCGCTGGGCTCCCAGCCCAGAAGGCGACTTCACCATCATCAACCACGCAGTGAACCCTGTGTATCGGCACAAAGGGAAAGAGATTCAACCCGGCAAAGAAAATCCACTGGGGGACCGCTGGATGGGCTTGAGCCTGAAAGGCTACGGCATACACGGGACGAACGTTCCCAGTTCCATCGGCAAGGCGGTGTCTCATGGATGCTTCCGCATGGCGCGGCGCGATGTGGAGGACCTCTATAGCCGCGTGAGCGTCGGTGACCATGTAATTGTCCGCCGCGAACGCGATGAGCTGATCGCGCAAATCTTTGCTCCGCAAGACGCGCCGGCCAGCAGCACCGCAGCCACGGAAGAGCAGACGGCATCAGCGTCGATTGCGAGCACCGAATCGGTAACGGCAACGGTGGCCATTGCGCAGCAATAGCGCGCGTCTTGGAGCATTTATGAAGAGCGAATCACAACAAAACGCGAGGAAAAAGCAGGATTCAACGGCAACTGTAACCAGAGCCACGCAACATGATGCGGAACGAGAGCTGGAATCCACGATCGCGCATGGTCGCGACACAAAGACCGGATACTTCCGCGCGTGGTGGAGCGAGTACCAGAAGAAGATCGAGTCCGCGTTTCAGGTCACGCACTTGAAATTGCAAATACAAGGTGAGCAATGAAAGCAAGACTCAGAGTTGTCCGGTATCACCGCCGGTTGCGTCGTATAGCCCTTCCGCAACAGGAGAGCGCGCAAACCAGCATGCTCTCAGTTTGTGCGCAACCGGACCGGACCACTGCCGGACGGGAGGTCCCCGCGGCCTGGCTGCCGCTCATTTCTTCCGCGAGCGAGGTGACGCACCCCGGAAGAAATGCACGGCACCAGAGCGAGCCAGGCAGCAGGGACCTGCCCGGGCAGTTAAGCTGCGAAATTTTGCGACGGAACCCGCGCCCTTCGGTTGCGCGAAGCCCGGGCGACAAGCGCGCTGTCTCCGCCGCGACAGCGCGCCTGCGCCGGTGTGATTGTTAGCGGCGTTTGCAGTGAAACCGAAGGTTCATGGTACGTTTCCCCGATTGCCAAAGCCCTGATTTTTGAGTTCAATGAGAGCTAACTCACGCGTTCAATTCATGCTGAAGACAGCATTCCAAAAGGGCCTGTTTTTCGCGTTGTGTCTGAGCCTGCCACTCGCAAGCGCACAAACACAGGCCGCGCAAACGAACGGGCAGTCATCGCTCGCAGCGGTGGCATCCGACTTTGTCCGCCAGATCATTGCGCGCGCGGGCCCGTTCTCTGCGGCCAGCATCAGTTTTCAAAATATCTCCGTCCTGCCCCCAGATTTGCAGGAGACAGTTCAGAACGCGATTTTCACCGGCTTCCGGAACGCTGGAATTCGCATCGCGAATAGCGATCCTGCGCCCGCCCATGTAGACATAACCTTCTCCGAGGACTGGCAGGGTTATCTATGGATCGCCACAGTTCAGCAGAACGGACGCAAAAAAGTGGTGATGCAGAAAGTGCCGCGTCCTGAGCACGCGGTGGCCGCACGGGCTCCCATGCTCACCATTCGCAAGGATACCGTCTGGCAGCAGGATTCCCCGATTCTCGACTTTTTTGAAGACAGCCACACGCTGGCGCTGCTGGAACCGGACCAGGTTTCCATTTACTCCCGCGACTCGGGGCAATGGCGTCTACGTTACGAGTTGGGAATCACCCACACGCATCCGTGGCCACGGGACCTTCGCGGGCGGTTGCAGATTAACGGTCTACAGGTAACCGTGTTTCTCCCCGGCACGCGCTGCAATGGCAGCATGTCGCCTCCGGCGCTTGATTGCCACGGCAGTGATGATCCCTGGCCCGTGGACGAAGGCAACGTGGTTGCGTTCTATAGCCCGCGCAGAAACTTCTTCACCGGCCTGCTTTCGGGGCCGAGCGCCGGCGCTTCCGTTGTCCCATTTTTCTCAGCTGCGGCGTGGCAAACAGGTGACACGCATCAGTGGCTGTTCAGCGGAACTGACGGCCGTACGCGGCTCTATCAGTACGATCTCTCCGCGCCCGCCGCAATTTTCAACGGATGGGGCAGCAACATGGCAGCCGTGCATTCGAGTTGCGGCTCAGGATGGCAAGCCCTGGTCAGCGCTCCGAACGATTCAGTCAAGGCCGACCAGGTACAGGCCGTGGAGGTGCTGGGGCGCGAAGCGCTGCCAGTGAGCGCAACTATTGATCTCGCGGGGACGGTGCAGGCGCTTTGGACCGCGGGCAAGAATAGCGAAGTTGTGAACGGCGTATTGCAATCGCCGGCAACAGGAAAATATGAAGCTTTTACGCTTTCCGTCAATTGCAGCCGTTAGCCTGCTCCTCGCGCTGGCTGCGACGGCGGGCGCCAGTTCACGCCCGCGCTATGGCGGGACTGTGCGCATCCTCTTGCAGGAGCGTTTCAACTCGCTCGACCCGCTGGCCGATGATGATCACCCTGCAGCGCGCGACCGCGTCGCCGCACTTTTGTTTGACACCCTGACAGAGATGGACGCGCAAGGCCGCGTTCACCCTCGCCTCGCATCATCCTGGCGAGCGGAACAGGGCGACCGGGTGTGGTACTTCAATCTTCGTCTGGCCAATTTCCAGGATGGCACGGTGGTGACCGCGCCTGACGTTGTCGCCTCCCTCACCCGGAAGAGCCAGGGATGGACCGTGACAGCCTTGGACCAGCAGACGGTCAGGATCGAAGTGCCTGCTGCGATCCCGTACATGCCTGAACTGCTGGCGTTGCGTCGATTCTCCATTGTGAAGCGGAACAGCGACAACACGCTGGTGGGCAGCGGCCCATACCGCCTGGCCGAGTGGCAGCCAGGGCAGCGTGTGCTGCTCTCCGCCAACGACGATTACTGGGGTGGCCGGCCGTATCCTGACAGCATTGAGTTTCAAATGGGCGCCTCTCTTCGCGATCAACTGCTGGAACGCCAACTGGGGCCATACTCCGCGGCTGATCTCACCGTGGACCAGCTTCGTTCCCTGGAACAGAGCAATCAAAGCCTACAGCTTTCGCGCCCGAGCGACCTTCTGGTGCTGCTGTTCCTGCATCCGGATCTTCCGGCGGCAGGCAGCAGGTCGGCGCGAAAGCCGGTGGATCCGCGCGTGCGAGAAGCCCTCTCCGACGCCATTAACCGCGACGCCATCAACAACGTGATCTTGCAGAAGCGCGGCACGCCCGCAACCGGCATTCTGCCGCAGTGGCTTACCGGATATGAATTTCTACTTCCCGGCGGGATGAATCTTGCTCGCGCGAAAGAGCTGCGGGCCGAGGCAGCCGGGTTGGTCATCATCCATCCCATCGCGCTGGCCTATGACTACTCTGACCCGATGGCCAAACTGGTAGCGGAAAGAATTGCTGTGGACGCCCGTGAAGCGGGGATTGTTATGCAGCCGTATGGTGAGCCGCATGTCGGGAATTCATCCGCCCGCGCCGGGATGGATGCTGATGCTGTCCTGGTGCGTCTGCCGCTTGAATCTTTGCAGCCGGCAGTCGCATTGGCAGCCGCGCTCGACGATATGGGCCTGGCCGATCCTGCTTCTGCTCCTCTCAACGCCACGCGCCTTGAAGATGTGTTTGAATTGGAAGGCAAGGCGCTTCAGGATTTTCGCGTAATTCCCATTGCGCATGTTCCGCAGGCCATGTGGCTGAATAGTACGGTTCACAACTGGCTGGAGTCGCCAAACGGAGCTTGGAGCCTGGACCAGCTCTGGACTGAGGGAGGCAGATAGGAGTGTCGCTCAAGACCAAGCTGCTGTTGCTGATCACGCTGGGCATTGCCGGCAGCGTAGGCACAGTGGCGTTCCTGATCGAGGAGCGCGCACACGAAGCCTTCAGAAAAATCGAGCAGGAGCGCACCACCACACTCGTAAATCAGTTCCACCGCGAGTTCCAGCATGAAGGAGATGAGATCATCCGCGGAGTGGAGAGCATCGCCGGCTCCGATTCCATGCTGCGCAGCGCCATGGAGCTCAGCAATGGCGCGGACGTGGGCGAATATGTGAACGAGACGCAAAGTTATGCCCAGGCGCAGCGGCTGGACTTCCTGGATCTCATTGCGCCGGATGGAACCATTATTTCTTCCGCTCACTGGCCGGCGCGGTTTGGCTATAAACAGCGCTGGTTCCTCGATCACCCCGGACCGCTCCCGCAGGAGGCATTCCTGCGCCATGTGGAAACACCGCAAGGGAAGGTCTTGGCCATGTTATGCCTGCGTCCGGTGAAGACGCATGGCGCGGACTACTACCTGGTCGGCGGGCGAAAACTCGATTCCGTGGTGCAGACGCTTACACCTCCGCCGGGGTTGCGCGTTTCCATCTACAGCGCGCCCGAACAAGGGCAGCCTGAAATTCTGGGACCCACGAAAGACAGTTTGCCACTCGAAAAAGTCATGCCGCTGATCCGGCAGGCAATGCAACAGCATGAAGCCTCCATGACGATCGACTGGGGCCCGGAGTTGCCGCAGGAGGAGATTGTCCACGCCATCGCATTGCCGGGGTTCACCCCAGACCGGATTCCCGCGGTGCTGCTGGTCGGCAACTCACTGCAGCAGGAGTTCACCCTGGAAAAGCGCATACGCGATATCAGCCTGATCATCGCCGGGCTGGGAGTTTTTCTTGGCGTCCTGATCAGCGGGATTCTGACGGCCCGCATGAGCCGTCCTATCCGCAACCTTGCCGAAGCCGCAACGGAAGTTGGCCATGGCAACTGGGATGTACGGGTGGAGTCTTCGTCAACAGACGAGATCGGCAAGCTGGCCGCAGCCTTCAATCACATGACGGAAGAGCTGCTGTCGCAGCGCGAGCGCCTGGTGCAGACCGAGCGAGTGGCGGCGTGGCGCGAACTGGCACGGCGGCTGGCCCACGAACTCAAAAATCCGCTCTTCCCTCTGCAGATCACGGTCGAAAACCTGCTCCGAGCCCGGGAAAATTCCCCGGACCAATTTGATGAGGTCTTCCGTGAGAGCACAACGACTCTACTCGCGGAAATCGCGAATCTCAAAAACATTGTCCAGCGGTTCAGTGATTTTTCTAAAATGCCTGCGCCGCAAATGCAATCCGTTGACCTGGATGAAATGGTGCGCAGCGTGGCCCAGCTTTTTCAAGGCCAGCTCACACAGAGAGCGAACAGGATTGAGCCTGAACTCCAGCTTGGAAAGGCGCCGCCGGTCAGCGCCGATCCGGTTCTGCTGCGTCGCGTCATCGAAAACCTTGTTCTGAATGCTATTGATGCCATGCCCGAAGGCGGAAAGCTGACCTTCCGCACCGCAAAAGATGACGGCTTCGCGGTCTTTGAACTCAGTGATACGGGCAAAGGGCTCACGCCGGAAGAATGCGACCGCATCTTTACGCCTTACTACACGACGAAACAACATGGGACCGGCTTAGGCCTGGCCATTGCTCAGTCTGTAGTCAGCGACCATCACGGCCGAATTAGTGTGAGCAGCCGCAAGAATCGGGGAACGACGTTTCGTGTGGAGCTGCCGATGTACGCGGCGGGAGCTGTCGAAAAAAAAACTGAGAACAGGGGAGCGGCGGCTGGCGCTTAGCTGGTGTTATGGCTGCATTTTTCCGAAGTCCCGAGCAGAGAGAGGCAGCGTAGGAATAGAAGAACTCGAGGGTTACAAAGTGAAAGGTTCACGCAACTACGTGGCGTTCGCCGGAAGAGCCTCTCTGGGGTAGTGATCCTCGCTACGCTCGGGATTTCAGCAAAAAGGCTGCATCCTGAAATACGTTTCATGAAAGCCAATCTCCTCATCATCGACGACGACGCCAACACGCTGGCTTCGCTTTCTCGCGCTTTCCGGCTGGCTGGGCATGAGGCCACTGTGTGTGACAGCCCTGTGAAAGCTCTGGAACTGGCAAAGCAGGAAAAGTTCGACCTGATTTTTTCCGATGTCATCATGCCCGTGATGGATGGCCTGAAGCTGCTGGAGGAGATGCGCGCCGCGGGCGTGGCTACGCCAGTGGTCATGATGTCAGGCCAGGCGCACATTGAGATGGCGGTGAAAGCCACTCGCCTGGGTGCGCTGGACTTTCTGGAAAAGCCGCTATCCACGGACAAGCTGCTGTTGACGGTGCAAAACGCTCTGCAAATGGAGCGGCTCAAACAGGAGAACCAGCAGCTTCGGCGGCAGCTTGGCAGCGATGGCATCATCTACACTGGCGAGAAGATGCGCCGTCTGTTGGCGCAGGTGGAGCGCGTGGCCGCCAGCGAGAGCCGGGTCTGCATCCTGGGGGAAACCGGGACCGGCAAAGAGCTGATCGCCCGCACCATCCACGAAAAAAGCTCGCGCCGCGAAGGACCTTATGTAACGCTGAACTGTGCGGCTGTTCCCGCCGAGTTGATCGAGTCAGAACTCTTCGGCCACGAAAAAGGCTCGTTCACCGGAGCCGGCTCCCGCCATATTGGGAAGTTTGAGCAGGCACATGAGGGCACGTTGTTTCTCGACGAAATTGGCGACATGCCATTGGCTATGCAGGCCAAGCTGTTGCGGGTCCTGGAGCAGGGCGAGGTAGAGCGCATCGGAGCCGATAAACCCATCAAGGTCAATGTTCGCGTGGTTGTGGCTACGCACCGCAATCTGGAGGAACAAGTGAAGCAAGGCGCGTTTAGGCAGGACCTGTTCCATCGCATTTTCGTCTTTCCCGTTTCTCTGCCGCCGTTGCGCGAGCGTCCGGAAGATATCCCCGCCCTGGCCGGCCATTTTGCCGCACACATAACCAGGCAGAATGGCTGGAAACCGGTGACGTTTGCATCCGAGGCTCTTCAAGCATTGCAGGCACACTCGTGGCCGGGAAACATCCGCGAACTGAGAAACGTGGTGGAGCGGCTTCTGCTGTTCGCTGAAGGAGAAACCATCACTGCCGAGACGGTTCGCTCCGCATTACCGGCAGGAGCCGTGAATACCTTTGCAGCCCATACAACTGGTACAGGAACCCTTGCCAATCAGGTGGAGCAGTTTGAGCGCCAGGCGATCCTCGATGAAATCAAGCGCCAAAACCGCCACATTACCAATGCCGCGAAGGCGCTCGGCCTGGAGAGAAGCCATCTCTATAAGAAATGCCAGCAGTTGGGAATTGATTTACAGGAATTGAAGACAACCAAGTAGCTGACCCCAATTAATCACGCCAACGCTCAATAAACGTGGATGTCCTGCGGACGGGCAAACAATGAAGCGCACACAAAACGTGTGCGCTTCGCAGTCCGGCTAACCTTTAGCTCTTGAAAAATTTCTTGGGGAACTGTTTTTCAATTCCGCTACTCAGCAGGTCGGCCAGTCCCAAAATGTGCTCGTGGACTTTGTCATACTCCTTGATTCCCTCAGGGTACTTGCCCTGCAACCTGTCGGTTGCTTCCGCAAGCGTGAGGTCCAGGTGCATCTTCATCCCGGATTTCAGGTCTGCGAGAGGCCAGTTCTTCGGGTTGGCGCTGTTGAGGAACGTGGCGATGTCGTCCGCATTGGCGTACCACTTTGCCGAAGCGTCATTGACCTTGGCCTTGTCGCCGGATTTCGCGGCATCGATCAACGCAGCCGCGCCGAGAATGTGGTCCCTCAACAGGCCGGTCAACTTGTTGCCCGCGTCCTGGCCATAGAACTGCGCCACCGCGTTGCCGATGTCAGTCTGGTTCTGCAGCAGGCGCGCCGTTGTGGCCTCCTTGTCCGGCAGTTTGCCGGCAGCGCTGATGATGTACAGACGAGTCCAGGTGATGTGATCTTCCCAGAGCTTGCGCATTGCGTTGTTGAAATCAGCCTTGGAAATCTTCTGGTTGTCTTCTTTCGACTTGGCGAACGCAGTCTGCGATCCTGCCACAAACACGAATGCGCCCGCGAGCACAAGCGCGAGCGCGCGCGAAACGATCTTCAAATTCTTAGGTGTCATTCAAGTCTCCTCTGCGCAGTAATCCCGCGCGCCGGACGAGCGCGCCCGGTATGGGCATTTATCGCCACAATAGAGCATCAGAGCTGGAGGGAGTTACACTGAATATTTTGAAAACGCAGACCCGCAGCCACCTTCATGTTCTTCAACTGGATACCACTCGCAATGATTAAGTTGAAGCTGAAACTTGTTAAAAGCATAAGATTGAAAGGACTAGTCGTTAACCTTTATTCCTCGTCAGGCGGCCTCAAACTTTCCACTGCTCCGAACGGCCGATCTTCCGATGATGGATGCCCCGAGCTCGTTACTCATCCCTGAGCGTCCTCATCGGGTCCACTTTGGTTGCGCGGTAGGCTGGAACAATTGTCGCTACCAGAGCCACTCCAGCCAGGAGAACTGATACCGCAGTAAAGGTTGCAGGATCACTGGTCTTTACTCCGAACACCAAATTCTTCATGACCCGGCCTGCGACCAAAGCTCCGATGATACCTATGCTGAGCCCGATGAGCGCCGGCTTCATTCCATCAAAGATGACCAACCACAGCACGTCACGGATCTGCGCGCCCAGCGCCATGCGGATGCCGATCTCGCGCACTCTGCGCCGCACGGCGTAGGAGAGCACGCTGTAAATGCCCATCGCAGCGAGCAGTAGAGCCAGGCCGGCGAATGTGGCCAGCAACAGCATGTTGAAGCGCTGTGGTGCGATCGACTCAGCCGTGAAATCTTCCATGGTCATTGTGTGCAGCACGGCCTGCTCGGGATCGATTTGGTGGATTGCGTTCGTGAGCGCGGGTGCGACCTCGCCCGGAGGCGTTTTGGTCCGCACCACCATGTCAAACCCGCCCGACCTCCAATCGTTCCCGGTTCCGGCAGAGAGTTGAGTCATGGGCATGTAGAGCGCTGAATTGGTGTCCTTCTGGTCCAGTCCGTCCAGCTTCACGTCGCCAACTATGCCCACAATCTCGCGAGGCTTGTCGCGGAAAAACCACAAGGTGAGCCGCTTGCCGACGGCGTCTTCACCTGGCCAGAAGCGCTTGGCCATGGCTTCACTGATGAGAATCACGCCGGGCCGGCCCGCGGTATCGGAGTCATTGAAATCGCGGCCGCGCAACAGGGGAATGTGCATCGCTTGCAGATATCCGGCGCTGCTGACACGGACATCCACTTCCGGTTGTTCGGCCATAGGCACCGGTGGCCGCCCCTCAATCATGATTGGTTGATGCGACCCGCCATTGAACGGCAGATCATCAACCACTCCGGCGGCTTCAACACCGGGGAGCGCGCGTACGCGTTCGAGCACGCGGTTCCAGAAGCTGATTTCCTCCTGGGGAGTCTTGTATTTCGTCCCGGGAACTGGCAGGCTCGTTGTCAAAACGTTGTGGAGGTCGAATCCCGGATTCGCATTGCGCAGGTTCCATAACGTGCGGATCATCAATCCCGCTCCCGCCAGGAGCACGAGTGAAAGTGCAACTTCGCACACCACCAGCGCAGCTCGCGTACGATTGCCGCCTGAATCCCCGGCTCGGCCCATGCCCTGCTTCAGAGTTTCATTTACATTCGAGTTGCTCATGCGCCACGCGGGCAGCAGCCCAGCCATAATCCCGGTTAGCACTGAGATGAGCAGAGTGAAAGCGAGTACAGGTCCATTGAGCCCGATCTCTGTAGAGCGGGGCAATTGCTGGCCGAGGAACTTGATGATTAACCCGAGCCCGAATTTCGCCACCACCAGGCCTACGGCGCCTCCCGCCAGCGCGAGTATCAGCGTCTCAAACAGGAGTTGCTGTATGATCCGCGCGCGGCTTGCTCCCAACGCCGTGCGGATGGCTACTTCTTTGGTGCGAGCCAGCGCTCGCGCCAGTAACAGGTTGGCAACGTTAGCGCAGGCGATCAGCAGTACAAAGGCAACTGCGCCCAAGAGCACCAGTAGCGCCGGCCTAACGTCGCCGACGATGTCTTCGCGCAACGGCACCACCAGAGCGCCCCAGTCCTTGTCATCTGCAGGATATTGGCGGGCGAGGCGATCTGAAATTGCGGTCATTTCCGCTTGGGCCTGCTTTATCTCCACTCCATGCCGGAGCCTGGCCACAACCAGGTAATTATGGTTGTCTCTGACGGCTGCTTCCTTCGGAGTCCATGCCAGCGGGGTCCACAGCTTCTCTTCCCATGCCGGGAACATGAAATCCGGACCCATCACGCCGATCACTGAGTAAGCTTCGTCATTGAGCGTGATTTGCCGGCCCACGATGCTGCGATCACCCCCAAACCTGCTCTGCCAGAATTCGTACGTGAGCACCACTTCATGGTCGTGCCCTAACTGGTCCTCGCCGGGTAAGAAGGTTCGACCGAGTATTGGCTTTACCCCGAGCACAGAGAAGAAATCCGCGGAAACAGTCGCTGACCTCACGAACTCCGGTTTGCCGCCGCCGGTCAGGTTCATACTCCGGCCGCCGTAGATCGCAATTTTCTCGAACACACGGTTTGTGCGTGCCCAATCAAGGTAATTCGCTGGGGAAACAGAAAAGCGGGTGATCCCGGGGAAGCTCTTTGGCGGAGGGACATGCCATACATGAACGATGCGCGAGGGTTCAGCAAACGGCAATGGCCGCAACAGAACGGCATTGACCACGCTGAAGATCGCTGTATTGGCGCCGATGCCGAGCGCCAGCACTAACACGGCAACAATCGCGAATCCAGGGCTCTTGCGCAGCACGCGCAGGCCGTAGCTGAGGTCCTGAGTGACGCTAGACAAGTGATCTTCTCCCAGTCATTGCTGTTTTGACGACTCCGCGCCGCCGAGGTCACCTCAGCCGCAAGGATAATTTATTGAAGATGTTGGCGCAGCATGTAAAAAGCCAGGCTCGTTGAGGAGCCTGGCTGTTTGGGATCGCGGAGAGACTTGCGATTTACTTCGGATTGGTTACGCTCATCGGTTCTTCCGGCAGGCTTGCGGTCACCGTAGGAATCGGCTCAGGTTGTATCTTCACGGTCCTGAAGATCCGTTCAATTTGGTGGAACATTCCCGCCTCGTCTACCTGCGCGGTGTTTTCCGGCGGCTCGGAGAGGCCCAGGGCGAACTCGTAGCACGAGCCTGTGCCTTGATCCGGTCCGGGTTCGAAGTGATGGTAGTACCGCGCCTCAAGCTGCTCGGTTACTTGATCGGCTTTTGCGAACTCCATGCCGCGCATGCTCACCTTGGAGACACCCGCTTCATCGTCCGGCTCGATTGGAACTTCATCGCTGCTCTGGGGTGACGCTTGGGCAAACTGCTCGCACTGTTCAGCCGTGATCCCCTTCACCACGCTCACGTTCATGAATGAGGTTGCGGGGCCGTTGATCAGCTCTACCGCGACAATGTTGGTTGCTTCCGCGTCAACAAAGTTTGTCGGCAGCTTGGCCAATTGCTCCTTTGCGTGCTCGCCTTTATCGGGAGTAAGCAGCTTGTATTTCCACGGATAGCGGAAGGAGATTCCGTCTGTCTTGTCAACGTACGCAACCGTTGCCGGCCGCCTTCTCACGGCCTTCTTTTTGGCTGTCACAGCCGGTGTGGCGGCAGGCGTTGGGCTCGGCGCCGGGAGTGCTGCCACATTCGTCCCCGGCGTTGGGTTCTGAACCGTCTGTTTGCTCTTGCTCGAGCAGCCGTCAACCATCACCGCAAAGACCACCGCCAGCGCTGCCGTCATCACCGCTGTGGCTGGTATACCCAGTCCGAAAATGCGGGCCATGGCACGAGCAATGCCCCTCGGCTTCCTGGGTTCCGTTGTATTCATCTGTGTCATCTTGATCACCTCCGCTGCTCACGCAGCAGCCATGCACATTGCAGTGCGGCGACCAAAGCAGAAGATGTTGATTGCAGAAGACTTAGGCGGGAGAAGGTGCGCAGATATTGTGGCCGGCTGCAGACGCCGTGTCCCCGCGGACACGTTCACTCGGTTTCGGTTTTCGATCAGTGTTTATCCGCGTGAATCCGCGTGAAGAATATTTACCCAGTCGTTCCGAGTTCCCATCCATCTTTCTTCATTTCAGACTGCAACCACCGCTGCAAGGTTGCGCGAAGAGACGAGGGCATCTCGGCAAACTGGATTCCGTGATTGCCTTCTTTCTGCGTCCAGGCGACGCGGCCCGGGATGTCCGCCGCGCTGTTGGTTCCGGGGATGGCGAAGCACAGCGAGACAGGTGCGCCAAATTTGAGAGCGCGATCAGTACGAATCCCCGCACCTCCCAGACTCAGGTTGAGCAACACGCCCTCAAACTGTTCGTTAGCGTACTTCAGCATTACCGGCAATTCGAGGTCAGCCCGATAGTATCGTTGCTGGCTCAAACTCAGGGTTCCGGCGGGCAACTGCTCTTCTTGCTGACGATAAACCTTAAGCTTGCGCAGCAGAGTTCGCCGTGAAATCCCCAGCGCATCGGCCGCCTTGCCTTGGTTGCCTCCATGCTTTTCCAGAGACTGGAAAATCATCTGCCGTTCCATGCCGTCGAGATTGCCGGCTTTTACAACTGCTTTCTCCTTTTCAGGGCCGGGGATCTGAAGGTCTTCCGCTGTGATTTCCTCTTCCGGGTTCTGCCCCTGCAGCACTGCCCGAAAGACCACGTTGCGCAACTCGCGAACATTGCCGCGCCAGTGATGGCACAGCAGCGCGTCGACCGCCTCCTGTGTGAACATTGATTCAGGATAGTGCTCGTGCAGCACCTGTTCGGCAATGCCGATCACATCTTCAGGGCGGTCGCGCAGTGGAGGCACATCGAGCCTGAACTGCGCCAGGCGATGATAAAGATCGTCGCGGAACTTGCCCTGCGCTGCCATTTCTTCCAGATCCCGGTTGGTAGCTGCCACCACTCGAACGTCGATGCTCACCTTTTTGCTTCCGCCCAGCCTGTAGTAAGCAGCGCCGTCGAGCACGCGCAGCAGCTTCACCTGGACCTTTATGTCCAGATCTCCGATTTCGTCCAAAAACAGCGTTCCTCTGTCAGCCAGCTCGAAAAAGCCGGGCTTAGTGGAATCAGCGCCACTGAAGGCGCCTTTCTCATAGCCGAAGAGTTCGCTTTCAACAAGATGTTCAGGAATCGCCGCGCAATTTACATCAATGAGCGGCCCACGCGAGCGCAGGGAGCAGTTGTGGATGTGATGGGCAATCATCTCTTTGCCCGTTCCTGTTTCACCCACAATAAGTACGGCCGCGGGATGCCGCGCCACCTTCTCTGCCAGCTTTAAGACCCTTTTGAGCGATTCGCTCTGGACAATAAGGTTGCCGGTGCCATTCCCGACCTGGCTGATGGAGGAAGAGTTTTGTCCGTAAGCTGCTGGCATGAGCGCCTAAAGGGGCTTGGTTTGCGAACAGTGATCTAAGCTTGCGTTCCATAATGTAGCAATTTAAACGCTGAAGCAATAAAGAAAGTGCTCCTCCAAATTACTTAAGTTGAATTCATTGATATCGCCTTAACTGAACGGTTTACAGCACCGCGAAAGGGGCATAGAATGCTCAGTTTTCGTGAGCACTCCATCTCTGAGGCAAATATGCTTTTAAGAAGGTCAATGTTGATACCGTTGCTCATGGCCGTTTTCGCGTTTGCGCAAAGCGGCCATGAGAAACCACAAAAGAAAGCTGCGGCTGGCGGCTCCGCGCATGCAAGCTCCGCCAGCAAACCCGTAACCCGGCCCAAGTCCTTTGACTTGTCGGCTATGGACAAAAGCGTGAGTCCCTGCCAGGATTTTTACGAATACGCCTGCGGGAACTGGCGCAAAAATAACCCCATTCCGCCGGATGAGGCGCGCTGGGGCCGGTTCAATGAACTCGCCGACTACAACCGGCAGATTCTCCACCAGATCCTGCAAAAAGACTCGGCTAATAATCCCAAGCGCAATCCAGTCCAGCAGAAGATCGGCGATATGTACGAATCCTGCATGGACGTAAAGGCCGTCAACGCCAAAGGCTCAAAACCGATCAAACCGGAATTAGACCGCGTTGCGGCAATTACCAACAAAGACCAGCTCATGTCCACGGTGGCGTACCTGCAGAAGCTTGGCGTGCCGGTTTTGTTCGGCTTCCGTTCGCAACCGGACATGCACAATGCGAGCATGGAGATGGCGGCTATTTACCAGGGCGGGCTCGGACTTCCGGACCGTCAGTATTACCTGGCCCAGGATGACAAATCCAAGGAAACCCGCGCCAAGTATGTGGAACATGTGACCACTATGTTCAAGCTTCTGGGTGACAGCCCCGCTACAGCGGCGAAAGAAGCGCAGACGGTCATGGACGTGGAGACCAAGCTTGCTGAACCCGCGCTCGAACGCGTGCAGATGCGAAACCCGAAAAATCGCGACCACAAAATGGAAGTCTCAGCGCTTGACAAGCTGGCGCCGAATTTCGAGTTCACAAAGTTTTTCTCTGACACTGGCGCGCCCAGCTTCACGGAAGTCAACGTTGTTCCTCCTGATTTTTTTGAAAAGGTCAACAGTGTCATTGATGCCGTCCCAATTGCAGAGTGGAAGACCTATCTGCGCTGGCATGTGGTGGATAGTGCGGCGCCTTTCCTCTCAGACAACTTTGTAAACGCCAACTTTGATTTCTTCGGCAAGTATCTATCCGGACAGAAAGAGTTGCAGCCACGCTGGAAGCGTTGCGTCCAGACCACGGACAGGCTGCTCGGCGAAGCCCTCGGCCAGCCCTATGTCGACGAAACCTTTGGCCCGCAAGGCAAGGAACGCATGCTGAAGATGGTTCAGGCGCTGGAAGCCGCCCTGGGTGACGATATCCAGAACGTCGACTGGATGACGCCCGAGACCAAGACAAAAGCGGAACAGAAGCTGAAGGCGATCAGCAACAAAATTGGCTATCCCGACAAGTGGCGCGACTACAGCACGGTCAAGATTACTCGCGGCGACCTGGTCGGTGATGTACAGCGTGCCCGTGGCTTTGAAGTCCACCGCAACTGGAACAAAATCGGCAAGCCCCTCGACAAGAAAGAATGGGGCATGAGCCCGCCGACGGTGAATGCCTACTACAGCCCGCCGAACAACGACATCAATTTCCCTGCCGGCATTCTCCAGCCGCCATTCTTCGACAAGAACGCGGATCCAGCCGTGAATTTTGGCGGGATCGGCGTGGTGATTGGACACGAACTGACTCATGGTTTTGACGACCAGGGGAGCAAGTTTGACGCCCAGGGCAATTTCAACAACTGGTGGACTGAAGCCGATCGCAAGGAGTTCGACAAACGTACCGGCTGCATCGCCGACGAGTACAGCCAGTTTGTGCCCGTCGATGATGTCCATCTGAATGGACGCCTCACGCTCGGCGAAAACACAGCCGACAATGGCGGCATTCACATCGCGCTGATGGCTCTCCGCAAGCGTATTGCCCAGGACCCGACGCTGGAGAAAAGCATTGCCGGGTTTACTCCGGAACAGCGTTTCTTCATCAGCTTTGCTCAAATCTGGTGTGAAAACCATACCGATGCAAGTGCGCGTCTGCTGGCGAAAACCGATCCTCATTCACCCGGGAAGTTCCGCGTGATCGGGACCGTGCAAAACAACGCCGATTTCGCCAAGGCGTTCCACTGCAAGCCCGGAGACAAGATGGTGAGTGAAAACGCCTGTCACGTCTGGTAGGCGAACTCGACGCTACTTCAACCCTGCCGCGCCGTTTACATCATCGGTGCGGCAGTTCTTTTTTGGGCCATGCCGCTTACAGGAACCCTGATATGCCTCTGAAATCCTGCGAAGATGCGCGCAACGACTTGCCTGATGAAGAAATCCTGGCTGGCGAAATCAAAACCTGATCCGGCTCAGTTGCCTTTGAGGAAATATCCCGGTTCAAGAGGAAGCTTGCCATCCACCTTGAGCACATTGACCCGACTATTGATGGAATAGACGTCCACCAGGCCTACCGCGCCGGGAATAGATTCAACAGATTTCAGCAGTTCCGCTTCAGAGCCGACCATGAGCACGGTGGCATGATGAGCAACAATCAGCGCCTTCAATTCTTCCGGTTTCATGTGGTACAGCTTCTCAATGGCGGTTTTCATTTCCGGAGTGGAAGGGTCCCGGAGTACCAGCACAACTGCCTTGCCGTCGGGCCATCTGACTTTGGCGCATTTAAAGATCTTTTCCAGATCGGACGAACTAAGACCTCCTACCTCATTTGTCTTATCCACGATTACCGCGAGCTGCCTGGCCGAGCACGAAGCTGCAAGACAGAATGCGAGCAATACAATGGTCAAAAGCCGTCTGGGCATGTCGCTCCCAGAGTATGCCGCCGGGTTTTGACCCGACAAGTTACGGCAGTAATAGGTCCTTTATTTACAGTCAGTTAAGCTGCGGCACTGTCCCTGCCATTTTTCAGAACCAGTACCGGCGCGGTGGTATCCCCGGACGCGAAGCGTGCGTTCTCCCACCTTAAACTGCGGAAGCTGTTCCGCGATCTCCCTGCCATGGCAATGCAGTTCTTTCGCAGCGTTCGTTTCATTGGCGCTTTCCAGCAGGACTGAACTGTAACCCATACGCCCCACGGTGGGTGCAAACAACACGCTATGCGACATGCCAGGCCGCTAAGTTGCTGAATACTCAAGCGCTCTTCTTTGGCAGCACCTTTGCCTTAACAGATCTGCGTGGCCGAGCTAGATCTGGCGACTGGTTACTTTGGAGGATGCACGAAGAGTTGATTGCTGGACTGCGTGAGAGTGGCACAATGCGCAGCAACTGACACTGGAGGAGAGTCATGAAAGCATTTTTTAAAACACTTGCATTTGTTGCGTTCCTGGCCGCGTGCACTCCGGCGCTTTCGCAGGTCGACACGGGGAAAGGTTTTACTGAATACGAAACCTTCCAGGGCACGGTCAACTCTGACAACCGCGTGTTCAAGATCGACTCTACGGCAGGCTGGGATTTCAACAAGCACTTTGGGATCTATGGTGGCGTGCCAATGTACTTCGTCAACGTTCCTTCGAGCACGACGACGACCGGCACCACGACAACTACCACCGCGAGCACCAGCAGCGACGGATTAGGCGATGCCTATGTCGGGATGGTATTCAGGGCCAGCAACCCGAGCCTCAATTATGCCGGCGCGCTGAATGTTTCCGCCCCGACGGGCAGCAAAAGCAAAGGCCTGAGCACCGGACGCGCGGGGGTTGACTTGACCAACCGTATCTCGCACTCATTCAATCGCTTTACGCCGTTTTTCACCGGCGGCCTCAGCAACACGGTCCCGGACTCCACATTCTCAACCCGTCCTTTCACCTCACTGGGAGCCATAACGCACCTGGAAGAAGGAGCGGATTATCGGATTATCAAGTACACCTATGTCGGAGCTTCCGCTTACCAGATTGTGCCTTTCGGCAATCAGAAGATTTTCAGCAAACTGGTGAATGGCAGCGGGGGCGGGCAGGGCAAAAACCCGTTTGACAACAACGCCCAGACCAGCGGAACGGGCATCACGCGTGAAAATGGTTTCAACGTTTGGGTGGGATTCCAGCCCACACCGTTGTGGCAGGCGGAAGTTGGGTTTACCCGCAGCGCCACATTCGATTTCAACAGCGTTGCCTTCAACCTGCGCTTCAACGTAGGCAGGATGCTGCGCTCGAAAAAGAGTCAGTAAGGGAGGTTACACACTATGAAACTGAAATTCTCACTCAGCCTGATAGCACTGTTTGCCTTCATGGCCGTACCGGTATTTGCCCAGCACGGGCAAGAGGGCGGCATGCATGGCGATGATATGCACGGCATGGACATGCACGGAGGAGACGGCATGCACGGCAGCGCGCATGCGGATTCTCACGATGCCGACGGCCATCACGGCAAGGATGCCGATGGCGATCATGGCTCCAGTCACAGCAGCCATGAAGGCCACCAAACTGTTGGCCAGCTTCTGGCGAAGAACACCCAGCTCGCGTCCAAGCTGCAGGGGCTTCTGCCTCCGGGAACCAATCTGCAGACCGCGGCGGCAGGCTTCAAGAACCTGGGCCAGTTTGTCGCGGCTGTTCACGTTTCCAAGAACCTGGGTATCCCCTTTGACCAGTTGAAAGCCGCAATGACAGGCAATCCGCCGATGAGCCTGGGCAAGGCCATCAAAACACTGGATCCCAGCGCGAATACCAAATCAGCCCTGAAGATGGCGAAAAAAGAGGCACACCAGGACCTGGAGGGCTCGCAATCAGGCGACTGATGACGAAGCTGGACTCTTCTTCCAATCGGCCCAGACCTTGGCGGCCCGAGGACTACTGTTCCGGGCCGCATTTTTTGTCTTCAGGGCGCCATACGCACGCCCGTGGCAGATTCCAGCACGCGCACCGGCGCTGCATCGGGAGTCACCAGCGCCAGGGCCGGAATGATGAATGTCTGCTCCAGCGCGAAACGCCCGGACAGCACGGCGTGAGGCACGCCATCGGTGTATACCATCCAGAAGCACCCCGGAGGGAATTTCAGTTCGAATTTGGGCGAGTTCTTCTGAAAATCGTTGTTCTCTTTCAACCAGTTATGGAGGTGGAGCATGTATTCGTCATAGCGCGAACGGTCTGGTATGGGCAGACCGATCTTCGATGCAACGGCAGCCACGGCGGCGCCCAGGGGGCTGCGATGCGGCGGATCCAGCCGGTTCGCGCCGGCTACTTTGGGGAAAAATTCATGGAATGGCTCGCCCACGTTCCACACGCGCTCTGCTGAAGGATTGATGTTGAGGAATACACGCAGAATGCGCGCGCCCTTGGTCGGCCGAGTAGGAAAGGCATCCACGTGCAGCAAATCATTGCGTTTATGGAGCGGCAGTCCGCGCCCCTGCTCTTCCAAGGGACGGTAACTGGCATAGTCGAGCTTGAATTTGCCGGCATACGGCGCAAGAAACCTGGTAACAAATGCCGTAACCTGCCCGGAGAAATTGCGCATAATGGCATGAAGCCGCTCGCGGTCGGGACCGGAAGAGTCGTCGCCTTTGAGCAGGTCAGCCGCGGGCCGGTAAGAAACGTTCTTATGAAAGCGGGACCCAGTCTGCTTCTGGGAAAGCAAAAATTCGATGTCCGTCCGGGGAAAATCAAAGGGAGCGCTGCGGGAGAAAAGAACCTTGCCTCGCTCAAGCTGTTCGCAATACCAGCGGGCTTGCTCCGGTGCATAGCCGGCTACTTCCACCAGCGCGGGGGAGAGATTCGTGGCCATGAAGCTAATCATACCGCGATCGCCATTACCGATGGATCACAACCCAACGTCGTGCCCCTGTGCCGCCGGGCAAATACATGCCTCCGTTAAACCCCGGTTAGGGTAATTTCCTTTACAAAAGTTACGGTTTTACCGCTGAAAAGAAGGCCAATATGGATGTAACCTTGGAGCCAGTGATTTCTCTATTTGGTGTACGCGGAGGTAAGCGGTGACTACCAGCCCAATGCTCACTGTGGCAGCGCAATCGGAGCTCAAAGACGAGGAAGTGGTCGCCCGGGTTTTATCGGGTGAAACGGCTCTGTTTGAGATCCTGATGCGCCGGTACAACCAGCGCCTGTATAGGGTTTCCAGGATCATCCTACGGGACGATGCGGAAGCCGAGGATGTGATGCAGGACGCTTACGTTCGTGCCTATGAACATTTGCATCAGTTTGCCGGAAAAGCGGCTTTTTCCACCTGGCTGACACGGATTGCCATCCATGAGGCCCTGGCTCGCAAGCGCCGCCGCGGGCGACTGGAAGAACTCGATGCTTTGCCGATGAATGGAGAATCCATGGCCATCATGAAATCTTCTGATCCAACTCCGGAAGCCACTACCGCCTCCTCGCAGGCGCGCCATCTGCTGGAACAGGCAATCGAACACCTGCCTGAAAACTACCGCACGGTGGTGGTGATGCGCGAAGTGGAAGATATGAGCGTGGCTGAAACCGCGTTCAGCCTTGGCGTCACCGAGGCGGTGATCAAAACTCGTCTTCACCGCGCACACGCCATGCTGCGCAAAGAGCTCTACTCTCGCGCCAAAGATCGCGCTCCGGATCTGTACCAGTTCCACGCTGTACGTTGCGACCGCGTTGTTAAAGCGGTGTTTGAGAGGATCCAGGCAACTGGCTCGTCCCCCAAGTCGTCGTCTCCAATTAATTAGCTAAACCTGTCAAGTGAAGCAATGGCCGGCTTACCAGCCGGCCATGCTCACATGTAGGGAACTCTTATCGACTCGCCGATGAGCGTACCGAAGTGCATCCGAAAGCCACTATTTCCGTTGCCGCAAGCAGCACGCTAAGGTATAAGAATCCAGCAGCTTTGCTGCGTTTATCCGACAGAGTGAGAGGGTTTCTGCATGCGGTGTTCGCGTTTGGGTCTTGGATTGTTCGCGTTCCTCTTCTTCATTTTCAGTGGCGCGAAACAGCTGCGGGCATGGGACGACTGGCTTCCAATCACGCCCGAAGACCGAAACATTACTGCGGCATCAGAAAAGGGAGTCGATGCCATCATCCTGTACCACGAAGAAACTTCTGATGACAATACCCGCCATCGCTATGTCTACATTCGTGAAAAGGTATTGACGGAAAAAGGAAAAAGCCAGGCGGATGTGGTGATTCCGTACGACGCTGCCAACATCGGCATCAGCGAAATCAAGGCACGTACGGTGGCTCCTGACGGAACAGTAACTCCCTTTGCCGGCAAGGCGTTCGATACCACCGTAATCAAAGGGCACGGCATCAAGTTCCACGCTAAAACTTTTACTCTGGCCAATGTTCAGGTCGGCAGCATTATTGAATGGAAATACACCGAGTACTGGGATGAATTCCTGCGTTCGCCGCACTGGGCAGTGCAGGAGGAACTGCCACAGAAACACGCCAAATTCACGTTTATACCAATCACTCTTACCGGCATGGGCGAGTACATCGCCGACGCGCGAGGAAACGTTGACGATCGTGTGTTTTACACGCTGGTGGGGCTCCCGGAATCGACGAAAATCAAGCAGTTGCCCACCGGACGCATGGAACTTGAACTGCACGATGTTCCGGCATTCCAATATGAGGATTTCGCACCCCCTGAGTCCGTTCTTGAGTGGCGGGTAAACTTTTATTACGGTACCAGCAAGATGTTGAAGCCGAAGGATTTCTGGAAAGAGGAAGGAAAATACTGGAGCAGGGAAGTGGAGGGTTTCATCGGCCACCCGGATACGAGCGTCTTGAAGGAAATTGTGGCTCCCTCCGACTTGCCGGACCAGAAGCTGCGCAAGATCTACGCTTATGTCCAGAAGATCAAGAATCTGAGCTATGAGCAGGGCAATGACACGTTGCAACAGATCGTGCAGGCGGACAGCAAGGAAAAGCGTTCCGTTGCAACGGTGCTGCGCAAGCAGGAGGGATACCGGGATGGAATCACCCGGGCATTTATCGCACTGGCGCGCGCCGCGGGAATTCAGGCATACGCGATGCGAGTGGCCGAACGCGACAAGGTCTTTTTTCAAGTGAACCTTCCCAATCTTCTGCAATTAGGCTCTGAGCTGGCGATTGCCGTGGTGGATGGAAAAGAAATATTTCTTGATCCTGGAACTCCTTTCTGTCCCTATGGATCGCTTCCCTGGCGGCACACCAGCACGGAGGGGTTGCGGCAGGTTGCGGGCGGAGGCACCGAAGTCGCGTCAACGCCTGCCGCAAGTTACAAAGATGCTGTCAGCAGACGTGTAGGACGGCTTTCGCTTTCTCCCGACGGCAGTGCTCACGGCCAGGTTGCGATCGCATGGACTGGCATAGAGGCCCTGGAGCAGCGCCTGAATGGATTCAGGACGGACGATGCCGGCAGGAAGAAAGAGCTGGAAGATGAAATGCGTTCGAGGCTGCCGCAGGGCGCGACCGTGAAGGAGTTGAAGGCCACCGGCTGGGATACGCCGGAGTCGTTGCTCTCTGCGACGTTCCAAGTCGATATACCTACATTCGCCAGCAGCACCGGCAAGCGACTGATCGTACCGAGTGATCTCTTTCAAGGAGACCGAACGCAGCCATTCGCCCACGGAGAACGCAAACAGCCGGTCTACTTCAATTACCCCTACTACGCCTCTGATGACGTCCAAATTACCTACCCATCCGGCATGAAATTGGAGAATCTTCCACAAGACCAGCCGCTGCAGACGGAATTTTCCTTCTACAAGGTCCAGCGCAGCGCCAAGGGAAACACATTCAGTATCAAACGCGACTTCGCCATGGGCGGCATCGCCTTTGTGCAGAAGGATTATCCGGAGCTGAAAAAATTCTTCAGCGGCGTGGCTAAAGATGATTCGGAATTCGTGGTGCTGACCGCAGGGAAGTAGCTACTGATGGGCCAGCACTTTCTTTAATTGGGCAATCATTTGCCTCACCGAAGGAGCGAGGCTGCCGTTGGGATCGAGCCGCAGGCATTCCTCAAATTCGTGAAGCGCCGACTGGGGGTTGTCATTCTGGATGTAGATATTGCCCATCAAAGCGTGCGGTCCGGCATAATCCGGGTTGAGTGCGATAGCCCTCTGGACGTGGGGCGCGGCCTCGGCCCATTTGCCGGTTGCTGCCAATGTGCGTGCCAGTTCGTAATGGGCCTCGGCTGATTCCGGGTCCATATCCAGGCTGTGCTCCAGCGCCTTCTGCGCCGCCGCGTAGTCGTGCTGCTCATTGAGTGCCGATCCAATGCCGATATAGGCTTTGGCGTTCCCTGGCTCTACTTTGGTAGCCTCTTCGAACGCCCATTGCGCGTCGCTCCACTGGCCCAACTGCATGTGCGCCAGCCCCAGCAGCATGTAACCCTGGCCGTACCAGGGATCCATCTTGATCGCCTTTTTGAATTCGTTGACGCTGGCCGCAGGATCGTGCTCCTTGAACAGCAGCCGTTCGCCGGTCGCCATGATTGCGTCGCGTTGCCGCGATGGTCTGGGCTTCTGGACTTGCGGCGTAGGGCTGGGCTTTGCCCTGGAGGATGACTCGGCGGGCGCGGTTTGCACCGCCAACCCTGACCCGGCGAATGAAAGCACAACGATACAGACAAATATCCGGAACATTCTTCTTGAGGAACGGCAGTACTGAGCAAAGTTGCGTACTGGAACCATTTTATCGCAGCGGCAAACCTTGTCTCCCGCAAGCCCGCTGCAAGGGTGACTTTGTTTCAAAGCGCTATCTTTCAACACTAACGTCCTCACACGATTGATTACTACCAAGCCGTTCTCGCATAAGCCTTTAGATTTTTTTAATTTCGGCTATATCAAAACCGTGCTGATTCGCTCTACTGCTACAGAAGCAGGCTCATCCGTCGACTGCTAAATATGGAAAGCCACAGACCCGGAAGCTGTGGCTTTCTTTTTTTGCCGCCGGGGCTGTGGTCCTCTGCAAAAACCCCTGGCCCGGTTCCTGACGTTCTGACCCGACCTGTTCGGCGGCATGGATTAGTTTATTTAATTATTCGGGTCATATTTTCCACGCGTTTTTTAACTCTGATCTTGAGAGCGGCTTTTTCCCCTTAGGTCGTGATTCATGCCCCCGGAACGGGCCTCATTTCGCCGAGTTACCAGCACGTCATCACGACTGATTGAATCGTATTGTGAGAATTGCGGCCTGTTCATTGCCGCCAGTGCTGCGCAAAGAATTATCGAGCTCATGGAGCGGTTGCACCGCTGCCAGCCTCCGCCTGAGAGCGTCTCCCGGGAAGGTGTGGAGCACTTGTTACAGCAATTGTCTGCCCGCGAAGGGGACCTTCTAGAGTGGATTAGAAGTTCAGAAAGAAACACCCGCTGGTTTGCAGCCGATCCCATGGGCGCCATTCGCGCCGCCAATCTCGGCATTGACGAGCAGGTCCTCAATGAACTTGAACTGATCACCCGTTCCATCACAAAAAAGCTGCGCGAGGCGCAGTGAGATGGCCCTGCCACCACTGGCTCGAAAAGGGGTAAGCACATTCAAAGCCTGCATCACCAGCAACGGAATCGACGGGGCATTTCAACTTGACGCGAACGATATCGCAACGTCGTATTCTGTGTGGCTGGACAAAATTACTCTGTCTTACTGGTGAGCAGGGAAGAAGTGTTTAGCGACCGCGCGCGCAAATGCTATGCTATTTGCCTCTCTTGCCGGAGTGAGCAGGTTGCGCCGGCTTCAGCAGCTCATTGGCCGTCACAAACACGGGCTCAATGTCTGTGGGCAGAGACTTCAGGCGGTCCAGCGTCTTCTGTGTCTGCGGACGAACGACGCTCAGTTCAGTCAGCATCTTCTTCGCTGCGTTGTAATTGCCGGTGGCCTCAATCGTTAAGAACTCATGGTCAAGGGAGTTGACTGCGTCTTTCATTTTGCTCACGTTCACGCTATAAGTGCCGTCAGGGTTTTCGACGTACGCGCCCTTATCCAGAAAATAATTGAACTGGACCGCCATGCCCCTGGCGTGCGCGTCCTGGAGGCCAAAGCGAAGCGTCCGGAAGGAAGACGCAAGATACGTGGTGTAAAGCTGGCGTTCGGCATCGGTCCCGTGCGGAATAGGCATCTGGATTTTGCCCTGATCGGCCTGCGTCATCAGGTGTTGCAGCGCGAACAGACCGGTGACATCGGCTTTGGCTTCTTCAATCGCGCTGTAGAGTTCTTTCAGTTCGAGGCGCGGGTTGGTCTCGCGGCCGTTCACTTTAATCTGGTGCGGCCCCAGTCCATGCGAGAGCTCATGCGCCACAATATGCGTGAAGAACAAATCAAAACTCAGGTCTTTTTGCGCTGCCGGCTGCAAGACAACTTTTGAAATAGGAACCAGAGTGGACTTGAATTTTGCCTCTTGCACGTTCTTCAGCATTACCCGCTTGCTGCCCTTGAGTTGCACGACTTTATCGTCGTTGGGCAGATTGTAAGCCGCGGTTTGCACGCCGTGGTTGCCATCACCGGCTGAGAAAACCTCATTGACCACGCGAATGGGCGCCGCCGCTCCCAGTTTGGCCACGCGATACTGCGGATCTTCCGGCAGGTTGTTTTCTATGTCCTGCAGATGCTGGCCAAGAAAGGCGAGACGCTGGCTTGCTTTTTCGTCGCGCAGGTTGATGTAGGCTTCAAAGGCCGCTTTGTATCCGAAAATCTCGTCGTTGTAGGTTTCGTATGGACCAAAGGTGATGTCGAGCGGAGCATCCAGGTCCATCCATGCGATGTCGCTCTCGTAATAGTCGTTAGAGGCAAAGGCGTCGGCCCGCGAGGTGAGAAATTTCTTGAGCGTTTCATTTCCTGTGAGCGCGGCCGCTTCACGCAGCAGTTTCCCCGCGCGATCGAGATCAGTTTTGTATTCCTGGCTGTAAGGAACTATCGTGAGCTTCCCTTTGGCATCACGGCGGATCACGGTAAAGAAGCCCTCGGCCTGCGCTCTTTCCTGTGGTGAAAGCGTTTTTACCCAGCCTTCAAACTCCTCCTTGGTCATGTTCTCAGGATAGAAGTTTGCGCCTGCGGGCTTATGTTCCGGCACGCCGGGCATAAAGGCCTTGTGCTGGTCAATTTCAGACCAGGGGGACTTGTTGATCCAAAAATAATGCAGCCGCGCTTTGCCCAGAGGCGTTTTGTCCTGCTGCAGCTTGTGATAGAGAGCGAGATTGCCGCTCCACAACTGCTCCATGAACAGCGGGTTCACGGTCTGGGCCGCCTGAATCAGCTTCACCAAAGCTTGTTTGTCTCCGGCAGAGAGCGTAGACGTATCCACCAGCAGCCTGGTGGGGGCAAACCGCGCGGCCATCCTGTTCAGCTCAGCGGCATCAGGAAAGGACTTTGACTTGGATTTGGGGTTCTGGGCGACAGAAGCAAGGGACATAATTGTGATCACCAGACAAAGCGACGATATCAGGCGCATGCGTGGAATCAATCCTTTCAGATTGCAACCCAAAAGAATAACGCGCAATCGCTCCGGGCGTCATCCCAGAGCTTTTCTGCGAATCCCTGCGCTTCCGTGAGGAGATCTCAGTTTCACCTGATACGCATCCAGCGTTCGCGCCAGCGATTCCGGCGCATCCACTTCCATTTGAACTGTGCTGTCGCGATACACGCGCTTCAGCACGTGGCCGCGCGCCTCAATCTGGGCCAGCAGCTTGCCTTCACTCTGCGGCACGCGAATGCGCAATCGCCGCAGCGCGTCTACGCTCAGGCTGGCATCAATCGCCTCAAGTAGCCGGTCCATTCCAAGATTTGCCGCCGCTGAGATGTAGGCAATGGATTCCGTGCTGGCCAGCGATTTCCGTTGTGCTTCCGGCAGCAGATCGATTTTGTTCATCACGCGGATCTGCGGCGTGCTCTGTACGCCAAGCTCTTTGAGGACTGCGTCTACCTGACGCTGCTGTTCCTGGGCAGTCGGGCTGGTTACATCGGAAACGTGCAGCAGCAGGGCCGCGCGCTGCACTTCTTCCAGCGTGGCACGGAATGCAGTGACCAGCGTAGTCGGTAAACTGCGAATAAAACCTACCGTATCGGAGAGCAGGACTTTCCTCTTGGTTGGCAGAGCGACGGCTCGAATCGTGGGATCCAGCGTCGCGAACATCTTCGCCGACGAAAGGACGCCTGCGGCGGTCAGCGCATTGAACAGCGTGGACTTACCCGCGTTGGTGTAGCCTACGAGCGCCACGGTGGGCAAGGGTACTGACTCGCGCCGCTGCCGCTGTTGCGCGCGCACTCGTCGGACCTCCTCCACCTGCTGCTTAATGTGACGTATGCGCCGGTAGATTTTGCGGCGGTCGGTCTCAAGCTGGGTTTCACCTGGTCCGCGGGTTCCGATGCCGCCTCCCAGTTGTGACATCTCTATGCCTCGCCCGGCCAGTCTCGGCAACAGGTATTCAAGCTGCGCCAGTTCCACCTGCAATTGACCTTCACGGCTGCGGGCGTGCCGCGCGAATATATCCAGGATGAGCTGCGTGCGGTCAATCACGCGCGCGTTTACTTCCTGCTCGATATTTCGCTGCTGCGAGGGAGAGAGTTCATGGTCTACAAGGACCAGATCAGCGCCGGTTGAAGCCACGGCACCCGAAATCTCCTGCAGTTTCCCAGTGCCGATCAGGGTGGCGGGATCAGGACGGTCGCGCCGCTGAATAAACTCACCAGCGACTTCGGCGCCTGCGGAAGTTGCCAGCTCGCGAAATTCAGCCAGAGACTCTTTCGTGGTTGTGGCGGAAATTGCGCCGTCATCTTCCCCAATGCGAGCGGCATCGCGGGCCATGACCGCGCCGGGTGGGACTTCAAGGTCCCGGTCGACGCGTGATCGGCGCCGGAATTCTACGGCAACCAGGAACGCACGCTCCGGCCGGTCGCGGCCGGTGATGATCCCGTCCGGCTGACGAAAACGGCGGGGATGCTGCCCGGGAATAGACTAGCCCTCCACTTTTGCGGATGTCTCCACTTCGCTGCCCGCTGCGTGGCTGCCGCGATTCTCACTGTGGAAGCTGCCCTTGGACATCACCACAGTGGAAATGGCATGTTTGAAGATGAGCTGTTCCTGATTGTTCGTTTCCAGGACCACTGAATATTTGTCGAATGACCGGATGCGTCCGGTCAGCTTGACGCCGCTGAGCAGATAAATGGTCACCTGCGTTTTGTCCTTGCGTGCGGTGTTCAGAAACGAGTCCTGAATGTTTTGTGCCGGCTTGTTTTCCATCTGCCGATCTCTCCTCTGGAACCTCTATTCCTTCCCCGGTGAACCAGGTGACTGCATACGCAACTGCCTAGTAATTGTAGCCTTTTCAGAGGCTTCGCGGCAAAAAGGCAGTACATTTTCGGTGCGATGCTAAAATTGCACTCTTGGATACACTTCACGTGAAAACGAGTGGCCCAAAGGCCGTCCTTCAGGTCCCAATGCTTGATCTATCCCGCCAGTACACCTCCGTTCGGGAAGAGGTGCTGGAGGCGGTCGCCAGGGTCTGCGATTCCCAGAAATACATTCTGGGTGAAGAAGTTACGGTCTTCGAGCGGGAGTTTGCCGCCTTGTGTGGTACCCGGGAAGCGGTCGGCTGCGCCTCCGGGACGGATGCTTTGTGGCTGGGCCTTGTGGCTGCAGGGGTAAAGCAGGGCGATTCGGTGATCACCACTCCGTTCAGCTTCTTTGCCACGGCCAGTTCCATTATCCGAGCGGGCGCTCGCCCGGTTTTCGTTGATATTGACCCGGAAACTTTGAATCTTGATCCCGCAAAAGTTGACGCGTGCTTGCGCGACGGTGGGGCGCGAAAGACCGCGATCATGCCCGTACATCTCTACGGCCAATGCGCTGATATGGATGCTTTCAGTCGAATCAGCACGGAATTCGGATTGGCCGTTGTCGAGGACGCGGCGCAGGCGGTTGGAGCACTGTGGAATGGCAATCTCGCCGGCTCATGGGGCGCGGCTGCGGCGTTCAGTTTTTATCCCACGAAGAACCTCAGCGCTTTTGGCGATGCCGGCGCGCTCACCACCAATGACAGCGCTCTGGCCGAACACGCGCGTTCTCTGCGCAACCATGGCGGAAAACAGCGCTACTTTCATGACGAGATCGGCGCCAACAGCCGTCTGGATTCCATTCAGGCTGCGGTGCTGCGCGTCAAGATGCCGCATTTGCCACGCTGGAATGAAGCGCGGCGTCAGCGCGCCCGCACGTATGACCTGTTGCTCAAAGATGCCGGCCTGACTCACACGGGAGCCGATTCCGTTGCGCCCGTCATACTGCTGAAGACACGGCCGCAGGCCGAGCATATTTTCCATCAGTATGTAATCCGCGTGCAGCGGCGCGATCAGCTTCGCGATTTCCTCAAACAGCGCGGCGTGAGTAGTGAAATCTATTATCCCGTTCCTCTGCAACTGCAAAAGTGCTTTGCTTATCTCGGTTACGCGCCCGGCGACCTGCCGCAGGCGGAACAGGCTGCAAAGGACGTGGTGGCTTTGCCCATGTTCGCCGAACTGGAGGAGTTTGAGCAGAAGCACGTGGTGGATTCCATTGCTGAGTTTTATTCCTGAGAAACGCCGTGCAACGCACCGTTTGTGGCATGTGACGATTCTCTGAATAGCAGGAGCTCGCGTGAACGCTTTTTGGCGAGACTCGGGCAAACGACAGTTTAGATCGCATCAGCCATTTCCTCGCGTCGCGCGCCGAGATTAGCCCGATATCGATCTGCAGCCAGTTTGAGCCGCGGCTCCTCTCCCGTTCCGCAAAGAGCATTCGCAGCCATAAGGCAGTACGCGGTTCGGAACACGGAATAAGCAATCACAAAGTCGGCTATCCGAGCTTCTGGATTGTCGCCGCTGCGCTGTCTATAGCGTTCGAGGAATGCTTCTGCCTGCGCTTCATCCATCTGCCATTCGACAATGGCTCCAGCAAGGTCCCAGGCAATGTCGGTCGGACCGGGGAAGAAATGATCGTCTCCGTGGCTGCCGGAATCGGTTTTGAGCATCCGGCCATCCGGGAGCAGAAGCCATTCATGAGGCTGCATACGACCGTCAGCGATGACCGGCCGTTCCAGACGAAGGCTGATGGGAAAATCCAACTGGAGCTGCGTCTGGTTGAATTCGGCCATGCTCTGCAGCACTTCGAGATGGCGTAAATCTGTCCGGAAGCTGCGCTCACGAAACGCACAATACTCTGCCAACCGGGACAATGCGGAGTCATTCAGATCGTGCGCCCACATGGGCCGACCGCAAAGCCATGCGTAGGACGCAAAGCCATCCGGCGCGGGCCGTGGCGCCGGTCCGAATTTCTCCTGGGCGCTCAGTGCTTCACGTTCGAGAATCTTATCCCCATAATGGGCCAATCCGGCAAATTTGAAGAGGCGTGATTCGCCTGGCCTTCCTGCCGTGCAATATTTCGCCCGTTCCAGGTTGACCCATGAAGCAGGCCATTGTTGCTCTGTCCCCATCAGATGCGCGCGCCAATGGCCTCCACCGATGTAGAAATTCTCTCCTTCTGGTTTGCGCAGTTTGTCATCAACGGGTGCCCATCGAAACTCACGTGCGCGGCGTGATCCGTCATTGCACCTGAAGCTGTCGAGATCGGGAGGGTGACTGCATAGCAGCGTTATTTTCTGCTTCGAGACGCCTGCGGCTGCGAGCGCCTCCGCGACTGACAGAAACGACGATCCGCTCAGGCCCGGTCCTTCATCCACGACCAGAAACTCCGAGTCATCCGCAAGCGCCTTGGGGACGAAATCTTCCTCATAATTCGAGAGCTTCAATTCGCGATTGTACGGATGACCTTGAGGCCGCACGGTGATGCGGTGAGCGCTCCTTCCCTGTGCTTTCACTGTTGCGGAAACGATTGCGCTTAGCGTAGTCCCGATACTGCGAATTCCCACGACCGCCACTCTGGAAGAGCCCGGTAAAGAGCTTGCGACCGCTTCGGCATACGCCATCGGGTGGAGCGCGTAATAGGAAAACCCTTCGGGCTCGGCGATGCTCAGCTCTTCCGGAACGAATGAACTATTGAGAGAGTTCACAATCGTGTCCGGCCGGAAACTTAACTCAGAACCGATGAGCGTTTCTGCTACCAGAGTTTCTGCTAGATGATCCGTGGCAACCTGGAATGGCGCAGGGCAAACGCCCGTATCCGTGACTCCGCATTCCAACTCGCCTGCGCGAAGCAACGCGCGCAGCACGCTTTCCTGAGAACGTGTCCGCGCCAGTGGCTCAACTTCCCTCAAGAGCTTCGTTTTCAGCTCCTGACCGGAAACGGTTCTCCGCGTGTCCCGGAACACCCACAGATTCAATGCGCAGGCGCTCATTCAGGAAAGCGTCTCAGGCCGCTTTCTTTCCTTTGCGGGCCGCTCGTGGAGAACGCGCCACGTCCCCTTCTTTATCAATGAAATAGAGAAACTGGTTGTCCCGTTCTACGGCATTGGGAACCACCACCTCGGTTTCACCTTCTCCCGATTTCTGTTTCTTGCACACGTTTCCCTCTCCATCGATGAAATAGAGGAATTTTTTGTAATCGCGTTCCAGGCCCAGTTTGTTCACTTTTTCTGCCATACATGTCTTGGAGGTAAAAAGAAAGTGCCCGGATGCCAGCGCATGAGGATCACACCCAGGCATGATGTGCCCGCGGAGTTGCCCCAGCGCGCTTCTTTTTTACCTTGGACGGCGGTTCCTGGCCGGGAGCATAATATTTCCGCACGATAGGAGGGTTGAAGGTGTAGATCTGCTGCCGCTCTTTTCCATCCTCATCCTTCAAATGCAGCGTAAACGTCTGCAGGTTACCTTCTTTGCCCAGGTCCTGCATGCCTAGCGTGACCGGAAGAAATCCGGTCAGGTTGTGTTCGCGATATGCGGTTTCATACCGGTGTTTTTTAAGGTTCCAGGTGAATACGCGAATCTGGTTGAAGTCGTATGGCATTCCATCTTTTGGCTCGGTGAAGAGAACCAGGTACTCAGGGACTTTTTTACCTCCGTCCTGCACTTCATCCAACTTGTATAGAGCTACAATTCGCTGCCCTTCAGAATATTGAGCAATGTCGTCAGGCGCCTCTACGTAAAGGGTTCGGCCGTACACCCACCCGACGCGATTCTGGCCGTCTCGAATCAGCCACCAGTCCTCCATGAATTGAGGTTGAGCCGTCTTATCCTGATCGTCATCTGAATCAGTGTCTTTGTCCTTGTTCTCTGCGGCAGGCGTGACCACCCCATAACGCGGAACGGCGCGACGCTCCAGCAGATCCACTTTCACGTTCCCATCCAGCAGGTACAGGTACCCGGCTTTCCTGCCCGGCTCATCGTGTACCTTCACCTGGTCCAGAGTGGTTGCGAAGCTCTGGGCAGGCGCGGATTTGAACTTTTGGGCCATGCGGGCGAACTGATTGTAAGTCTCCTGATCTGCCAGGTATCTGTCCTGTATCCATCCTTCTTCCCCGCGGGGCGTGCGCACGCGGACAAATCGCCGGTTTTGCATGCGCTCCAGCACCACCAGCCGCTCACCGTTGTGGACCAGCCCGGTCTTGTTGTAAACGGTGGCGACCCGGTCGCGCAGTGAGGCCTCAGGCACGGCAACATAGACAAAGTCGTGGTTTTCTGGGGGGCCGCTGCTGCAGCCGGCGAGTGAAATCGCCGCAAGAACGAGGGTTAAGAAGAGCGCGCATACGGGCGCACGACGCCGGCATATTTTGGCTTGTCGAACAGGGGAACTCTGCATGGTGTGACCTTGTAACTATACCGCCATTCGCCTGCAGTTGCAGCAATCTCGATGCATTCACAAGAACACCGCGTGAAGGATATTTTGGAGATCAGTGGCTCTGGCCCTTGGTCCAGGTCCGGCTGGCACTCTTGTGTGTAGTCAGAAAACCCGGCCTTGCCTTCGCATTCAATGCGCGCCGCCTATGCATACTGTGGTCCTTCAGCCTGCCTTTATACTGTCTACGGCCTAGCCGGAGGAAAACTTGGTTCACAAAGCCGCAAACCTGATGGTGCTTTGCCTCACCCTTTGCCTTATCTTGCCCGGATCAGCGCAGAGCAGCCAGAGCGATCGTCTCTCGGACAGCATTCACGCAGAAATGGATTTTCTCGCCAGCGACGCGCTGCAGGGACGCGGTTCGGGCACCCACGACGAACTGGTCGCGGCGGTTTATCTTGCCTCGCAACTGCAACAGATGGGAATCGCTCCCATGGGCGACAACGGCGGCTACATTCAGAACGTCTCCGGAGACTTCAACTTCTTCCGCCAGGGCAAAAAGCACTGGACCACGCGCAATGTAATTGGCGTGATCCGCGGAAGCGATCCCAGCCGCAAAGATGAAGTCATACTCTTGACCGCCCACATGGACCACCTCGGCGTCGGCAAACCTGTGAATGGAGACGATATCTACAATGGCGCCGATGACGACGCTTCAGGCTGCATTGCCGTGCTGCAAATGGCGCATGCACTCTCCCGGAGCAAGCCGCCGCGCCGCACTGTGGTGTTCGCGTTTTTCGGCAGCGAGGAAACCGGCGGCCAGGGCGATCATTACTTTCTGGCGCATCCGCCGGTTCCGCTGAAGAACATCGTTGCCAACCTGGAATTTGAGATGATCGGCCGCGCCGATCCCGCCGTCAAACCGGACGAGCTGTGGCTCACCGGCTTTGACCGCAGCAATCTGGGGCCTGAGCTTGCCCGCCACGGCGCCAGGCTCGTCGCCGATCCTCATCCCGCGGAGCACTTCTTCCAGCGCTCAGATAACTACGCTCTCGCGCGCGACGGCATTGTTGCCCACACCGTCTCCAGCTTCGGCCTGCACAAGGATTATCACCAGCCCAGCGACGAGATTTCACGCATCGACTTTGCTCACATGGAGCAGGCGATCGAGTCGATGATCAAGCCGGTCGAGTGGCTGGCGAACTCAGAGTTCAAGCCGGAGTGGGTGGAAGGGAAGAAGCCTTCATAAACCCTGGCCCTCTGCTGATCCTCTCAGCCAGTTCAGGGGGCCGCCCCCTTTTTTTCTCCGCTTTGTTGCAAACAAACGCGCTTACGCCGAATCAACCCAGCCTCGACCCTTGGGTCACGCCGAGATTTCCACTGGGTCACCCAAAGTTTTCCACAGGATGACCCAAGATTTTAACTGGGTAACCCAAGGTTAATTCCTGCTTTACGCTTCAGCAGAGGGTCGCAACGTCCGGGGATTCGGAAGCTCGCAATGCCATGAGAAGGTCAACCTGACCGCAAGCAGAAAGCTGCCCGCCGGCTGCTAAGTGCAATTTTCTGTTTTCAAAGATCTTCCCGGCCCCGCCTGAGCAGCGCCCATATTTCAAGTTTGGATTATAGCGTATTTTGTTCGCCTCTGCAAGAGCGAGAATTAATTGGGCTTTTCTTTTTTCCTGCCTCGCGCAAAGCGACCGTCGATGGGCTTCCGGCCGGCAAAGCCTTCTTCCATGCCGTGCCAGAATTCAATCTTGTCTTCGCCGTAACGCCAGCACAGCAGGACAATTTCATCCTCCAGTTGGCAGGGAAAATCCAGCAGCCCGATATCGAGGTCTTTCACCTGCACGCCGATGGCATCGATCTCCGCCATGGCATCTTTGATGGACTGCGCCGCTTTGTCCCGTTCGGCGCGGCGGCGCGCCATGGCGGCAACGTCAACCAAGAGGCCGCCGCTGAGCAGGATGCGGTGCTTGATGTTCTGAAGCTCCAGTTCGATCTGCTCAATCAACTGCTTGCCCTCCATTGCCCGTTTCAACAAGGATTGCAGCACGGGCAGCAGAGTCTGTGCTTCTTCCAGAGTAAATATTTTTGGTTTGGCCATGTCTCCGTCTAATCTGTTGAACACAACCGGAGTGCAACGTTTTCAATTTCTCCGTGTCTGTGTCTCTGTCGAAAATGCAACAAGAACCGTGTGCACAGCGCGGCAAGCCGCAATTTGCAAAACCGCTGCTGCTCCTGAATGTGTGGCACGGCCGCCCTCGGCTGTGCTTGTTTCCTGCATCCAGCCATGCTATTGAGCACACCTGCGATTCGAGAATCCTACCTGAACGCGTCTCACCCATGCACTGGGCGGAGGAAGAGGAGCGCTTTATGAAATGTATGCTCTTGCAAGGCATCCGCAAAAAGCTCCGCTAAAAGTCGCTCCGCTGAGCTTACACGCAAGAAATTCTCCCGAACAGAAAGAATTTGATGCTTAGTAGTACAGGCGCCCTCGCCTGTGCGTCTTTCACTTTCCCTGCGGCCATTGGCGTTAGCAGACATGCTTGCGAAGATCCTGCCTCTGCGGACAGGTCATAAAATTGCAGGTTTCCTCAGCTTCAATCATTGCCTGACTATGCTCGGCTTCAGCACAGCCGAGGGCGGCTGTGCCACCCTGAGCCATGTATAACTCGCGCTCCGCTCTGTGCCACACCTCTGTAGAGGAGCTTCGATTTCAGCGAGCGCACATCCGCGATTCAGAACGCAATGCATTTTCATGCTCGTTTGGGAACCGCCTGCGCAGCGTCTCTGTGCTGAAAACTTTTCGTTACCCAATCTCCAGCATTCGATCCAGCGCCACGCGCGACCAGTGTTTCACCTCTTCCGGCACCCGGATTCGATTCACAACGTTGCCATCCACCAGATTTTCCAGCGCCCAGCACAAATGCTGTGGGGATATGCGGAACATTGTAGTGCACAGGCAGCCGGAATCATCCAGAGTGATGACTTGTTTGTTCTCCTTTGAAAATTCCTTGCCCATGCGGTTGACCAGATGAATCTCTGTCCCAACGGCGAACCTGCTGCCCGCCGGGGCCTCGCGAATCATCCTGATCAGCTTTTCTGTCGAGCCGATACCGTCCGCCTTCTGGCAGACCTCAAGGCGGCACTCAGGATGAACAATCACCTGGATCCCGGGATATCGCTCGCGCACCTTGTCCACGTGCTCGGGCAAAAAGCGCTGATGGACAGAGCAATGGCCCTTCCAGAGAATTACTTTCGCCGCTCGCAATGCATCTTCAGTCAGGCCGCCCAGCGGCATAAATGGATTCCAGACCACGCACTGTTCCAGCGGTATGCCCATGGCGTAAGCGGTATTGCGTCCGAGATGCTGGTCAGGAAGGAAGAGAATTTTTTCGTTGCGCTGGAACGCCCACCGGAAAGCCGGGCCGGCGTTGGACGATGTGCAAACCAGTCCGCCACGCTCGCCGACAAAAGCTTTGATCGCTGCAGTGGAATTCATGTAGGTCAGCGGAGTGATGCCTCGGCCTTGTTCATGGGTGAGGCCAAGTTGCACCAACTGCTCCCAGCAGCTTTCCACCTGGCCAATTTCGGCCATGTCCGCCATGGAGCAGCCGGCGTTCAGGTCGGGGAGCAGCACCTGCTGGCGATCATGCGCGAGTACGTCGGCGCTTTCCGCCATAAAGTGGACGCCGCAGAAGACAATGTATTCCGCGCTGGTGCGCGAAGCTTCCTGGGCAAGTTTGTACGAGTCGCCGCGAAAATCGGCAAAACGGATCACTTCATCCCGCTGGTAATGGTGCCCCAGAATAACCGCGCGTCCGCCCAGTTCTCGCTTGGCGGCCGCGATACGCGCATCCACGCTGCGGTCAGGGAGTACTAGATAGTTATCGAGCGAACAGCTTCGCCCTCGCTCAATGGCTGGTGCAAGTGCAGTCGACATTTTTTTCCGCCTTCAGTTCCTTGTTGGAACGGGGATGTTGAAAGCATCCGCAGACTCCAGTGAATTCGCTGCACTCCTTGAGTGCCCAATCCACGGGGATGTTGGAGCCCGCAGTCCTACATTTAGTTCGATTGCCCCAGCCGGCCTGAAGACGCAAAAAAGATAAGCCTAGATCGTCAGGAGCAAACTCATTATTCTGCCATTAGTTAGGGTGCCCAGGCAATGGCGAGGGACCGAACCTCGACTGCCCTCAGGAGCGCATGTACCAGGCATCGAATTATTTTCGAGGAGGATTTCTCGTTGTGTGACACCTGGTGGAGTATGAACTAGACCTGGATCGGCGTGGCACAGCCGCCTCGGCTGTGCTTTTTTTCGTTTAGCCAATCGGACCGAGGATGACGTCAGACCTGGATCGCTGCATTTTGATGAGTGAATGAGAGATGGCCTGACAGCCGGGCGAAAAACAGCACTTCTGCACAGCCGAGGGCGGCTGTGCCACACCTTCAAGAGCAGCTCTTTTGCCTTGCGGCTACCCGCCCTGTGCAACACCTTAGGAAGAGCCCAGCGTTTGCGTCTGCGGCTTTGCTGCGTGTGCACCCATCGTCGCCACCGCTCTACTCGTACCTGAGCGCCACCAGCGGGTCGACTTTGGTTGCCCGGCGCGCCGGCAGCCAGCAGGCAACAAGGCTGACCAGCAGAAGAAGGATCGCGACTGCAACCAATGTGACGGGATCGCCCGCATGCACGCCGTACAACATGCTTTGCAGCAGACGCGACACGCCGAATGAAGCCGCCGTGCCGATCACAGCCCCGGCTAGAGCCAGCAGCAAGCCATGCCTCACAACCATGGCCAACACGTCATTCTGCTGTGCTCCAATGGCCATGCGAATTCCTATCTCACGCGTGCGTCGCGAGACTTCGTACGAGAGCAGGCCGTAAGTGCCGGCGCATGCCAGGAGCAGGGCCAGAACAGCAAAAGACGTTGAGATCTGTGCGACCATTCGTTCGATAAAAACCAGGTTGTCAATCTGCTCGGATTCGGTAATCACATGGCTAAGCGCCAGATTGCTGTCACGGCGCAGGACGACCTCCCGGATAGCGCTAACAAGTTGCTGTGGGTCAGACGTGCTGCGGACGGCGAAGGAGACATCGTCGCTCGTCGCAGGCACATACATAGTGGGATCGATTTCGTTCCGGAGATTGGAAAAGCGGGCATTCCCCACCATGCCAACGATTACGAACCCCGGCTCCTTCGGCGCGTTTGGATTGTCCGTTGTTCCTTCATCGAAGTGTCGCCCTACCGGGTTCGGCCCCGGAAAGAACTTCTCCACAAACAGGCGGTTGACAATCACAGGCATGGGCGGCGCCTTCGGGTCCGGCGGCGCATCTGGAGCGCGAGATGCGGCTTCTGCTGCAATTGCGAAATCCCTGGGAGAAAAATCTCGTCCAGTCACCATCGGAATACGCATGGATGAAAAGAATCCCGGCCCTACGGGCAAAAAGCTCGTTTGAGCTGTTTGCGTGGCAGGCCTTCCTGGAAGATGTATATCAGTTGCCACGTAGTAGCCACCCAGAAGGGGGACCAATGAATACGTCACAGATGTGACGCCCGGGAGCGCTGCGAATTTCTGTTGCAGCTCATGGTAGAGCCCATTCATCTGAGCCGGTTTATACCCGGCCAGACTGGGGCGAACACTGAAAGTCAGCACATTATGCGGATCAAATCCCAGGTCGGTTTGCTTGAGATTGCGCAACGTATGCACCATCAGGCCTGCGCTTACCAGCGCCACAATGGCCAGCGTCACCTGTGCCACCACCAAGGCATTGCCAAGGCTGTACCATTTACGGCGGCCGCTTTCATCGGAAGTGGTGGCGCCGGCCTTCAGAGCCGGCATGAAGTCCTGGCGCAGGCTTCGCAACGCCGGGGCCAGGCCAAACAGTAGCGCAGTGAAAACAGAAATAGACAAGGTGAACAGCAGAACACGCGCATCGAGGTGAGGTGTGTAGGGCCAGGGGCCTGAGTCGCTGCTCTGCCTCAGCAGCAAAGATAAACGAGCAACCCATCGCCCCAGCAGCAGCCCCAAAGCGCCGCCCATAACGGAAAGAATGACGCTCTCCATCAGCAACTGAGAGACAATTCTTCTCCGCCGCGCCCCCAGTGTGAGGCGCACCGCGATCTCGCGGGAACGCGCTGCGGAACGCGCCAGCAATAATCCCGCGATATTGGCGCAGGCAATCAACAGGACAAGACCAACCGCCATCATGAGGATGTAAAGCGGTTGCAGTGTGTTCCTGGTCCCGCCGGTCAGAGCTTCTCGCGCAGGTTGCAGAGTAATTCCAGGCTGGTCGGCTGCGGTGAAGAGAGGTTTGGGACCGTTCTCCGTCTGGTTACGGAAGAGCAGGCTGAGCGCAGCTTGCGCCTGTGTGCGCGAAACCCCGCTCTTCATTCGCGCCACCGTTACCACCCACCATGAACTTTCGTCGTTGTCTCGCGGCGTGAATCCCGAGGTGAGGAGCGGCCTGGTGGAAAACGGCACCCACAAGTCCAGTGCGTTCGCCGGAGCCAGCCCCTTAAAACCCTGCTGCGCCACGCCGATAATGGTGAACGGCACACCGTTTAATCGCACGGAGCGGCCAACCACGTCCGGCGCAGCCCCGAAGGCGCTCTTCCAGTAGGCATAGCTGAGAATCAATACCGGGGCGGCGTGTTCGGAATCGTCAGATGGCTGCAAGGTGCGGCCGAGCGCAGCCTTGATGCCAAGAGTGGAGAAGAAATCTCCGGAAACATACTCCGCCCGATTCGTGATGGTGGCTGGGCCATTCCCGCTGAGATCAACGGTGAGCGAGGGCGCGAACGCGGCAACGCCGCAAAACAGCTGCGTTTGCGAGCGCACCGTATTGGACCAGGGCAGTGATAGTGAGCACGTATCGTTGTCACCGTTTCCGGAACACTCGCCATAAGATCGCCAACTATGCAATTTGGGGCGATGTTGCGCATGCCAGCGTACCAACACCAATCCTTCTGGATTTTGCGCCGGGAGAGCCCGGAACAGCACAGCATCAATCAGGCTGAAGACAGCGGTGTTCAAGCCAATGCCAACAGCGAGTGTAATCACCACAATACTGGTGAACAGAGGGCTCTTGCGCAGCAGCCGCCAGGCGTAACGGGCGTCGAGCAGCAGGACTTCGAGGATGCGCGTCCAGCGCACCTCCGCGATGCGTTCCTTCGTCTGCTGCACGCCGCCAAAGGCAATCAGCGCCTGTCGACGCGCCTCGTCCGGAGACATGCCTGCGGCGATGTTCGCTTCCACCTGCTTCTCCAGATGAAACTGCACTTCTTCATCGAGCGCGCGACTGCGCTTGCGGAACGGCGCGAACAAATTTCTGATGCTCATGGAGTGCTCCTATCCCTGCTGCAAGACCAGCGCGATGGCGGCGGAGAGCCGTTCCCATTCGCCCAGCTCTTTTTCAAGCTGTTTCCGGCCGGACTTGGTCAGCGAGTAATAACGCGCGCGGCGATTGTTTTCTGATGTGCTCCATTCGGCGGATATCCAGTCCCGCTGCTCCAACCGCGCCAATGCGGGATAGAGCGAGCCTTGTCCCACCTGCAGAACTTCCTGTGACACCTGCTGAATTCGTTGTGAGATGCCCCAGCCGTGCATGGGCCCAAGTGCGAGGGTTTTCAGGATAAGAAGATCCAGCGTTCCCTGGAGCAGGTCGATTTGGCTTGCCATCGGGTCTCCTGTCGAAAATCGACAAGATTAGACTCCAGCTCTTGTCGGATGTCAACAAGAGTTTAAAGAAACAACACCGTGATGATCGCCGACCTGGGCGCTGTCCGCGGAATTGGTTGAATCGCAAAAGCGCTTCTTCTCCTTTAAGGTGTCATTCCTCGGCTTCGCCTCGGAATGACACATCAAACAACCTGATGGACCCGAACGCTTACAATGCGTTTGCGATGAAGAACAACAATTCGCGGTATTGTTAGTTAAGGGCTGAAAGTGCCCTTATTTGGCAGCGCTTTGGCTGGCGGCTGAGATTTGCCCTTGCAAAGCGCATTTTGAATGATTGTCCAGCATAAGCAATGCCTCATCCCAGCGCCGAAACTTATGATCTAGAAAACGAAATACTGCCGGACAAACGGACGCGCTGGTTGATTGCCATCGCTGCCATGGCCAGCGCGATCATGGAAGTGGTGGATACTTCCGCGGTGAACGTCAGCCTGCCTTATATCGCGGGTAATCTCTCCGCCTCCGTCGATGAAGCCACGTGGGTCCTGACTTCGTACCTGGTCGCCAATGCAATCATTCTTCCGCTTTCCGGGTGGCTGGCCAATTATTTTGGACGGCGGCGGCTGTTGATGATGAGCGTAGCCGGTTTCACGGTCGCCAGCATCCTGTGTGGGCTCGCGCCCTCTCTTGAGGCACTGATATTGTTTCGTGTGCTGCAGGGCGCGGCAGGCGGGTGTCTGCAACCAACCACGCGCGCCATCATGCTTGAGGCTTTTCCACGCGAAGAGCGCGGGCACGCCATGGCCCTGTGGGGTGTGGGCATTGTGATTGCTCCTATTGTCGCGCCCATGCTGGGCGGCTGGCTCACTACTGATTATTCCTGGCGCTGGATCTTCTTTATCAACCTTCCGGTCAGCATCGTCGGGATTTTGCTGGTCTGGACTTTTGTTTTCGATCCGCCGTATATCCGCCGCCCTACCACTCGCATTGATACTTTTGGCGTGATTCTGCTGGCCATCGGCATTGCCGCGCTGCAAGTGGTGTTTGACAAAGGCCAGGAAGACGACTGGTTCAGTTCCCACTTTATTACCGCCATGGCCGTAATCGCAGTCATCGGCCTGATTTCCTTCACCATCTGGGAACTGCATTCCAAAAACGCAGTTGTGCACTTCCGCCTGTTCCGCTACCGCACCTTCGCCGCGGGCACCAGCCTTTCCATGGTCCTGTTTTTCGCCCTGTACGGCAGCATTGTGCTCCTTCCCTTGTTCATGCAAGAGCTGCTCGGGTTCCCGGCGATCACGGCGGGCATTTGGAATTCGCCGCGTGGCATTGCCACCATGCTCATGATGCCGGTTGCCGGATTTCTGATCAGCAAGCGCTGGGACATGCGCGGCCTGCTGAGCGGCGGCCTGATCATCTCCGGAATCGGCGCCTACATGTTCTCGTATTTGAATCTCGGCGCGGGTCCCTGGAACTTCTTCTGGCCGCAGATTGTGATGGGGGCTGGGCTGTCATTCATGTTCGTGCCTCTGGCGACCATCACCGTGGACCCAATTCCGCAGCAGGAGATGGGATATGCCACCAGTTTGATCGCTCTGGCTAGAAATCTCGGAGCCGGCATTGGGATTTCCGTGTTCACCGCTTTCGTCGCCCGGCGCGAGCAGTTTCATCAGGTTCGTTTGTCTGCCTCCATGGCAACCGAGAGGGGGCTGCCGTCGCTCACCCTGTCGGCGCTGGAGGCTTATCTGCGCCGCCATGGGATGAATTCAGTAACCGCGGCGCATCAGGCCATGGCTCTGATCTACGGTGAACTGGTCAGGAGCGCTCAAGCTCTCAGCTACCTTGACGGTTTTCGCGTGATGGCGGTCTTGCTGGTTCTTACAGTCCCTTTTGTCTGGATCATGAAGAAGCCGCAGTTCAAGTCGCCCGGTGAATGACCGGCAACAGAGCGACGAGCGCGACTTAGCTCCAATAGGTCCGGTCAAGGGTGCGGTACTGGATGGCCTCGGCGATATGCTTAGCCTCAATCTGCGCCGTGCCGTCCATATCGGCGATGGTGCGCGCCACCTTGAGAATGCGGTCGTGGGCGCGGGCGCTCAAGCCCTGCTGTTGCATGGCGCGCTCCAGCATGCGTTCGCTGTCAGTTCCGAGATCACAGTAAGTGCGAATCTGGCGGGTGCTCATCTGGGCATTCGAATAGATGCGCTCTCCGGCGGCGGCAAAGCGATTGAGCTGCACCTCGCGAGTTCGCATGACCCGTTCACGGATCTGGGCTGAGCTCTCACTCCTGCTGTCCGACCCGCGCAGCTCCTTGTAATTCACCGCCGGCACATCGATATGGATGTCGATCCGGTCCATCAGCGGGCCGGAAATTTTGGAGACATAGCGCTGGATCATGGGCGGACTGCATCGGCAATCGTGCCCGGAACCGTGGTATCCGCAGGGGCAGGGGTTCATCGCGGCCGCCAGCATGAAGCGCGCCGGAAATGTCAGCGACATGGACGCGCGGGCAATGCAGACGTTCCCATCCTCCAGCGGCTGGCGCATCACTTCCAGCACGTTGCGGGGAAATTCCGGCAGTTCGTCCAGGAAAAGAACGCCATTATGCGAAAGGGAAACCTCGCCGGGGCGGGGAATGATGCCGCCGCCGATCAGGCCGGCATCGGAGATTGTGTGATGAGGCGAGCGGAATGGCCGCGCGGCGACCAGACCGGCAGTTGCATCCAGCACGCCGGCCACGCTGTGGATCTTTGTTGTTTCCAGGGCTTCCTCAAACGATAGCGGAGGAAGAATGCCGGGGATGCGCTTGGCCAGCATGGTCTTGCCGGAACCCGGAGGGCCGATCATGAGAATGTTGTGGCCGCCGGCACAGGCGATCTCAAGCGCGCGTTTGGCGGTGAACTGCCCGCGCACTTCCTTGAAGTCGGGGCCGCCGCTTTGCTCCCCTCCGAGCATCTGCGTGGCATCTACCTTGAGCGGTGAAATTCCGTTGCCGCTATTCAGCAGGTTCACCACATCGATCAGAGACTTTACCGGATACACATTCACACCGTTCACCACGGCGGCTTCGCGGGCGTTGGTTTCAGGAACAATGAGGTTGGGAATTTTATTGGCTCGGGCGGCAATTGCAATGGGCAGTGCCCCGCGAACTGCGCGAATGCCGCCGTCGAGTGAAAGCTCGCCGACCATCACGTAGTCGGGCAGCTCCTTCTTGATGAGGCCGCCATAAGCGCCTACGATCCCCATGGCCATGGGCAGATCAAAGCCGGAGCCTTCTTTCTTGATATCCGCCGGGGCAAGATTGATGGTGATGGTAGTTGGAGGAACGTCGTATCCGCAGTTGCGTAGCGCGGCGCGAATGCGCTGGCGGCTCTCCCGGACGGCGGCGTCAGGCAGCCCAACGGTCTGAAAGTTGTCTTCCGCCTGTTTATTGGGGCTGACATCCACCTCAACTTCAATGATGTTGGCGTCGATCCCGTAAACCGCCGCACTTTGCGTTTTGAAAAGCATTCTTCCTGGTCCCCCGGCACAGAAAGCAGATTTTACAGGAGTCCGCCGGGTTACCGAAGTGCATGTTTCCGGTGCAAGATCGCGCTATTGAGCCATGCACTTGCCAATCGCGATAGAATCGCTGCAGGCATTCCGCGGAAATTATGGCTCAAGAACCCACCAGGCGAAGGCACACTCGCTATCCATGCACCGGAGGCGTGGAGATACGCCGCAACGAAGGGGTGGCCGGGATCTTTGCCAGCTTGACCGATATCAGCATGCAAGGATGCTATGTGGAGACGGTCTCTACATTGCCGGCCGAGACTGAGGTGGTTTTTATGGTGCGGGTGCGCGACACGGTGATTCGCGGGCGTGCGCTGGTGAAGACTTCCAACCACGCTGTCGGGATGGGCCTTGAATTCATGCATCTGGCCACTGAAGACCAGCAGAAGCTCGAGTTCCTGGTGGGGACGTTGGCGGGAATTCAGGACATGCGGGCGCCGGATCAGCGTACCGTGGTGGCTGAAGAGCCGGTGCGCATTCCACCGCCTCTGACCACCACACGCCCTGTCCCAACCGCCTCCATGACCAGACCGTCGCCGGCCCGAGCCACGGCGGCGGCGCCTCGCTCAGCAGCAATATCCTCTTCGAGCAGCAACCCCGTTTCACAGAAGATCATGAGCACCCTGGCGGAATTGAATCAGCTTGAGCAGAACCTGGTGAAAGAGCAGGTTGATCCCCGGTTGATTGCGCAAATGCACGATGCCATGGAGCATCTGCGCCAGACAGCATGGACTGTGCAACAATTTCTGGACTTGAGTGCCTGCGGTGGGGACCCTTTTGAAGTGCTGCCCCAGCTCGAAGCGGAGCGCATGCAGATGCTGGGCAAGCTGGCCCACAACGTCAACGCCGATATAGATTCCACGAGCGTGAACGAGTTTACCCTGGGTGTTTCCGAACTCTATGAAACGATCCAGGGACTCTACCGTCGCCTGCACAGGATGCTGATTGGCGACGCCGCCCAGTGAATTTTCGCATATCAACCGCAACTCGACAGACGAAGATTCTTTTTCTCCCGGTTGTCTAAATTGCCAATTGCCAGACTGCCAGTTAATTATCTCCGCTCCACGGCCATAGCGACTGAATTGCCTCCGCCCAGGCAGAGTGCCGCGATGCCGCGCTTTCCGTTGCGGCGAATCAATTCATGGATCAGCGTCACCAGCACTCGTGTTCCGCTGGCCCCAATGGGGTGGCCCAGCGCCACAGCGCCCCCGTTCACGTTGACCTTGTCAGGATTCAGTCCGAGTTCCTTGATGACCGCCACAGACTGGACAGAGAATGCCTCGTTAATTTCATAAAGATCCACCTCATCGGGCTTCCATCCGGTCTTGGCCCAGATCTTGCGAATTCCATCCACCGGCGCCATCATCACCCATTCAGGCGCAATGCCGCTGGTCGCCTGGGCGACAATGTGAACCATCGGCTCAACTCCGAGCTGTTTTGCACGCGCGGCTGAAGTTACCACCGTTGCCGCCGCACCATCGTTCATGGTGGAGGCATTGCCCGCCGTCACGGTGCCATCTTTCTTGAAAACCGGCTTTAGGCTGCGCAGCACTTCAGCGGAAGTATCTTCGCGCGGGCCTTCGTCCTTCTCAAACATAGTGGGAGCCCCGCCCTTCTTCTTTGCCGGGATTTCCACGGGCATCACCTGTCCTTTAAAGCGGCACTCGTTCCACGCCTGCACAGCCTTGCGGTGCGAGTTAACTGCGTACTGATCCTGCTGTTCGCGTGTGACTCCATATTTCTGGGCCACGTTCTCCCCCGTCATTCCCATGTGATAGTTGTTGAAGGAGTCCCATAAACCGTCGTTCACCACGGAGTCAATAATCTGCGAATTACCCAGCCGGTATCCTTTGCGCGCCTGCGGCAGCAGATAGGGAGCGTTGGTCATGGATTCCATGCCGCCGGCTACAACGATTTCAGCATTGCCGGTCTGAATGGCCTGAGCGGCGAGCGCAACCGCCTTCAGTCCTGAACCGCAAACTTTGTTGATGGTCATTGCCCCTACTGTGGGTGGAAGTCCGCCATTCAAGGCCGCCTGCCGCGCCGGATTCTGCCCCAGTCCCGCTGAAACCACCAGGCCCATAATGCACTCATCCACCTGTTCCGGTTTGATGCTCGCGCGCTTTACCGCTTCACGGACGATGAGGGCGCCCAGTTGCGGAGCAGAAAATCCCTCCAGCGCTCCCTGGAACTTTGCGATGGGCGTACGCACGGCGCTAATAATGACCACGTCTTCCATAAGCTCTCCTTAGTGCGGTTTCCAAACCTTTCATTATAAGATGAGGAGCAGCGCAAAAGCGCGCCAACAAATCACTATGCAAAATGAATCGCAGCCTAATCCGGGTTCTGACCCGGTGACCGAACAGCCCTATGATTCTCCGCCGTCCCTCCAGACTCCAGAGGAGCCGCCTCAGGGAAAGAAGTTGCTGGCGCCAATCTGGCATACACTGCTGATCGTCATCCTCGTCGTGGGAAATTCCTACTTTACCGCGAAGCTTAGCTCTCAAAAATCGCAAAATGCCGGAGCTATTACAGAGAACATGCGCCTGGTGCAATATGGGGCCACCATTGTTCTTGAATTTTTCCTCCTTTTTGTTGTGTGGATCGGATTGCGGATGAAGAAGGCGAGAATACGTGACCTGATCGGCGGGCGGTGGGCCAGTCCTGAAGATTTCCTGATTGATGTGGTTATCGCGATTGCATTCTGGCTTGTAGCGCTTGCCGTCCTTGGCGGGCTTGGATACTTGCTCGGACTAGCCAAAGGCGCTTCGGCGGAGGAGGCAAAAAAACTTGCCGAGATGCTTGCCCCGCGCAGCACCTTTGGCCTGGTGCTGTGGGTGCTGCTCAGCACGACCGCGGGATATGTGGAAGAAATTATTTTTCGCGGATACCTGCAGCAGCAGTTCGCTGTGCTCAGCGGAAATATTTATGTCGGCCTGGTCGCTTCCGCCATTGTGTTTGGTTCCGGTCACGGTTACGAAGGTACCCGCCGCATGATTCTCATTGCAGTGTATGGAGCCATGTTTGGCTTTCTGACATTGTGGCGCAAGAGTCTCCGTCCAGGAATGATGGCGCACGCATTACATGATGGATTCGAGGGCGTTCTTCTGCATTTCATCGCGCAAAAAGGACTCCCGTCGATGCATTGACATCCGAAATTGATGTCCTGCATCAAGGGCAATCAAGAATGACATCAATTTTTCTCTTGACTTAGATTTTCAATCACTCTATACAATCATCAATTGCGGTTTTCTACTTATGACCGCACATCCATGAAAAATGGAAAGGGAGAATAGAAACATGGCAACCAAGAAAAAGGCAAAAAAGAAGAGCGCAAAGAAAAAGTAAGAGCTCTTTCAAGCCTGAATCAAAAACCAAGGGGGACGCGAAAAGCGTCCCCTGAACTTTTGCGGTGATCAGCCGTTTGGCTACGATTCAGTCGTTACCCTTGCCTGCTGCAATGGAATTTGCGCTCGGCGTGGATCCATTACGTTCCGCCCGCGCTGCCCGCGATTCCGTCGCAGCTAGATCAGGATCTTGAAAATCCAGCGTCAGATTGCGCGTGGTGGTCTCGATGGGATTCAATTCCGCGATTTCATCGGCCACAGGCGCTCCGAGTTCGGCGAATTTGCGCGCCGAAACCATCACCCGGCTTTCCAGAGATCCCACGGCTTTGTTGTAGGCTTCCACGGCGCGATCCAGCCCTTTGCCGACGTTTTCAAAATGTGCGCCCAGGCTCCGGAGGCGCTCGTATAGTTCTTTGCCGAGCAGACTGATGTCCCGGGCATTGCGCGCGATCTTTTCCTGGTTCCAGCCGTAAGCCACGGCCTTGAGCAGCGCGATCAGAGTGGTCGGCGACGCGGGGATGATCTTCAAACTGACGCCCTGCTCAATTAAGCCGGGCTCCTGCTCGAGCGCCGCGCTGAAGAAGGTTTCTCCCGGCAGGAACATCACAACAAATTCAGGCGTGGATTCAAACTGTTCCCAGTATCCCTTGGAACTGAGCTGAGCCATGTGCGCGCGGACCTGGCTGGCATGATCGGCAAGTTTTTGCCGCCTGATTTCATCATCATTGGTTTCGGTGGCATCGAGATATGCCAGCAGCGGGGTCTTCGCGTCCACCACAACGTTTTTTCCACCCGGCAGCCGCACAATCAAATCCGGACGCAGCCGCCCGTTCGCGGTCGTGACCGTCTCCTGTTCCACAAAGTCGCAGTAAGGGAGCATGCCGGCCAATTCCACGACGCGCTTAAGCTGAATTTCACCCCAGCGTCCTCGCACAGTAGGAGTGCGCAGCGCCTTCACCAGGTTCCCGGTCTCGCTCTGCAGTTTTTCCTGCGTACTGATGAGTGACCGTACCTGCGCGGTAAGATCGCCGTACGCCTGGCTACGCGCGGCTTCGAGCTGCTGGATCTGCTGATCCACCTGTTTAAGCGACTCTCCAATGGGAGCCACCAGGCTCTCGACTGCTTTTTTGCGCAGTTCCAAATCGCCCTCAGCTTTAGACTGAAATCTCTGGAGTGTCTGATTTGCCAGTTGCAGGAATGCTTCGTTGTTGCTTTTCAGCGCGTCGGCTGAAAGCGCTTGGAAGCTATCTCGCAGGCGCTGGGCCATCTCATCCAAAAGGACGCGCTTCTCCTCATTGGCTTTCTGTTCCATTTCGACAGCCGCTTCCAGTTTGGCCATAGCAACGTTCATCTGACTGTTAAGCTGGGTGGTTTTAGCAGCTTCGGTTTCGGTCTTCGTCACCTGTTCCTGTAATGTCGAAAGTCGGCTGCTCAGAACTGCCACGTTCGTATTCGCGTTGCCCAACTGCTGCTGCGAAATGGAAAGCTTCACGGCCATAGCCGCCACTCTCGTCCGTATCACAAGCCAGACGCTGAATGCGCCGAGTGCTGCACCTAGAACCAGAAAAAACAAATCCCACATTGCCTTCATCGAATCGTTCCCACCATTAAGAGCATGTCCGAGACTCTCATCCTTCCGCCCCTGCGGTTTTGGCCGCCGTTGCTGCCGCCAACGCTCCCACCGGCAGAAATACACGCTGCTCGGTCGACGGGCATAGTTTGCGGAACTCGCACCAAACACAGTGCGGTCCGGGATGAGCGTCGAACTCGCTGCGAGCGATTCCCTCGGCCGCTTCTTCAATCTTTCTCTGGGCGGTTTCGATTTGCTTTGGAGTACGAAAGCTAACCACCTCAGTTGCGTCCTGCACGTTGATCAGAACGAGCTCGCGAGGCGTATATCCCATCCGGCTGACACCCATGGCGTAAATTGAGAGTTGCAGGCTTTCGTCGGCGAACCGCTGATCTTTGGGCGATCCCGTCTTGTAGTCCACCACGCGGACGGAATCATCGCCGTCAAGGCGATCCATGCGATCGATCCGGCCGACGATTTCGAGCCCTCCCAACTTGAAGGTGATCCGGTGCTCGGCGGCAAGCACATCCACTGAGCTTCTGGGCCGGGCTGCAATCAGCGCACGAAGCTGGCGCTCTCCCTGTTCCTCATACATCTTCCGCTGGACCGGATCTTCAATCACTGCTTTGTTGAATTCTCTTGTGAACGCCTGGACGGCAGTGCCCACGTTCAACTCCTCCGCGTGGGCGGCCGGATCGTAATATTGCTTGAGCACAGTGTGCACGGCATTCCCGTACTGCAGGGCCGCAGCGGCATCGCCGGGAATTCTCCAGTCACGCTGCAGCTTGAATTTCAAAGGACAGGTTGAGTAATTCTGCACCGCGTTCGCGCTCAGCGGCAGATCGCGCCAATTGAATGAGGGCGGCATCAACATCCAGGAGAGCACAGTAGAATCTTCGAGCGCCGGCTGGACTTGCCGAAGATTGCCTGCCGGCTCACGCTGCGCAATGGCAGATTTCAGCTTCGCGTCCTGCAGCAGTGAACGCACGTAGCCGGAGGGGGCCCTGTCACGGCCGCGGCCCGGCCTGCCGGCGATGCTGAGCCGGTCGCGAGCTCGCGTGATAGCCACATAAAAAAGCCTGCGCTCTTCCTGTTCATGAATTTCCTTGCTATCGCCCGCAGCCACTGATCCTCGCAGTTCGGGAGGAAACTCGAAAAGCGGGGTTTTGAATGCTGTAGGGAACGATCCGGAGTTAACGCGAAGCAGAAATACGTGTTCAAACTCCAATCCTTTGGCAGCATGAACAGTCATGAGCTTTACCGCATCCGGGTATTCGCGCTCGAGTTCAGGGACCTGATCCTCAGAGAACAGCGGAATGATGCCGCCGCCCTGCACGTAGTGCTTCAGATATTCGAGAAAGTAGGGAAGCGCAAGACCTGCGAGAAAAGGTTTTTCCTGCCAGGTAGTGGCGAATCGAATGATCGCCTGCACAACAGGGTGACTTTCCGGCATGCCAAACTGCCGGACCAGATGGAGCAAAGCCTGAGCGGCGACGGGTTCCTCAGCCCCGAGAACCTCTGCCGCATTGCGAACTGCCTCAAGGACGCGCGTGCCGGATTCCATGCTGGCGAGCACGCCACGGAACGCTGTCTTGTTTCCGCCCGCCGCAAGTTTCTCCCGTAGTTGCTCTCCTGAAACCGCGAAAATCGGCAACGCGCAAACCCGAAAGAGGCTTTCAGAATCGTTCGGGTTGCACACGGCCCTGGCGATCGCAAGCAGGTCGCGCGCCGGGCCGGTCTCCAGAACATTCATGCCGACGACGATGAAGGGGATCTCTCGCGCAGCAAGTTCCTCCATAACCCGCTCGCGATGGAGGTGTTGGCGATACAGCACAGCAGCCGAGCTCTTCCCTCTGCCCTCTGCCTCGCGTCGCAGTTGCGCAATGGCTTGTGCGATATACGCGGCCTCATGTGTGTGGGACGGACAGATCGCCACCTCAACCTGGTCGTCAAACACCAGCCGTCCGCTGAACTGTTCGCGCAGGTCGCGTGCCGACTGCAGAGGCCGCCGTTCGAACTTAACGCTTGCTCCCAGTGAGTCAACCGGGGGATTGTGGGAGATAGCCGAATAAGCTACGTGGAGGATGTTGCCGCGCGACCGCTGGTTTTCGTCCAGCACTACCCCCCTTGTAGCGGGAAATCGCCTCTGGAATTCCACAAAGGCGGCGCTTGAGGCGCCACGAAAGCGGTAAATTGCCTGGTCGGGATCGCCGACAACAAAAATGTTCTGCTCTTTGCCTGCAAGCATTCCGGCGAGGATGATGTTGCTGGAATTGCAGTCCTGAAATTCGTCAATGAGGATGAAGCGCGCCTTTCTGCGTTCATGCTCCAGCAGTCCCGCATCCGACTGAAGGAGCCGCACGGCGTTGCTGATCTGCATACCGAATACACCAAGCCCATGCTGCTCCAACAGGCGCATGGAATTGCGGTAAGCGCGGGCAATTTCCTGCCACCGCGCAATCATTTCCTCATCGCCGAATTCTTCCACTTGTTTCGAGCGGCAGTTGCGGGGAATACTTCCGCCCCGACGCAGGCCATCCACATAAGCCTGAAACTGTTCCGGAGTGATCAGCTCTTCATGGCAGCGATCAAAAAATTCCAGCAAGTCGTGAAGAAATTCTCCCAACTCGGACGCCTTGATGAACCTCTCCAGGCCCAGTTGCTCGATTCTCTGCCGCAGAAAAACATAAACGTCCTCTTTGGTGAGGACGAAGAACCCGCGTCCATTGCGCTCGAGCACGCCGTTGCAGTAAGCGTTAAAAGTACCGGCGTTGACGGCCGCGCGGCGGCGCAGCCGTTTCCCAACCCGTTCCACCAGTTCGTGCGCCGCATTCTCGGTAAAAGTGATGGCCAGGATCTCTTCAGGCCGGGCGTGCTGCTGCTCAATGAGCCGGGCAATGCGCTCCACCAGCACAGTGGTCTTGCCTGTGCCGGCGCCCGCCAGCACCAGCATGGGGCCGGAGACGTGTTCAATGGCCTCTCTCTGCTTCGGATTAGGGATGAACGAGTCGCGCACAATTGGCCTTATGGCATTATGCGAAACTAAGGCGAATCGCGCAATGGGAATCGTTCCCCAAAGATGAAATTCTTTGTGGAAAAGGTGTGATTATCGGCGCAGAACGCCCAAAAAGAATAAAGCAGGCTTGATTAGAAGTCACCCCGACTTGCGCAAACCATGAATGTGGCTCCAGATGAAACGAAAATGCGACAAGAACCGTGTGGCACAGCCGCCCTCGGCTGTGCGTATTTGCCCGCATATTGCCAGTGTATCGAGACGACCTTGCAATTCGAGAATCCCAACTGAACGGGTGCCACCCGGCAAGCAGCCAAAGAGTTCTGCGGAAATGGTATGGAATCCGCTGCTTGAATGAGACGCTGAAGGCTCATCAGCAAATGTCGCCGGCTCAGGTCAAATTTTCGATTGCAAGGTCTGCTCAGTACCATAGCTGGATGAGAAAATGAGCACAGGCGAGGGCGCTTGAGCCACAGCTTCAGAGCAGTAGTGTTTTGCTCATAACGGCTCGCCCAAATTTGCGACCATCTGCTGCAAAGCTCTGGTTCAGCCAGCGCGCAAGCATTTTCATGCTCGCTACCGGCCGTGATGGCTCCGTGGTGGATTAAGCTGAAGCTCAGAGAAAACTACAGCGACCGCCGCAATCGCTGCTGTCTCAGCCCGGAGAATTGTCTGCCCGAGTGATGCTGGTTTCCATCCGGCATTCTCGAACTGCTCCAGCTCTTCTGGAGTCCATCCTCCCTCGGGACCAAAGGCCAGAGCCAGCGGAGGCCTGCAGCCTGCTACGGCAGCTTTCAGAGATACGGAATCTTCGACTTCGGAAAGAATGATTGCCGCGGTTTTGCGCTTCTCTAGGACCGCGCTAATGGGCAGAGGTGCAGCAATTTCCGGTGGGGCAAGCCTCCTTGCCTGTTGCGAGGCTTCCCTGGCAATCTTGCGCCAGCGCTCCACGCGCGCTTCCGCAGCCTTTGCCAGGTGCTGCGCGGTACGCGTGGCAACCACCGGTACAATCTGTGCAACTCCAAGCTCTGTCAGCTTCTCCAGCGCCCACTCCATGCGATCAAACTTGAAGATGGATATATAAACATCAAGTTCGGGAAGCGCTTCGCTCTTGATTTCTCCGCCCAGATGAAACTCAACTTTTTCTGATGTGGCAAGAGTGATGGTTCCCACGCGCAGTACGCCTTCGACGGCAATATCAAATTGCTGGCCTGCCTGAGCCCGCAGCACGCGGAAGAGATGATGGGCGTTCTGCCCCAGAAGCCAGGCGTGATCACCTTCCACGCGGTCGGCAATCCAGCGGCGCCTTGTCATATTCGCGACAGCATGAGGTAGGAGCCGGCGGCCAAGCCTAGATACAGAATTCCCAGCAGGCGGCTTTGGAAAACCAGGGCATCGAGTGTGGGATATTGCGCCTGAAAGAAGACTTCAGCGGCGCTCAAGAGGGAAAAGATGGTGCCAATGACTACCCACGCCTGCCGTCCCCAGGGAATAAAGTACAGCGCTCCGAAAGCCAGACCAACCACCAGAAAGAGCAGAGCGCGCATGCGCGCCTTGGCCGGCGCTGATTTGCGCAGCGACTCCAATTGCAGTTCAGCAAAACGGTGGGGCAACGCGACGCGGATTGCACCGGCCAATCCGGCGACGATCACCACAAACCAGATGTAGTACCTACCCAAAGATCTCTTTCACCTTCTCAAAAAGGCTGCGCGGCTCGGGTTTGTTCTCCACTGAGAATGTGCCAGCGAGTTCCTCCAGAAGTTCGCGTTGTCTTTTGGTGAGCTTAGAAGGAGTCTGCACTCTGACCTTCACAAACAGATCTCCCTTGCCGGAACTCTGAAGAGCGGGAAGCCCTTTCCCGCGAATGCGAAATGTAGTCGCAGTCTGAGTTCCTTCCGGGACCTTCAGCTTGTGTTCTCCATCGAGCGTTGGAATGACAATTTCCGCCCCCATCGCGGCCTGCGCGAAGGAAATTGGGACGGAGCAATACAGGTCTTTTCCTTCGCGTTCGAAAAATGGATGCGGTTTTACGTGCAGGACGATGTAGAGATCGCCCGGCTGGCCGCCAATACCGCCGGCATCGCCCTGGCCCTGATAGCGGATGCGCGTTCCGTCTTCCACGCCCGGAGGAACACTGACCTCGACCGTTCTCTCTTTCATGACGCGTGCCTCGCCTTTGCACCTGCTGCACGGATCAGTGATCACACGGCCCATGCCGCCACAAGCCGGGCAGGTGCGCGCGATGGAAAAGAAGCCCTGCTGAAATCGCACCTGGCCGCGCCCGCCGCAACTGGCACAAGTGGAAGGACCTTTGCCTCCGGCAGAGCCCGTGCCCTTGCAGTGCTCGCACGGCTGGTAACTGCGGACCTTCACATTGGTCTTCTTTCCGAAGGCCGCTTCTTCAAAGGAAAGCGTGACATCAGCCCGGGCATCTCCACCTCTCTGCGGCCGCCCGCGGCGGCCTCCGCCCACATTCACGCCGAAGAAGTCGCTGAAAATGTCCCCGAAGATATCGCTGAAATCCTGGAAGTTCGCAGGGTCGAATCCGGTGAAGCCGCCGCCGTTCAGGCCGGCATGGCCGTACTGGTCATAACGCTGCCGCTTCTCGGCGTCAATCAGGACGCTGTAAGCCTCACTACACTCCTTGAATTTTTCCTCTGCTTCGCTGTTCCCGGGATTGCGGTCAGGATGGTACTGCATAGCCAGCTTGCGGTAGGAGCTCTTGATTTCCTGCTCCGTGGCCGTGCGAGTCACGCCAAGTACTTCGTAGTAGTCGCGTTTTGCCTGTGTGGTCAATTCTTCCTCAACTTAGAAATTCGTGTGCTCTGGTTAAGCGCAACCTTGGCTAAGCGCAAGTGTGCCCGGTGCTGCGAGTGCAAACTACTTGTTCGTGGCTACTCGCACCATGGCCGGACGCAGCAAGCGTTCCTTGATCTTGTATCCTGGCTGCAGTTCCTCCAGCACATGATGGTCGGGGACTTCATCGCTCTCTACCATCTCAATGGCTTCATGCACGCGCGGATCAAAGGGCTGCCCTTGTGCCGCTACGCGTTGCACGTTCATCCTTTGCAGCGCGTCCTGCAATTGCTTGCGGATCAGTTCCATGCCTTTGCGCAGGTCTTCCGGTTTGGTTTCGGCATTCTTCAGGGCAAGATCAAAACTATCCAGGACCGGCAGCAAACCACGGGCCGCATCCGCAACGGCATAGTCGCGATAATCGGCGTTTTCTTTGGCGGCGCGCTTGCGGGAATTGTCGAACTCGGCTTGCAGACGAGCCAGCCTGTCGAGCAGGTTATCGCGTTCAGAACGCAGCTTCCGCAACTCGGCTTCCGCAGCGCTTTGCGCGGCCTGTTTCTCAGCCGCCTCAGCCGTTACGGTGGCGGATTGCTCCTTCTCCTGAAAGCCGTCACGAGGTTCGGCCGCAGGCAATTCGTGCTCCAGATTTTCCTTCTGCTGATCTTCCACGGGAACATCAGTCTGTCCATTGGACTTACTCATCACAACACCTGGTCTGTTGATTGGGATCTTTTTCACGCGTTTTCATTCAGCAACTTGTCAAAAAGCTGTGCAATGTAAGAGACGGCGGTAATCGTGTGCTGGTAATCCATGCGCGTCGGGCCGATTACAGCGAGCGATCCCCGCATCTCTTCGCCTACGCGGGCAGGCGCTCCAATCAGTACCAGATTGCGCATCTCCGGCATGGCCTCTTCCAGTCCAATCACAACTCGCACCGCTTCCTGCTTCGTATCCAAATAGGCAGAGAGCAGTTCTGCCACCCGTTCCTTCTCTTCCAAGGTCTTCAGCAGCTCGCGCAATCGCTCATGGTCTTCTTCCTTGACTACCAGATTGGATACGCCTTCCACAAATATGTTTTTTGCGGGCTCACCGGTTGCCAGCGCACCGCTCTCGTACAATTCCTTCAGGCTTTGCATCAGGTGGTCATACTCGCTGCGCGCGTCTTCCACGCGCCGGGCAATCTCCGCCTTCACTTTGTCCACCGTCCAGCCACGGAAGTTCGCGTTGATGTAGTTGGACGCCGTGTCCAGATCAGTCTGCGACAAATCTATGTGCAGACGCATGATGCGGTCATGCACCATGCCGGACCGGGTGACGACCACAGCGAGCACTTTATTTGGCCCCTGCCTGGAAAAGTGAACATGCTCCAGTGCGTTTTCGAAACCGCTGCTGGCAATGGCCACTCCCACACCGCTCGAAACCAGAGAAAGTACGTGTGAAGTCCTCTCTAAAAACTGTTGGATGTCGACGGTGCCCTGTAAGGTCTCAGAAATCAGGCTCTGGTCGGATGGTGACAGTAGTGCCTTCCCGGAAATCTGGTCCACGTAATATCGGTATGCCTGCGCGGTGGGTACCCGGCCTGCCGAGGTATGCGGCTGTTCCAGGAACCCGGCTTCCACCAGGTCTGACATCACATTGCGGATGGTTGCCGGGCTGAGTCCATCCTTATTCTGTCTTGACAGAGTACGAGAGCCTACAGGTTCGCCCGAAGAAATGTATGTCTCAATAATGGCAGTGAGGATCTCCCGCTCACGCGGGCCGATTTGTCCCTGGTTTGGCATAAACTACTACTAAGCCTTTTGTTTCCATCTAGTTGTAAAGATTGGAGACAACTCGACATTCTGTATTGTAGAAACTTTAGCGAGTTGTTGTCAAGATAGCACTTGGCCCAGAAGAGTGCTAAAGCGGTCCTGAGCCGCACTGAATCATCATTGTTGTACACGGAGGGGCGAGTCTGGCATAACAGTCCAGCCGATCACTTTGTCCCCGCTGAATTCGACGCTGGAACTGCCGTAGTGCCAATAGGTGCTTTTTCCTACGCTGATCTCGCCGTCCGATTGCTGGTTCGGAGCAGTGCTGGCCCAGTAGACGTCGTTAACTGAAACGGGTGTGCCCTGAATGGCGATCACTTTAGCGGTACTGTCGCCTTTCTTAATCAATCTCTGCGGGGTGACTTTGGGCAGCTTAATTGCTTTGAGAGGAAAATCCGGAGTGCTCAACCAGCTCTGCACCATAGGGCCGCGGAAATAAACCCGTGAGTTCCCGTAATGCCACTCATGCTCGTTCGACCACTGTGGCATTCCCTGAATCCGATAAACGTCGGCTTTGGTAGAGCCGACGAAGAAGTACGGCAGCGGAGACGGCACGGACCGGACCGCCTCTCTGGAAACGTCGGGTGGGGGCGCGGCCATCACGTCCATGGTGGCGACTTTGGGCTGAGTAGACGCGGAATGCTGAGCTGCGTTGGGTGTCACGGACGGAGCAGGAGCCCCGATCCCGGTTCCCCACTGTGCGACGTAGGCTATGAGAATGACGGCGAAAATCCATGCCCATTTGCTGCCACGCGAGTTGCCGACTGGCCGGTATTGATAGTCGCCTTCATAGGGATCAACGATCGGAGGTTCATAATAGGCGCGGCGCTGATATGCACGCCACTCCTCGGTGGCTCCGCGCGAGTATCCGCTGGGCCAGGTGTAGCCGCCATGCGGGATCTGTCCCGGCCTGAAATCCCGCAGGAAGCTGTAAGCTTCATTGATTTCCTTGAGCTTTTCCTGGGCAATAAAGTGGGAGCGAGACTCGCCGGGAAACTGGTCAGGATGCCATTGTTTGACGAGGCGCAGATACGCGCGCCGCATCTCTTTAGCGGACGCCCCAGGCTGGAGGCCCAGCGCGCGGTGATACTCCTCGACGCTCCTCCGCATTCGCATCGGCTGCCTCTACGTTCTCCGGACGCAGTAACCCAAAGAGCTTGTATCTATTATCCCATGAATACAGGGGTTGGGAGCGCGCGAGAGTGCATGGAAAGTCGGGGAACCTGCTGCTGAATGCCCGAGATGCATCGAAAAATCACTAACGAAGTGGAGCGGGCAAGCCGGCTATTGCACCTGAATGACGTCACCGGGGGCGCTGCTCTTCTTCACTTCTTCCACGCGCATGAGTACCTGGCGGGCGAAATCGTACAGCGACTTGGCATGAGGTGAGGACTCGCCTTCGAGCACGGCAGGCTTGCCGCTATCGCCGCCCTTGCGTATGTCCGGATCGAGCGCAATGGAGCCGAGAAAGGGAACAGCAAACTGTTCTGCCGTTTTTGCAACTCCGCCTTTAGAGAAAATATCGATCTCCTGGTGGCAATGTGGACAGACAAGGTGGCTCATGTTTTCCACCAGTCCAAGAATATCCACTCGCGCGGTGCGGAACATCTCAATCGCCTTGCGTCCGTCCTGAAGGGAAACGTCGGAAGGAGTAGAAACAACTACGGCTCCGGTCAGAGGCACGGTCTGGAAAAGAGAGATTACGACATCGCCGGTGCCCGGAGGCAAGTCTACAACCAGATAATCCAACTCACCCCACTCCACCTGCTGCAGGAACTGACGGATGATGGAATGCAGCATGGGACCGCGCCAGACCAGAGGCTTGTCTCCCGGATTGAGAAAGCCAACCGAAATGATTTTTACGCCATAGTTCTGAAGCGGTTCAATGCGGTTCTCTCCCAGCACGCGTGGCTGCTGATTCACGTTCGTCATGAGCGGCACGTTGGGACCGTACACGTCCGCATCGAGCAAGCCGGTGCGATAACCCAGTTTGGCCAGAGCCACCGCCAGATTCACTGCGATGGTGGTTTTGCCCACGCCGCCCTTGCCAGATCCGACAGCGACAATATTTTTTACGCCCGGCAGCGGAAAAGGACCCGGTTGCGGCGCTCCATGTGTGTGTCCGTGGGCCATAGGTAAGCTTTAATTATACGGGACTCTATACAGATCGGGTGATCCGGGCGATCTGCTGCTCAGAAATCCGAGGGCTACTCGCGCCTTACGCGAAGTTACAGAAAGAATGAACCGAAGTGACAGAAGGTATAAAGATCACCCGATCACCGGATTACGCGATCTATTTTCCTTCTCTTTTCCTTCTCTCCAACTCCTGTTTCCTCAACTCCCGTCGTCGTCCCGCATCCTCATAGCGCTGTTTTTCTTCCGCGCTCTCAGGGAGTACTTGCGGCACGGGATGATGGCGTCCATGTTGGTCAACAGCCACAAAGGTCAGATAAGCCGACGCTACATGCCGCGTTGTTCCGGCGATATAGTTTTCCACCCAGCATTTCACTCCCACTTCCATCGAGCTATGGAAAACCCGGTTCACAGAGGATTTCAAAATCAGCAGATCGCCGATGTGCACCGGCATCAGAAAATCGATGTGGTCCATCGAGGCGGTGACCACGTGGCTGTGCGAGTGCCGGTGCGCCGCCATGGCACCCGCCATGTCAATCATGTGCATGAGGCGGCCGCCGAGCAGGTTTCCGAGAGGATTGGCGTCATTGGGCAGGACTACTTCCTGCATCTGCGATTGTGACTCGCGCACAAAGCGCGCAGAAGAGTGGTGGCCGTCATTTGCATTCATGTTCATGATTTTAAGATGCCGAGCTGCCGGCGTCAGATTCAGAGTAACGAGGGTGGCAGCAGGTTACCGGCGACGGCGCTCAAGGTACACGGCCAGATAGCATTCTGCCTGTCTCTGCGCGCATTCGTCACTGAGACTGGCCGGCCAGGTGCGACTCTCGCAATCATATTCAATTCGTCCGTGTTCCACAGGAGCATGTTCGCGCTCAAAGATGTAATCGAGAACAATGCGTCCTGCCTGCTCTTGGGCAATCACAAACCGCAGGCAATCTGCGCGGCGCTCTGTTGGCAGATGGGCGCAGCCGGAGGCATACCCAAGATTGCAAAAGTCCCGCAGTTGAGAATCGCTGGGAGTAATTTGCTCCGCGCCCGCGTGACATGTTCCGCAGTGGCCGGCGCCCAGAGGCAGGCGGGAAGGGAAGTTCCATGCAATTGTATGTACCTTCTCAGCGGGATAAAAAAAGGGGCACGCCACAGCAGTCATCTTAAGTGCGGCGGCTGTGGATTGTGTAAACTTTTTGGAGGTCCCGCCACGTCCTATTTTCGCGTAGCTGAGGTCAATCACCTATGCCTGAAACCGATCGCCTTACCATGTTGACCCAATTCCTGGAACAGAATCCCGGAGACGCTTTCGCTCGCTATGGCCTAGCCATGGAATATTCCAAATCCGGCCAAACCGAGCAGGCGCTGGAGCAATTCGGGAAATTACTGAAGCTCCATCCCGATTACACCAACGGCTACTTCATGGCCGCGCAGACGCTGGAGCGTGCGGGACGAACCGCTGACGCGAAAGAGATGCTGGAAAACGGCATTGAGGCCGCGAAAAGAACAGGCAACCGGCATGCTCTTTCAGAGATGTCAGGGATGTTAGAGGAATTGAGTTTACCGTAATGCTCTACGCTCTCCTGTTCGCCGCTGTGACTATCGCCGGACTTTCTGGGACGCAACAATCTGCACCTGCCGCGCCCGAACCGAAACCGACTCAGCATCCACTTAAATTCCCGTCGCCAGACAACATCGCGGTTGTAGCTTCACCGCACCCACAACCGCCCAAAACCGACAATAACAGGAACGAATTTGACCTACCAAAAGATGTTTTGAATGGCCCGGAGAGGTTAATGATCGAGGATTTCCTCCAGCGGCAACTCAAGCCCGTGGTGCAGCAACACTGGGAAGCCATCATGCCGGAGGAAGCCAAGGCGCATCGCAAGTTCGGGATTTACAAGAATGGCAAGTCCGGGCGAGTACGGCTAGGGTTCGTATTGCACAAAACCGGTGCCATCACCAATGTTGCCGTCGTCGAATCCAGCGGGGATAAGGTAATGGATTCGGCAGCAATGACAGCCATCAGGGAATCACAACCTCTGCGTCTTCCGGCCAGATTCTCAAAAAATGAGCTCAAGGTCAGCGCAAGTTTCTATTACAACCCGAAAAGCCGTCAATGGTGAATCGCTGTACCGTCGAATGCCTTCGAGCGAGTATTTCCGGAGATTTTTGCGGCCGATTACGTCATCATCTGGGGAACACTCCTTTACAACTCTGCAACGAAATTCTGTAAACGGCAGGAAAGCAGGCCTCTAAAGTGGCTAACCGGCACCCTCGAAAAATCCGGCACTACACTGATTACGCGCTTTGCGAATTGCTAATTGCCAAGTGCTAAGTGCCAAGTGCTAAGTGCTCTTCTTCCTCGCCGCTTCCGCCAGCACCTGTGAGGTCGGCCTGAGGCCGCGGCGGATGCTGCGCTCCACCAGCCACGGCGCGTTCTCATACAGTTTGATAAAGATCCAGTAGAAGCCGGGAGTGACCACCTGGCGTTTGCGTTTGAGCAAACCTTGGAGTGTGTGTTTTGCAACTACGTCAGGCCCGACCGCCCATTTGTTTGCTCCGCCAACACGCTGCGGCTGGGTTCCTTTCACCATGTTCTTGGTAAAGTCCGTTGCGATGTAACCTGGGCAGACGGTGCAGACGTTGATATTGTGGCGCAGCAGCTCCAGACGTGCGGCTTTGCCAATCGCATTCAGGGCATGCTTGGTAGCCGCGTAGCCACCCATATAGGGCGTGGAAATGTGCCCGGAAACGGAAGAGATGTTGATGATGTCGCCGCCGCACTGCTGGCGCATGATGGGTGCAACAGCTTGGATGCACTCGATCGTGCCGAACAGGTTGGTATCAAACATGGCGCGCAGATCGGCCATTTTCATTTTTTCCACGGAATCATTCAAGCCGAAGCCGGCATTGTTCACGAGCACGTCAATGCGTCCGAACTTGTTGAGCGCCGCGTGCATGAGCGCATCCACCTGTTCGCGCTTGCTGACGTTGCAGCTTATGGCCAGAGTGTTCTCTCCGGTTCCGCTGATCCGCTGTGCCGCTGCCCGTGTTCTTTCGAGATCGCGAGAGCAGAGTACTACCCTGGCGCCTTCCTTAAGAAACAGTTTTGCTATCGCCTCGCCTATTCCCATCGATGCGCCGGTAATCACCGCTACCTTGCCCTGAAGTTTCATGGATGAAGGTTGTAGTGGCTGATGCAATGTAAGTCAAGCGACAAACACGAAGCCGCATCTCGACTTTCCTTTACAATGGTTGCCGTGCCGCTCTTGCCCATTTTCCCTCTGGAAGTCGTGCTTTTCCCTGGTGCGCCGCTGCCCCTGCACATCTTTGAGCCGCGGTATAAAGAGCTGATCGCCGAATGTTTGGAGCAGGAGAAGCCGTTCGGGACGGTGCGTGCAAAGGAAAACGCTGTGGCGGAAGTCGGATGCTCGGCCGTGATCCTCAACGTGATGAAGCGGTATGAGGATGGCCGGCTTGATATTGCCAGCGAAGGCAAGCAGCGCTTTACGATTCTGGAACTGAACCATGAACGGCCATTTCTTCAGGCAGAAGTCACCTGGTTCGATGATGAGGAGCCTGCGCCGCCGCCCGGCAAAGAAGCGGAAACGGCGATTCAGTTGCACGAACAACTCTTTCAAGTTCTCGGGCAGGATGCAGAGATCGATCGCGACAAGAGCCCTTTATCCTTCCAGCTTGCCAGCCAATTACCGGTGGATCTCGACTTCAAGCAGGCGATCCTGGAGATGAAATCAGAGGCCGAGCGCCTTGAAACTTTAGTGGAGTACTACCAGGCCACAATACCCAAAGTGGAGAAGACTTTGCAGGCGCGCGAGCGCGCCAGCGGCAATGGGCACGTCCACTAGTCCGGACGGCTGAAAATGCACCCCGGCGTATAATCAGCTACAGAGGCCCCCTTCATGAATTTTCCTCGTACCCTGGGCGAACTCAAGAAAAGCGTTTTTTCTGAGCAGCGACTTCGGACACGCAAGACCAAAGACGAACTTCGGGAAAACCTGATCACGAAGCTTCGTTCCGGGCAGACGATTTTTCCGGGCATTATCGGCTATGAAGATACTGTCGTTCCGCAACTGATCAATGCCGTGCTGTCTCGTCATAATTTCATCCTTCTGGGACTTCGTGGTCAGGCCAAGAGTCGCATCCTGCGGTCGCTTACCGGGCTGCTCGATCCGCAAACGCCATATGCCGCGGGGTGCGAAATTCATGACAATCCTTACGAACCTATCTGCCGGCGCTGCCGTACCTTGATTGCCGAGCAGGGCGATAACACCCCCATCGCGTGGCTTACGCCGGAAGAGCGGTACGTGGAGAAACTGGCCACTCCGGATGTCACCATCGCCGATCTCATCGGAGATATTGACCCCATCAAGGCGGCACGCGGCGGACACGATCTCTCAAGCGAACTTACCGTGCATTACGGGCTGCTGCCAAGGGCGAACCGTGGCATCTTCGCCATCAACGAGCTGCCCGATTTGGCCGGCAAGATCCAGGTGGGATTGTTCAACATCATGCAGGAAGGCGACGTGCAGATTAAGGGATACCCACTGCGCCTGCCGCTCGACGTTGCCCTGGTGTTCAGCGCCAATCCTGAAGACTACACAGCCAGAGGCAAGATTGTGACGCCTCTCAAAGACCGTATCGGCTCGGAAATCCGCACCCACTATCCCAGTTCGCTTGAGGAAGGAATCAGCATCACTGAGCAGGAAGCGTGGGCGCGCAGGGATGGGCTGGAACTGTATGTCCCCAAGTATGTTCGAGAGGTGATTGAGCGCGTTGCGTTCCTCGCCCGCGAAGACAAGAAGATCGATAAGCGCTCGGGTGTGAGCCAGCGTCTGCCTATCAGTGTGCTGGAAAACGTAATTTCAAACGCGGAGCGCCGGGCGCTGCGCAGCGGCGAAAAAGTGATCGTGCCGCGCATCGGCGATATTTATGCCGCCTTGCCGTCGATCACCGGCAAGCTGGAACTCGAATATGAAGGCGAGATGCGCGGAGCCGATACAGTAGCCCGCGAGTTGATCCGCGTAGCCGTGGGCAAGGCTTACGATGCTTACTTCAAAGAACTGAATATGCAGCAGGTGGTGCAGTGGTTCGAGCTGGGCGGAGAGATCAAGCTGTCTGACACGGCCAGCGCGCAGGAAGTGCTGGACGGCCTCAAAAATATTCAGGGCCTCACGGAAAAGCTGGCGCCCGTCGGCATCAAAGCGAAAGAAAAGCCTGAGGTGCTGGTTTCTGCGGCTGAGTTTGTGCTCGAAGGCTTGCATGCGCATCGCCGCATCGGACGCTCTGAGGAGCGCGTTTTCCAGGCGGAAAAGCAGCCCAAACGCGCTGAACGGCCCTATGAGCGCGAAGATGATGAGCATCAGCAGCCGTTCAGAAACCGTCGACCGTACAATTAGCCGGTTGTTGGTTTATCCCGAGCCGAAGGCGAGGGAGCCCTACAAGCTTTGAAGCTTAAGGGGCCCCCATGAGGCAAGTTGAACCTGAAATATTTGCAAGATTTTATAGCGATCCCTCGCTCCGCTCGGGACTTCGGGAAAAAGCCAGCAGCTCATAGCTAGCAGCTACTCATGAAGTACACCAAGTATTCCAAATACGTTGCCGATCTGGCGGATGAGATGAGCATGGAAGACCTGCTCAGCGCCTTGTCGGACTACCTGCTCGAATCCGGTTTTCAGAACCAATACATGTATTTTCAGCAGATGGATGAGCACTCGCTTGACGCGCTACGCGAGGCCATTCAGCAGGCGCTCGAGATGGGCGACTTCATGGACGAGCAGATGCGCGAGCGGCTTGAGCAGATGCAGATGGATGGCACTCTCGACGAGCTGATCGAAAAGATTATCGAGCGCATGCAGCAGGAGGACTACATCTCAGTCGACCAGGAGCAAGATCCATCCCGTCCGGCGACGACCCCGGGCCAGACGGGCGAAGCGCAGAGCGAAGCCAGGTTTGAAATTACCGACAAGAGTCTCGATTTCCTTGGCTTCAAGACACTGCGCGACTTGCTCGGTTCGCTGGGGCGCTCCAGCTTTGGGCGCCATGACACGCGTGACCTGGCGACCGGTATTGAGACCAGCGGAGCATCCAAACCTTACGAGTTCGGCGACACCTTCAATCTCGACATCACGGAGACTCTTTCTACCGCCATTCAGCGCGAAGGGCTCACGCTGCCGCTGAATATTGAATACTCCGACCTGCGCGTGCACCAGTGCGAGTACCAGTCCTCGTGCGCGACGGTGGTGATGCTCGACTGCTCGCACAGCATGATCCTGTATGGTGAAGACCGCTTTACGCCGGCCAAGAAAGTCGCCATGGCGCTCAGCCACCTGATCCGGACGCAGTACCCAGGCGATTCGCTGTCACTGGTGCTTTTCCACGACTCAGCGGAAGAGATGCCGATCACGCAACTGGCGCGTGTGAAAGTTGGACCGTACTACACGAATACGAGGGAAGGCCTGCGCCTGGCGCAGCGGATTCTGCAGCGGCAGAAGAAAGACATGAAGCAGATCGTCATGATCACTGACGGTAAGCCCTCGGCGCTTACGCTCGAAGACGGGCGGATTTATAAGAACGCATTCGGCCTTGATCCGCTTGTGGTCAGCCAGACTCTCGAAGAGGTGTCGCGGTGCAAGCGGTCCGGCATCATGATCAACACTTTCATGCTGGCATCCGATTACGGCTTAATACAGTTCGTGCAGAAGGTCACGGAGATGTGCCGCGGCAAGGCGTACTTCACCACCCCGCAGACGCTCGGGCAATATCTGTTGATGGATTACATGTCGCGGAAGATGAAGACCATCCACTAACGGCCCATTCCGCTAATCATGTACTTTTGTGCTTTCCACGATTTCCTTTGCCACATCGTTCACCAAAGGCTTGCGGAATTTGCGCACCTTATGCGGCACTAGAACGCGAACACGGTGCGCCGGCAGCGTCACGGGATCAATTCTGTCGATCCGTCCCCCATGGACTTCAACCTTGAAGCGAAACCAGTCTGTTCGGAAGAGGCGTCCTGAGCAATAGAAGCTTGCAGAAGCGGCGATGGGACCGGAGAAATTATTGCCGGTAAGATGGAGCAGATCTTCGCCGAGCTGGCCGGTCCAGGCCATCCCGCCCACCAAAGGATCATTCAAATATTGCTTTTCCAACGGGAATGTGCCGGAGAGGTTGCGAAGCTGGATCAATTGCAGCAGGACTGAAGTCTTGGCCAGATTCGTGATCACGATTCGGGCATCGCCTGCGGAAACACGTTCCATGCGGAGATGAAGTTCAGGCGCCCACTCACGCTCGAATTGCTCATGAGCAAGTTCCAGCGTCCGGTCGGCGGCGTGGGCGTAACGCAGCGTGGCGCGCGCCAGCACGATGCTGAGCAACGTGGTGATAATGGTTGCGAGCACCGGAATAAAGTTCACCAGCATTGGCCACTGGATGGTGTGCCCGTGAAAAGTCATGGAAAACGCTCCCAAGCGCCACAGCCGGATAGACTCGGAGTGCCCTATAAGCGTATCCGTACTTGTATGACGGGCCAAATGCGAATCGTGCAAAGCCTTTGGTAATGTCCTATCTACATTGGCAAGAGCGGGGATGGTGAGATCAAAGCAGGCGAGGACCCCGAATGGGGTCCTCCGTTCCTTGCTACGAACGAGGGCTAACCCTGGGCCTTTACTGCGGCCTCGGCGGCCTGGAAGCCAATCTTGGAATGTGTGCCATCACAAAATGGTTTGTTGACGGAGCCTCCGCAGCGGCAGAGGGCGATGGCCTGTTTGCCGGAAAGGTCGTATTTATTGCCGTCGGCATCGGTCAGATTAAGTTCGTTGAGATCACCACTTACCACATAAGGGCCGTTCTTTCTTGCCACGACGTTAATTGCCATTTTGCTCCTCCGGGTATTTTGACATCGAACCGGACACTCTAAATGCTGAATGACGGGAAGGGCAAGAGCGGGCAGAGCACCGGCTCGGTCCCGTACCATGGTTGAGGAATCACTTTTCAGGCCGGGCGGCTTAACGTTTTTTGAACGCCACGTTCACCAGCAGCTTGTCGCCTTCAATATCGACAACATTGCAGAAGGTGCGTTCGCCGCGGCGGGTGAAATCAAGACCGACGCGGCTGTTGCCGATGCGCAGGTTGCGGACGCTGATATTATCCAGAAATTCCGGCAGAGTAGGATTCACGATGTTCAACTCTTTGCGGGGCGCACTGGGGCGAATTCCGAGCACGGACATCAGAATCAGAAAGATTGCGCCTGACGCCCAGGCCTGCGGGGAGCAGGAGACTGGATACTGCACGGGCTGCTCAAACTCGCGGCGCTCGACTCCGCAGAAGAGCTCCGGCAGCCGATAGTCGCGGAAATTGAGGGCGGCTTGAACCAGAGTGGTAAAGATTTTGTTCGCCGGCTCGCGGATTTCATAGAGGGCCATGCCATGGGCAATGATGGAATTGTCGTGTGGCCAGACCGAGCCGCGATGATAGCTGAGAGGGTTGAAGACGCGTTCCTCGTGAGACATGGTGCGCCAGCCCCAGCCGGTAAACATCCCGGGTTTCATGAGCTGCTGTACGATGCATCTAGCTCTATCCAGCGGCAGCATACGCGTAAACAAGAGCTGTCCGGGGTTGGAAGAAATCGCCTGGCACTGCTTTTTCTGGTCATCCAGCGCCATGGCGTAGAAGCTGCGTGACGGCATCCAGAAGGCTTTTTCAAAGCGTTTGGCCATTTCTGCAGCTTCGCGCTTGAGCCTGTCACCCGTATGTATGTCTCCGAACGAGCGCAGAAGTGAAGCCATCTTGTACTTGGCCTCGTAAACGTAGCCCTGCACTTCGCAGAGCGCGATCGGCGGCCTGGCCACTTCCCCGTCGCGGTGGATAATGGCATCCCATGAATCCTTCCACCCCTGATTGGTCAGACCTTTGGGAGAACGCCGCGAATACTCAATGAAGCCATCGCCATCGAGATCGCCATAGCGGTCAATCCATTCCAGGGCCCGGTACGCATGCGGGAGCATGTCCTTGACCAGTTGCTCATCGGCCGTCCAGTTGAAGGTTTCGCTCAGCAGAATGAGCCAGAGCGGAGTGGAATCCACAGAGCCGTAGTAGGGGCTGAAGGGCACTTCGCCGGCGCGCGCCATCTCTCCTTCTCGATACTCGTGCAGGATTTTGCCCGGCTCCTCATCGCGCCAGTCGTTTTTCTCCTTACCCTGATAGCGAGCCAGCACGCGGATGGTTTCCGCCGCGAGTTGCGGATTCAAGAACAGTGACTGGTAGGCGGCAATAATGGAGTCACGGCCGAACATGGTGGCAAACCAGGGAATGCCGGCGGCGATGATGTGCTCCTTTCCCTCAGGAATCCGCAGGGCGTGCAGATCTCCCTTAGCAGTGGCCACCATCTGGTCAAAGATGTGGTTGCTGGAATTGAAATGCGCGGACTGCGACTCCCAGTGAGCAAAGTTTTCCCGGCGCAGGCGCAATTGCTGCCCGAAATCGGGACGTCCCGCGCGCGAGTGCTTCCCCTCGATGTAGGGCACAATCGTGGTCTGGATCTGAAACTGCTTGAACGGGGGCAGCTTTAGCCGCCACCGCGCCGTGGTTCCCTCCACCGACTCCGGAGGCGGCGAGAGATTGATCACCGTGTCGCGCCCAACATTATCGAGTCCCAGATAATGAAAGATGATGCTATCTCGATTCACCACCGGCTTGTAGTAGTGGCCGCATTTTTGCCGCGCCACACCGCGCACCTGAAATACGTCCATGAAATCGGCTTCATAGGCGATTTCGATGACGAGCTCAAGCTCTTTGAAATTAAAGTTCTCAAATGTCAGGTGGTCATAAAACGTGTCCGAACCGAGCAATTGCTCCCGGTGTATATGCAGCGTGTTTTCCGGAATCTCGTAACTCTCGCGCAGCGTGCTCTGTCCTGTGGTGAGCTCAATTTGTGACGCGAAGGTCTGTTCAGTGCTGGAAGACAACACAACGGTGCGATACCCGCCCACGCGCAATTCGAGCAGGCTGAGGAAACGCGTGTCATCATGAAAAAATCCGGCATTGGGCGCGCCGGGAGGCATGATGTCCCCCGCAAAGGTGGTGGAGAGAAATGTCTTGCCGTCAATCAGGGTGAGACTATTCACTGCCCGCGGCTCGGCATTCTGGTAGGCAATGCGAGGCTCAGGATAGGGGGCAGGTATCTCAACGAGTTCCTGCGGGGGGATCACCGGCTTAGCGCTCACGATTCAGGTCCCTCTTGCAAATTGCAGCTTTGCCACGGGTATTCAGGCCACAATGGGTTCGGCCTGGCTTGCCGCACGGCTGTCGAGAATTTCGGAATAAAGATCAATGTAATCACCGGCCATGCGCTCAGATGAAAAACACTCTTGTGCGTAGGCCCGCACCGACTCTGGCTGGAGGTCCAGATTCGCGGCGCGTTGCGCGAGTTCATCGACCGAGCGGCCGATATACCCGCTGACTCCCTCCTTCACCACTTCGGCGACGGACCCACCCGACAACGCAAGCACCGGAGTGCCGCAGGCCATTGCTTCGATCATCACCAGGCCAAATGGCTCGTCCCATTGGATGGGAAAAAGCATTGCCAGGGATTTGCCAACCAGCTCACTCTTTTCCTCAAGGCCAACTGGACCGACATATTCTATAAATTTTCCGTCCACGTGGGGCTTTACGATCCGCTCCCAATAGTCGCGATAAAGAGGCTGGATTTCTCCGGCAAGTTTCAGCGGGATCCCGGATTTTTGAGCAATTTCAATGGCGAGATGGGGAGCTTTGACGGGAGCAATTCTCCCCAGAAAACTGAGATACAGCTCCTTTTTCGGATGAAAGCAGTACTTCGAAATATCAATGCCGTGGTGAATGGTCCTGATCCGCCGAAGCTTGAGTGTTTCGCGCTGAAAATCGCTGATGGTTACATAGGAAACGTCAGGAAACTGGCTGTAAAAGCGGGTCAACGGTTCTTCGTAACTGTGATGCACGGTGTATACAAACGGGAGATTGCTGAATCTTTGCAGGGCGAGTCCGGGCGCGCTGTTGAGATGAATGATATCGGCTTCGGATTGCGCATCCAGGATTGCCCATGCGGAATGGTTGATTCCTTTCAGGTTTGCTTCAACCTCGTCGCGCACGGGCCAGTCTTCTTTTTCATAGAGAAACTTGCGCGGCACACGGATGGTTGATGCTCCATTTGTGTAGACGATCGATTCGACTCCCCGTTTCTGCAACCCCAGCACCAGCTCAGAGATGAACAGCTCTGTCCCTCCGTATCGCTTTGGTGGGACAGCGATATACGGAGGCGCAATCAGAGCAATTTTCATTGGGATCCCCGGAGGGTAACAACTGAAAGATGCCACAAGTGCCCAAAATGGTTTCCCGCGGACCATTCCGGGATCAGACGGCAGCAATCGTTGAGTCCTGTTTTTTGCCGTTCGCGATTTCCACAGCCTGCTCGAATTCCCGTGCTCGTGCCGTATTGCTGTGCGAGGCAAGAACGCGCTCGCGCGCAGCTTCGCCAATGGCTTTTAGCTCACGATCGAGATAGCCGGAAAGGTAGCGGATTACATCATCGCTGCCGACCGGCAGCAGAATTTCAGTGCCGGGGCGGAAGAACGTCTCCAGACCAGGCCAGTTGTCGGAAACAATGGCCGCACCGCAGGCGGCCGCCTCAAACAATCTGACGGAAGGTGAGTACCCAGCCATCACCATATCACGGCGTGTGATGTTCAAGGTCATCCGGGAGGAGCAGTACAGCGGGGCGTGGAAGCGGGGCTCCAGGTGCATGACGCGCCTGACGTTGGCGGGCCAGGAAATACCTTCAGGATATTGAGGACCGGCAACCAGGAAGTTTTTTTGCGGCAGCCGGCGAGCCGGAGTGCAGAGTAGTTCTTCGATCTTGGGCTGCCGGTCTTGGGCGTACGTTCCCATGTAGCTGAGGTCGCAGGCAAAGTCAGGGCTGGGCGGAAGCGGTCGATGCCTTTCCGGGTCTACCGAGCAATAGAGAGGGACAGCAAATGGAACGCCGAATTCCGATTCCAATTCCGAGAGCGCAGGGCCGCCGGTGAAGGTGAAGTACAGATCCAGGTTGGAAAGGTGGCGTTTGAGCACGTAGTCGGTCCTGCCATGCTGGTGCAACTGGCTCAGGGTAATAGGCGTATCGATGTCATAAAAAGCTTTAACCTGAATATTCGAGGCTAGCACTTCATCGAGAGCGGCTATACCGTCAGGGAAATAGGAGCCCACCACAGCCACGTCACAACTGCGCAACTGCTCCCGCACGCGGCGAACGACTTCTTTCCATTCGTCGTAAAGCCGGACTTCACAATAGGGAGGCTCGGGCAGGTCACGGTTGTTCTCATACCATTCCACATTGCGTTCAAAGAACACAATGCGGTGGCCGCGGCTATGCAACGCACTGCACAGTGCGCGAAAGGTGGTGGCATGCCCGTTGCCCCAGGATGAAGTGATCGAAAGTCCAAAGATGGCGATGTTCATGACAATCGTCGGCCAGAGCGTGATCCAGTCCGGGGACCGGCGAGCCTTCAGGCAGCCAGAGCCCTTGTGTCTTCTACCAGCAGGTCAAATTCCTTGGCGCGCAACTGATACGTGTGATCGCGCAATGCACGGCTCCGCATTTGTAAGCCGATATCTTTGGCTTTATCTGCGTTCAACGAGCGCAGGAGATGAACGATATCCTCCGCATTCGCGGCGACGAGTATCTCTTTGTCGGGCTCGAAGAAGTTCTCCACGCCGGTCCAGCGATCGGTGATCACGCAGCAGCCTGCCCCCGCGGCTTCAAACACGCGCGTGGGCGGCGAAAAGCCGACGCCAGCCATAGACTCGCGGTTAATGTTCAGCACCATGCGCGCGGAACAGTTCACAAGGTTATGGTCGCCCGTCCCCACGTGTCCGATCCAGCGCACATTCATAGGCAGACGCTTGTCGCCCCAGCCTTCGCCGCCGAGAACAAACTTGAACTCCGGCGCCCGTTCCGCGGCACGAAGGAAGAATTCTTCCACACGCCGTTCCCGGTCCGGGAGGCGGTTGCCTATGAATACCAGATCGCAACGCAGATCCGGATCCGGCGGAACCGGATAATGTGTTCCCGGATCGAGCGCGTTGTAAATCGGATGGCAGGTAGCTGCGCCAAGACGAAGGTAATGATCTACTACGGGCGCCCCCCCGCCGTATGTGAAGATGAAGTCATATTCCGGGATCAACCGCCAGAATGGATCGGCGGGATCGTTTTCGACGCGCGCCAGAGTCGCAGGCGCATCCACATCCCAGAAGGCGACGCGGGTCATCCCGGTACGGCAGTCGAGAATGCATTCTTCGAGCAGCTCGTCGAAAACGCCGACGCCGCTGTGCTTGATGACCAAATCGCTGTGACAGGCGCGCCGCATGAGATGGTGGAGTTCGCTTTCCGTCTCATAGACGACAGATTCGACATAGGAAAAATCGCCGAAATCACGCTTCTGTTGGCGGCCGTAAGCATCGGGTTCGGCAAAGGTGATGTGGTGCCCCAGAATGTGGAGCTGTTTGTAAATGCCGCGGTAGTAGGTGGCGGCGCCGTTCCAATAAGACGAGGTGATGCTGGAGCCAAAAACGAAGATGTTCATCGCGCGATTTCCTCGCAAATAGAGATCAACTGCCTGGCCCGGTGAGCGCAGGTGTGGCGTTCACGAATCGTTCTGAGACCGCTCTCGCCAATCTGGCGGCGGGCGGCTTCATCATTCATTAGATGCTCGATTGTAGCCTTCATTTCCCGGCCGTCATGTACAAGCAGGTAGTCTTCTCCGGGATGGAAGAGGTGCTCTCCATCGCTCCATGGAGAGCAGACCAGCGGTACGCCGCAGGCCAGCGCCTCAAAGACTCTGATTGTGGGAATGCCGCTGAGTCCATTCGTATACTGCTGCCGGGGTATGTGGACGGACATGGCGCTGGAGGCATACACCTGCGGCGAAAAGAGGTTGGGCAGATAGCCCCGATATTCAATAGCTGCTTCTTTGAGTTGCTGCAAGGCGTGCTGCGGGTATCGCACACCATGCACTACTACCCGCCGCTCCGGGAGCGAACGGGCAGGCGCGATAAGGAATTCGCGCAGCTCGCGCGTCCGTTCCTCATCGCCCCAGTTGCCGATCCAGAGAACGTCGATTTCACGCGGGCGCTGCAGGGGTCTGAACTGATTCACATCGGCGGCTTCGTGAAAAGTCCACGCCCGGGAGACGCCGAAACCATCGGAATAAATCCGCCGAATTGCCTCGCCAAAAGCAAGAACTCCATCTACCAGGTGAAGATTAAACTTCAGGATTTCGCCGGCCTGGGTATAGGCGCGATGGTGCGTGTCATGGAACAACGCGACAAATCCAAGTTTCTTTTTAAGAGCGAGAACGCTGTTGACCACGGACGGGTCGTTCCACTCGTGAAGCAGGACCACATCTGTGCCGTGCAACTCGGTTTCCAAAAACTGCTTGAAGTTGGGATCGGAGTGCCTGTAAAAGCGGATGTCCAGTTCAGGATAGGCGGAGCGAAAAGCATCAATGGAATGGACAGCGCGTTCACCCTCCTGCTCTACCAGATTGGTCAAAGACCAGCTTCCCAGTTCCTCATAGCAACGCACCCGATGACCCATGCGGACAAGCTCGCGCATCAACCCGCGTAGAAAATGAGCGTTGCCATGGTTCCAGTCGGAAATCAGCGAATGGCAGAAGAGCGCGAAATTGAGCTGCTGGTTCATTGCGCGGCTACGCTCGCGGGCATCAAAGAATGGTAGAGTTCAAGATATCGGTCGATCATACGTGCTGCTGTGAATTTTGCTCGAGCGTGATTGTAGGCCCGGTTCGCGTAATGCTGGCGCAGGCTAAAATCGCGGACCAGACCATCCAGCACACGGCGAAGGTCAGCGGCATCATCGTTGCGGAAGAAAACGGCCGCGTCTTCCCATAGTTCGCGGAACGGAGGGATATCACTCGCCACAATGGCGCAGCGTGACAGCGCGGCTTCCACCGGCGCCAGTCCAAATGGCTCATATTGCGAAGTTGCAGCGTAAATGGCTGCGCGCGAAAACAGCTGCAGCATTTCGTTTTCGTCCTGCTGCGGCTGGAGATGGACATTCTCCCTGAGCTCTTCAGCTCCGAACGCGCTGCTTTGAGATTCGGGATGACGGTCGACGCCCACGATGTGCACGGGCGCCGGCATGTCCTCTTTCAGCAGAAGCGCTGCGTTCTTGCCGCTGTCCCAGAGCCGGCCAACGCTGAGAATTGTATCTTCCTTACTGATGTGAGGATTGAAGAGAGACGGCGTGCGGCCGTTATGAATGACAGCGCTGTTGTAAACCTTGCCGTAATGGCGCTCGATCTGATCGAGCATCCAGCGCGAAGGGGCAACCACTGTGGTGGCGCCGGCAAGGCCGCGCGCAATACTTTCACGATACCCGTGCAGCCAGGCGGATTCAGCGGGCGGATGCTGGTGCACGGCAGACCACCAACTGATCACGTCACTGTGCGCTACCACGATTCGCGGTACATCGCCGGGAAGAGCGCCATAGTAGAACTGGTTCAAGTGCAGCAAATCCGGGCTGGCTTCAGCAATCACCTGGCTGAGGTATTCGGAGGAAGCTTGCATGTCGGCTTCGCAATCCTGCATCCATTCGAGTTTGAAGGCCGTAGGGCGGAAATCAACCTGCGGAAGCGCGTCAAGCCAGCAGGCCTGTGCGGCGGAAGGAATGTCACCGAAGCTGACAAGCGTCACCTTGATGCCTCGGCGCACCAAACCGGTTACCAGTTCTCGCGCATATGTCCAAACCCCGCCGAGCGTATCAGCGGTGACTAAGATGTGCATTCTCCAGTTCCTCAAGGGGGACCGGTCTCTGCTCCTGGATGTCACTGTAGCCTTTGTCAGCAAACGTGGCGGTGTAATAACGATGCGCGCGCTCCCACGCCAGATCATCGGGCAGGGCGGAGAACGTCTGCTGGTATAACGGGCTCCCCGGGAACGGAAACATGGGCACCGGTTCGCTGACCCATACCCCCTTGCTTCTTAGATGCTCCTGCCAGCTCTGAATCTGCCCGCGATCATCGTGGTCGGTAAGAATTAAATTTGCCTGCACCCAGGGGATACGAGTGCGCGCGTAGATGAGCAGTTCTGAGATTCGGTCGGTTCCGATGCGGCAGTTTTTGTGCAACTCTTCACGGCCTTCTTCGGTGATGGATTCAATGCCGCATTCCATCGATATGCAATGCGCGCGCCCAAGCAGGTCCAGCGTTTCTTCGTTCCAGAGATCGATGCGGGTCTGGAAGCCGATCTTCAAGGGGCGCTCGGCGATACCTTCCAAGAGCCGCCGCACATTCTTGCCGACTCCAAAGATTTCGTCAATGAAGTAGATGTACTCGACTCCGCGCGCGATCAGCCTGTCAATCTCCTGGAGCACGGTCTCGACGCTACGCTCGCGGAATTTGTTGCGGAACAAGGTCTTGTTGCAGAAGGTGCAGGCCCAGGGGCATCCTCGGGCAAACTCCAACTCCGCGCCGAGTCCCTGATCGTTGGTGAAAACGTGATGCCGATGCTGGTGTGCCTCCACATTATAATTATGGAAATCGAGGGCGCCGAGAACGCTCATATCAGTCACGCCAAAGGTCGCGCTCACGTGCTCGCCTTTTTCAGTGCGGTAGCAGCAACCGGTGATCTCTTGCCATGGCTGATCCGCCAGAAGGGGAATCGTCTGGTCCGGCTCGCCACGCAACGCAACATCGCAGCCCGTCTTGCGAAGGGTTGCCGCCGGCGTGGCTGAGGGATGTGGCCCAATGGCGACCTTCACCGCTTTTCCAATGCCGAGAGCCCGGAACCACTCCTTCGGCACACGCAACTCCGGAGGCGGGCACCGCCAGAACAGGTAGGAAGGCGCCGTGGGGATCACGAGAAAGTCAGGCACGAATGCAGCGATCCTGGGCTTCACCTGCTCTGCGTCGAGCTGGTCTGTCTGCGCGTCGATGAGCAGAGCATCGTGTCCGGCGGCTCGGACCTGGTCATAGGCAAACATCAGTTCCAGCGGGACGTGCGGCTCGCGACAGCCGAAGTATGTGGAGCCGGCAAAGTCCCAGTTCGGATTGACGAATGCGAACTTCATGCGGCCCTCTCGGAATTGCGGGTAGCCGCGGCAAATGTTTCCAGGGGAGGCTGCTCCGCGCGCCCGGCAAGGGTTCTCTGGTTTTCCTCCCAGAAGTCGCGTAACAACCCCAGCGTCTCTTTGAGATTAACCAGCGGTTTCCAGCCGGTGTGGCGCTGGAGTTTACCATAATCCGTGACATAGACGAGCTGATCGCCCGGCCGGCGTTCATCAGAGACATGGTCCAGGGTGCAGCCGGTGAGTTGCCGGATGCTGCGCATCAACTCGAGCAGCGAAGTTGTGTTGGCGATTCCGCCGCCGACGTTGTAGATCTGACCGGCGGTAATGGGAAGGTTTTCCCGGACGGCGTCGAACGCTCGCACCAGGTCCTTCACGCAGAGCACATCTCGGACCTGGCAGCCATCGCCATAGATCGCTACCGGTTTCTGCTGGAGCGCGGAATAGACAAAATGAGCCACCCAGCCCTGGTCTTCTGTGCCGAACTGTCGCGGGCCGGCAATGCAGGACATACGAAAGACAACGGTCGGCAAACCGTAGATGCGACTGAAATCGCGCACGTACTGGTCGGCGGCGCCCTTGGAACAGCCGTAGGGAGAGTGGAAATCCAACGGCTGCGATTCGGAAACGCCCCGGTGCCCGGGATAAACGTAGCGTTCGTTCATGCGTACAGGTTCCCCGAGCCCGAGGTCGCCATAAACTTTGTTGGTAGAGGTAAACAGGACAAAAGGTTTGTTGCCGGATTTGCGCGCGGCTTCCAGTACATTAAAGGTGCCGCCGAGATTGACCTCGAAATCGAGACGAGGATCAACCAGCGAAGTGGTCACGGCCACCTGAGCAGCAAAGTGGTAGATTTCTCCGGCATCAGCGGCGGCCCGCGTGACCATGGAGGCGTCGCGGACATCGCCCATCGTGATTTTCAACCTACCTGAAGAGCCGGCAGCTTTCCTGAGCCACTCGAGGTTGTTCCGCACGCCGGCACGGCTGAGATTGTCAAAAACATGTACCTTGGCATCTGTTCTGGTGAGCAGGTGGTGCGCCAGGTTCGAACCTATAAAGCCGGCGCCGCCGAAGATCAGTACAGAGCGGGTCTTGTCTTTGGTCATTGCTTTCCCCCTTCGTCCGGCATCAAGCCGTCAGCCCGAAGTTGCTGAGTTGAGCGACAGCTTCTGCCGCACGATCCTGTGGCTGCTGCAGGCGCAGCCATCCAACTAATTCCTTTATGCCGTCCGCGAAGCGGACCCCCGGTTCATAGCCCAGGTGCTTGCGGGCGGCTGAGATATCCGCAAAACAGTGGCGGATATCGCCGGCCCGGTACTTTCCCGTGAGTTCGGGAAGGATGCTGGATTCCAGTGCTTCCATCAGCGCCGCTGCCACTTCGCGAATCGATACCGGCTCGCCTGAGCCGACGTTGAGCGCCATTCCGTCAGCGCCGGACCTTTCCATAGCCAGCAGATTGGCCTGCACGATGTCCTTCACGCTGACGAAGTCGCGCATCTGTCTGCCGTCTTCGAACACCAGGGGAGCTTTTCCGTTCAGCAGGCGCGAAGCAAAGATGGCCGCTACCCCTGTGTAAGGATTGGAAAGAGCCTGCCTCGGTCCATAGATATTGAAGAAGCGCAGAGCGACCACAGGCAGTCCGTATGTGCGCCCAAACAACAGCGTCATTTCCTCCTGGTCTTTTTTGGACAAAGCATAGATGGAGCTGCACTGCAGCGGTTTGGATTCATCCGTGGGAATGGGAGTGAGCGCCTCTCCACAGGCAGGGCACGCCATTTCCCAGTTTTTGGCCCTGAGCTGTTCATTGGAACGGAGCTGCGGAGTCATCTCCCCGCATCGCGCGCACAGGTATTTGCCCTCCCCGTAAATGGACATGGAAGAAGCAATAACCAGCTTCTCCACTTTGCTGTTACGGTTGAGCAACTCCTGCAGGAGTACCGCGGTCCCGCCGGTGTTGGAGCCGATGTAGTGCGAGATCTCATACATGGACTGCCCAACCCCTACAGCGGCTGCCATGTGAAACACGACTTCCACCCCGTCCAATGCTCTCCGGACAGCACTCGCGTCCTGCATGTCTCCGCCGAGGAACTCCGCCTCGCGGGAAAGATAGTCAGGGAAGGTATGGCCGTGGACCTGCGGCGTGAGATTGTCGAAAACACGAACGTTATGTCCTGCCGCAAGCAACGCATCTACCAGATGCGAGCCGACGAATCCAGCGCCACCGGTCACTAGAATGTTCTTGCTCATTCGCTATTCAGCTCCTATGAGAACGCCGGTTTGCGTGCGAGCCGCAGCGTACTTGCGCACGGACCACACGGCGAATTCGGCAAAATCTTCCGCCCTCCTGGGAGGGCTGGTGTAATGCGGCTCAATACCCATGTGCTCGGGGGTAAAGCAGAGAGTGAGCGTGGTGGTGAAGGGCTCCAGCATCTGCATCTGGCGATCAAACCACGCTTCAGAATTCTGGCGAAACCAGTCAGCCCAGCTGATCCCGGTGCGCAGGTACTTCACGTTAAGCCGTTTCAGCCACTCCACGGCGAGTTCCAGGCGATGATCTTCAAAGTGGAACCACTGGCATATTCCGAGCCCCTGAGGAAAGCAATCGGCTGCGGGCTTGGCCGAACCATCTTCGCGCAGGAGTCCCATATAGTAATGCCGGTAATAGGCGCTGCCTTCGGCCTCCTTGTGTCGCGTCGTGGCTGTCCACGTGGCCGGGAGATCAAGCAGGCTGTACCAGTGCACGCGCTCGACGACCGGGAGTAACAGGTCCGCAGTGCGCTTGATCCCAAAAACCTGCACCTCTTCCGCGCCAAAGGACGACACGCCCGCTTCAGAAACCCAGACCGGCTTCCTGGTCACCGATCGAATCTCGTCAATCTTCTTTGGCCAGTCATTGATCTTCCAGTGATTCCAGTCCAGAGGGAATCCATGCACAGCCACAATGTCAACAGCATCAAGCACGCCGTGTGCTCCCATCAACTCAATAAAATGAGGATCAATGGGAGAGATGCCGCCCAGAGCAATCGGTAGTCCCGGGCACTCCTGACGGATGGCTTTGCTGGCCGTGATGATCATCTCAGCAAACATCTTCCAGTCCGGATCCAGCTTGAAATCCCAGTGGGACAAGTTATTTGGTTCGTTCCACAGCATGACTGCTTCAACCATTGATTCAGCACCTTATGCAGAAAGCCGGGCGGACCTACAGCGTACCTGCGAGTTCGTGATCGAGAATGTACTTGTTTCCCTTCATGACGGTTGCAGGACGGCAGATCCATGTTTCCGGTTCGGGATGAGATTCAATTTCGAGGCCGGAGCTGCGCAGCATGGCCTCCATGGCTCCGTGATTGGGTATCCACCAATTCGTGGGATCTCCGGCGTAGCTCTTCTCTATGAAGTACATGCACGGAAAATCCGGAGCATTAAAAACTTCCTTGTTCCAGAAGTGGTAATTGTCTTTCAGCTCGGGGCTGGTCAGGGAACCGCGAATCATCGTCTGGAAGACGAGGCGGCCTTTGACTTTCTTGATGACTTTGTCCAGCGCGTACAGGGGGTAGCGCAGGTGATAGAAGACGCCCATGAAGATGACGTAATCGAATTCGCCCGGGATCTGGTCCACATCGTAGACAGAGCATTTGGCGAACTCGGTATCCAGCCCAAGAACGTCAGCGACAAAGCGGGCCTGAGCAAGGTAGCGGTCATCCACATCAACGCCGAGCACACGACCGGCTCCGCGCTTCTTGAGTTCCACCGAATAAAACCCCGCGTTGCATCCAATGTCCAGGACAGACGCGCCTGCCAAGTCAGACGGCAAAGCGGGAGCTATGCTCTTCCATTTGACCCGGGGAAAGTCTCCCAGGAAGTGGTCCGGCGCCGTCGGCACGCCGTGGAGATCAATGTTGTGGAACCACTCGCCCATCTCGGAGATGCGGCGGGCAATCTCGCTGGGATGGACAGTCTCGCGGTGAATAACATTCGTCTGGGTAGTTGCCATCTCTCCAAAAACCATTTGCTGCCCTTATTGCACAGCGAATTGTGAATTTAACGGGTTAGACACGTACTAAGGAACACGGGATGGCCCCGCGCCCAACTCGTTTCCGTGCTGGCGCACATTGGCGTTCTTACGCGTTTGTACAAATGAATGCTGTGGCGCATCACGTGCGTGGCTGTGGCGCGCACGAAGAACGGCAGTATTGCGCCGTTGAGTCACTGACCAGCGAAAACAAAAGTTCCCGGCTGCTCCGCGGCCTTCGACTGAGCAGGTCAAGGCTGCAATTACAGGGAACAACAAGAATGCGAATGATCCCGGGCGTGCAATCCCCAGCCGAGCAGGCAAATGAATCAGAAGCATTGAGAATACCGTGCACGGCATGGAAATGAGCAAAACCAGCTACTTACGTTAGGAAGCAGCTACTTACCTTGGAGTTGTCTCGCGCCACTGATCTTATAAATACGGGTGAGAAGAAGCACTCCGGCCACGCGGTGCGGCGGCAGCCCCATCTTCGTTCTTCGCCTTTAAGCGAAAGCCGGCTTTGGCAGCGTTAGCCGGAACACGGGACGTCCCTACGACAGAAGCTTTGCCGCGTCCTTGGCAAAATAAGTAAGCATGATGCTCGCGCCCGCGCGCTTGATTGATTGCAGCGATTCCAGCATCACGCGGTCCCGGTCCAGCCAGCCGTTGCGGATGGCCGCCTGCAACATGGCGTACTCGCCTGAGACCTGGTAGGCGGCGATGGGCAGCTCAAAGCGGTGTCGCGCCTCATTGATCACGTCGAGATATGGCATGGCCGGCTTGACCATGATCATGTCCGCTCCTTCCTGAATATCCTGCTCGATCTCACGCATGGCTTCGCGCAGGTTGGCCCCGTCCATCTGATAGGAGCGGCGGTCTCCGAATTGGGGCGCGGAATCGGCGGCTTCCCGGAACGGCCCGTAGAACCCCGAAGAAAACTTGGCCGCATAAGAAAGGATAGGAGTGTTGGTGAACCCGGCTTCATCGAGCCCTTTGCGGATGGCGGCCACCCGGCCGTCCATCATGTCGGAGGGCGCGATGATGTCCATGCCGGCTTCAGCTTGCGAGACGGCCGTTTTGGCCAGGATATCGAGCGTGGCGTCATTTTCAATTTCGTACTCGACCGCGGCCGCGGTTTCGGCAACTTTGGTGGCGGCAGCAGAGAGGTTTTCCCGCGCAACCACCATGACGCGTGGCGTCTTGCCACCAGATTTCTTGTGCTTCACAATGCCGCAATGGCCATGTGACATGTACTCGCACAGGCAGACGTCGCCAATGACGGTCAGATCACGGACCTCCCGCTTGATGGCCCGAGTAGCCCGCTGCACAATTCCGTCCTCCGCCCAGGCGCCGGTGGCGACTTCGTCTTTCTTCTCCGGCAAACCGAACAGGATAATGCCGCCCAATCCCAGCGACTTGGCTTCGCGCGCTTCCTTCACTGCTTCATCGATCGATAAATTGAACACGCCCGGCATGGAGCTGATCTCTTTGCGTACCCGTTCCCCGGGACAGACGAACAGGGGATAGATGAAGTTCGAGGGCTCAAGATGAGTCTCACGCACCAGGGAACGCAGGGATTCAGACTGGCGCAGACGGCGCAAGCGAGTGACTGGAAAAGCCATACTAAAGGAAGTTTAGCAGTTCTGGAGGAGGAGTGAGCCGGATCATTTGTCCGGGATCAGAAAGGCAAGATCTGGATCGCCCATGCCCGAGCGAGCATTTTATCAGGCGATTTGCGCTAACATCATCATGAATGGTTCCTTCGCCTCTCAAGCACTCCTCTGCTCGCGTACTGGAATTTGACCAGTTCCGCGACTTGCTATCCGCGTACGTGAACTCCCCGCTGGGCAAGGAACGAGTGGCACAACTTGTGCCATCTGCCGATCGCAACTGGACTGACAACCAGCAGCAGCTTGCCGCCGAGGCGCGGCGCTTTCTCTCTGCAGGCGGGCGGTTTGATTTTTCCGGATTGTTTGATGCCGGCCAGCTTCTGGCCAAGGCAAAAATCCCGGGCGCCGCGCTGGAGATCAATGAACTTCGCGACATTCTTCTCGTCGCCGATAAAGCAGCCGAATGGCGCGAGATTGCATTGCGGCCGCCCGAGGCTGTGCTTCGCGAGAAGGCGTGGGAAGGAATGCAGGCGCTCTCGCTGCAGATTGCTGATTTCACGCCCCTGCTGCGCTACTTCCGTAACAAGATCCTGCCGGATGGAACCCTGGATGATCGCGCATCGCCTGAACTGGGGCACATCCGTCGCGAAGTCGAAAAACAGAAGCGCCTGATCCAGGACTCTTTGCGCGGCTACCTGCGCCGCCTGGCGGAAGGCGGCGCCGTGCAGGAAGAGCTGATCACCATCCGCGGCGAGCGGTTTGTGATTCCCGTCAAGACCGAGCAGCGCCGGCGCGTGAATGGCGTGGTACACGGCGCGTCTTCCAGCGGGCAGACCATCTTTATTGAGCCACTTGAGACCATTGAGCAGAACAACGACCTGGTGCGGCTGCTGGAAGAAGAGCAGGCTGAGATCAGGCGCATTCTGCAGGAAATGACAGAGAAGGTGGGCGAACAATCGGACGCGGTGGCTGCGGCGACGGAGGTAATGGCGGAAGTTGAACTGCAATTCGGCAAGGCGCGCTTTGGCCTCGATTACGATTGCGTGCGACCCGAGCTGACAGTCGATTATCTGGAATTGCGTGATGCCCGCCATCCGCTGCTGCAGCGTAATCTGCGGCCAAAGGGCGGCAAGGTAGTTCCGCTCACGCTGGAAATGGATTCGGCGCACCGGCAGCTCATCATCAGCGGTCCGAACACGGGCGGAAAGACCGTCGGCTTGAAGACGATTGGCCTGCTCGCACTCATCGCGCAGGCGGGAGTGCCTGTGCCGGCCACCAGCGCGCGCCTACCGGTGTTTGACGCGGTGCTGGCCGATATCGGCGACTATCAATCAATTGAGCAGAACCTGTCCACGTTTTCGGCGCACGTGACGCATATCGATTTCACCTCGCGCACGGCCACGCCGCACTCACTCGTCCTGCTGGATGAACTGGGCTCGGCCACCGACCCTGAAGAAGGCGCGGCGCTGGCCGTGGCCATTGCCGAGCACTTCCGCCGCATCGAAGCGGTGACCATCATCTCAACCCACCATACCTCGCTGAAAGTTTATGCGGCGAACACGCCGGGCGTGCTCAACGCAGCCGTTGGATTCGATGAGAAGACGCTTGAGCCCACTTATGAGCTGCAGGTCGGGGTGCCGGGAGCTTCTGCGGGCATCAACATCGCGCAGCGGCTTGGGTTGAACACAGAGATCATTGAAGCCGCGCGCAAGAAGCTGGGGACGCAGACACAGGACGTCGCGACGTTTCTGGATAAACTTCACGCCGACCTGCGCGAGCTCGAGCGAGAACGGCAGAGAACGCAGCATCGCGAAGAGGAACTGGGCAGGGAATTGAAGCGGCTGGAGACCGAAGCCGCGCAGGAGCAGCGGCAGAAAACGCGCGAGTTTGAGCGCAAGCTGGAATCGCTGATCCGCGACTTTGAATACCAGGTGCGCGAGGCGGTGAATGCCGTACAGGACCGCGCCGCACAGACCAGGCTCTCAAAACAGGCCGAGCAGCGCATCGCCAAACTGCGGCGCGAATTCAAAGAACAATTTGATGCTGGCGTCGTCGCGCACAAGACAGGCGCCGACCAGGGCGATCCGCACGCCCGTCCACACGAGGTAAAGCGCGTCTCGGAAGGCGACACGGTGAAGCTCAAGTCGCTGGGCCGCACGGCCGTGGTCAAGCGCAAAGTGGATGACCGCACGTTTGAGGTGGAAATGGGCGCCATGAAAATGAAGGTGCCGCGCGATGACATTGCCGAGGTGTTTCCGCGCAGCGGCATCACGCCTGTAGCCGCGGCTCGCGCCAAAGGCATCTCCGTTTCGCTCAAGAGCGACGACCTGAATGCGCCAACGGAGATCAACGTCATCGGGCACACCGTCGATGAAGCGACCAGCGAAGTGGAGAAGTTTCTCGATCGCGCGTTTCTTGCCGGCATGCCGCGCATCAGGATCGTTCACGGCAGCGGAATGGGCATTTTACGCAAGGCGCTGCGCCAGTACCTGCAAAGGCATCCTCACGTGGCGACCGTCAGTGAGCCACCGCAGAACGAAGGCGGTGGCGGCGCGACGGTGGTGGAGCTGCGAACCTAGCTTTTCTTTATCCCGAGCGAAGCGAGGGAACCCTACCATGAGCCCAGATGATGCCTTCTTGCCCTGAGGTCGTGCCATCCCTCAGCCGCAAAACGGCGGGTTCGGGATTTCAGAACTGGCTTTGCTCGGTAAGGTTACAACGATCACTTGAGTTGCGGAATAGCATTCAGCGCGGCTTCGTCCGGGCGTTTGAATTTCAAGTGCTGCTGCAGCCAGCGGTCGCGGTCGAGGCGCGCGGCGGCGTTGAGCGCGTGTGGAGCGTTATAGATTTCCATCTTCTTGTCTTTCGCGCTGAAGGAGTCGAGAGCTTTCTGCGCCTGCTCGCGGGAAACCTGATCACCGCTGGCGAATTGGAGAAATATGCTTTCATCATCCGTGTGCCCGATGAAGTTGGCGGGGTCATCCCAGGCGTAGTCTTTCAAATACTGGTCAACCTTCTCCGGGCCAAGCGCCTGCTTCCACTTGAGCAGGTCGCCGCTGTTGACGTTGCGGACCATGCCTTCATCATTGAACTCGCCGGCCATTAGAACAAAGCAGCAGATGCGCTTATCGATGCCGGCCAGGATGGCGCCGGAGTGCGCGCTGAAGCTGTGGCCGACGTAAGCAATGTGATGACGGTCCACCTGACGCCGGCTGATGAGCAGGTCCACGCCGCGCCGCAGATCGATAATGTACTGATGTTCGTCTGCGGCATCCTGCTCGGCCCAGCCAAGCGGATCGTCCTTGATGGACTTTGCTTTGTATCCGTGCCGGACCATGGGCGTGTCGATCAGCAATGAGACAACGCCGGATCGGGCCAGCACCAGCGCTTCATCCATGAACTCGTGGCGATTGCGCAAGGGCGAGCCATCCATCATCCAGTGACCCCAGAGGATGGCGGGGTAAGGCCCATCGCCATCGGGCAGGACAAGGTAAGCAGGCACGCGGTCGCTCTCGTCGTTGCCTTCATACTGCAGATCGATCACCAGAGCTTTGCCGCGCTTTTCCACTCCCATTTCAGTAAAGTCGAGCCCGAGCCGGGCAGGGTAGTCGTATCTTCCTACCAGGCTCTTGAAGTCAGCCTTTGAGGACGGTGGCGCAGCGGCGGAGGCCGGCCGCGGCACGGCCATCAGCGAAAACAGCAGGATAAGAACGAATTGTGGTTTATAACTTCTCACGTATTTAAATGTAAATGGAAACAATGTAGATGTCCTGCTGCGAGAAATAGGAGCGAGTATGGCCGTCAGCTTGACAGTCCCTTTGTTGCGCATCTTGCGCCGCGAAAATGCAGCAGCCCTGCTTGAACCGGGAAAAAGATCGTGGCATGATGTCCCCGCAATTCCGCCGGCCCTGCGCGGATCGGAGTTGTGGAAAGTTCGGTAAGTGACCGTCCATGTCATCTCCAGCACGTGTTCCGATCAAAAGCAACTTAGTTAATCGACTGCGCCAGGTTCGTGCTAATAAAAGAGCACGCTCCAGCTGGCTCAACAGCATGCCGCGCCGCAGGCGGCTTGTAATTATGGGCACCATCGCCTTCATCGGCGCGGTGATGGGCGCCAGCGTAACGCTGGTGCAAGAGAGGCTGATCCACCATCCGGAGCTGATATCGAAATCTGCGTTGTGGTTGATTCTGATATTGTTCCTGCCGGCGGGCGCGGTGCTGGGTGTCTACATACAGAATCGCTGGGTACACGGCGCCATGCGGCGTGACGAGCTCCGCCGCGATCTGCTCGCCGCTCAGCAGGTTCAGCAATCGCTGTTGCCGCAGACCATTCCGCAGCTTCCGAACTGCTCCATCGCAGGCACAAGCCGGATGTCGCGGGATATTGGCGGCGACTACTTCGATGCGATTACTCGCGACAGCCACCGCATTGTTCTGTTTGACGGCGGATGTCTCCGGTAAGGGCGTGCCGGCGGCGCTGGTCATGGCGGGCTTTCAAGCCATCGTGCGGAGCCATCTGGCGCAGGGGTGCTCACTCAGTGAAGTCGCACTGGTGGCGCACCGGCATCTGTTGCAGACCGCGAGCGGGAAATATCTCACGGCGGTGCTGGCACAACTCGATTTCTCCCGTGGCAAGTTGACCTGCGTGAACGCCGGACATACGCCATTGCTGATTGTGACCCAAAGCAATCAAATCCGGAAGATCGAGTCCACAGCGATGCCGATTGGGCTGCTGCCGGGATTTGAGCCTGAGACTCGCGAACTGCCGCTGGAATCGATCAGGGCGGTTTACCTTTATACAGACGGAATCTCCGAGCGCAGCAACCTTGACGCGGAGGAGTTTGGCGAGGACCGGCTTGCTTCCTTGCTGCTCACGTTCAACGGACGTCCGCCGGAAGAGACCGTGAGCGAGATCATCGCGCAAAACGACCAATTCGCACAAGGATTGCCGGCGGCGGATGATCTCACAGTCCTGGTCGCCAGCCTGAATTCGGCCCGCACCATGACCACGGCGGTCTAAGCTACCTGGCTGTTTGCTGCGATACCTGGTCCGCCACGGACAGCGATTTCAAAAAGCTGATGATTTGCCAGCGTTGCGGCTCGGGTAGCCGCGACCATGACGGCATTCCGTTCTTCATGCTGCCGTTGGTGAGCAGCCACTGCAGTTCGCCCGGTGTCGCGTTACGCACGCGCTCGCTATGCAGACCGGGATGATGATCTTTGCCTTGAGCGTCGTCACCGTGGCATGAGGCGCAATTCAGCTTAAACAGCCGCGCTCCAGCGGCCTGGGCAGACGGATTGCCTGCATAGGGATTGTGGCGGGCGCGGTCTTTGGCCGGAACCTTGGTCAGCCACAGCCCATCACCGGGGGCGGCCAGCAGCAGAGTGGCGGAAAGCAAAACACAAATGATCAACACCCAGATTTGGACCGGTTTCATTGTTTCCTCCATAATCTAGCGAATTGATTGAATTCATAAGAGACGCCGAAACGCAGCAGCATGCCATGGCTGTTGCTGGTCAGTCCCGCCGCGGGCGAGAGCTGGAACGCTGGGCCGGCCGGAACCTGGAACGCCACTGTGGGTGCGAGATAGTGCGATGTGTTGTTCAGGCCGAAGCTGTAGCGGTCACCCAGCCCTCCATAGAGTTCCGCGCCCAGGCTGAAGTTTTCGCGGCAAAATGTGCACGGATTCGGACTGGCCAGCAGTGACAGGGGACGGCTCACCGCCAGCGCGTAGCCGAACTCCCATGGCTCAGCGGCAAGATTTTTCTCGGCGATGATATTCTCGGAAATGTTCCAGCCTTTCGCGTTGCTGGAGAGGATCAACCGCAGTTCAGCTTCCCGCTCCTTCTCGCTGCGATCGTTGCGGGTGAGAAAGTCCGCAATGCCGTCGTGCCCCACGATTTCCAACAGCGACTTATCGGCGGTGTTAATGTCTTCAAACTCGAAATAGAGCACGGGATTGATCCAGTGCTCGCGCAACAGCGGGCGGAAGCGGTTTTCCAGACGCCAGCCGGTGAAAACCGTGCTCTCGCCAGATGTGGTCTGTCCGTCCAGATACAGCTCTGAAGTCCACCAGGTCTTAACGCCGTATTCAAATTCCACTGCGCTCCCCAGAAAAGAACTGCCGTCACGGGGAAATCCGGCCACAGACTTGTTGGATACCTCGAGCGTGCCCGGCTCCTCCATGTTGTGGGTATAAGTAATGAAGTAGTTCTCCTGCGCCTGAGAGCGCGAAGGGAGCGCCGCAACGAAGGCCATGGACATTAGGACCAAAACGTGTTTCAGTTCGAGCCGCAACACGGAAATTCTCCGGAGATTGGTTTGGGGCAAATCGGCTAATTGAAAATGAAATTGAATTTCAATTTCAACTTCGACATTCTAGCCCAAAGGGGACGGGCTGTCTCGGTGAGGCCGCAAACTGGAGAAGTCAGCGGCTGATCAGGGAATTATCCGGGTTCAACGGAAACCTATTCGTACCTGAGCGCCTCGATCGGGTCCAGGCGCGAAGCCTTGATGGCCGGCAGCATGCCGCTGACGTTTCCCACTACCACGAGAATCGTGGTGGAGACGACCAGGTTTACCGGCGAGATGATCAGCCGGATATCGCCGCCCTGCGCGTCTTGCGCGATGTAGCTGTAGAGCGGGATGCGGCCCACGCTCCATGAGATCAGATAGGCGACCATGATTCCCAGCAGGCCGCCGGCAAAGGTGATGGCCAGGGCTTCCGCCAGAAATTGAAAAAGAATATCGCGGCGGCGCGCGTCCAGGGCCTTTTCCAGGCCGATCTCGCGGTGCGCTGCGTCACCGAGACCAGCATGATGTTCATCAACCCGGGATGTGCGCCCTCCTCTCAGGGGTGTCGTCCTGAAGCCCACGCAGAATCGGCAGATAACCAGAGGTATAATTCGAGGCGCAAGCTGAAGGATCTACTCTGCTGCCGTTTCGCGGGAGCCAACTAAGGTTCAAACGATTCAGCTCCCAGCAACATTCGAAAAACCTGACCACACCTTATTTCACCCCCAAATCCGGATTCCACATCGCGTGCGCCTTGCGCACTGCAATCATTTCTCCAATGTGGTACGCGTTATGCTCCGCGATGTGAGCGACCAGGGGAGCGAGCCTCGACAGGGTGGCGTCATCTGCTTTTTGAACGGTCTGCTCCCATTCATTCATCACGCTATCGAACTGCCTGAGCGCGGCGTCCCACTGTTTGGCGTCAAACTTGAAGGTATTGCTGTTGTCGTTGCCGGCCGGGCCCTGCGGATGCTCGCCTTTGAAGGCGGCAAGGTTGTAGGAATTCCAGAAGTTCAGGTGCTGCACCAGTTGGCCTACGGAATGGTTCTTCCCGTCCGACCACGCCGCCTGTTCCGGTGTAAGTCCGGCAACCGCCTCTTTCTCGGAAACAAACCAGTTCTTCTGGTTATGGGTCTCCTGCAGTTGCGTCAGCAAAAAGCTCCTGAGCGACGCCGGCTGCTTTTGCGCTCCGCTTTGTTGTGCGAAGCAAGTCACGGAGAAAAACAAGACCGACCACAACATCCAGTTCTTCATGGGCAATTTTCCTTTAGAGAGTAGCTTGCGCAGCGATATCCGAGATTCGCGTTGCTTCCTTAGACTCTGGATCTCACGCGAATCACCGTCAAAAGTTGGTGTAGCCCGTTTAAGTCTGATTAGATCATTTTAATAAGCGTAGGTCAGCAGTATGGTTCCCCGCATCAACTTGGGCCTTAGCAGATGGGCTACGTAAAGATTTAACAATTCCATGCTTGCGTTGCTGCGCAACCCGCATGAACATAGCTGAATCTGATGGAGTTATTGTGCGCCTCTTCACTTCTCTCGCCGCAGCGAGGAATGCATCAGTTGTTCTGTTGTTCGTCTTAGCAGTTGCCCGATGCTATCCCCAAGCCAATGTTCAAGGCCAGTGGAATGCTTTATCCACCTGGCCGACCCGCGCCATTCACACCACACTGTTGCCCGACGGTAGAGTTTTCTTCGTTTCCTATTACGCCGAGTCGCTGCAACCGCACATCTGGGACCCGGCTACCAACACGTTCAGCCCGACCGCCGCGTCGGCGTACGAGCTGTTTTGCGCCGGACATACCAGCCTGCCCGATGGGCGTGTCTTCATCGCGGGCGGACATATTGCCGATTATGTCGGCTTCCCGCACGCCGTCATTTATGATCCCAGCAGCAACAGCTTCAAGACGCTGCCGGATATGAATGAAGGCCGCTGGTATCCGACAACCACTGTGCTGCCCAACGGCGATGTGCTGGTGGTCTCAGGCGACGTCAACGCAAACACCAATACCAATCCTCTACCCCAGGTTTACCAGTTCGCGAGCAATAGTTGGCGCAGCCTCACCACGGCGCAACTCGTCCAGCCGCTCTATCCCGTCATGTTTGTGGCGCCGAACGGGAAGATTTTTTCCGCCGGTCCGAACCGTCAGAGCCGGTATCTGAACACCAGCGGAACCGGCTCTTGGAGCAATGTGGCGGTGATGAGCGTTGGGCGGTCTTACGGACCGGGCGTGATGTATGACGTGGGCAAGGTGCTCGAAGTAGGTGGTGGAGATCCTCCCACCGCGACCGCCGAGATCATCGACCTGAATGCCGCCACGCCTGCGTGGAAAGCCACAGGGAGCATGCATTTTGCGCGCCGTCAGCACAATGCGGTCGTGCTGCCCGATGGCAAGGTCTTCATTTCCGGCGGCAGCAGCGCAGCGGGATTTGATACATCGACGTCGCCCGTTCTGCCCACGGAGATGTGGGACCCCGCCACGGGAAAATTTACGGTGATGGCCAGCATTGCGGTATATCGCGGGTATCATTCAACGGCTCTGTTGCTGCCCGATGGCCGCGTGCTTTCCGCCGGTGGCAATGTGGGCGGGCCAAACGCCCAGATTTACTCACCACCCTACCTGTTCAACGGCGCACGACCCACGATCTCTTCTGCGCCCACCAGTGTCGGCTACGGACAAACAGTTTTTGTCGGCACACCAAACGCAACCGGCATCACCAAGGTGAGCTGGATTCATGTGGGCTCAACAACCCATACATTCGATATGGCGCAGCGCTTCATGCAACTGAACTTTGCCCAGGCCACGAACGGTTTGAACGTGACCATGCCGGCCAACGCCAATATCGCTCCGCCGGGATATTACATGTTGTTCATCCTGAACGGCTCGGGAGTGCCTTCTGTAGCCAAGATCATCAGAATTTCATCTTCCGGCGGCAGCACGGGCGCGATCACAGGAACCGTGACGAATACCTCCGGCGCTCCGCTCTTGGGCGCGTCGGTTACAGTGGGCGCGAACAGCGCAGTCACGGCTGCTGACGGAACCTGGTCGATCCAGAATATGGCGGCGGGAACTGTCACCGTTGCGGCATCGCTGAGCGGCTACAGCAGCGCCTCAGAGAGTGCGACGATCACAGCCGGAAGCACGACTACCGCAGGCACGCTGGCTCTCGCGCCAGTGAGTCCCGGCAGCGTGAGCGGCACAGTGGTGAACAGCTCCGGAACCGGGATTTCCGGCGCAACCGTCAGCGCGGATGGCCTTACCGTGGCCACCAGCAGTACCGGAGCTTACACGCTCGCTAATCTGCCCGCTGGTTCTGCAACGATCACCGCTTCAGCCACGGGATTCGCCAACGGTAGTCAGACTGTCACCGTAACCGCGGGTTCTACGGTCACTGCGCCGCCCATTACGCTGGGCTCGAACAGCGGCTCAGTTTCCGGGACGGTGAAAAGTTCGGCTGGCGTTGCCATTGCCGGCGCCTCGGTCGGGTTCGGAGGCGGAAGCACCACTACGAGTTCGACCGGAACTTACAGCCTTACTGGAGTGCCGGCGGGAACGATCCAACTGGTTGCGTCCGCTACCGGCTTCCAGAGCTCGACGCAAAACGTGACCATCACCGGCGGCGCAAACAGCACAGCCAACTTCACGCTGGCGGCTTCGGGATCCACCGGTAAAGTTACCGGCAAGATCACCAATGCTGCCACCGGAGGCGCCGTTTCCGGCGCAACGGTGAAATGGACCGGCGGCTCAACCACTTCCAGCAGCACTGGAGTTTATACACTCAGCAATGTGACTGCGGGCACACAGAACATCACTGCCAGCAAGACCGGACTTCTGGCGCACACGCTGTCAGTAGCCGTGACCTCCGGAGGCACTGCAACGCTCAATGTGCCTATTGCTGCCGGCGGAAAGATTTCAGTGAAAGTGTTGAGCGCAAGCAACGCGGCGGTTTCCACGGCGACGGTGACCATCAAAGGCGGCTCAGTCGCCACTACTGTAGCGGGAAGCACCAGCACGGCGGGCACGTTCACCACCAACTGGATTCCGGTGGGCAGTTACACCATCACAGTGGCGAAAACCGGACACACAACCAAGAGCACAACCGCGGCTGTTACCGCGGGAGCGACCAAGGCCGTTACGTTCACCGCCTTTTGAGAGATGAAAATGTTTTCTGCCATCAATTCCAAGTTCCTTCGGCTGCTGCTGCCGCCGATATTTCTCTGCGTCGCTGCCGGCGCGCAGACCTATCTTGCCAAAGATCTTGGCACATTGCGGCATGGCAGCGCCAGAATCCAAGCCATCAACACAGAGGACCAGGCGGTGGGAGCGTCAGGTTTTCCGCACGGCGCGGACACGCATGCCTTTTTCTGTCAGAAGCAGGGAGGGATGCGTGACCTGGGAACTCTCTCCGGCGGCGATTACAGCTCCGCATTCGGCATCAACAGCTCCGGCGAGGTAGTGGGCACATCGAACACTGCTGACAGCATGCATGCATTCTCCTGGACGACGACCACGGGGCTGGTCCAGTTGCCCACGCTGCCGGGCGCGAACTCAAGCCAGGCATACTCCGTCAATGATCACGGCCAGATTGCCGGAGCGTCAGGAACGCACGCTGTGATCTGGGACAACGGCGCGGTGCAGGACCTGGGAACGCTTGGCGGACCCAGCAGCGCCGCCCACAGTATCAACAATCTCGGCGTTGCGGTTGGAGTTTCCGATACGCCCGCCGACGCGCAGCACGCTTTCATCTGGAGCGGCGGCGCCATGACCGAGATTGCTCCCCTTTCCGGCGATACCACCAGCCGTGCCGATCACATCAACGATTCCGGAACGGTGGTGGGTGCGTCCGAGGGCAGTGGCGGGATCCGCGCATTTATCTGGACGCAGCAGGGCGGCATACAATCGCTGGGCTCGCTCTCAGGCAGCAGTTACAGTGAAGCTTTCGGAATCAACAATGCTGGGCAGGTCGTGGGCGTATCGGGCAGCCCCTTGGGAACGCGCGCTTTTCTGTGGACGAGCAGCGGAGGAATGATCGACCTGAACAATGTCGTCACAGGCATACCGGAAGATGTGGTTTTGACCGGCGCAACGGCCATCAACGACAAAGGTGAGATCGTCGCTTTCGGCATACAAAGTCCCAGAACGAATCGCCATCAGGTAGCCACCATGGATAGTCATTTCCACTCCGGGCCGGTGCGCGTGTTTCTGCTCACGCCTCAGTGACTCAGGGCAGTTCCCGCAGCAACACTGCCCTTGAAGGAAGCTAGTTTTCCGCCTGGAGTCATTCTCGGCTGTGCGTCTATCCTCTGTCTAGGTTCAACCGTTGTCTAGGTTCAACCGTGGGAACCGCCGCACCGGCATTGATTGTCTCCGCAACAGCATTCATGTCATCCGCCTGCATGCTTTCAGCCTTGCGCATTCATAGTCCGGATTGACCTCTTTAAATGCCGCGCCATTTATACTGCGGTAGCTGTTTTCTCTCAAGGAGAGCCTGCATGCTCCGATCCGTTCTGGCCGTTATCCTGTTCGCTTCCTCGCCAATGCTGGCGCAGACCCATGCGGCCACCGCTTCCTCTTCTTCCAACTCGAGGGTCAGGGCCATTACCGCCTTCGTCCGGCTGGACAGACAAAACTACCGCACACAGGTTGCTGATACTCTCAAAATCCTTCACAAGCTGAAGAGCAGCTTTGAGTCAGCCGGTTACCAGGTTGAGACTATACGCATGACCACGCAGCCGTTGGCGGAGCTTGTGGCGGGGCTTAGCGAGGATAACGCCCTCAAATTTCTGGGCGAGCTCGACCAGCTTTCGGCAAAGGAGAACGTACTTCTCGATGTCGGGCCGGCAATGATGCATGACAGCGACAATCCCGCGACTGTGCGACTGCTGCAGCGGGCCTTATCCACCTTCCCGCACATCAACAGCAGCACCATTATCGCGGCCGATGATGGCATTCACTGGAAGACCATCCATCTCACCGCCGAGCTGGTGAAATATGTGAGCGAGCACAGCCCGAATGCCCAGGGAACATTCAACTTCACGGCCAGCGCCATGGTCAAGCCGCTGGGGCCATTTTTCCCCGCGTCGTATCACACCGACGCGGGAAAGCAGTTCGCCATTGGGTTTGAGGGAGCTAACGTGGTACAGCAGGTTTTCGCCAAAGACAAAGGACATCCTGATGCCGCCATTGCCGACCTCACCGCCGGGCTCGCCCGCTATTCGGAGACCGCGGACAGGATCGGCAGGCAGGTAGCCGCGGAAACGGGATGGACCTATGCGGGAGTGGACCCCACGCCCGCCCCTCTGGGCGATATTTCCATCGGCGCGGCAATCGAAGCGTTCACCGGCGCAAAGTTTGGTTCCAGCGGTACGCTCACCGCCGCGCGTATCATCACCACCGCAGTAAAAGCCGTCCCCGTGAAACAGACAGGTTTTTCCGGACTGATGCTGCCGGTGATGGAAGATAAGCTTCTGGCGCAACGGTGGGCTGAGTCGACCTACCGCATAGACTCGCTGCTGGCCTATTCTGCGGTCTGCGGCACCGGGCTCGATACAGTACCGCTTCCGGGCGACGTGACTGTAGAGCAAATGGAACGCATTTATTCTGACGTTGCCTCGCTGGCCTTCAAGTGGAACAAGCCGCTTTCGGCGCGGCTGCAGCCTGCTCCCGGTAAGAAACCGGGCGAGCGGACGGATTTCCAGGGTCAGTATCTGTTCAACACCACGGTGCACGCGCTGCCGTAACCCTGCAATTTGGAAATGATTGTGGAGCAATTTTTCCTATAATGAAGGGCGTCATGACCATTGAACAAAAGGTAGTTGAAAGATTGCGCGAACTGCCGCCTGAAAAACAAAAAGAGGTTCTCGTCTTTATGGAATCTCTTCAGGGGACGAAGAGAACGAGTTCACCCAAGCGCAGCTTGCTTGGCTTGTGGGAGGACCTCAATAGTCACATTACTGCGCAGGACATTGCCGAAGCAAGGCACGCAATGTGGAGTAGCTTTCCGCGAGATCTGGATCAATGAGCGCGGTTCTGGATACCCACGCAATTGTGTGGTATCTCGAAAACTCACCTGAGCTGTCCGCGTGCACTTGCGGGCCACAAAACCCAGGCCGCATGATAGCCTAGCGAAGTTTCCCGTACACGCGGGGCGTCGAGATGAACCTTTCCGGAATACGAGTTTTAATGACGGTGATCAGCGCGATCATTGGGACGTGCTTCATCCTGATCGCCTGGGTGAGCGTCAAGGCCGCAGCGGCTCCGGTGCGTCGTTTTCACATCGCCTCGGTGGTAATCGCCGTGGTTGCAGTTGGGCTTGCATGCCTGGCTTTTCGCGCGGCTGCGCTCCGGGACATCGACGAAGAAACGCTGTTCACATCTCTGCGGCGCGGCATGGTAGGCGCTTTTCTGGGCCTGGTGATTGTGAGCGTATTCCTCTTCCTTTATGGCGATGAGACCCGCGCCTTGCTCGCTCACGCGTTCTCCAGCCCCACCTCCAGCTTCACGGCCTCTCCCATGCTGATTGCCTCGGCCCTTCTGGGTTTCGCCGCCGGATTCGTGATCCGTACGGTCCGCACAGGCCGTCTGGATTGATCCGCGGGCGCTGCGCCCTATTCGATAAACAACCTAAGCGTCTACGCTGAAGTTTCAAATGGTCCGACCGGCTCTGACTACCCGAATTGGGACCGTGTTACCAGCGTCATCTCAGGAACGCAACCTGAGGCAGCCGAAAGACTTGGTGTGTTTTACAATGGGCAGCTTTGGAAAAAGGCGAGCGACCGGGCGCCCGCCGGCCAGATTCAACCAGAGCCCAAATTAAGGGGAACCAATGCCACTTTTACCAATCGTGCTTTTTATGTTCCTGCAGCATACTGCTGTGCATCATGCGCCAGCGCCCAAACAGGAAATCGTTGATCTTACTCCCGCAAAGACCGCCACGGAGGGTCCGTTTGGCTTCGAACCGGGCATGAAGAAAGAGGCTGTGATCGCAGAGCTTGGTCCAAAATCGGTTGACAAGAATGACGGCGATGTCGTCATTTTCAACACGGCGCCCAAACCGCACCCCGACTTTGATGAATACATAGTTGTATTTTCCCCATCAAGTGGACTGGTCAAGCTCAACGCCGTAAGCAGGGCCATTGATACCAACGAGTCCGGTGACCAGGTCAAAGCGAAATTCCAGGAAATAAAGGCAGCGCTGGCAGGACGCTACGGCAAGCCGGCCGACTTTGACCAACTGAGTCCCGGCAGCATGTGGAACTTAGATAAATATTGGATGATGTCACTGCTGAAAAAAGACAGGAAGTTGAAATCATTCTGGATCGATAAGCCATTCTCTCACCTGCCGAATGGAATCAAAGCAATCATGCTGGATGCCCAGGCGTTCAGAACGGACGAGGCATACCTGGATTTGACCTATGAATTCAGCGGCTTTTCCGCCTACGCGGATTCGCTGAAAGCAAAGCAGAATTCTGTTTTCTAAATTCGGCTTCGGTCAAGGTAATCCAGTTGGATAAGGTTGGTGGCCGCCATGGCTTACAGCTTGGCTTTCCGTCGGCCACGTCCCAAAACTGCTTGACACAATTTCCTCTCAAGCAGAGTGCTGGATTGCCTTTGCAAGTAGCTGAAATCAGCTCTAGCCCTGGTGGGTGCGGACCCAGTTCAAAGCAAGATCACGCCGTCATCAACAACGATATCCTTTAGGTCGCTTTACCAGGCCCGCCTCCACCGCTGCAATGGCCGAGCGCCGTTCGATCTTAAACGGATGAAACGTCCCACATTGACCAGCGCAACCACGAGCACGCAAGCAAGCACGGCGAACGGGAACGCCTTTTCCAGGTTTGTATTGATGAGATCGCGAAGAGCCGCCGCTTGCGCCGGAGAAAGATGGGGAGAGCTGATGGCCGCCAACAGGTGCGCTTTGAAAAACCAACAGAAAACCCATGCGTCGGCAGCATCAGCCAGCAGGCGCAGGCCGGCGCGAACAACGGTCCAATAAGGCCGTAACAAGTTGGTTCCGGAAAGGATGATATTGCCGCTTGCGATTACTAAAAGCACCCAGAAGAAGACTTTCCATTGGCCGGTCAGAACGATCCTGGCGCCGGAGACTTCAGAAATAAACCGCATCCACAGACCGCTGGTGAACCACACGATGAAGGTGAGGTTAACTCCAATTTCGATCACAGAGCTCAAGCGGGATATCCGGCGTGGGTCGACGACCGGACGCAGCTTGCGGGGATCCCAATTCTCCAGAAAATTCGTGCGCGACTGCATTCTTTCCAGAACGGCAAAAACGGCCGTCACAGTACCGAACACAATGAAAATAGTGTTCCAAAACGGCCCGCCCACTGAGAGCAAATCGTAACGGATGGAGTGGTGTGAGCGAAAAGGCGGATTGAAGAGTATGAACCCTGCCCACACCAGCAGCCACGGCATCACGTAGCACAAAGCCACCACTTTCAGAACAAAACGGTAGGCAGGAAACAATAAAGGGCCGACAACATACTGCTGACCCTGCGGCGAATAGCGGCTTGCCACCAGCAGAGGACGGCCACGCTGTTTGAGCGCCTGTGCGATCTCGTCCTCGGTGAGGTTGCGGCCGAGCGCACTCTCCTTTTCCTCGATTTGCGATTGAATGTCTTCCAACAGCTCGGCGGCAATATCTTCCTGCTGCCCTTTGGGCAGCCAGAATTTCACGGCCTGCAGATAGCGATCAATCAGTTCCACAGTGAGCCTCCTTAAGAATGCCATCCAAAGACGAATGAATCCCCTGCCACTCACTCAGCAGTTGCTTGAGAACCAGCTTGCCTTCCGCGGAGAGCTGGTAAAAGCGCTTATTCCGCTTCTCTTCCTCCCGCCAGCGGCTCGTGAGCAGACCCTGGCTTTCCAGGCGCCGCAACAAGGGGTAGAGCGTGCCTTCATCGATGGCGATCCCGTGACTGGTCAGGATTTTGCGCAGGGTATAGCCATATTGCTCCTCGCCGAGCGAGGCCAACACGGCCAGTACTAGGCATCCCCGGCGCAGCTCAAGACGAAGGTTCTCGAAGGCGTCTTGACCCGTCTCTTCTTTTATGCTGTGCGCCATATACTATGTTATACACACTATATGGCGCATGGTAGCGTTGTCAAGTGATTCCGCAAAGAAAAACCAGGTACATGCACTAAAAAAGTTTTCCACAGAATGTCCCCAGGTGGGGCTGTTCCGACACCTGTTTTATAGAGGGGCAAATAATCGCGGGGATCGCCAGAAGCAAGGTGATCGCGCGTGATCGGAGAACCTGACTTCAGGATCAACCTAAAGGAATCACCCTCTCCCAGGGTGGTTCTTGTGTTTTGGCGCCGGCTCTCCCACAGCAGTTCACCTGAGCGGCTGAAGCCGCAATAGCCTTGGCAAGATTAGCCGCAGGTCTGAAGGCCTGCTCCACCCATTCAGTACTGAGTTTCAACAATCCACCAAGCCACCCTGAGCGGTGGTTTTTTCATTTGTGAGGAAAATCATGTCCAAAGAGGAAATTATTGCCGCCATACAGGAGTGCGCGCAGAAGCTGGGACGCGCGCCAAGCTGCACGGAGCTGACTCGCATGATGCGAGTGACGCGCGCGCATTATCGTGAACACTTTGCCAACTACACTGAGGCGATTCGCGAATCTGGATGCGAGGCGCGCGGCGGAGGGCACAGGATCGACCTGGGGCGGCTCTTGACGGACTGGGCGGAGGTGGCGCGCAAGCTGGGCAAGCTGCCTACGCTGGCCGAATATCAACTGCACGGCAAGTACAGCCAGCGCCCGCTGACGGACAGGTTTCGCACCTGGAAAGAGGTCCCGCGCGGGTTCCAGGACTTTGCGGAAAGAAACGGCGTGGCTGGAAACTTTTTGGACGTTCTCGCCCTGGTGGCGGAGCAGACGAAGTACCGGGAAGAGACACGTGCCATGGCGCTACGCGAATCTCCCGGCGAGCGGCAGGAGCAGGTTGGCAAAGTGCTGAAAGACCGACCTGTGTACGGGCTGCTGCTGAACCTGCCCGGACTGCGGCACGAGCCCGTGAATGAGTTGGGCGTGGTTCACCTGTTCGGGATTCTCGGGCGGAAGCTGGGTTTTGAAGTGCTGCGGATTCAGGCCGGCTTTCCGGATTGCGAAGCGCTGCGCGAAGTGGCTCCGGGAAAATTGCAGCGGGTGAAGATTGAGTTTGAACTTGCGAGCAAAAACTTTCTGCTGCACGGGCACGAGTGGTCAAAATGCGACCTGATCGTGTGCTGGGAACACAACTGGCCGGAATGCCCGCTGGAGGTGGTGGAACTGAAGAGGGAGGTGGAGAGGATTGCAGAGGAAAATAGAGGATGAAACATGTGTAACTTGCAGGCTGCGACTTAAGGCTGATGTAGTGGGCGAGACAAGCTAGCGCCCCAGGCTGATGGCTGTGTCGTATGCAGGTATCCATACCGCTACTTGGGGGCGGGGAACTGATTCGTCGCCCGTGATATGGTCTGAGTGTGCCGGAGGTTGTGTGGCACAGACACTCTTGTCTGTGCCTGATCATCCATCTGAAGGACACAAGCACAGGCAGGAGTGCCTGTGCCACACAATTCTGTAGGATTGCTACAGCACAGTGAGCGAATCATGAAGGGTTACTACAGACGAAACCTGCCGCACATCGAAAGGCTTCAGGCCGTATACTTCGTTACATATAGGACTTTTGATTTATTCCTTCCCCCCACCAGCCAGAACGATTGCCCTGAAACATTGCCTCTTTGAGAATGGTAGAAAAATCGAAATGTATGCCGCCGTGGTTATGCCCAACCATGTTCATCTGTTGTTTACAGCTCTGGAGAGTGAAAGGGGAGAACCCTTCTCACTGGCCGAAATCATGAAAGGGATCAAGGGCGTATCGGCCAGAAATATTAACAAGCTGTTGGGCAGAAAAGGCTCCCTTTGGCAGGACGAGTCTTTCGATCGCATTATGAGGGCCGAAGAGTTTGAGCTCAAACGCAACTACATCATGGCCAATCCGATTGACGCAGGGTTGTGCAACAGACATGAGGAATATCAGTGGCTCTGGTTGCAAAAAGCAGACATAGTCTAGCAGCCTATGAGCTTTTACCCTGATTGACCTGCGTAAGGACGCAGGAGTTGACATGGCTGTGCTGTTGTCCTCGAGAAAAAGGCTGAGGTACAGACAAGAGTGTCTGTGCCACACAAGCTTGACAGGGCTAAGAGTGTTTTGGGCTTCCGTGGTACGGCAGCGAAGTCCGACTCACTCTGAGGTGAAGTAATCCACTGCCACGGGGCTCTCAAACAATGAATAATCGCGGGTGACCACGGTGATGCCGGTTTCCGTGACCATGAAATTTTTGGCATCTTCTTCCGGGTCAAAGCCAATGATGGATCCTTCAGGAATGTGCACGTCACGGTCGATGATGGCGTTGCGAATGCGGCAATGGCGGCCGATGTCCACGTGGGAAAAGATGATGCTGGCTTCCACTTCAGAATAGGAATTCACGCGCACATCAGGCGAGAGAATGCTGTTCTTTACCACGCCTCCGGAGAGGATGCAGCCGGGGCACACGATGGAATCAACGGCCATGCCGGTGCGTCCGGGCTCGCCGAAGACGAACTTGGCCGGCGGGTACTGGCGCTGATGGGTGCGGATGGGCCAGTGCTTGTCATACAGGTTGAACACGGGCGTGACCGCCACCAGGTCCATATTGGCTTCGTAGTAAGCTTCCAGCGTTCCCACATCGCGCCAGTAGAGCGCTTCTTTTTTATTCTCATCGATAAAGTTGAAGGAATAGACCTTGTACTGGTCGAGGATCCTGGGCAGGATGTCCTTGCCGAAATCGTGTGAGGAATCGGGGTCCTCGGCGTCTTTGAGCAGGACGGGAAGCAGCACGTCCGTGTTGAACAGGTAAACGCCCATGGAGCCGGAGACCATATCCGGGTGATAGGGCGAGCGCAGGCGTGTGGTGCGCGGCTTCTCTTCAAAGCCGATGATCCTGCCGTAACGGTCCACATCCACCACTCCGAAGCGGTAGGTTTCGCTGGGCTCGATCAGAATGGTGGCCAGAGTCACGTCCGCGCCGGTGGCCTGGTGCAGGTCCGCCATGAGCTGGTAATTCATCTTATATATGTGGTCGCCGGAGAGGATGAGCACGTGCTTGGGCTGCTCGGAACCGATGGAGTAGATGTTCTGGTAAACGGCGTCAGCGGTGCCCAGATACCAGTTCTCGCTGACCCGCTTCATGGGCGGGAGGATCTCAATAAAGTCGCCGAGCTCGCTGGCGACCACTGAACTCCAGCCTTCGCGGATATGGCGGTTCAGTGACAGCGCCTTGTACTGGGTGAGAATGTAAACGCGACGCAGGTCAGAGTTGAGGCAGTTGGAGAGCGTAACATCAATAATGCGGTAGCTGCCGCCGAAGGTGACCGCGGGCTTGGCGCGATCACGGGTGAGAGGGTACAGGCGCTCCCCCGCGCCCCCGGCCAGCAGAACTCCAAGCGTGTCTTTCATAACATTTCTACGCAGCCAACAATTGGCGCACTCAAAGTAGATGTCAGCTCACGGCGAAAAGAGTAATGGGCGAACACAAAATGCTATCAGAAAAAGAACACCCGGCGCTGCAGGCCGCCGGGCGTTTGCGAATTTATTGCTTAAGCAGCGTCATCGACGCTGATGCGAAGAGACTTAAGAAAGCGCACATCGTGGGCTGTGATGGAGAATTCCGGATCAGGCGCCTTCCGGCGTGAGCCCACTAACTGAGGCGATGGCTTAGCCGGCTGGCCTTCACGTTGATTAAAGCCGATGGTGGCCTCCAGAACCAGGAAGATGTCATATCCTTCATCTTTGATCCTGGCGATCACCTGGGCGATCTCGTCAGACTCGGAAAGCGAGCTGTTGATCGCGTCTCCGAGCTCTTTCATCAACTTTTTCAGCCTGGTGTTCACGGACTCCCCTCTTCCAATAAATAAGATGCGCCCCAATAGCGGGTCGTTTGATTCCTTTTGGGCCGGATTCGGTATTTTTCGGGCTCCTCTGCAGGAAGAGTCGGGCTACAATACCGGAAATGCCGGAAATTTCCACAACCAAAACCCCTGCTCAGAAGGCCGCTGTTACGGTGGCGAAGGCCGCTTTTGCCGCCAAAAGGGCCCGTTCGACACTCGATCGCACAGCGGCGAAAAAGGGCCGCTTTATGGGAGCCATTCTGGCCGGGGGAAAAACCATTGTGGTTTCCTTTGCCAGGACCATGTACGTGCTCTGGCTTCAGGTTACGGGCCTTATTTTTGTTGTATTTGCGGTAATGGGCGCTTCTGCGCTGGCGATGCAGTATAAAAAAGACCATTTTGCCGATCGCAACCGGTTCTATGTGACCATCCTTTTCATCTGCGTGTGTGCCTGGTTCGGGCTAGTGTCATTCGTGAGGGCGAAAAAGAAGGGCAAGTAGAGGGATTGCCAAGATATGCCGGAATCGCCAAAGATTGCCAGGATTGGCAAAAATTGACTGCGCCGAGGGCACGTTAGACATCGGTAGGCCTTGTAATCAAAGACTGCAGCTTGTCAGCCTGAGCGAACCTGAAGGACCCTGAGCTCGCGAAGGGGACTGAAGGGGAGTCGAAGGGTCCCGACGATGTGTCCTCCGCCATGCTGAATTAGGGAGTTCTCTTGATAACTGCCGAGTGCTACCATTTCCCAAGTGCGCGACGGTTTTCACTATAAATTTTGGATTTACATCATGAGTAGCAGGACGGGAACGCTTTACGTCGGCATCACCGGCTACTTTGATCGACGCATCATGCAGCACAAGATGGACACAATTGAAGGTTTCACGAAGAAGTACGAGGTTCACCGCCTTGTTTATTACGAAACCTTCGACCACGCCGTGAACGCAATCAGCCGCGAAAAGCAACTGAAAGGCTGGCGGCGCGCCAAGAAGATTGCGCTGCTTGAAAAGACGAATCCGCGCTGGCAAGACCTTGCCGAGAGTTGGGGACGCGAGATGCGGTTCCAAGGACAGAGCCTGGGTGGAATTCCCTAAATCAGCATCGTCGGGGACGCCTCCTCGGGACCCTTCGACTCCCGCTCACTCGGCAAGCGCTTTCGCGGTCGCTCAGGGTGACAAACGGTTGAGGTTTTTCACGCCTTCTGGTTCATCCTGTGAGCGTGGGAGAAGGAAATCGGCGACGATTCAGCGGATGTTCTCATCTTTAAATAGGGTCACATGGCGGAAGACGTAAAACTCGAAGCTGAGGCGGGCGAACTCAAGACCATTGAGCCTCATCCGCTGTACACGCCGGCCAGCCTGCAGGACTGGAGTTACGACCGCGACGTGAGCTACCCGGGAGAATTCCCGTTTACCCGGGGCGTGCAGCCCACCATGTATCGCGGGCGGCTGTGGACCATGCGCCAATACGCAGGCATGGGCGATGCCGAAGAATCTAACAAGCGCTACAAATACCTACTGCAGAACGGGACCACAGGACTTTCTGTGGCCTTTGATCTTCCCACCCAGATCGGGATGGACTCAGATCATGCCATGGCGTTGGGTGAAGTCGGCAAAGTCGGCGTAGCCATTGATTCCATTGAGGACATGCAGCGGCTGTTTGACGGCATTGAACTGCAAAAGATCTCTACTTCCATGACGATCAATGCAACCGCTTCAATTCTGTTGGCGCTGTATGTTGCGGTGGCAAAAAGGTCCGGCGCGGACCCGCGCAAGCTGAGCGGAACGGTGCAGAACGATGTGCTGAAAGAGTACATCGCTCGCGGGACCTATATCTACCCGCCGCGTCAGGCGATGCGGATCATCACGGACATGTTCGCCTACGCCAACGAGCACCTGCCGGAATGGAACACGATTTCAATTTCCGGCTACCACATGCGCGAGGCCGGCTGCACAGCGGTGCAGGAAGTGGCGTTCACGCTGGCCAATGCTGTGGCCTATGTGCAGGCCGCGATCGATGCCGGCTTGAGCGTGGACAAGTTTGCCCGGCGGCTTTCTTTCTTCTTCAATTCGCACAATAACTTTCTGGAAGAAGTGGCCAAGTTCCGCGCGGCTCGGCGGATGTGGGCGCGGATCATGAAAGAGCGCTTTGGCGCGAAGAATCCTCGCTCCATGATGCTGCGCTTCCATACGCAAACGGCGGGTTCGACGCTGACGGCGCAGCAGCCGGAGAACAACATTGTGCGCACAGCCATCCAGGCGATGGCTGCCGTGCTGGGCGGAACGCAATCACTGCACACGAATTCTTTCGACGAGGCGCTGGGGCTGCCGACAGAGCACTCGGCGCGCATTGCGCTGCGATCACAGCAGATCATCGGCTATGAGACCGGCGTAGCCAACACGATTGATCCGCTGGCGGGCTCGTACTACATCGAGTCGCTCACCAATGAAATTGAGCGTCGCGCGGAGACGTACCTGGACAAGATTGACGCGCTGGGCGGAACGCTGAAGGCGATTGAGCAGGGCTATGTGCAACAGGAAATCCAGAATGCAGCCTATGATTTCCAGCAATCCGTCGACCGGCTGGAGCAGGTTGTGGTGGGAGTGAACCGCTTCCAGACGGATAGTGACAAAGCCGTGCCGATCCAGCGAATAGATGAAGCATTGGAGCGCAAACAGGTGGAACGCGTAAGGGCGTTGCGGGAGAAGCGCGACAAGGCGGCGTGGGAAGCCGCGATTCGCAGGGTGGAAGAGGCCGCGCGTACCGACGGCAACCTGATGCCGCACATCATTCATGCCGTGGAAAGCTACTGCACGGTAGGCGAAATTTCTGATGCCATGCGGCGCGTGTTTGGGGAATATCAGGAGACGGTGGTGATCTAGCATCCGCGGAATACTGAGAGCGTACCTGCAAAAGGTGAATAGCCGACCAGTTGTGCTACCGGGATTCATTTTTTTTCTTTTGGCGAGGATTCTTCCTTGTGAGATACCTCGCCTAGATATGGCCCTGCGTGGCACAGCCGCCCTCGGCTGTGCGGAAGCCAGCATGATCAGTCGGTAGTCAGATCTGGGGAAAGTGTAGCGAGAATTGTGGGCTGTCCGGCGAAGCAGGAATCTTCTCAGGCCATGTATGCTCAAGTCCCAAAAGGCCCCAAAAAGCGAAAAGCGCACAGGCGAGGGCGCCTGTGCCACGCCTTGACCGTTGACGCCATTTGTCGCTATCATAGGCGACATAATGGTGAATGAGTTACAGGCGGTGGTGCAGGGTCTTGGTGGAAAGCAGATTCTGGGACGAGCCCTTTCCAGCGAGGACGACATGCGGCAGGCCATCCGGGAGGGATTTCCTCCGAAAGTGGTGGAGGAGGTGATGCGAGCTTCCGGACTGACGCTGAAAGAACTTGCCAACGCGCTTGATTTATCGCCCCGGAGCCTGCAGCGCCGCCGCGGCAGTGGAAGACTGGCGCGTTATGAATCCGACCGGCTTTACCGGCTGGCGCGTATTGTTGCTCTGGCGGACGAATTCCTGGGCGAGCATGAAAAGGCGGTTCGCTGGTTGAAGCGGCCCAACCGCGCCTTGGGAGGCGCTTCGCCGGTGGAAGCGCTTGACACCGAGTTGGGAGCCCGCCAGGTAGAGAACATCCTTGGCCGGATCGCATACGGCGGAGTGAGTTGACTCGCGTATATCGGGTGCTGCGCAAAAAGTATGCTCAAGCTCCTTTCGATGGTGAAGGGGCGTTCCGGTACGGTGGACGCTGGTCCAGCGTGAGCGTGCGCTTGAGTTACACCTCTGAGCATCAGTCGCTCGCGCTGCTTGAATACTTCGTCCATCTTGATCAGGACGATCCGCCTGCCGACCTGGTTTTAGCCACTGCGGAAATTCCTGACGATTTGCCTCGATCACAGATCGAACTGGCCCCGTTGCCTGCCAACTGGCGTGAGCCGGTTGCGCCTCCCGAGCTGGCACAAATTGGAGACGAGTTTGTGCGAGAGCGTGAGCATTGCCTGTTGCTGGTCCCTTCCGCCATTGTGCCTGCTGAGTTCAACTGGCTTGTGAATCCTGCTCTTCCTGATTACAAAAGGATCATCGTGCACAACCTGGAGCCGGTGAGCTATGACGCGCGCATGTTTGGAAGAGGGCGGAGGCATCGCCGCAGTCGCTGAGTAAAACTGCTTGTCCGCCTTTGGGATGGGCTGATTCCGGCTCAACCCCGAGAGCAAATTTCCCTAGGTTACTCCCCCGCAAGTCCATGAACCTTAGAGGGAAAGGGCTAATTGACAATTTATGTCACTCAGAACACAATCGGGCTACTCACGTTTTTCCTGACAATGCGAGCCGATGACGGCCACTTCGGAAAGCGTCGCTTGAGTTAAATTTCAATTTCCAGGACCTGCAGCAACTATGTCTCAACGGCTCGGCGATCTTCTGGTTAAAGAGAAGGTCATCACCCCGGAGCAACTCGAGAAGGCATTGCGGACGCAGCGCGAAAGCGGCCCGAATTCGCGGCTGGGATCAACGCTGGTCTCGCTGGGGTTCGTGAGCGATGAGGAAGTGACGAACTTCCTGTCCCGCCAGTACGGCGTTCCGGCAATCAATCTGCAATATTTTGAGATCGATGGTTCGGTAGTGAAACTGATACCGGAGGAGACCGCCAAGCGGTATCAAATCCTGCCGCTGAGCCGGGTGGGCGCGTCTCTGACCATTGCCATGGTGGACCCGACGAACGTGTTCGCGATGGACGACATCAAGTTCATGACTGGGTTCAATATCGAACCGGTGGTGGCGTCAGAGTCGGCGATCATGGAGGCGATTGGGAAGGCGTACGGCAACGGCGATGGGGCCGGCGAGAATGTGGACGAATTGCTGGCGGCCATGGGCGAGGAAGCGGATGTCGAACTCCAGGCTGAGCAGGAGGAGCTCGACCTCAGCGAGCTGGAGAAGTCGGCGGACGAGGCGCCGATCGTTAAGCTGGTGAACATTATCCTGTCGGACGCGGTGAAGAAGGGTGCGAGCGATATTCACATCGAGCCGTATGAGAAGGAATACCGTGTGCGCTTCCGCATTGACGGCGTACTGCAGCACATCATGTCGCCGCCGATGAAGTTGAAAGACGCCATCACGAGCCGCATCAAAATCATGGCCAAGATGGACATCAGCGAAAAGCGCCTGCCGCAGGATGGGCGGATCATGCTGAAGATGCAGCTCGGGGGGAAGAAGAAGCAGCTCGACTTCCGCGTGAACTGCCTGCCGACTCTGTGGGGCGAGAAGGTCGTCCTTCGTCTGCTCGACAAGGAAAATCTCCGCCTCGACATGACCAAGCTCGGCTTCGAGCCCGAGTCCCTGGAAAAATTCCAGCGCGCCGTGCTGAAGCCCTACGGAATGGTCCTGGTGACCGGCCCAACGGGTTCAGGCAAGACCAACACATTATATTCGTCCGTGTCTCTGCTGAACAAGCCCGACACCAACATTATGACCGCCGAAGACCCAGTCGAATTCCAACTGCACGGCGTGAACCAGGTGCAGATGAAGGAAGCGATCGGTCTGAACTTCGCCGCCTCACTGCGCGCATTTCTGCGGCAGGATCCCAACGTGATCCTGGTGGGCGAGATCCGCGACTTCGAAACCGCAGAAATCGCCATCAAAGCCGCGCTCACGGGCCATCTGGTTCTCTCGACGCTGCACACCAACGGCGCTCCGGAAACCATCAGCCGCCTGATGAACATGGGCATCGAGCCGTTTCTGGTTGCCACTGCCGTGCATCTGATTTGCGCCCAGCGCCTGGTTCGCCGCATTTGCGTCGAGTGCCGCGAAGAGGTCCCTCTTCCGCCGCAGGCAAAGGTGGAAGCGGGGTTCACTCCCGAAGAAGCCAAACATGTAAAGGTCTTCAAAGGACGCGGCTGCCACAACTGCAACAACACGGGTTACAAAGGACGCGCCGGCCTATATGAGGTCATGGAAGTTGACGATGAAATGCGCGAGCTGATCCTGATCGGAGCCTCGGCCGTCGAATTAAAGAAAAAAGCCATGGAACACGGCATGATCACGCTGCGCCGCAGCGGCCTGACCAAGGTGAAAGACGGCATTACCACGCTGGAAGAAGTGGCGCGGGAGACGATCCACTAATGGACATTCATGAGTCAAGGGAGTAATCGGAAGCAATGAATCTTTCGCTCAGTGATCTATTGAAAAAGATGCTCGACATGGCCGGCAGCGACCTGCACATTACCACCAACTCGCCGCCACAGGTGCGCGTGCACGGGCATCTGCAGCCGCTTGACATGCCGCCGCTCACTCCCTCAGAGACCAAGCAACTGGCGTACAGTGTGCTCACCGACGCGCAGAAGCACCGGTTCGAGGAAAATCTGGAGCTCGATTTCTCCTTCGGCCTGAAGGGACTGGCGCGCTTCCGCGGCAACTGTTTCAACCAGCGCGGCGCCGTGGGCGCGGTCTATCGCGTGATTCCATTCGAGATCAAGACCTTCCAGCAGCTCAACCTTCCCGTCGTGGTGGCCAAGCTGTGCGAAAAGCCGCGCGGCCTGGTGCTGGTCACCGGCCCTACCGGCTCGGGCAAGTCCACCACGCTCGCGGCCATGCTGGACAAGGTCAACACCGAGCGGCATGACCACATCATCACCATTGAAGATCCCATTGAGTTCGTGCACCAGAACAAGAGCTGCCTGGTAAACCAGCGCGAGGTCCACTCTGACACAAAATCGTTCAGTGACGCGCTGCGCGCCGCGCTGCGTGAAGATCCTGACGTGGTGCTGATTGGCGAAATGCGCGACCTTGAAACCATTGAGTCCGCGCTGCGCATCGCCGAAACCGGACACCTCACGTTCGGCACGCTGCACACCAACTCCGCGGCCTCCACCATCAACCGTATCATTGACGTTTTCCCATCGCACCAGCAGTCGCAGATTCGCGCTCAGCTTTCGCTTGTTCTGGAAGGCATACTCTGCCAATCGCTGCTGCCGCGCGTGGGCGGCCAGGGCCGCGTCATGGCCATGGAAATCCTGGTGCCCAACGCCGCTGTACGCAACCTGATCCGGGAAGACAAAATTCACCAGGTTTATTCCGCCATGCAGTCAGGCCAGGACCGGTTTGGAATGCAGACCTTCAACCAGTCGCTTGCCATGCTGTACTCGCAGAAGCAGATCACTCTGGAAACCGCCCTGCAGCGCTCTTCCTTGCCGGATGAGTTGCAGGACATGATTAATCGCGGCGTGGTCGCGGCCCGGGCAACGGCCGCGCCTTTGCGCCGTTAGCAGTCACTCTCATTTCGCTGGTAGGCAACGAGCTCGAGAGGAGTCTTTGATATGCCGGTATTCACGTTCACAGGGACCGACTCCCAGGGGAAGAGAATCTCCGGGGAGCGGTTGGGTGACAGCAAAGCTGCCGTCACCATGCAGTTGCGTCGCGAGCGCATCACGCCCGGCGCCATCAAAGAGAAAGGCAAGGAGTTTGCCCTGCCCAAGCTGGGTACGGGCAAGGTGCCGACCAAGGATGTCGCTGTCTTTTTCCGGCAGTTCTCCGTCATGATCGATGCCGGCCTTCCTCTGGTGCAATGCCTGGAAATCCTTGCCGCCAACCAGGAAAACCTGTTTTTTCAGAAGTGCCTCACCGGCGTGCGGACCACGGTGGAAGGCGGTTCCACGCTGTCCAACGCCATGCGGCAGTACCCCAAGATTTTTGACGATCTCACCACCAACATGATTGAAGCGGGCGAGGCCGGCGGTATTCTCGATACCATCCTGCAGCGCCTGGCGCAGTACGTGGAAAAGAACGTAAAGCTGAAATCGGCGGTGAAATCCGCGCTGATCTATCCGGTCTCAGTCATCAGCATCGCGGGGCTGGTTGTGGGCGCCCTGCTGAAATTTGTGGTGCCGATTTTCGCCAACATGTTCGCCAGCATGAGCGTTGACCTGCCTCTGCCCACCAAAATCGTCATCGGCCTCAGCAACCTGGTGAGGGACTGGTGGTGGGTCATCTTTGTTCTCGCCATCCTTGCGTTCTTTGGCATTAAGGCCATCCGCAAAGATCCCAAGGGCCGCTACGCGATGGATAAGTTCCTGCTGAGCTGGCCGGTGGTTGGGCCGGTGCTGCGCAAAATCGCCGTCGCCCGCTTCACCAGGACCCTGGGAACTCTCATCACCTCAGGCGTTCCCATTCTGGAAGGCCTGGCTATCACGGCAAGAACTTCAGGCAACGCCGTTCTTGAAGTAGCGCTCATGAAAGTGCGCAAAGCGGTGGAAGAAGGCCGGACCATTGTTGATCCGCTGAAGGAAAGCGGCGTGTTTCCCAACATGGTCACGCAGATGATCGGCGTGGGCGAGGCAACCGGCGCCATGGATGCCATGCTGCAGAAAATCGCCGACTTCTATGAGGACGAAGTGGATGCGGCCACGAAAAACATGCTGACCCTGCTTGAGCCCATCATGATCGGCTTCCTGGGCGTTGTGGTCGGCGGAATCGTGATTTCGCTCTACTTGCCGCTGTTCTCAATGATCGCCAAGCTCTCCGGATAACGGAGCTGCGGCTTTACCTCGACCGGAACAGGAACAGGCGGAATGGGAGAAACCAGGTTTAACGAGCGGGCATGGCTGACATGGCTGGTGAAAGTCCGTGTCATCATTATTTCTTTTCTGCTCGCCGTTGAACTCCTGATCGTTGATCTCACTCCGAATAACGTTCCCGTCCGCCTGTTCGTTACCGTCGTTCTGGTCTGGTACACAGTCTCTGTTTTTTTTATTGTCCTGGACTCTCTCTGGCGGGAGTACAAGGTCCAGGCCGCTACCCAGCTTTTTACCGACCTTGCCTTTGTCACCGCGGTGGTCTATGTCACCGGCGGTATTGATACTTTCTTTAATTTCCTCTACCCGCTGGTCATTATTGTTGCCAGCATCCTGCTGCCGCGCTACTGGGCCTATCTCACGGCGGCGGTTTCATTCATCCTCTTCGGCGCGGTTCTTGAGCTGGAGTATTTTGAGAAGCTGCCGTCATTCCAATTGTCGCCGCGGGTGGATTCAAAAACTCTGCTGGTTGTTATCCTGGTCAACCTGTTTGCCTATCTTGCCGTGGCGCACCTCTCCAGCGCGCTGGCGGCCAAGCTGCGCCAGGCCGGCATGGAACTGCAGGACAAGAGCGGGGAACTGCTCAGCCTTCAGGCGCTGCATGAAAATGTGATCCACTCGATCCGCAGCGGCCTGATCACCACGGATATTGAAGGTCGCATCACTCTGGTGAATTCTCCGGGGCAGAAGCTGCTGGAGCGCACCACCTCTGCCATGTACGGCCGGTATGTTTCCGAACTGTTCCTTGATCGCCTGCCGAATCTGGAGGGCTCTTCCGTCCAGGGTGAAGTGCGCGGCCTTACCCCTGCCGGCATGGAGAAAACTTTCGGCGTAAGCGTGAACGAGCTGGTGGTGCCCGGGCCGGGCGTCATCGGCTACGTTTATACCTTTGAGGACCGCACCGAGCTTCGCCGCCTGGAACGCGAGATCCGCATGCGTGACCGGCTTGCCGCCGTGGGACGCCTGGCCGCCGGCATTGCCCATGAGATCCGCAATCCTCTGGCCTCCATCGCCGGATCCATCAAGGTGCTCTCCCAGATTTCGCCATTCAATGAAGAGCAGCGAACGCTGGTGGATATCATTACCCGCGAATCATCGCGGCTGAATTCCATTATTTCTGATTTCCTGGCCTACTCCCGCGAGAAGAGCTACAAGTTTTCCCGAATTGACCTGCTGCCTCTGCTGGAAGACACTCTCGTGCTGCTCTCCAACCGCGCGCAATCGCCCGAACTCAAGATTGAGCGGCGCTACGCCGTCGAACATGCTTTTGCCGCGCTCGATGCCGACCGCATGAAGCAGGTCTTGTGGAACCTGCTGGAAAATGCCGTCCGCGCCATGGGTCAGAAGGGGACCATCACGGTTAAGGTCGAGCCCGACGGCGATTACTGGCGAATCGGCATAAAAGATAGCGGCCCGGGGATTCCCGCCGGCATGATGGACAAAATGTTCGAGCCTTTTCAGACCGGTTTTGAAGGCGGCACGGGCCTTGGGCTCGCCATTGTTTACCAGATTGTGCAGGCGCACGGCGCCATCATCCACGTGCAGTCCGCGCCCGGAAGCGGCGCCGAATTTGTGATTGAAATCCTCAATGCCAGGGCGGCCGAGCCGCCGGTTGCGGAAATGGCGGACGCGGAGGTCTCGCATGGCTAGCATTCTCGTCTGCGACGATCAGCGCTCCATCTGCGAAATGCTGGATATCTCCCTGCGCAAGGAAGGCCATCGCGTGGAGACGGTGAACGGCGGCGACGCGGCCAAGAAAAAGATCAGCTCCGCCAACTATGAGGTCCTGATCACCGACATCAAAATGCCCCAGACGGACGGCATTGAGGTGCTGCATTTTGCTCGCGAGTCCTCGCCGGAGACCTCCGTCATTCTGATCACAGCCGTGGAAGATTACGAGGCTGCCGTCCAGGCCGTGAAAGGCGGCGCTTTTGATTACATTCACAAAGGCCCGGGACTGGTGGAGGAGCTGAAGCTCTCCGTGGGCCGCGCGGTGGAGACGCTCTCTTTGCAGCGGCAGAACTTTGCCTTCAAGCGCGACGCGGCCAGCCGCAATTCGCTGGATAACATCATCGGCAAAAGCCCGGCGATCGAAAAGCTGAAAGGCACCATTCGCACGGTCGCGCCCACCGGCAGCACCGTGTTGATCTACGGCGAAAGCGGAACGGGAAAAGAGCTGGTGGCGCGCGCTGTCCATGCCTGTTCGCCTCGCGGCGGCGAGCCGTTTGTCTCCGTGAACTGCGGCGCTTTCCCCGAGACCTTGCTGGAAAGCGAGCTGTTCGGCTACGTGAAGGGGGCCTTCACCGGCGCCACGCAGAACAAGCGCGGCCTGTTTGAAGTGGCCACCGGCGGCACCATTTTTCTGGACGAAATCGGTGAGATGAGCCCGTCCATGCAGGTCAAGCTGCTGCGCGTGCTGCAGGAGCGCACTATCCGGCCGGTGGGCGGCACGCAGGAAAGCCCCATTGACGTCCGGGTAATTGCCGCCACCAACAAAGATCTGGGGGAGATGGTGGCCGCAGGCACGTTTCGCGAGGACCTGTACTATCGCGTGAGCGTGATTCCCCTGAACGTGCCTCCCCTGCGCGACCGTCGCGACGACGTGGAACTGCTGGCCCACCACTTCCTCAAGAAGTACGCCGCAGCCGCGGCAAAAAGCATTCTCCATATCAATGAAGACTCCATGCGAGCGCTGCGCAGCCATGACTGGCCCGGCAACGTGCGCCAGCTTGAAAACACCATTGAGCGCGCCGTGGCCCTGGAAACTTCCGCAGACCTTCGCGTGGACGTGGAGATGGAGCGTCCCCGCGTGCGCGCCATGGCGGCGGCCTCCGGCTTGGCTTCCGCTTCGGCTTCTGCTTCGTCCAATGGCCATCCGCACGTGAGCCCCGACGGGCTCGACCTTGAGCAATACATCGCCGGCCTGGAGCGGTCTCTCATCGAACAGGCCCTGGAGCAATCCGGCGGCGTCCAGACCCGCGCCGCAGAACTGCTCAAGGTGTCATACAGGTCGTTCAGGCATCTGCTGAAGAAATACAACATCTGAGCATGGGCATTTCGCGACCGCCCTAGCCACGGCTCATCCGCATAGCGCTTCGCTCCGTGGTTGGCATTTGGAATTTGGCTATGCGGCCAAATACCAGCTACCAAGTACCGAGTACCGTGGGGTTGGCAGGTCCTCACCCTTGCAATACAGTTCTTGCCTGAGTGTCATTCCGAGGCGAAGCCGAGGAATCTGCTGCGCTGCAGCAGATGATGATGAAGCACTATAAGGCTTATGTCGTGTCGAACAAATCGCGGCGCTTTCACCTGCGATGTGAAAATTGGAGCAGGCTCACAGCCGCCGAAGCAGCTTACTGCGCCTTTGTAACCAAATGAGTAGAAAGTCTCAATCGCGAGCTACGTCACATCTTCTCCGAATAGCTGCCTATCTCGCGATCGCCTTTTGGCTTGGCTTTGTATATGGCGGATGGGTGTTGGTTTCGACGCCGGAGACGGGTCGACATTCTCACTTAGCAGGATGGGCAATCTTGATTGTCGGCATCGCCATCATGCTTACTACCATGGACCATTGGGTAAAGTATCTTCGCATGGTACTCGCAGGCGGTATTCTCGGCGGGTTACTGGCAACTGAGAGCGGCCACCTTCTGAACGGCATGCCATTTCCGAGGCCGGCTGCTGCTGGCATTACAGCGCTACTCATTGGATGTAGCCTGATCTCTCAGACACTCGCTAAACGCACTCTGCGGATCTCTGACCGTGTTGCGCTGGCAGGCTTTCTTTCCGCATTTGTCACCGGGATGATGGAAAACACAACGATATCTTTTCTTGTTGGTACCGGCATCGCGTTTTGCTTCCTTTTTTCCGCGTGGCTCTACAACCGATTCTCATCTCTTCCGAATGCAAAGCGACAACTTTGCGACTAGCCTTTGGGCGTAAAACTTGGTCGTGAGAGTGAGTATCTGCTCTGCCCAGAGCGAGCGTGATTCATACAGATCTGAGCCGGCGATGCCGTCTTAAGTAATTCTCGAGGCTTCCGGAAGCAGCAGCGGTGCCGATCCTTCACCCGCGCCTGAGGAGATGTTTTTACTCAAAAAGCCTTTTCTGCGCGGGTTCAGGATGTTGTCTCTATTGAGTGGCGCAGCAGATTCCTCGGCTGCGCCTCGGAATGACACGTCTGTGGAGTTCACTTGCCTCTCATTGGAATTGCGGCAGCTGCAACCCCAGTGCACAGGCGGGGGCGCAGGTACTCCTAACGATTAGATTCTGCCTCTTCGGGGAGAATTCCTCGCTGTGGAAGGCCAGCGGAGGGCGATTAGACCAGGCTCTGTGTGGCACAGCCGAGGCTCCTGTGCCATACCTTCAGGAGCCCAACGACTCTGGCCGTGAGAAGCTTCTGGAGATTCGATGTTCATGGCTCGGTTGCATTGTTATCGAAGCGCACCATGCGCGCGATTGACGGCTTGCCGTGGCAGTCGACGTAAAACAGCATATAGAAAGCCGGGGGCAGATTTGCCAATCTGGCATTCGGTGCGGTGAACACGATTTCTCCCTGGGCTTTTACGTGAAACGGCAAACTCAAAAAATGCTGGCCGTTTTGCCAGCCGTGCGTTGCCGACGGCAATTTGATCAGGACCAAAGAGCCGTTGCCGCAACCGGACGGTAGCCCGTTGAGCTTCACCGCGAAACTGTCTCCACTGTGGATGAGATAGTAATTTTTGCTGCCGATGTTCTTTTGATATTGATACCGCACGGGCTGCACGGGAGAGATGGCGGAGATTTCTGCCCGGCGGCTGCCATCAATGAAGAGATACGGCGGGCTATAGATTTCCGCTACCCAGTCTTCGGTGGGTGTGGTGAGCATTCCTTTTTCACCTTTGGCCATGGGTCCGTCACCGAAAAAGTACATGTCGAGGTCGACCAGACTGAGGTCGGGCAATGGCTGTCCGCTCCGTTTAGTGTCTTGGGGCTTTGCATGTTGTGCAAGATGAACGGTGGCCCGGGTTGAATTTCCTCCGGAAATCCAGACCCGCCCATCGGGAAGCAGAATTGCGTTGTTGTGGTATAGCCTGGGTTCCACGCCTTCGCTCATCCGCGTTTGATGGTAGCCGGTGAAGTTTCCTCCTGAATACATCGGTGTAAGGAGAATGGGATAATGGACAGGCCCATAGAAGTCATAATTGCCGCCATTGATAACCAACACTTGACGCGTGGGCAGTATGATGGCGTAGTGCATTGTCCGATCATCTTGTGGAGCGCTGCCCAAAAAATTATTTTCGAGACTCCAACGTCCTCCCAGAGGTTCTGCGTTGGAAGGCGAGAATGTCTCCAACTTTCTGCTTCCGCGACCGCCGGCAAAGTGAGTAGGTCCGCCTGGAACTTGATTGCACGTCGCCAGCACATTCATGGGCAGGTAGGTGCCCGGCGAGGTAGGCTGCCCTCCCAACAGGCGGACGGTTCCGTTATTCGGATCCAGAAATGTGGTCCCGTAAGAGCTTATTTCGTCCGGGCGCTCCGGTCCACGCAAGAAGGATATGGTGGGATTCTGGCGGTCGCCGCCGATCGTGGCCCAGTAGGTATTTCTTGTTTTCCGCATATAGGCGGTGTCACAGGTCCGCAAGCTGACCCAATCACCTTCACGGGTGAGATATATGCGCCCATTCGGCATCAGGTAGTTTTCCGGGTATAGCTTGAAAGCATCGAACTTGTTGTCTTGCTGGCAGCGCTCAGGACAATTGGCCTCAGTCCCTGGTGTCGGCTTGAAATTCGGGTTGATGAGAGTGGAGTACGGACTATTCGGCAGGTTCTTGACATTTAGAGATCTCCAGGCAGCTTGCGGATTGCTACGATGGAAGGCCATGGGATCAAAGATATCGACCGTAGAATTCATTTCAAACATGTACATGGTCGGATAGCCTTTGTCGAACCCGACAAAGCCGCCAAAGACGGCGAAACGTCCGTCCAGAAGCGGCACCAAACTGGGATACCAGCGGCCGCGAGGCATGAAGCCGGAGAAGATCCAGGGATCAGTGGCAGCAGTGGGGATTTTCCGCCAATCAAAGTTCTGCCAATCGATGGTCAGCTCCTTTCTCCAATCGAAGATGTAGGTGGAGCGGTTCCCCGTGCGATATGGGTAGTAATATTGTGTTCCGCCAGTGAACAAGACGTTGCCATCAGGAAGATGCAAGTGACCGCTACAGAACAGGTCACTGGGCGCGAAGTGCCCTGGATCCGAGGGGTCCGGCACTGGCACGGGATGCGGGATGCGATAAAAGGTATTCTTTTCCGGATCGTAAATGCCGACGTTGTTGACTAATTCGTAGTAGGTTTCTAATTTGCTATTGGCAAAGGGATCTTCGTCCCGATTGAATACACCCTTACCGCCCTGTGGGTTGGGGTATACAGGATAAAACTGTATTGGAGCAAGATTGCGCCAACTGCTGCCGCTGGCCAGGAGTACCTTACCTGAAGGCAGCAATACAGCATGGACGGTCTGCATCCCGAGCACGCGCCCAATTGCCGCGCCGCCTTTTTCCGGGATAACGGTTTCCCATCGCCCGTAGATGCTGGGGGCAGGACTCACGGTCTGCGCGAGAATTGTTCCTGCCGAGATTACAATGATGCTCAGCGTGGCGAATACCAGCCTGCGAAGAGGGTGCATGCGGTCTCCTGACGTAACTGCTAACATTTGTTTTTAATTCTTCACGGTTCCACAGCGGTACGCGATCAATTTGCGTTTCATTGGACAATTTTTCCGCTGGCAAGCGGTTGAGACATAGAAGAACATCCCAAAAACTATCAAGGATTACACCTCAACCGGGGCTTGCAACAGGACATGATAGAAAATTCCAAAAACCGGAACTTAGAACGTGGTAGAGAGGCGGCCTCTTGAGCCAGTTCGGCGGCGGCGATTTTATCCGAGCTCCTCAATGGGCGCATTCAGGATGGTGTCTCTAGAAGGAAATCCGTCAGGCTATTCATCTTGTTTCCGACTTCTCCAAGCGCTGTACAAGTTTCGCTTTCACCTCGGGCCACTCCGATGCAATGATGGAATATCGCACTGAGTCGCGGGGAATGAAGTCCGCTGCCATGCGATGTGCGCGTAACATGCCTTCCATTTTTCCTCCGATGCGCTCGATGGCGGCGCGCGAGCGCTGGTTGCGCACATCCGTGTGCAGGCACACGCGAAAGACCTTCCAGGTTTCAAAGGCGTAGGTCAGCATCAGCAGCTTGGATTCAGTGTTTGCGTGCGTGCGGATGGCTGAGTGCGCCAGCCACGTGTAGCCGATCTCACATGCATCGGGAGTTTCGCGACCGTGCAGGGCATGCCCAGCGGGCCAGGGCCATTGCTCAAGATTGAAAAACCGTGTGGTCCCGATAACAGTGCCGGCGGCCTTATTCACAATCGCGAACGGCAGCGCTGTTCCGGCATCTCTCCATGACAACGCTGTCTCAATGTAGGCTCGCGCCTCTGCCTCGCCCTGCGGCACCGGGCTCCACTGATAGAGCCGCGGATCTCCCGCCGAAGCCTGCGCCAGTGCTCGGGCATCCTTCACTTCCAGCTCTTGCAGACGAATGTGCTTGCCCTCAAGAACAACACGCTCCATTTTCATTCTTTTGACATTACTGCTCGGCTGCTTTCCCGTCCACCTCGTTTATTCTCGGTGCAACTGAAGGCCGGCTCGCTCATCGGATTACAATCAGAAGCGCTCATGCCCACTTTCTGTGACGTAGCGCTGCCGGTGCCGCTGGACATGGTCTTTACCTACCGCATCGGCGAACAGCCGCCGATTGCCGGCGGGCGCGTACTGGTGCCGTTCCGCAACGAGCGGCTCTCCGGGGTGGTGACGGCGCTGCATGACCGTGAGCCTTCCATGCAAGCAAAAACGGTGCTGCAGGTGCTCGACTCCGAGCCGGTGCTTGAGCCCAAACTGATGGAACTGGCGCAGTGGATCGGCCAGTACTATCTTGCGCCGATCGGTGAAGTTATCCGCACCATGCTGCCGCTGGGAGCAGAGATCAAGAGAGCCAGACTTTATCGAATCACGGAGATCGGCCATGAAGCGCTTCATGCCTCGGCGACGGCGGGCTCGTCGCGGCGTTCAAGGCAGGCAATCGACGAGCAGATGCGCGAGTACGACGTGCTGAACTACCTGGCCATGTCGGACGATGTGCTGGAATCCACCCTGCGTTCGGCCACCGGCTCCGACCGCAGGCTGCTGGAAAACATGGTGCGCAAAAAATGGATTGCCCGCGAAGACGCATCGGGCGTGCGCGATGCCCGCCGCACAGTGCAAATTGCGGTGCTCAAAAATTCGGAAGGCAAGCTGAATGACAACCAGCGCCGGATCGTGGATTTTCTTCAGCAGAGCGGCGGGCGCATACCGGTTGACCGGCTCCGTGAGCTTGCTGTCCCGCGCACCACGCTGCAGACGCTGGTGAAGCGCGGACTCATTGAGTTGGCGGAAGAGCCCGCCGAGTTCAGCGTGAGCAGCATGAAGAAACGCGGGCCGTCGCATCTGGACTTTATCTTCAATCCCGAGCAGAAGGCGGCGCTTGAGTCAATCAAGAATTCGGTGGCTGAACAACAATTCTCCGTCTCGCTTTTGCACGGCGTTACGGGATCGGGTAAGACCGCTGTCTACCTGGCCGCTATGCAGTCGGTGCTCGAGTCGGGACGCAGCGCTCTGCTCATGGTCCCGGAGATTGGCCTTACCCCGGCCGCCGCGGCCAATCTGCATCAGGTCTTTGGCGATGAAGTCGCGATCCTTCATTCCGCGCTTTCGGGCGATGAACGCGCGGAGCAGTGGCATCGCATACGCCGCGGCGAAGCGCGCATTGTGGTGGGAACGCGCTCGGCTGTGTTCGCGCCGGTGAAAGACGTGGCCCTGATCGTAGTAGACGAGGAGCATGATTCTTCTTACAAGCAGGAAGAAACGCCGCGCTATCACGCGCGCGATGTGGCGGTGATGCGCGGCAAGCTGAGCGACGCGGCGGTGGTGCTGGCCTCGGCGACGCCGTCCATTGAGTCTTATCACAATGCCGAAAGGAAAAAGTACAAGCTGCTGGAGCTGACAGAGCGGGTGGAGCGGCGTCCATTGCCGGAAGTGGAAGTGGTGGACATGAAATTCGATTTCCAGCAGAGCGGAGAAGACCGCCTGTTCTCGCGGCAACTGATTGAAGAAGTCACGCAGCGCCTTGCGCGCGGCGAACAGGCCATGATCCTGCTGAACCGGCGCGGCTATTCATCGGTGGTGCTTTGCCGCTCCTGCGGTGAGACGCTGCAATGCAAAAACTGTACCATCGCGCTTACGTTTCATAAGGCCGGCTACCGCATGGAATGCCATTACTGCGGCTATCGCCAGGCGGTACCCAAGGTGTGCCCATCATGCGGAAGCGAGTACATTTTCTTTCTCGGCGCCGGCTCGGAGAAGGTGGAAGAGCGTCTGCACGCGGCTTTTCCCCAGGCGCGCATCGGCAGGCTCGACCGCGATACCGTGCGCACACGCCACGACTTTGAGCGCGTCCTCAGCCAATTCCATGCCGGCGAGATCAACCTGCTGGTAGGCACGCAGATGATCGCCAAGGGGCATGATGTTCATGGTGTGACGATGGTGGGCGTGGTGGGCGCCGACTACGCGCTCGGCTTTCCTGATTTTCGCGCCGCGGAGCGAACTTTTCAGTTGCTCACGCAGGTGGCCGGACGCGCAGGGCGAGGCGAGACTCCGGGGAAAGTCGTGCTGCAGACATTCCACCCCGACCACTACGCCGTCCTGTTTGCCCAGCGGCATGATTTCCTCGGCTTCTACGAAAAAGAAGTGCGCTTCCGCCGCTGGATGCATTATCCGCCGTTCAGCGTCCTGGCCAACATCCTGGTGCGCAGTGACAAGCTGGACTATGCGCTCACCTGGACGGGACAGATCGGGCGATGGTTTGAAAGCACGCGGAACGAAGGGCTGCGCGTGCTTGGGCCGTCCGTGGCGCCGATCATGCGGCTCAAACGCGATTACCGCTACCACTTTATTGTGAAGGCGGACAGCCGCCAGAAGCTGAATCTGGCCCTGCGCCGGATGCTGTCCTTCGCCGACGAACAAAAAATTCCCCGGACCCATATGATCGTGGACGTGGATGCGCTGTCATTGCTGTAGCACCACCGTTAACCGACATCCTCATGCTTCCATAACCCAACGAGCTATTGTTGGTTCCGCATCCGCTGTTGCCGCAGCTCCAGGAGGATGTTTTGCAGGCTGCTGTTCTTGAGCTGCATGCTGTTTTCATCGCGCTCACGAATGGCGGCGGGAGCAAGAGAAAGGACCAGCATGAGCAGGGCAAAGGCGGCGACCCACTTGCGTTTGTTATCCATGGGCGGAGCGAGAGGGACGTCCGGGTGGCGCTTGCCTGTCATGCGCAGCACGATGGCCCAGAGCAGCCAGCCGGCCCAAAGATACCAGCTCAGTACCAGAAGCACGGCTATGGAAAGCATGGAGATGCGCCGGTGCCAATAAGGCTGCACGGCAAAGATGATGTGTCCGCCATCAAGCTGGCCGCCGGGAAGCAAGTTCAACGCAGTGGCAAACATGCCGAACCATGCGGCGATGGCGACCGGGTGCAAATAGAGATCCGTCACAGCAAAATGGCTGGCCAGCGGATTCCCTGCCACGGCGAGAAGCCCATGGGCAAAGTTGAAGAACAGCGGCAGCCCGAAGGCAATGTCAGTTTGCGAGGATTGCGGCGTAAAGGGCCGTGACAGCATTAATCCGTAAAACAAGAGCGGAATGGCGACGACGAAACCGGCAATCGGGCCGGCGACACCCACGTCAAACAGATCAGAGCGGCTGCGGATAGGCGACCGGATACGAATGAACGCTCCCAGAGTTCCAATGAGCGTAGGCGCCGGAATAAAGTAAGGAAGCGTGGCCCAAATCCGTCGCCGTACTGCAGTGATGAAGTGTCCCATCTCGTGCGCACCCAGAATCGCCAGCAGCGACGCGGAGAAGGGGATCCCGAGCAGCAGGCGATGCCAGTCCTCCATAGCCCAGGCCCAGGGCCAGTAATCAAGATTGTTAGAAAACAACGGGAGATTATGGTCAAAGTTGAACTGCAAACGCGCGCCGATGCAAAGCGTGGTTAGTATGGTGGCGAGAAACAGCAGCGCGTGCAGCCAGTAGCGCCGCTTCGGCGGCTGGATGACGACAACTCTGACTTCCTGGCGTTCAGGATCGTAAATCTGGTATTCGAGCGGAAGGGGAGAGTGCTCCGGCATTTAAAAACAGATAAGCCCGCCTGACCTGCTTCAGTCGATGGACTGCAACTCCTTCCCGGGTTTGAAACGCACCGCTTTGCCGGGGGGAATGTTCACTTCCGCGCCGGTGCGGGGATTGCGTCCAATCCCGGTTTTGCGCGGGCGCACGTTGAAAACACCAAACCCGCGGAGCTCTATTCTCTCACCCTGGGCCAGCGCTTTCTTCATGCTGTCAAAGACGGTTTCCACCGCGAGTTCAGCCTTAGTCTTGGTGATACCCGTCTTAGTTACTACTTCGTTAATAATATCGAGCTTAATCACCTGTTCAGCTCTCCTTCAAGGTTGAGCAAGGGGGCGTAAATTACAGATAATAATAGGCTTGTACTCCCGTTGTCAAATAAGATCAGGCGCATTGGGGCTTGCGCCAAACGCGGGACTGCTGTGGGAGTTTCCTCAGCGGGAGACGTCCCCCGGGTTGGGAGAGCAAACAGCTCTTGTTTGCGGCCAGTCGCGGAGCGCGTAAGTTACGCCTTGCCGTTGGCTTCGCCGGCCTTGTAGATGTAGCGGATTGAAGGCTTATAGATCAGCAGATTCCCTCCGCCTGTGCGGCTCACCTTGATGCAATTCCGGTCGTACCATTCGATCAATCCCTGCACCTGTTCGCCATCTTTCAACACCACCACAACCGGGGTCTTGCTCTGGATCTGTTTCTGGTAATAGTAGTTTTCCGCATGGGTCTGCTCGGAGGGACCATTGCGGCGAGGACCGTTGTTGGAGTGCATGCGGTCGGTGCGCTCCAGGCGCTCCCGGCGCTCGGAAACTGGTTCGGTCCGGGGCGGAGGCGTGCTCAACGAGGGCCGAATGAGCTTTCGGCTGACAAATTCTTCTTCGGCGTGCTCCGGGGCCTGCCGTGCCGCGGTTGCGTCCATTGAATCCTTCATATTTGTTTGCTCCCGTTCCCACAGCGCGGGAACCAAGCCGGCTGAAACTGCTGATGAAGTAAGCCGGCGGGACCGAGCTGATCCCTTGAGTGTATCGGGAATCGCAGTGCGGGTCGTTGGTGTTTACCGTATCACAGCCCGACTGGAGGTTTCAATTGACTGAAAGGTCATTGTCCGGTGCAACGCATTGCAGCGCCGGTGGTTGATGAAAAACACTATCGCGCAATCAAAACAGTGTGTCATCGCTCCAGCGCAAGTGCGAAGGCGTCCAGTGAAAGCGATCGCAGGACGTTTCGGCGCAATCCGCTTTGCACCTGTCCCAACTGCTGCGTTGCGGCCGCAATCCATGAAAAATCTGCGCTGGTCGCTAGTGACTTTAGTTCTACGGCGATGTCGATATTGCGAACCAGTTCAGGCGCGCCGGAGGTCAGGGCCAACAAATCTTGCAACAATCCGTACATTGCAGACAGAAGCTGGTCAGTTTTCTCTTTGCGTTCACCGCCTCCGCGATAGGTTTCAGTGGTTCGAAACAGGTCAGAGTGTTCGCCGGCGCGAATGGCTGTTGTGAGAAGAGTTAATGCATCCTTGCGCGACGCGATGTATTGTTCCAGATCAAGCGAGCGAGCCCGTCCTATGGCTCCGAAACTGAGCCGCGCCGCCAACTGGCGCTGCCGCGCGTTCCATTCCGGGCGATGTTTTGCCAGGTAGTCCTCGATCTCAGCCAGAGGCAGCGCGCTCAGTGTAAAGCTCACGCAGCGTGAACGGATGGTGGGCAGGAGTTCACCGGGATTCCTGGCCAGGAGAAACATGGTGGCAAACTCCGGAGGCTCTTCCAGGACTTTCAGCAGGGCATTGGCTGCTTCCTTCATGAAGGCGGCATCGCTGAAGATGAATATCTTGCGTTTCGCTGCGGCGGGCTTGTAGCGGATGGTCTCATTCACGTGCCGGACCTGGTCCACCTTGATCATCATCTGCGGCGGATCGGGTGGAATCACCAGTACGTCAGGATGCGGCTGCACCAGGATGCGCGTTTCGCGCTTATCAGTTTCGCGCAAAGCTTCGCGGGCTTCCACGGCCTCCGCGCAGCGGGCGTCCAGGTCAGCGGCTTCGCCGATCTGGCGGCAGTTTTCGCACACGCCGCAGAAATCCGGCAGACCGTCTGTCTCTCGCGGACTGAGACAGTTCATCGCTCGCGCCAGCATTAGCGCGAGCGTGTATTTGCCGGCGCCGTGTGGTCCCGCCAGGATGATGGCATGAGGAAAGCGGTCGCGAGCCAGCATCTCGCGCATGCGACGCACCATTGCGGTATTTCCATGAAAATCAGAGAAACCCATGGGTCTGATTGTAAACAGGGCTGCCCTTGCTGTAATCAGCTTCGCGGCAAAAGAACTGTGGATTGCTAACTTTGCAGGGCGGGAATCCTATTTGCCGGCGCTGCGCTAATTTCAAGCAGGCAGCTTCTGAGCTGCTCCAGTTGTGCTGTCTTCACGCCATAAAATTCAAAGCCGTGGCGGAACCCGCGTGTGTACCGGACTACAGCCTTTAACAACAAGGCAGGAGCGCCTGCTGCAGTGCTGACTTCGAGCACCACTTCTTCCCCGCGCTGCAGCGAACCGGAAATGACGGCGCCCAACCCAAGCTCGCTCAGGTCAATGATGCGGCCGTAAAGCGTGGACTCTTCTCCGTCGAATCTGGCTGTGACTTTCAACCTCTGGTCGAACGGATGGCGGTCAGCGCGACGGCGCTCGCTCCAGCCGGCCTGCTCTTCCGGCGCAACCGGCCTCAGTACTTCCAGAGCAGCCAGCATGCCGATCTGGGTTGAGAGTTGCCGGCGCATGCGAGAGATTTGGACCTGCTGATGAACGACAAAAACGGTGAAGACCAGAACCACCGCGAACAGGCCTGGCGCCGCCATGTTCCACTGATAGGGGCTGAAAACGTCCTTCTTGCTGCCGGGAAACGAAAGCAGGAACACTCCAAACGTGAGCAGCAACATGATCAGCAGCGCGGTTGCCCATCGCCACCATTCTCTCCGCTCCAGCTTTTCCAAACCGGCTTGAATTTCTCGCATATCTTGGCCGGAAGATTGTTTCTCGTTCGCTCGCTGCATTTTCATCCTATGGCACCGGGGGCTTTTTTCGGCGGGCCTGTCTTGATCGGTGAGAGTATTATGAACATTCCCGGTCTGAACGAAAGCTGACATTTCATGTACAGGGGGTTACTGTGGTACCTCTTGCCCAAAGTGCTTCCGGGATGTTTCCAACACGTCCTTTTAAGGACTTCCCCGAATAAGGACTCCCCCCGAAGCTCAAAAAATTTGGCTTTTTAGCTGCTTTCTAAACAGGGCTGTAAGGAACCGGACGAATCATGAAAGCAGCAGAGTTACCCTGAAGATTGCGCGTGCTCAGGTAAACCGCTCCCTCAGAGCCAGATGAACAAGAGGCCACAAAAACGGCAGAAACCTGCGGTCTCAAGCGGAGCGGCCACACGGCTCCGGAAGGAGAGGTTTTGATGGCAAAGCTGATCAGGAAAGTTCTTCGCTGAAGGCATGATTCAAGCGGCGTCCCGGCATTGTACAACCCTAATGGAAGGCCGCCCGCGGCATTCACAATAGGCGGCTGGACGATCTGCCTTGACTGCGGAAAGGAACTGTACCGCGATTGGCAGGAGATGAGCGTGCCTGCGGAAATTCCCACCCGTTATGAAGCTCTGGTGGCGCTTGCTACCGAGATCGCGGAATCTTAATTGCCGTGCAATTTACAGTAGAAACAGTACCTCCAGGATTAAGTTGTTCACCCTTCCGTTTCTGCTGGCTTTTGCCACGTGAGTTGCTGCTAAAGGCCAATACTGGATTTGCTCTGGCTGCCTCACTCTTACCAATATGAGAGAGAGGCTTGGAAGAAGAAATGCGCGTTCGCGGAACCATCGCCTGTTCATAGCTGCGGTACTCACCTTTGTTCTTGCTGTTTTGGCTGGATTGGCAGGCTGCGGCGGTTCGACCCAGGGCAGCCACAGCACCCAACTTGCAGGAGATGAGTTCACCATCGTTGCCCTCCCGGATACGCAGCACTATTCCAGGGATTTTCCGGAAATTTTCCGCGCCCAGACACAGTGGATCGCTGACCATGTGCAGGACCAGAACATCAAACTGGTGCTTGGCCTGGGCGACATTGTGGACAATGGCTCCGAAATGACACAGTGGCAGAATGCGGACGCCGCCGTGCACATTCTGGATGGTCGTGTTCCTTATTTCATGGCCATCGGCAATCACGACTATGCCAACTCGAAACCTGCCGCGAGAACGGCCGGAGCGCAGGCCTTTAATCAGTTCTTTGGCCCATCACGCTACTCCACCGCAAGCTGGTACCGAGGCAATTTTCAGGGAAGCAATGAAAATTTCTATGGCGTAGTGAACATCAATGGTCGCGATTTTCTGATTCTGGTTCTGGAATACTCGCCTCGCGATGCGGCCCTTGCCTGGGCTGACGGGATTCTGAAAGCGAATCAGGACAAGGAAGCCATTATCGTGACGCACAGCTTTACCTTCACCGACAATACGCGGATGTCTCGCTGCGATGCAAACAGTGCCGCAAGTTTCGGCGTGGGCGGTGACAATGATGGCGAAGACGTGTGGTGGAAGCTGGTGCGCAAATATGCAAATGTCCGCATGGTCCTGAGCGGCCACGTTAACACCGGAGATGGCACCGGGCATCGTATTGATCTGGGAGCAAACGGCAACCTGGTAAATCAAATGCTCTCTGACTATCAGTCGGAACCGCAGGGCGGGGGCGGGTACCTCCGCATTTTGAAAATATCGCCGTCACAGAACCAGATCAGCGTCACAACCTATTCGCCGTATCTCGATTCTTTCAAAACTGACGATCACAATCAGTTTACCGTGCCTTACCTCGCCGACAGCGGCAGCCTCGTCTCCGGAACAATCTCAGGTAAAGTCCAGGACGTTAACACCTGCCAGCCGGTTGCGGGCGTCACTCTGGCCTATAGTGGCGGCTCAGCCGTAAGCGCCGCCGATGGAACATTCTCCATGCCTGCACCCGCCGTGGAGTCCGTGAGCATTTCAGCCGCCAAGGCTGGAATGGCGAGCGATAGCCGGTTTGCAACCTCCAGCGCCAATCCGGAACTGCCGAGTCCCACAAAAATCTTTGTTAGTGCTGCTGGTCATGTGACCGGATTGGTTACGAACAGTTCAGGGAGCGCGATTCCCGGTGCGACGGTCAGTTTCAGCGGAGGAGACCTGCGCTTCGGCAGCACCGCAACCACTGACGCGCAAGGATTTTATGATTCGGGTCCGATTGGAGCGGGATCATACAACATTACTGTTTCGGCTTCTGGGCACTCCGACGCACAGGCAAATGCTTCCGTCGCCGCGGGATCATCACTGAACCTGGATCTTACGTTGCGGTAGCGTGCGCCTTTTCGCTTTCCGCAATGGGTCGGCAACTTCATTTGCGCAAAATAGGCCGTCGCGAGTTCATGGCGGGATGAGAGAGTTCTCAGCCTCGTTTCAGTTCCGATAGACCGGAACGGGCATTCAGAGATACTGCTCCTGAATAATGGCGGTGTGGTGGGCGGCGTGACCGGCGATGATGTAGGCCAGCGAGCGCACCGTGAAGGAGTTATCGCTGGCTGTCCCGGTAAGCAGCCAGGCCGCTTGCGGCAAATTTCGGAAAAAATTCAGACTCGCCTGGCGCACAGTCACAAAGTCTTCAATGTGCTTTGTCCAGGAAATCTCATCGGCCGCAGCGGCATTTACAGCAACATTCTGATCGAAACTGGGGAGCGGCGTGGAAAAGCCTCGCGCAAACCAGAAAGCGCGGAAGAGAAAGACGCGCTCAGAATCATTGATATGGTTGAGGACCTGGCGCATGCTCCACTTCTCAGGCGCATAGCGGTGGAGCGACTTCTGTTCACTGATGCTGCGAAAAAACCGGGGCAACTGCTGTAATTGCGTTTCCAACTCCTGCATTACGTCGTCATTGCTGACACGATCGATATACCTGTAATAGTAGAGGGCAGCTTCATCACGAGCGGGCAAACCGATCATGCAACCATCTTACGCCAGCGCCAAAGAGCGGCGGCTCTACAGTTCGAGGTGGAGCTAAGCGGATCGTTGCCCTGCGGAAGTGCTGAAATCAAGCACTTTCCCGCGTTCTGATTCAGGTATCCATTTCTGTGTCGGGTAAATGAAGCTTTGCGGAATATAGAACTCAATGAGCTGTCCCATACGGCCTCCCGGGTCAACGTGCATTGGGGATGGGCTCAGAGTAAAAAGGAATTCTTAATGGACGATGAACGCGCGATTAGAAAGGCTAATCGCAGCAATGCTTCGTTGCCGGGCGGCCCAGCCGGAAAAGACGACAGGACGACTCCTTGCGTCGTCCTGATAACTGAATCTCTCTTACACGTTTACCGGTTGCTTGGCATGGTTTTTCACCGGCACCGGGGTAAACCAGTTATGCCGGTCTTTTTCCTTGCCTTGTACGATGCCGAAGAACTGGCGTTGCAGGGCGAGAGTCACGGGCCCGGTTTTCTCATGATTGATGCCGATTTTATCGATAGATTTGATGGGAGTGATTTCTGAGGCTGTCCCGCAGAAGAAAACCTCGTCAGAGATGTAAAGCATTTCCCGCGGAATCATCTGCTCAATCACTTCAATACCGATGTCCTGTGCCAGTGTTATGAGGGCGTCGCGGGTAATGCCGGGCAGGACAGAATTGCCGAGCGGCGGGGTGAGCAGTTTGCCTTTGCGGACCACAAAAATGTTGGCTCCGGATGCCTCGCTGACATAGCCGTTCACATCGAGAGCGATTCCCTCAACGTACCCGTTCACGATGGCTTCCATCTTGATGAGCTGGGAGTTCATGTAATTGGCGCCCGCTTTGGACATGGCCGGCATGGTGTTTGGCGCAATACGCGACCAGGAAGAAACGCAAGCCTGCACGCCTTCACTCACGTCGCCGTGGCCGAGGTATTTGCCCCACGGATAATTCACCATGTAAATCTCGGTTGGCGAGTTAAATGGGTTTACGCCCGCCTCTCCGTATCCACGCATCACAATCGGCCGAATATAACAGGGCCACACGCCATTGGCGCCCACCAGATCGCCAGCCGCCTGGCAGAGCTGATCGAGCGAAAACTCGGTGTCAATGCGGTAGATCTTGGCTGAATCCAGAAGCCGCTGCATGTGCTCGCGCAAGCGGAAGATCGCGGGGCCATCCGCCAGGGAATAGCAGCGAATGCCCTCGAAGACCGAAGATCCGTAGTTGATGACGTGAGACATCACGTGGATCTGGGCTTCGTTCCAGGGGATGAGTTTTCCGTTGTGCCAGATCTTCTCGGTCGGTTGAATCGCCATTGGGGCTCCTTCGTTCAGATTAAGGTACCGTGGATCGCGAGTGGCTGCTCTTTACGTGGTGGAGGGGCCAAGCGCAGAACTCTAGTAAGTTAGATATGCATCATTAAGCGAACGGCACATTATATCTGACGAAAAAAATCCCGGCCAACATAAGACTTTGAACCGGCGGCTGGTTGCGCGGTCAAAGATGTCGGCCGGGAGAGGCGAACTTTAATGCGGCTGGCCGGCCCCAGACGGCGCAGCGGCAGTATTTACGCCCTGGGCAGCGCCCCTGGACGCCGTATTCTGCGCCACGGTGACGGTGGGCGTATGCAGATACTCCTTAGCGTTTTTCATGATCACCGGCATGGCGTCAAACGGCTTGGAGTAGTTGTTGGCCGCGTTCCAGAACAGGAAGCCGATCCCGCCGTGCTGGTTCGATGTGCGAACCTGAGTCAGGATGTACTCAGGCGAATAAGTCTTCGTTCTCCAATGGAAGGCCTGCAGCCACGGGCGAATTGTAACGCCTGATCCGGCCGTGACTTTCACGTAACGGTCCATGGAAACGCTGATGAAGTGCTCCGGCGCGTCTCCGGGATCCTTATAGCCATCCATCCCGAAGAAGTGCGAAGGATAAATCATGGGCGAGATGACGTCGCAGTGCTTGGCCATCTTCACAATGTCCTGCCCGGTGTGGTTGAGGTCCACCTTGCGCTGCCATGCCATCACGCCGAAAACGTCGATGGAGACGAGCACGCCCATGGGATGCAGCTCTGAATACGCGCGGTCGAGAAACGCCGCAATGACATCATCGCGATGCAACTTGGGATTTTTCTCGAACGCGAATTGAGCGTCCGGCTGGTTTCCCTCGGCAGGGAAGCGGACATAGTCGAATTGAATCTCATCCACGCCGGATTGGGCGACGTATTTGGCCAGGGCCAGGTTGTAATCCTGCACTTCCTTGTTTGAGGGGTCGGCCCATACCTGTTTTCCGTTTTCGAGCCAGGGCCGATGCAGGCTGCGCGATTGCACGGCGAGTTCGGTGTGGTTCTGGGCGATGTTGTTGTCGCGGAACAGCGCCTGCCGGGCGATCACGTGCATGCCCATGGAGTGCAGAAAGCGGACGTACTTAGGTAGATTGCTGATGGGGTAATGCGAGAGCTTGCGCGCTAGTGGATGCTGGAAGGGAATATTGATGGTCCCGTCGCTGTCTTTGATATCGAAAACCACGGCATTGCCGCCTGCTTCATGCCAGCGGCGCACAAGATCGATTCCGTAGGCGCTCCCTGCGGTGTCGCCGGTCATATAAATGGCGCGCGCTTCACCGTCCTTCGGGAAAGGCCGAATCTTTTCCACGATGGGTTGCGGCTCAATTCCGGGGATCAGAACGGTGTCTCCGCGTTTGAAAGTCTTCTTGCCATTGTTGTCGGCTGCGATGGCATCAACATACTCAGCAACCGTCATGTACTTCGATTCGGTCAGATGATTACGAGCAAGAAACTGTGCGGTGGTGTAGGCCTTCGCCTGGTAGGTGATGGTTCCGGGTGGAAGTTGTTGGGCGGAAGCCGACGCCGCGGGCGTTGCGGCGCTATTCGCCGTCGTCTGCCGGGCCGGAGAAGCTTGCGCTTCGGAAACAAGGTGTCCGTGCCGCGTGAAAACAAAACTCAGTACAACCAAACCAGCAACAATCAGGACTGCGGTGGATGCAAAAGTAAATTTTCTGGGTGCCATGCCGACTCATTTCCGGGGGTCTGCGAGGCATCTTAACACGCCTGCAGATACTCTGATCAAAATGGCTGCTGGTCGCTGTACTTTTGTCACCGGCCACGCATCTAACTCTGAGATGCACACTGAGCGCATGTTGGCAGATCGGTAATTACAACTCTGCAGTCAGCCATTCCATCTCAGCAAGTAGACCTCAGTGTTACGGAGGCATCCTCGGCGGAAGAGGCGAGGAAATTTATGCGGACCGGTCTTAATACAGCACTTGATCCTAGTCGCCGCAGCGCAGACGCTCAGGACTTTGAAATGGCGTTGCGCCGCAAAATCGTTGGCCAGGACCCGGCGGTCGAAAAGGTCGTTGAGATCTATCAGATGTTTCTGGCGGGCCTGAACGCTCCCGGACGCCCGGTAGGGAATCTCTTGTTCCTCGGTCCCACCGGATCGGGGAAGACCCGCGTCGTGGAAGCCATGGCGGAAGCTCTGTTCGGTGATCCCAGAGGGGTCATCAAGATCGACTGCGCGGAGTTTCAGCACAGCCATGAGATTGCCAAGCTGATTGGTTCGCCGCCCGGCTACCTGGGACATCGTGAAACGCACCCGCTGCTGACTCAGGAAGCTCTCAACCAGTGGCATACGGAAAAACTGAAGCTCACGCTGTTGCTTTTCGACGAGATTGAAAAAGCCAGTGATGCCTTGTGGCAACTTCTGCTCGGCATACTGGATAAAGCCACGCTTACGCTGGGCGATAACCGCCGCGTCGATCTTTCCCAGTGCCTGATCGTAATGACGTCAAATCTGGGCGCAGGCGAGATGAATGACATTCTGAGCGGCGGGCTCGGTTTTGCAAAGCCCAAGAAGCTGGAGCAGATTATCGATAGCCGGGTTGACGAGAAGATCAATCGCAGCGCCCAGGAAGCGGCCCGGAGGAAATTTTCCCCGGAATTCATGAACCGCATCGACAAGATTGTGGTTTTCAAGATGCTGAAACCCGAGCACCTGGAGCACATTCTGGAGATCGAGCTCGGAATGGTCCAGCAGAGAATCCTGCAGGCAACCGGCAACCATCAGTTTGTATTCAGTTGCACGCCTGCGGTGAAGAACTTTCTGCTGATTGAAGGCACCGATCCTAAGTACGGAGCGCGCCATCTGAAGCGGGCCATCGAAAAGAACATCGTCTTTCCGCTGGCGAACCTGGTGGCTACGGCGCAGATCAAGCTGGGTGATTTCATCAGGATAGATATGAAAGACAGCGTATTTACCTTTACCAAGGAAGCCGAGGGCGCGCTTGTTCCAGTGCTGTTGGAAAAATACGGGGAAGCCGGCGCCAACCACTCTGTAGCGGCACGGGCCAGCCGCGGAGCCGGAAAGTCTTCGCGAGACTTTGGCGGTTCGGCATCATTGCTGGACCACAAATAAAACAGAAAAAGCCGGAGCTGGCGCGACCAACGCCGCTTCCGGCATCTCTCGTCTTTCTTCCCGGCAAGACCGCGACCCCCCAAAAAGATAGCCATTAACTAACCAGTAGACATGGACCTTGAGTGTGTTCATGGATGGTGGCGGCTCGTCTAGAATGGGAACAGTTTCTTCCTCAGAACCGATGACAATGAACAAAACAGTCATGCTGCCTGTGCTTCTCCTGCTCGCCCTTGTGCTTGCCGGCTGCGACGAGTCGACACCCAATAAAGGGAACAGTGCAACACCGGAACAGAAGGTGACTCAAACCCAGACCGGACGATTCGCGCTGCAAAAGATGCTGCCGGTTGCGCGGCTTTGGGCGGGCGATGCCAGGCCGATCCAGCTTGAATCAAGCCCATCAGCCCAAAGCAACGGGCAGGACGGCAAGGCGAGTTACTGGCGGGCGGTTTTTGGTTCAGCATCGCGGGGCAAATCTGAACCGTTTTCATGGTCAGGGGCGCCCGACTCGCGCGGCGTCGATCATGGCAGTGAAGACACGTTCAATCCCAACAACCGCTCAACCCAGACCTGGGACCTGGCTTTCCTCAAGGTGGACACGGACAAAGCTTTTGAGGTGGCGCAGGAACACGGAGGCAAGCAACTTCTGCAAAAAGATCCCAAGATGCAGGTGATGTACTTTCTCGGCTGGAATGCACAATCCAGCGAGCTGGCATGGTTTGTGATCTATGGCGGAAGCACAAGCAACGCCAAGCTGACCGTACTCGTCGACGCCAGCACAGGGCGCTACATCCGTAAGGAGTAAGCCTGTTTACTTGCCGATGGTGTCATTAATCCTGTCAATGTTCTTCTTCGCGACACCGGCAAACGGACCATGTGGCTGGAGTTCAAGATATTTCCTGTAGTACATCCGGGCAGAATCGAGTTGCTCCAGTCCCTCAAGGCTCTGCCCGAGCCGGAACGAAATCGCGGGATTGTCCGGGGTAAGCCGTAGTGCCCGCTCAAAGCTCTGGCGGGCGGCATCATACGCGTTAAGAGCCAGATATTTCTCGCCGTCAGCCAGGTCTTCCGCCGCCATTCTGCCAGTGCTCGATTTGACGAACTCCGGAGGGAGGTGATCCTCCACTCGTTTCATCCCCTCGTCCGACTCGCGAGCCCTGGGGCCTTCAGGAAGGATTTCCAGGTATTTGCTGTAATTGTTGTAAGCCAGGGAGAACAGGTCCATCTTCTCCTGGGTCGTGGCCAAACCGTATGTGGCCTCGGCATCATTGGGCTTGTACAGGAGAGCATCCTGGAAACGCTCCAGCGCGGCGCGATAGTTTTTCCTTTTCAAGTAGTAATTTCCTACTTCAATGTCCTTCTCCGCGCGATGGGGATCGTAGTTGACTGTTGGGTGCGCTGCAAGATTGGGATGTGAAGGAGGCGGGCCGGCGCTGAAGTCGACTTGCGAATCTTTGCTGGAGCTAAAGCCCGGTTCCGCGTTTGCCGGCTGAGCTGCCTGCGGCGGGCCCGGCGATGGAGAGGGTACTGCGGCCGGAGTAGGAGAGGGCTTAGCGATAGGTTGCTGCCTCTCTTCTCTGCGCGGACGAATGTTTGGCTGGTTGTCCTCGTCGTCCTGGGCAAAGGCATGTGTGCTCGCGGCAAGGAGAGTGACTGCGACGATGCAGAGAGCCAAGAAATGCCGGGGGATCATGGACCATATTTTACCGGAATCCGGCGGATCACCTGAGGGACTATGGGAGTTCACGGGAAAGATCAAAGGCCGCCAGAGGTCTGGCGGCCTTTGATTCTGCGCAATTGTCCCGGGGGAGGAGAGACTACATGCTCGGATTAGGAGCTGTACTCTGCGCAGAAGCCGGTGCTTCCTGAGATTGTGTGTTGGTCATCAGACGCACGTCCACGCGGCGGTTTTGGGCGCGTCCTTGCGACGTTTTGTTGCTGGCCACAGATTTATCCTTGCCCAGGCCGATGATATAAATCTTATAGCCGGGAACGTTCTTGGTGGCCAGGTATTGAACCACCGCATCCGCGCGACGTTCACTAAGCTTATAGTTATAGCCCTCGGAACCGATTGCGTCGGTGTCGCCTTCCACAACTACCAGGTAACCCTTGGTGTTGGGAATTTCGGCCACGAGTTGATCGAGGGCATCCTTGGCCTTATCCGTCAGGAGGGCCTTGTTAAAGGCAAAGTGAACGCTGGTCTCCAGGACGGGGTGATAGTTGTCGAGATTGGCGACCTGGTTGGTCAGCGTGTCAATGCGGGTATTTGCCTGCTTTGCCAATTGGCCGGCCTGGTCGGCGCGTTGACCCGCTGCGAGGGCTTTCTGATCGGCTTCAGCGGTCTTCTCGTTCACGCCCTGAATGCCTTTTTGGGCGCGCGCATCGACGTCCCGGATGTCCCGGTTGTTCTTCGCGGTCAGGTCATCCAGCTGGTTGGTCTTGTCAATAATCGGCTCGGTCTGCTTCCGGACATAATTCTTTGTTGAACAACCAACGCTGAACACCAGACTTGCTCCAGCCAGCAGAACCAATAATCTTGATCTCACGTTCATGGGGGGACGCTCCTTTTTGAACACCCAATGCGGCGCAGGGGAAGCCGCGTAAACTTATTCCTCTTAGACTAAAGCAAGTGAGCTGCCAATGTGAGGTACTGCTGGACCGCAGGAAACAAGCTTATTTTCAATGGCTTAGAGTACGCCCCAGACATCTTAAGAACCCTAGCGAAGTCTCTCGCCATAGAAAATTTACCCAGTCATTTACCTGTTAACATTGGGGTAAAGGAACAACGCTGGCGAAAGCTAACTGCCCAGAATTGCTAAGAGTGCCAAAATTGCCAGGATTGCCATAATTGACGAATGAGACCTCGAAAAGCTGGCAGTGACTTTTGCCTGCTTCAGCAAGCAAGTGAGCAGGTGGCGAAGCTCAATTGTCTCAATTTTGGCAATTCTGGGGATGCTGGCAATTTTCCCCCATGGATCTTCTCGCCAAAATCCGGACCATTCCCACCCGGCCCGGAGTGTACCTCTATAAGAACGCTGAGGGCGAGGTCATTTACGTGGGCAAGGCCAAGAACCTGCGCGCCCGCGTACGCTCGTATTTTCAGGAGGGGGTCGGCGAGGCGAACGCTAAAACCGGCTCTCTGCTGCGCGAAGCAGTGGACATCGACTACATCGTCGTCGACAACAACAAAGAGGCCCTGGCGCTCGAAAATAATCTCATCAAGCAGAAAAAGCCTCGTTTTAACATTCTGCTCCGCGATGACAAGACCTATCCCTATATCAAACTCACTCTGGGTGAGCGGTTCCCGCGAGTGTACGTGACGCGTCGCCTGAAGAAAGACGGCAGCGAATATTACGGTCCGTATTTTCCCGGCAATCTCGCCTATCGCATCGTGGACCTCATCCACCGGCACTTCATGGTGCCGTCATGCAAGGTGGACCTCACGCGCTTTCATCCCCGGCCGTGCCTGCAGTATTACATCAAGCGTTGCCTGGGGCCTTGCGTTCAGAACCTCACCACCCCGGAGGCTTATCAGGAAGCGGTACGCGATGTGCAGCTTCTGCTCGAAGGGCGGCAGACCGATCTTTCACGCGGCCTGCGGGCGCGCATGCAGCAGGCTGCGGAGAACCAGGAATATGAGCGGGCGGCGCGCTATCGTGACCTGATTTCGACGGTGGAGCAGTTGCAGGAAAAGCAGCGCATGGCCGCCGTGGAAGGCGACGACATGGACGTTTTCGGCTATCACTATGAAAATCACATGCTGGCCGTGAACGTCTTCCATCTCCGCGGAGGCAAAATTCTTGACCGGCGCGAGTTTTTCTGGGAAGACCTGCCCGAGTTCGCCGCGCCACAAGACGGCGGAGCACAGGAGGAGATAAGCGCGGCTGAGGGCGGCCACGCTTCCCAGAGCCATTCCTTTTCTCCTGATCATTTTTTCTCCGCGCTGCTCAAGCAGGTCTACATCGACCAACAGTACGTGCCTCGCGACGTTGTGGCGCCGGTAGAGTTTGAAGACCGGGAGGAACTCGAAGAGCTGCTGACAGAAAAGCGGGGCACCAAGATGGAAATCTTGATCCCGCAGCGCGGCGAGAAGCGCTCGCTCATCGACTTGGCAGCACAGAATGCAAAGCAGTCCTTTGACCAGCGCTTCCGGGTGATGAAGCCGCAGGCCAGAGCCGTGCAGGAGGCTTTGCAGGATGCGCTGGGCCTGCCTGACCTGCCCAAACGGATCGAATGCTTTGATATTTCCCACATCCAGGGCGCGGAAACGGTGGCATCCATGGTGGTGTGGGAAGACGGCAAGATGAATAAATCCGAGTACCGCAAATTCATTGTGCGCAGCGTGCGGGGCGTGGATGATTTTGCTTCCATGCGCGAAGTGGTGGGACGCCGCTACAAGCGCCTGCGTGATGAACATAAACCGCTGCCCAGCCTGGTGCTGATCGATGGCGGCCTGGGCCAGCTCCACGCCGCCGCCGAAGCACTGGAGCAACTGGAGATCACGAACCAGCCTCTGGCAGCCATTGCCAAGAAAGAAGAAATCATCTACGTCTATGGCCAGGAAGACGAGCCGGTGGTGCTGGACCGGCACTCGCCCGTGCTGCATCTGGTGCAGATGGTGCGCGACGAATCGCACCGCTTTGCCGTGACCTTCCATCGCAAGCGCCGGCAGATGCGCGACCGGTCGTCTGAATTGCTGGAGATTCCGGGAATCGGGGAGCGAACCCGGCAGCGGCTGTTGCAGCATTTTGGCAGCGTACGCGCGGTACAGCAGGCCAATGCTGCCGCGCTGGGCGCCATTTTGAACAAGACGCAAACCGACGCGGTGCTAAAGCACTTTGAAGCTCAAACCCGCGCCGCGGATCAGCGTTAGGGACGGAAGGGCAACGTCAAATTCGGCCCAATGTCTCCGGGGAAGATTGTCAGCAGCTCGACTAGTCCCCGCTGCTCGCAGATGTGATCTTTTCGAACGCTTCCAGTTTTTCAATGATCTTGGCCGTAAAACGATCGATGAAGCTCACCACTCGTTCTATCTGCTGTGCCTGAATGCGTGCTGCTGCCGTAAGAACTGGTTCCGGAAGAACCTGATGATTGCTCGACATAAAAAATTCCTTCGCGATGTGGCGCTCAGGATTGCTCTACGCACAGTATAGGGTGCAACGCTTTGCAGCCGCGCGACATTCGTCAGTGGCGCCATTTCGAAAGGCCATTGTCCATGGGACAAGGGCAGACAATTACCGTTACCAGTTAACCACTTTGCAAACTTCAGGTTTAGCGCTGAGCCGCAGATCCCGAAATAGTCCATGTTTCAGCGCTGCTTATGGCTTTGAAATCACAACCGCGATATCACTTTCAGTAGACAGCGCCGGATACTTCGATGAAATCAGAGTCATCCGCGTAATCCGCGATCAGATTGTTACTCTCGCGGCCGGATGATGAACTGCTCAATCTTGCCATCCGGCATTTCATAGATCGAAATCGTCAGCGGCTTGCTCGCATAGTTTGCGGTGTAGTTCCGGTAAGTCATGCCGCCGCGCAGACTCTGAGAGTTTTGCTTTACGCTTTGCAGCGCGCCCAGCCGCGACAAGCTTGCCGAGTAGTCCTCGAGACCCTGGGCATTGAAATAGGCATTCGCATTGGCGGTGAACAGAGAGCGCTCGATTTTTCCCTGCGCAAGGCCCTTCAGCACCCGCTCCACCAGGGCATCCTGTTTCGGATCAGAAGCGGTTTCCAGCAGCTTTTGCGCGATGCTGTGCGCAATTACGGAGGAAGCCTCAGCGGCATCCTGATTGGTGAGCACCACAATCGCCATCCGATCGTCAGGAAGAACCATGCTGGTGGCGGTAAAGCCTGAGACTTCTCCGCCGTGCTGCAGAATGCGATGACCATTCTTGTTGGATACATCGATCCCCAAGGCGTAGCCGGTGGGGCTGCCATCGTTCAGCAGCACTTCGGTTTCCAGCTCTTTGTACGACACCGGCTTGAGCAGCGTCTGGTTGATCAAGGAGATGTTCCATTTCTGCAGGTCTTCGGCCGTCATGGCCAGTTCCCCCATGGCGAACAGCCAGCCCCGGCCTTCCTTGGGCGCGACACGCGGCGGCCCAAGCGCATAACGGAAATAACCGGTGGCATCGGTGGGCGGCAGTTTGTTCAGGTTCACGTCGTCCACGCTGTGCATGCCCAGAGGCTTGAAGATGCGCTCACGAATGAAGTCGAAAAAAGGCATGCCGGAAAGCTTCTCCACGATCAGGCCGGCGATCACGTAGTTGGTGTTGCTGTACTGCCATTTGGTTCCCGGATCAAAGTCCAGCGGCTTGCGCGCCCAGATATTGAGGATTTCTTGCGCGGAGATGGGCTGCAGCATCCTGGGCGGCACGTAATCCTGCGGCCAGAAATCCTGGTAGCCGGAGGTATGCGAGAGCAGTTGCCGGATGGTCACTTCGTTCCCGCGGGTCAGGCCGGGAACGTATTTCTCAACGTGGTCGTCAAGGCTGAGTTTGCCTTCTTCCTGCAGCATGAGAATGGCGGTGGCGGCGAACTGCTTGCTGATGGATCCAATGGCATAACGCATCTGCGGCTGGGCAGGGGTTGCGGGATTGAGGCGCGCCTTGCCGTAGGCGTTTGCGTATGTGACCTTGCCATTTTCCACGATTGACACGGACGCGCTGGGCACGCCAGTGGAGGCGAGCGTAGCATTCGCAATCTGGTCGATCGCAGGACGAGATTTCTGGGCAAATGCGGTGGCGAGCAGCAAACAGAATAAGGGAAGGAATCTTATGTGATAGCGCATGAATTTCTCCGGGCGGAACGGTGGAGTTTACATGAACCGCCGCCGCGGGCCAAATCTTCAGAGAGGAGGCCTGAAGCTGTAGATAAAGCAGAAGAGCGGATGAGTCTTAGAAAGGCCTCTCTACGCCCATTTGAGCGAAGACGAAGCCGGCAGGCATGCAACGCTCAGCAAAAGCCTCCGCTGGCGCAGGGGCTCTCAAAATTAATTGGAGAAAGATTGAGCCTATGCGCGGCCCACTCCCAGGTACTCAAACCCGAGGGCTTTCATCCTGGGCCCGTCGAGCAGGTTCTTGGTGTCGATCACAAGCGGCCGGCGAATGATGCGCTTGATCCGGTCAAAGTCCAGCGTGCGGAACTCCGGCCAGCCCGTGCCAAGTACCAGCGCGTCAACGCCTTCGGCGACGGAGTAAGCAGAATCACAATAGCGGACATTGCCTGTGAGTTCCTGCTGCGCATCCGGCATAGCGATGGGGTCATACGCCTTCACGTGCGCGCCACTTTCCATTAATGCCCGGGCCAGGTGAATGGAGCCGGAACTGACTACGGAATTCGTGTTCGGCTTGAATGCCAACCCCAGAAGTCCCACTTGTTTGCCCGAGACTGTGTCCAGCACACCGTTAATCTTTTTCATCATGCGTGTGCAGAACTCGCGGTTCACTTCGCGCGCGGCGGTCAGAATTTTGAGCGACACTCCGGAACCCGAGGCCAGGTTGGCTAGCGAGTCCATGTCAGATTCAGTGAACGCGCCGCCCAGTGATCCGGGCTGCATGCAGCGCGGTGCGATGCGCTTGTCCAGCCCCAGAGCCAGCGAGAGATCCACGGCGTCAGCATTGATGCGTTCACAGAGGTTGGAGAGTTCGTTAATGAAAGAGACCTTGGTCGCGAGAAATGCGGTTGACGCTTCACGGACGAGTTCTGCGGTTTCATGCGTCGTCACGATTACCGGAACACCGCGCATAACGAGCGGGCGATAAAGCGCCTTCAACGATGAAACAGCCGGGTTTGAATTCGTCCCCAGGACGATCCGGTCGGGCCAATTGAAGTCTTCCACCGCGCAGCCCTCGGATAGAAAGACCGGGTGGGAGACCACCGTCATCTGCTTGCCCGCTGTTTTCAGCCGCGCTTCAATGCGCCGCGCCGTCCCCACGGGCACAGGCGTAACCAGAACAAGGATCTGGCCGTGAACGCTGTAATTGGCAATCTCCATGGAGATGGATTCGATGTCCTGATTGGCGTCTTCCGCCAGATAGATGATTTCAGCCCGCTGTACCATGGACTGCAAGTGCGTTGAATACATCAGCCGTCCGGCCCGCACGCCGCGACGAACAATGTCGCTTAGATTTTTCTCATGAAAGGGAAGAATACCGCTGGCCAGCAAGGTGGTATTGACTGAATCGCTGCCGTACGCCGTTACCGGTACCCCGAAATCTGCCAGGCACGCCGCCACCACAGTGCCCAAATAACCGCACCCATACACGCCAATCTGCATAAAAAGGCTCCTGGAGAAAGGGCAGGTTCCGCGATTCGGGGGAGTGAGGGACTCGCCGAAGCTGCTCTAAATTCATCTACTTAGGCTCGATGATTAAAGCGCCTTACTTAGTACATGTGCAACGCGGCATTGGGACATGTACCAACCAAAAGGTACATGCACAAAGGATTTGCGATGTTGCGCCGTTTGCCAGGCTTGCTGCGCAGGGCAGGGAGTTCACCGCGTCCACAAAGTCCACTCGCGTCCACAAAGGTGTGAAATCGTTGGACTCTCATAACTCTAATTCAGGAAAAGCTGCCGGTACAGAGTGTCCCGCTGTTTCGGCACAAACCCGGCTTCTCGGATCATGCGGCGCAATTCTTCTTCCGTGGTGCAGTTGGTCACGCCTGCTGAGCGCACCACGTTTTCCTCCAGCATCACTGAACCCACGTCATTACCGCCGAACCGCAATCCAAGCTGACAAACTTTGAGCCCTTGTGTAACCCAGCTTGACTGCACATTTTCAAAGTTGGAAAGGAACAGCCGGGCGATGGCCAGCGTCTTGAGGTATTCAACCGCGGTGGCTTCGTCCCAGTGCCGGCCGCCAAGGGCTGTGTTCTTGGGCTGAAAGCTCCACGGGATGAAGGCGGTAAACCCTCCGGTCTCTTCCTGGAGGTCGTAAATCCGCTGGAAGTGGTTGATGCGGTGCTCCAAAGTTTCTCCCACACCAAACATCATGGTGGCTGTGGTGCGCATGCCCAGCCTGTGTGCAGTACGGTGCACGTTGAGCCAGTCGTCGGTGAGGCATTTGAGGCGCGCAATCTTATACCGGACCTCGTCATCCAGAATTTCCGCGCCGCCGCCGGGAATTGAGTCCAGCCCGGCATCGCGCAGCCGCTTGATGGTATCTTCAATCGTCAGCCCGCTGACTTCGGCAAAATGGATGATTTCTGAGGCTGAGAAGCAGTGCAGATGCACCTGAGGAAAACGCTGCTTGATTCCACTCAGCATCTCTTCGTACCACTCGATCTTGAGATCAGGATGCAGGCCGCCCTGCATCAGCACCCCGGTGCCACCCAGTTCAACGGTCTCCCGAATCTTGTCATGAATAGTGCTGAAGTCGAGCACATAACCCTTGGCGCGGCCGGGGCCCTTTACCGGAGCATAGAAAGCGCAGAAAGTGCAGTATTCGGTACAAAAATTCGTGTAATTGATGTTGCGGTCAATGATGTAAGTGACCACGCCCTGCGGGTGCAGCTTCCGGCGGAGGGCGTCCGCTTCCATCCCCAGCCCGATCAGGTCGTCGGAGCGGAAATAATCCAAGGCTAGCTGTTTGCTGAGTGACATAGACACGCCATTCTAAGAGATTTGACGCCTAAAACCAAAGTTGGCGTGGTCCGTGGCAAACACGGACTCAATATAGATATTGTTGCAGAGCTTTTTCGCTTTCGGAACTGGATTTTATGCGACCTTGCTGGTTTTGTCTTTCGGTTCCGGGATCACAGGTTTGCCCTCGCGCTTGCGCACCCATGTCCAGATCAGGGCGGCCACTCCGCCGAGCACAGCCAAGCCAATCAGCGACCAGAAGAATGGTTTGTAATATTTGTGAAAGAAGCCGAAGATTTGTTTGCTGTAACTGCGGGCTAGAAATGCCAGACCAAAATAGCGAATCGCCCGGGACGATCCCACCGCAAGCACCAGGTTCCGTCGGGGATAGTCGAGAGCTCCTGCCGCGATGGGAAAAGGGGAAAACGGCACAGGCGGGGGCAGCAGGGCCCCAATGAACAGCGTCCAGAAGCCGCCCTTATCGAACTTCTTGTAAACCTTTTCTGCTCGTTTTTTGGAGATCTTCTTCTCCAGAGCCTGCTTGCCCTCCTTGCGGCCCAGGACAAAGCCGCCGTAGGCGCCGGCAATACCTCCAATCGTTGCCATGATCGCGTAATACCACCACCAGCTTTTCTGGTCGGCGGCAAGAATGATGACCAGCGCATCCATGCTACCAGGCATAGGAATCGGCGAGTTATCAATCAACCCAAGCAGTATCAGACCGACGCCGCCAAGGCGTTCAAGCCAACTCCACAGTGACAGCGGCAGAAATAATGGAAAAATCATCGGCATTCATTTGGATGCAGGAACAAAGGCAGAGACGTGGAATGCTAGCTTAAAGAGGCAGATATGGAGCTGAGTGTCAGAACGCGCCGATGACCTGGCCGCCAACCCGCGGATGCTCAAGAAAATGCAATTCCGGGGGCTCAGGAAGCACCTTGTATTCTGCCGCATAACGATAGAAGAGCTGCAGGCCTTCCAGGTTTTCGCGATCGAGGGAAAAGTCAATGTTCCGAGTCAGGTAGTCTTGGATCAGAGTAGCGGTCAACCCGAGACGAGGGGCCCAGGCTGCTGTGATCTGCTCCAGATGATTAAGGCCATGATCACGTGATTCCTGGAAAATTCTGGGCAGATTCACTTCTCCGCTCAACCCTGCAATGGAGGACTTGCGGACAGCCCAGAAGGCAAACACAAACGGCCGTCCGGTCCACCGTCGCCATTGTTCCCCCAGGTCATAGACGTAATATCCTTCGGTATTTGCAACCAGGGCTGGATCGCCAATGAGTAGCGCGGCGTCGTGCCATTTCAGCATCTCCTGCAATACGGCCTTTTGGCGGCGGAAGCCGGGGTTGGTTCCCACGAACTTGCGCAGAAAAATTTCCACCAAAGCGGCCGACGTCCTTGAGGAATCATCAGTGGCGACGCTGCGAACTTTTTCGAGGGGTACTTTGCTGATCAGCAGGATGGAGCGGACAGCATTCTTTGAGGCAATGGCTATGTTCGGAATGATCACCAGCCCGGGAATGCTGGTGTAAGCCGCTGCTGGAATGATGCCGATGTCCGCCAGCCCGCTCTTCAACTCTTCCGCGCAACGTGACGGCACGGTGTATCCGATTTCAAAGTTCCCGCTGAGCTGTGTGGCCGTCTCGCCATGCTCAAAGTCCCACATGAGGGGAGCCGTGTTTAAAAAACTGATGGCGGATATCCGAAGCGGCGCCATAAAACGATTGTACCAAGTGCCGCACGGGTTGACAGAGGTTCGCCAACCCGTGTACAGTCCGCGAAGTTTCATGGCTACTCCGGTTTCCAGGACCTCGAATGCACTTTATTGGTTGGCGTTGACGCTTACGCCGGCTCTTGGCCCTACCCGGGGACGCAAATTGGCGGAGCATTTTGAATCAGTGGAGGATGTGTTCCAGGCCTCTCTTACTGAACTGGAAGCTCTGAATTTGCAGGCGCAATCCGCGCAGCATATCGCCCTCGGCAAGTCGCTGGAAATGGCAGACGAGGAGTTTGCCAGAGCGTCAGCCGCCGATATAGAGATCATCTGCCGCGACGACGCAACCTGGCCGGAGCGGCTCAGCGAAATCTACGATCCGCCGCTCGTCCTTTACGTGCGCGGCAATGCCGGTGTACTCTCGCGGCCGGGGATTTCCGTAGTTGGCACGCGACATCCTACGCCTTATGGCATCGGCATGGCGGAACGGCTCTCCTGCGATCTGGCAGCTCGCGGCATGGCGATTTTCAGCGGTTTGGCCAGAGGCGTGGATGCAGCCGGACATCGTGGCGCTTTGAAGGCGCGCGGCAAAACCGTGGCCGTTTTCGGCACCGGCGTTGACGTGATCTATCCGCGAGAGAACAAGAAAATTGCCGAAGGCATCCTGGAATGTGGCGGCGCCCTGATCAGCGAATTCCCTCTGCAAAGTTTTCCGGCGCCGCAGAATTTTCCCATTCGCAATCGCATCATCAGCGGACTTTCCCTTGGCGTGCTGGTGGTGGAAGCGGGCGAATATAGTGGGACGCGCATCACCGCGCGCTGCGCTCTGGAACAGAGCCGCGAACTGTTTGCCGTGCCGGGCAATGTCACCTCACGCAACTCCTGGGGGCCTAACACTCTGATCAAGCAGGGAGCCAAACTTACGGCCACATGGGAAGATGTGTGGGAGGAACTGCCGGCCGACATCAAACAGCAGCTTGAATCCGAATGGCAGCCCGAGGCATCAGACCAGAAGCCTCAGTCATCGAGCTTGTTCAATAATGATGAGCAACTCACTCCGCGCGAAAAGAAAATCCTCGCGTTGCTCAAGAAGGATGAGCTGACGCATATTGATACGCTTATTGAAAAACTTGAACCGGAGGTGTCATCTTCAGAAATCTTCGCGGCCCTGTTTGAGCTGGAGCTGAACGGAACCATCAGGCAGATGCCGGGAAAGAATTTTGTAAGGAGCTTCTAGCTACTGGCTGCTAGGTGCTAGCCAGAACCAGGATTCAGGAGACTGGATGAAAGACTTCAAGGATTTGAAGGTTTGGCAGAAGGCACACGAATTGACCATCTTGGTATATTCGGCTTCGCGGACGTTTCCTCGGGAAGAGATTTACGGGCTCACAAGCCAACTGCGTCGCGCCGCTGTTTCCATTGGTGCGAATATAGCCGAGGGCTGCGGACGACGCTCTGATAGAGAATTCGTTCGCTTCTTGCAAATTGCCCGTGGCTCGTCATCAGAGGTGGAATACCATTTGCTCCTTTCACGCGACCTCAAGTTCATGTCCGAGAGTGAGTTCCAGAACCTCGAGAGGAAACTGACGGAAGTGCAGCGTATGTTAACTTCGTTGGTAAGTGCAATTGAAGCAAAAGCGGCTAACCCTCCAGCGAAGGTTCGCGCTGCGAGAGCCGGGCTATGAGCTAGCAGCTAGTGTCCAGCAGCTCTTGAGTATGTTAGGGTCAAAAAGGATTCAGGAATTTGTCCAAATCACTCGTCATCGTCGAATCGCCTGCCAAGGCGAAAACCATCAATAAATACCTGGGACGCGATTATTCCGTCGAGGCCTCGCTTGGTCACATCAAAGACCTGCCCAAGAGCAAGCTGGGCGTGGACATTGAAGGCGACTTCTCCACCGACTACGACATCATCCCGGGAAAAGAGAAGGTTGTCGCCAAGCTGAAGAAACTGGCCAAAGAGGCCGCCGCCATTTATCTGGCGCCTGATCCTGACCGCGAAGGTGAAGCCATTGCAGCTCATCTCGCCGAAGAACTCATCGACGGCGGGAGCAAGAAAAAGAAGAAAGGCGGCATACCGGTCCATCGCGTTACGTTCAACGAGATCACGAAAAAAGCGGTTCAGGAAGCGTTTCAGCATCCACGCGAAATCGACCAGAACCTGGTGGACGCGCAGCAGACCAGGCGCGTGCTGGACCGCATTGTTGGTTACCAGGTTTCACCCCTGCTATGGGACAAGGTCCGCCGAGGGCTCTCCGCCGGGCGCGTGCAGACAGTTGCTTTGCGCCTGATTGTGGAGCGCGAGCGCGAAGTCAAGGCGTTCGAGAAAAAAGAATACTGGACCATTGATGCACATCTTGCTCCCCCCAAGGGCGCAGCGTTTGATGCCCGCTTTATCGGGCGCGGGGATGAAAAGACCGAGGTCCCGAACGAGGAAGAATCGAAAAAGATCCTCGTCGCGCTCGAAAAAGCAGACTGGGCGGTTCGCAATGTCGAGAAGAAAGAGCGCCGCCGTAGTCCGGCGCCACCCTTCACTACCAGCAAACTGCAGCAGGATGGTTCGCGCAAGCTCCGCTTCAGCGTCAAGCGCATGATGATGATCGCCCAGAGGCTCTATGAAGGCGTGGAACTGGGCGACGAAGGCTCGGTTGGACTCATTACTTATATGCGTACCGATTCTGTGCGCGTTTCCAACGATGCCGTGGCTGAAGTTCGCCAGTACATTGATGGAAACTACGGCAAGAATTTTCTGCCCGAGTCGCCCAACGTTTACAAATCGAAGAAGGAAGCGCAGGAAGCGCACGAGGCCATCCGGCCCACCTCTGTCGGCCGTCATCCGGACGAAATTAAAAAATATCTGGGGGAGGACGAATACAAAGTTTACAAGCTGATCTGGCAGCGCTTTGTGGCCTCGCAGATGATGCCGGCGGTCTTCGACCAGACCGCGATCGATATTGAAGCCAAAGCCGGCGGCGAGTCGTTCACGTTCCGCGTGACCGGTTCGGTGCTGAAGTTTGAAGGCTTTTTGAAAGTTTACGAAGAGTCGAAGGAAGCCAGGGATGAGGAAGACGAGGCGCTCAAACATAAGCTGCCGCCGCTGGAGATCGGCCAGAGGCTTACATTACGCGAGCTGAAACCGGAACAGCACTTTACCGAACCGCCGCCGCGTTACAACGAAGCGTCGTTAGTGAAAGAACTGGAAGAGCGCGGCATCGGCCGGCCTTCCACGTACGCTACCATCCTTTCCACCATCCAGGAGCGGCAGTACGTCACCAAGACTGGAGGCAAGTTCATTCCGACAGAAATCGGCCTGGTCGTGACCGATCTTCTGGTGGCGAACTTTGCCGATATTTTCGACCCCCAATATACGGCGCGACTGGAAGAAGAGCTGGACGAGATCGAGGAAGGCAAGGAAACCTGGAAGCAGGCACTCGCCGACTTTTACAAAAAGTTTGAGAAAGACCTCCGCTATGCCCAGAAGCACATGGAAAACATCAAGCGGATGGAGAAGCCGACGGAAGAGAAGTGCGAGCGTTGCGGTTCTCCGCTAGTGCTTAAGTGGGGCAAGCACGGTTCTTTTTATGCCTGCAGCGCCTATAAGAAAGACGATCCTAACAGTTGCACGTTCACCAAGGAAAATCCCATTAACCTGCCGGAGTTGGATACGGCCGAGATGCCGGAGACGGGCCAGGACGAGTATTGCGAAAATTGTGGCCGGGTGATGGTGCTGAAGCGTGGCCGTTTTGGCCAGTTCATGGCCTGCACGGGTTATCCAGATTGCAAAACAACACGCCGTCTCGATCAGGGCAAGCGCGTGCCGGACGTGCCGCTCGAAGAAACCTGCCCGCAATGTGGACGCAACATGGTGCTGCGTCATGGGCGCTACGGAGAGTTCATCTCCTGCAGCGGCTATCCCGAATGCAAGTACATCAAGCAGAACTTTATCGGCGTGAAATGCCCCAAGTGCAAAGAGGGCGAACTGGTGGAGAAGAAGGCCCGCCGTCGCGGCAACACCTTTTACGGCTGCTCCAATTATCCCAAGTGCGATTTCACATCGGCGTACAAGCCGGTGGCTGAGGCATGCCCGGAATGCGGAAGCCCATACCTGCTGGAGAAACATTTGAAGTCAGGCTCGATGCTTGTCTGTCCGAATAACACGAAGAAGTCGGCGGATGAGGAAGAAGCGCCGAAACCAAAGCGCGGCAAGAAGGGCAAAGCTGCGGCGGCAGTGGAAGAGGCTCCGGCAACCGTGAAGTGCGATTATTCGCGCCCGATTCCTGCTCCGGCAGTGGTGGCATAAACCTGGATTTCACGATAGCAAGGAGAAAGAAATGGCCAAAGGTAAGAAACCAACAGCGCAGGACGCTCAGGTGATTCTCCAGCTTTACGATCTTCGCCGCGAGCCTGTGATGCGCACCGCGCGCAAGTTTATGGTTTCAGAGTTCTGGCCGCGGAACTATGACGAGTTCAAGGCCGTTCTGCTCGGTTACGGTACTGAACACAACGCGTATTTGCGCCAGGTGCTCACCTACTGGGACATGGCATGCGTCATGGTGCTGCAGGGCGCCGTGAATGAAGATCTTTTCTTTCAAACCACCAGCGAGCCTCATTTCCTCTACGTAAAGCTCGGCGGATTTCTGGCGCAGGCGCGTAAGGACTCCCTGAATATCGAACTCGGCCTGAATATTGAGCAGTTCGTAACCCGCCCGGCTGGCAAACGGCGCGTCAAGGAACTGGCAGCACGCCTGGAGGCACGTCGCGCACAACAGGCAGCCGCAAAAGCGGCTGAGTAGCAGGGCAGTTCCGCGATACTTTTCCTATCGGCCTAGGAAATATATTCACGGATGTAAGGGTCGGTAATGGCGGCGAGCTCATTCGCCGTTCCATCGAAAATAATGTTCCCGTCCCGCAACACCAAAAAGCTGGTGTGAACGTCTCCGCTGGGACGGCCATTCACCGGCTGCATGGAATTGGTGCGCGGATCGTAGTAATGACTGGCCAGCATGAAGCCGTCCTGCAGGCGATGGCTCACCAGAAGAGCGCTGGTTTTGTAAACGTCACGCTGTTTCATGATCAGCTCGATGATGGTTGTCGAGGTGATCGGGTCCAACCCTCCGGTGGGCGAATCATAGAGAAGAATCTCCGGATGCGTGATGATGGCGCGCGCAATCCCGACGCGCCGGCGCATGCCGCCAGACAGCTCTGAAGGCAGCATATCCAGAGTGTGCTCAAGTTCGACGAAACGTAATGCTTCACGGACACGGGCCTCAATTTCCTGCTCCGGCACCCTTTCTTCCATGAGGCGAAAAGAGACATTTTCGCGGACCGTCAGCGAATCAAACAACGCACTTTCCTGGAAAACAATTCCGACCTGGCTGCGAAGATCGAACAGGTCTTCCTCCGGCATTGCGGTCACGTCGTGGCCCAGCACATAGATGTGCCCGGCATCGGGCTTGATCAGCCCCAGGCAGAGCTTGAGGAGGGTGCTCTTACCTGATCCGGCGACCCCCAGAATCACCTTGGTCTCGCCGCGCTTCAGTTCGAAGGAGATACCGTTCAGCAGGTTCAACTCTTCAAAGCTGAGATGCACATCTTCAAAAATGATCGCCTTGTGAACGGTATCGACCGCCCCGGGCGAAGCGTTGAAAGGCTGCATCGGGCTCGTCATCTTCATGCACCCTGGGTCACGCAGACTGCCTTCAGATAAGGGTCGGTCACCAGCCCACTATAGCAGAGGCTTGAGAGACGCCCAATGCTGACACGGCAAAGCAATTGCATCCTGATTCCCGACGCACTAAAATCGCCCTTCTCATGAACCTAACAGTGAAGCTTCCGCAGGAACCGCTGCACGGCGGCGTATTGCTGTCCAAAGGACGCGTGGAAGCGCTCACAGACGGCATCTGTGCCATTGCCATGACCTTGCTCGTACTGGAACTCAAGGTTCCCGATTTACCCAGGTCCGTGCCGGCTCACGAGTTGCTGAAGAGCCTAGGAGAAGAAGCGCCTGTCTTTTTGGGCTTTTTCTTCTCGTTCCTCTATTGTGGGCTACTCTGGTTTCTTCATCACGTGGCAATGCACTTTTTTCGGCACATGCAGACGGCCCTGGTTTGGCTTAACTTGCTCTTCCTGATGTCGATATCTGTTCTGCCGTTTTCCTGCGCTCTGCTGGGACGTTTTCACTTCAAGGTGGCCGTGCTGGAAATCTATTTCGGAAATTTATTTTTAGCTGCTCTGCTGCTGTTGTTGCAATGGCTGTTTGCGCGCAGGCGAAAGCTGATCAGTGAAGATGATCCGCTGGCCGCGCGAACCGTAGGATTGCGTCTCGCAGCGCTCCCGATCGCGCTGGCCACAGCCATGCTGGCCACGTTGTACAAGCCCATCACTGCGTTCTACGCGATGATTTTTGTGCTCCTCGCGATTCGCGTGTGGGGGAAGCGCTCTACGGCCAAAAAATTCGCTGCTACTGTTCCTTCGCGCTCTGGTTTTTGAAATCAGTATTGAGAGGATATTTCAGAGTCTGGCAGAAGAGCGCTGCGGTACGTCGCTACTGTGCGCGCTGCCTTCGCAGACTGCAGGTCTTCATGCCATGCGCGTCACCCACACCAGTACAACAATCCCCAATGCGATCCTGTAGATGGCGAAGGGAACAAAGCCCCTCTGCCTGACCCAGTTCATGAACCAGGCAACCACGGCCAGCGCCACCAGGAACGAAACTACGAAGCCAATGATCAATACGCCCCATTCAAGTCCATTCGCAGGCATTCGGCCCAGAGCTTCACCGTGCTTCGGGTGAAAGGTGCGAAAGAGATCGTAGCCCACGGCAGCAGCCATGGTCGGCATGGAGAGGAAGAAAGAAAATTCGAGGGCCGCCGGCCGCGACATTCCTGCTAACTGCCCTGCGCTGATGGTGGACATGGAGCGCGAGGTCCCGGGGAAAACCGCGGACGCGATCTGGCAGATTCCAATCCAGATCGACTGCGGGACTGTCATTTCCTCCGTGCGATCGGTTGGGAATCGAGTGCCGGTTCGCGGGTGGCCGAAGAGCGCATCCACAACCCACATGATGATCCCGCCGATCAGCAGCGACCATCCCATCACAACCAGGCTCTCCAGGTGCTTGCCGATGAGCTTGGTCAGAAGCAACGCCGGAATAGCCGTGAACACAAAGGCAACCATCACAAGCGTGAGCGGATGGTTGAGCGCTGTGCGGTCGCGGCGCTCGCCTTCCGGGAAGGTGGAGAGAAAACGCGCGATGCGCGAGCGAAAGTAAATAGGCAGGCACAGAATGGCGCCAAGCTGGATCACGATGGAATACATCTTCCAGAATCCGTTGCTGAGGTCGATGCCCAGCAAAGCTTCCGTGATGCGCAAATGCGCCGTGGAACTGACAGGGAGAAACTCCGTCAGGCCCTCGATGATCCCCAGCAGGATGGATAAGAGAGACTGGTGCATTGTGTTTTAGTTTTCCGCTTCGCGATGGCCTTCCGTGGAAATTGCAAGCCCCTGTTGCAGAGAAAAAACGAGCTGCGCTGCGCGTGGTTTCCAATCGCCCTCAGGATACTTTGTCGAAATCTCCTGTGCGACCTCCAGGGCCCGCCGCTTCGCTTTCTCGCTCTTATCGCGCTGGCCCTTTTTGTTGAACATGTCCACCAGCACCGCTTGCCGCCATGCCGCTTTGTAAAGCGCCTCCGGGGCCTTGGGTGATTGCGGGTGCTCGTGCGCGTAGTGCTCGTACAGATCGGTTTCCTTCTCCGGGCATTTGATCTCGCCCTTCCACTTGCCGCAAATTTTATTGTCGAGCAGATCGTAGGCGGCCAGGTCGGCCCACCTGGTTTGAGGAAATTTCTTCATCAGTTCGCGCATGGTACTTTCTTCAATTTGTGATCGCGCGTCCGGGCTCATCTCGCGGGCGGAAGGCCGCGAGAATACGCCGGCTTTCTCCAGTTGCCATTCCAAATCGGCGGCATGCCAGAGCGATCCCCCTGCAAGCGGGGAGTTGGGAAAGTACTCGTAAGTCCGGTAGTAGAGGCGCATGGCTTCTTCTTTGGCGTGCTGGCGGCCGTTTTCCGCGTCGCGCTCGGCTTGCACTGCCTCGCCGTAGATGATCTGGTCGCCGTTCGGCGTTCCTGAGGTAATCACCAGCCTGCCATCCGTCCAACCGGTCACTGTCTCCGGTGCACTGAAGGAATTCTTTGACATGGTGACCATGATGTGCGCCCAGGGTTTTCCATCAATCACCGACCTGCCCATTAACCAGGTGTCGCGGCCGCGATCGGGATGCGCCACTTGGGCGGAGCTTGTATCCGGTGTGACATACATCACTACGTCGCCGATCACCGTCCCGTGCTGCTGGTCTGTCACTTGGGCACAGAGGCCCGCGGCAAACCCAAGCACGAAAACGAAACAAGCCATGAGCTTATTGCTGCGGCTCATTCAGGAACTCCATACACGGGAATATTTTGCTGCAACTTGTAGATCAGGTTTGTGGCCCGGTAGCTCCACTCACCTTGTATCGCATTGCCGGCCAGTTCCTGTGCCAACGCCAGCGCTTTCTTGTGCGCGGCGCTGCTCTTGTCCTTGTCGCCTGACATTCGGTACATATCCGCCACGGAGGCCAGCCGGAAAGCCGCATTGAAAATGGCTTCACCAAACCTGGGCGACTGCGGATGTTCGCGCGCATAGCGTTCGTAAGCCTCGGCTTCTTTGGAGGGGCAATCCGGCAGGCCGTTCCAGTCCCCACAAAGCTGGCTGTCAAGCAGGTCAAAAGCGGCCATATCGGCCCACTTTGTATGCGGGAACCTGCTGATCACCTCATTCAAATACTGATCTTGCAGTGGCTTTCGCTCTGCTCTGGCAAGCTGCCGGCGAATGTCCGCCGAGCGCCACAAAGCTTCGCCTGCGAAGGGCGAATTAGGAAAAAGCTGGACAACCTCGTAGTAGAGCCGCATTGCATCCTGGGCTGCGCCTTTGCGTCCGTCGCGCTCTTCCGCCTGCTGCTCGGAATCCACGGCCTCTCCGTACACAATCTCATCGCCGTTTGCTGTTGCAGCGGAGACCACCGGCTTGGCCTGCAACCACCCTGTCACTTCGTGCGCGGGTGCGTTCTGTGTTGCGCCGGGAATCGCAATGGAAACTCGTACCCAGGGTTCATTGCCGGAGTTCTGCTGTTGCAAGATGGTCAAATCTGTCCCGCGTTCTACCATTTGCACACTCTGAGCATTTGTGGCCGGAGAAGAAAGCAGGCCGGTTCTGCGGACGGTGGTCGCGCGCTCCGCGGCCGTTGCGTAGAGGGTCAGGGTAAGACATGCCGCCATCGCGGCAAAAAATGAAAGCTTCATAAACCAGTTAAATTCTACCTGTAAGAATATCCATAAAGAGGCGCGGTTCAATGTTACCGCCGCTGACCACGGCCACGGTCCGGTCCGAGGAGGGGATTTCATCTGCGTGGAAGATCGCCGCTGCGGTGGTCACAGCGCCACTGGGCTCGGCGAGAATGCGTCCTGCAAAGAGAAGCTGCCGCATGGCCTGCTTGATCTCATCCTCTTTCACCGCGATGATTGCGTCCACGTACTTGCGGATGTGCTCAAAATTGATGGGTCCTACACTCTGCGAGCGCAGCCCGTCCGCCAGGGTTTTGGCGGCATCTTCTGCCCGGGTAAATTGGATTTTGCCGGTGCGCAGGGTCTCCCTTGCATCGGCGGCAAATTCCGGTTCCACGCCAACAATCTTCACTCCCGGTAGCGACTCTTTGATCGCCGTGGCAATCCCGCTGATCAGGCCGCCTCCGCCCACCGGCGCCAGCACGACTTCCACATCGCCGAGGTCGTCGAGAATCTCCAGACCAATGGTTCCCTGCCCGGCGATGATCTTTTCATCGTTGTATGGCGGCACAGCAACCAGCCCGCGCTCCTTTTCGAGTTCTTCCGCCTTGCTGATGCGGTCTTCGCTGGCCGGCCCGACGAGCACAATCTCTGCGCCAAAGCTTCGCGTGGCCTCCAGCTTCACTTCCGGCGCGTTGCGGGGCATCACAATGACTGCCTTTACTCCCAGCGCTCGCGCTGCAAAAGCGACACCCTGCGCATGATTGCCGCTGGAATGCGCCACCACACCGCGCTCTTTTTCTTCTGCCGTGAGTGACGCGATTTTGTTATATGCCCCGCGCACTTTGAACGAGCCCACCGGCTGCAGATTTTCCGGCTTAATGAAGATCCTTCTCTTGTCCGGCAGTCTGCACTCCACCAGCGGAGTGCGTACAGCTACCCCGCGCAACAGCGCGCGCGCCGCCTGGATATCATTCAGAGTTACCATGCTTTCTGTTTGCGATCTTAGCATCTGCATTTAATGGCCTGCCTTCTGTTCGCTCAGGCGATCTGCGTCCTCTAGCACGCCGGCAAAGAAATGCACCAGCTTCCACTTTTCCGTGAACGGCTCACCGTTCCCGGCATTGACGTGCGTGAGCGCCTGGCTGATCAACACGCCTTTCAAGTCCTGTTTCGGTACGTCGCGCTCCAGCCAGAGTGTTTCCGCCGGAGGGACGATATTATCGGATGCGCCGTGCAGCAGATACACGTCCGTCTTCAGCCCGCCGAGTTTGCCTCGCGGCGAAATCGCTGCCATGTCCGCCTGGCGCTGCGCGATTTCGGTAAGAAAGTCTCGTTGCAGTTCATCACGATGATGCAGCAGCAGGTCGAGCGTCTTTTTGCCTTCGGGGCTCAGTGCCGCGGCTGTCTTCATTGCTTGCGGATCTTCCCAGAGCCATCGCCGCAGCGCCTCCCGGACTACCGGCACGTCGTGAGCGGAGAAGAAGTCTTCCAGATGAGCGTAGGCGAGCAGCAGCGCGCCGTACTCATGCGCCTGGGCATGGATTTTTCTTCCATCAGGCGCTGTCTCAATATTGGCTGTGTAGAATCGCGCCACCCTCGCCATATCCTCATATCCGCCTACCGCGAGCACGAATCCAATCTTGTTAGCGTACTCCGGCTGCGCGGCCGCGATCAAAGAAAGGCTTCCCGCAAAGCTCAGGCCAATCACGCCCACTCGCTCGTTGACTCGCGTGCTCAGGATGACTGCGGAGGCTCCGATCCTGTCTACCGTGCGCAGTGTGATTCGATAGTCGGCCAGATCCTTGAGTTCCGGGGTCATCACCTCAACTCCGGCGCCCGCCAGGGCCCGCGACAGATTGATCAGGCGGGGATCATCAATCGCAAGATGATGCACTCCGTGCAGAAGCACAATCGCGCCGTTGCGTGCGCCTCCTTCCGGAATATAGAGGCGGAACGGCATCGTCCCATCTGCGACGAGCGCTGAACCATTTTCCTCTCGCAAAGGCTGCCGGGAGAAATCGGCGATCGGCCCCTGCGCATTGGGATCGCTTACCCGTTCCAGTACGGCAGCGGCGCGAAGATGAGCTTCAGCGTCCTGCCGGAGCAGGAGCACGGCCAGAACAATAAGCAACAATGGGATGAGAAAGTACTTAAGCTTGCGCCCGGTGTGGCTGTCCACTAGATCTCCAGGATTACCGGCATAATCAGTGGTCGGCGCGAAGTTGTCTTGTTGATATATCGCTTCAGGTCGGAGCGGATTTTTTCCTTGATCACACCGTAGTCGGCTTTTTCTTCCGGAGTGGAGCTATCCAGTGTGGCGGCAACAATGCGGCGCGCGTCCTGCACAAAGCCATTTTCGCCGCCGGCGGCAAATCCGCGCATTACGATCTCCGGAATGGATTCCACGGTTCCCTTGAGCTTGTTGATGGCGATGATGGGCAGCACAAAACCGTCTTCGCCCAGGTGCCGGCGGTCCTTAATGACCACATCTTCCACCACATCAGTACGCGAGCCGGAATCAATGCAGACCCGCCCGACCGGAACCTTATCCACCTTGCGCGCGCCTAGTTCATCGAATTCGAGTACGTCGCCACTTTCCAGCATCAACACCTGGCCGACTGCGCCGTGCATGGAGCGTGCCAGATCGGCGTGAATCCTGAGCTGGCGGTACTCCCCGTGGATGGGAATGAAATAGCGCGGCTTCACCAGATTCATCACCAGCTTCAACTCTTCCTGGCTTGCGTGTCCGCTCACGTGCACAGGTGGCGTGGAACCGTCTTCGTAAATCACGTTGGCCTCGCGCCGGAAAAGGTGATCGATCATCCGGTAAATGCCTTTTTCGTTTCCTGGAATGATGCGTGAAGAAAGGACCACCGTGTCCCCGCGTTCGATTTTGGCATGCTTGTGGTTGTCCACCGCCGCCCGCGAGAGTGCGGACATGGGCTCGCCCTGTGTGCCGCTGATCAGTACGCAAACCTGCGCCGGCAGGTACTCTTTGATCTGTCCCGGATGGATGAGAACCGCTTCAGGTATCTCCAGGTAGCCGAGGTCTAGGGCGATCTCCGTTGCTTCAGAGATTGACCGGCCCACCAACGCAACCTTGCGCTTGTATTCGCGGGCCATTTCAATACTCACCTTGATGCGATGGATGGACGATGAAAAACAGGAGATGAACAGCCGGCCGTCGGCGCGGGCAAAAATCTCATCGAACCGTCCAGTCACCGCGCGCTCGCTTGGCGTGTAACCCCGGCGTTCGGCATTTGTGGAATCCTGCAGCAGCGCCAGCACGTTCTGCTCTTTGCCGTACTCGGCGAAAGTGTGCAGGTCAAACAGGCGATTGTCCGTGGGCGTGGGGTCCACCTTGAAGTCGCCGGTATGAATGATCACGCCGAGAGGCGTGTGGATTGCCAGGGCCACGCAGTCGACCAAGCTGTGCGTGACCTGAATTGGATTGATGGTGAACGGCCCCAGGTTGAAGCGGACTCCGGCGCGGATCTCGCGGAGATCGGCATCCTCCAACAGTTCGTGCTCATCGAGCTTGTTTTCCACCAGGGCCAGCGTGAACTCCGTGCCGAATACCGGCACCTGCAGCTCGTTGAGCACCCAGGGCAACCCCCCGATGTGATCTTCATGACCGTGTGTCAGCACAATGCCACGGACTTTTTCGCGGTTCTGAATCAGGTAGGTAATATCAGGAACAACAATATCGACGCCCAGCAGCTCTGACTCGGGGAACATGAGTCCGGCGTCAATCACGATGATGTCATCGCCCCAGCGCACGGCCATGCAGTTCATTCCGAACTCGCCCAGGCCGCCCAGGGGCACCAGGTGCAGCTTTCCTGCGGGCATATCCTAATTGAATGCTATCAGAGTTTCACTGCATTTCGGAGCGCATCAGGCTTGGGCAGACGCGGCAGAACGGGCCTGCATGTGCTCAAGGATGAGCCGTTGACGCTTGCCGAAGATGAATCACGGCCGCTATTCTGGCACATCTTAGGGACGCCACCCGCTCTTTTATTGACTTCCCGCGCTGCGTTGATTAGACTCTCCCCTGATGTTCGCCATTCGCCAAAACGGAGCTTGTTGCTGCTGTTGTTGTGGCACGGGGGTTGTCCGTTCCGGCGAGTTGTGGCGAAGTTGACATAATCTTTCAAGATTGTTTGTGACGCCAACCCACTCGCTGAGCCGAGTGGGTTTTGCTTTGCGGCAACAGCGCGGCTAAAGCTGGGCAGAAGGAAAGCAGGCGGAGAAGACATGCTTGTCATTAGAGAAGCCGAATACGAGGTTTTACGCCGCCATGGCGAGGAGACCTATCCGTTCGAATGCTGCGGTGTCCTGGTGGGACGCTTCACCGGTGGCGACCGCCACGTGGAAGACGTGGTGCGCTGTGGCAATACTCGCGCCGACCGGCCGCAGGACCGTTACCACATTGATCCCAAAGAGCTGATCGGGGTGCAGCGCCTGGCAGCCGGCAAAGGGCTGGATATTGTGGGCTTCTATCATTCCCATCCTGACCATCCCGCCCGCTGGTCGCAAACCGATTTGGCGGAAGCGCACTGGCTTGGTTGCTCTTATGTGATTACCGCTGTCACGGAGGGAGTGGCGCAGGATACGAATGCGTTTGTTCTGATGGGAGAGACAGAAGACAACAAGCGGCTGGAAAATGAAGTAATTCGCGTCTCCAGCCGGGTGGAGGACCGAACCGTATGTCGCTGAAAGTAAGCATTCCAACCCCGTTGCGCAGGTATACCGATGGCGCCGGCCTGATTGAAGTATCGGGCGAATCAGTGGCTTTGGCGCTCGAATCGCTCACGGAGCAGTTTCCGCCGCTGAAGCAGCACCTCTACAATGAAGAAGGCAGGCTGCGCTCGTTTGTGAACGTCTATGTCAACGACGATGACATCCGGTATCTGCAGAAAACAGAGACGGCGGTAAAGCCCGGCGACATCATTTCGATTGTGCCTTCCATAGCCGGAGGGCAATAAGGCGTGAACTGGCATTTTCATGCAAAACGCTCGCGGGCAATCAGAGGCAGCGCCGAATTTACTGCTGGTGGAGCATTGCATGACCAGCCGCCCGCTCTCGATCGCTCGATCGGCGTTGAGCCGCTGCAGCGAGTCGGTAACACGCCGCTGTTGCGATTTGAAAATCTTACGGCGGGATTGCGTCACGTACAGGTTTTTGGCAAGGCGGAATGGCTGAATCCGGGCGGCTCGGTGAAGGACCGTGCCGCGTTCAATATTATTGAGAGCGCTCTGCGATCAGGCGCCCTGGCGGCAGGAAAACGGCTGCTGGATGCCACCAGCGGCAACACCGGAATCGCTTATGCGATGATCGGAGCAGCCCGCGGTGTGCCCGTTACGCTGTGTGTTCCCGCAAATGTCTCCGGCGAGCGCAAGCGCATCCTTGCCGCCTACGGCGCAGAAATCATCTGGACTGATCCGCAGGAAGGCACCGACGGGGCCATCCGGCTGGCGCGGCAGATGCACCAGGCAGAGCCGGACAAATACTTTTACGCCGATCAATACTCCAATGAGGCCAACTGGCTTGCTCATTATCACGGCACGGCGCTGGAGATCTGGTCGCAGACTCGCGGAGCGATCACGCACTTTGTCGCCGGACTCGGCACGAGTGGAACATTTGTAGGGACCACGCGCCGCCTGAAGGAACTCAAGCCGGCAATCAAGGCCATCTCTGTTCAGCCGGATTCAGCATTTCATGGCCTGGAGGGCCTTAAGCACATGCCGAGCGCACTCGTGCCGCCAATCTATGATCCCGCACTGGCCGACGCGATGCAGGAGATCAACACGGAGGCCGCGTATGCCATGCTGAAGCGCATGGCGCGTACGGCAGGAGTGTTGCTGGGAATTTCAAGCGGCGCCGCGCTCGTGGCGGCGGAGAAACTTGCGCTGGAAGCGGCCAGGAGCAGCGAACCGGCTGTGATTGTTGCGGTTCTGCCGGATTCAGGCGACAGATACCTCAGCGAGAACTTCTGGGACGAATAGGCCGACTACCAGGATTTCTTTTTTCTCTCTCAGCGTTCCGCTGTGAGATCTCTAGCGGCAAATTTATCCCCGTCGTACCTCACGATCTCTCCGCATCTCGTTTCCCGCGGCTGTGTTTCCGCATTTTCCTCAGACCGTTTACAATGAAACATGATCCATTTTCCAGTCCCTGAAGCCCTGACATTTGATGATGTATTGCTGTTGCCGGCACACTCTGATGTGGTGCCGGCCGACGCCAACACCCAGACGCAGCTCTCGCGCAACATCCGCCTCAACATCCCCATCATCAGCGCTGCCATGGACACCGTCACAGAGTCGCGACTTGCCATTGCCATTGCGCAGCAGGGCGGGCTGGGAATCGTCCACCGTAATCTTTCCATCGAGCAGCAGGCCGACGAAGTTGACAAGGTAAAGCGCTCCGAGAGCGGGATGATTATGGACCCAATCACGCTCTCGCCGGACCACAAGATCGGCGATGCGCTGGAATTGATGCGGCGCTACAAAATTTCCGGTGTCCCTGTAACCAAAAACAAGAAGCTCGTCGGGATTCTCACCAATCGCGATCTCCGCTTCGAGACCCGGACTGACGTTCCCATTGGTCAGGTAATGACGAAAGACAACCTCATCACCGTTCCTGTGGGCACGACGCTTGAAAAAGCCGAGAAAATCCTGCATGAGCATCGTGTGGAGAAGCTGATGGTTGTGGATGACAAGTACAACCTGAAAGGCCTGATCACGGTCAAGGACATCCAGAAGAAATTGAAATATCCGAACGCAGCCAAAGACGAGCATGGACGCCTGCGAGTAGGCGCTGCGGTAGGCGCGACCGGGGATTTTCTTGAGCGCGCCCAGGAGATGGTGAAAGCCAAGGTTGACGTGCTTGCCATTGACAGCGCACACGGCCACTCCAGCCGTGTGATAGAGGCAGTCAGGCAGATCAAGTCCAAGTTTCCGGAAATGGACCTGCTCGCCGGCAACGTGGGCACGCATGAAGGCGCCTGCGAACTGGTGAAGGCCGGAGCAGACGCAGTAAAAGTGGGAATTGGCCCAGGCTCCATTTGCACCACACGAGTTGTCACCGGAGCGGGCGTGCCGCAGATCACTGCAATTGCGGAAGCAGCGCGAGCTTGCCGCGATGCCAGGGTTCCCGTCATCGCTGATGGAGGGGTGAAGTATTCGGGCGACATTACAAAGGCAATTGCGGCGGGCGCCAGCGTGGTGATGATTGGCTCCCTTTTTGCGGGTACCGATGAAAGTCCGGGCGAGACCATCCTGTATCAGGGCCGGTCGTTCAAGACATATCGCGGGATGGGCTCTCTTGCCGCCATGGCCGCGGGCTCCAGCGAACGCTATGCTCAAAGCCTGGAGGACAGCGCTGCCGAGGCAATCATCGAGGACAGCGACGGGCGCAGCAACCGGTTAAACAAACTCGTCCCCGAAGGAATAGAAGGCCGCGTGCCCTACCGGGGAACTCTGGCGGCGATGATTTATCAGTTAGTCGGAGGTCTTCGTTCAGGCATGGGCTACTGCGGAACCAACTCCATTACCGAACTGCAGCAGAAGGGCCGCTTTATCCGCATCAGCGGCGCCGGCCTGCGTGAGAGCCACGTGCACGACGTAATCATCACGCGTGAAGCTCCCAATTACCGGGTGGAATAGGCGGGCGATCCTTTGGCATCCTCCGCGTTACAATCGTCTGCCGCGCCTCGCGGCAAAAATATTCTGCTCTGGTGGCTGCCCACCCTGATGTGGCTGGGCGTGCTGGCTTGGTTTTCTACTGACTCCTTTTCCGCTGAGCATACAGGATCCGTTCTCTGGAAAATCATTCATACCCTCTACGGCAGCATCTCTCCGGCAGCTTTTGAGCAGCTGCATTTTATCGTACGCAAGTCCGCTCATTTTTTGGGCTACGGCCTGCTCAGCGGCTTCGCGTTTTCCTCGCTCCGGGCCACATTTCCCGCTATGCGGCAATGGTGGTTGCGTTGGAGTCTGCCGGCATGGTTGTTGGCGCTGCTTGCGGGCTCATTCGATGAATTCCATCAGACCTTTGTGGCCTCACGGACGCCTTCACCCCGGGATGTGTTGATCGATGTAACCGGCGCGCTCTTTTTTCAGCTTGTGATCGCGTGCATGGTGCAAAGAAAGATGCTGACCGCGGAGGCGCGGAGGCGCTCAAAAAAGCCAGAGCAATCAGGCTGAGCCAGCGAAGCTGCAACCCTGCTCAACCCAGGGACGCTCTTGCACAACTCTGACGTGTGGATGCGTTGCGGCAGATTGAACTATGTGTGTTTTGGGGTTAAATCCGCTTTTGCCTGTGTCAAATCTGCTTGAAGAGTTTCTTTTTCCCCCAAAGCAACAACCCCGCAGTTTAAGCTGCGGGGTTGCCGGTAGTCTGTTGGGATTGGCTGAAGGCGCGGAGGCCTTTTGCGAACACCAACTTCGCTAGGACTTAATGACTCACGCCTTAAGCCGCAGCCACCTCACGTTTGTCACTACAATCAGAACTTTTCATTTTTTTGGATCGCCCTCCTTTCCCGTGTAAGGTCATTCTAGGGGCTGATAACTGTGAAGTCAACAGGAAGATTGCGGCTTGTCGTTAGCACATGATATGTCCGCAGAAAGTAGCAAGTGATATGTCCGGCCTTAGAGATTTCGGCACGAATCGCCTGTTTCAGATTCGAACAGAACTCCATAAGTCACTGGCGTTCAAGAGGGAAGCTGGGGTACAAACAGTTCATGACACATGCGCAACTAGTGCGTCTGGCTGAGGAGTGGCTTAGGAGACGCTATCGGTGTGGCGTTGTACTCTCTGAACAATCCTGTGCCGCTGGCGAAACGCCTGACCTCATCGGATGGAAGGGTAAATGCCGCTCCGTGCTGGTGGAATGCAAGGTGTCGCGGGCAGATTTTCTAGCCGACCGTGATAAGCCATTCCGGCGCGACCCGCACCAGGGCATGGGTTGTGAGCGCTTCTATTTGACGCCGCACGGGCTGATTGAAAGATCCGAACTACCCCGCGGCTGGGGCCTGCTGGAGGTGAAGCGCCGCGAGATCGTTATCGTTGTGAAGCCTGCCCGCCAGAGCCAGCGCTGTGAAGCCGGCCTGATGTGGGAGATGAACCTGCTGCTGGCCAGCCTGCGTCGTGTGGAAGTCCGCATTGAACCCCAGACCATCACCGACTTTCTGAAATGGAAGAACCGGCTGCTCGAGTACAACGGAGGGCGCTTGCCCGAGGGCATCGTATCACCTGAGCTGGAATCCAACGTCCATCTGGCCTGAGCGGCCGAAACCGGCAATCTGGCTGGCGCTTCGCGACGCAGCTCGCGTTGCTCATCTACGCTGTAAACTTAGTTTTATGGCTCAAGATACCCCCAACGCCCCTCCGAACGCGCTCGCCCACGCATGTTCCTCTTATCTCCGCTCGGCCATGCATCAGCCCATTCAGTGGCACGAGTGGGGGCCGGAGCCCTTTGAAAAAGCCAAACAGCAGAACAAGCCCGTTCTGCTGGATATCGGAGCCGTATGGTGCCACTGGTGCCATGTGATGGACCGGGAATCGTATGAGGATCCGGAACTTGCGCAGATCCTGAATGAGAATTTCATCGCCATCAAGGTAGACCGGGACGAGCGTCCGGACGTGGACAGCCGCTATCAGACGGCAGTGCAGGCCATCAGCGGGCAGGGAGGCTGGCCCCTGACCGCCTTTCTCACTCCTGAAGGAAAACCTTTTTTTGCCGGCACGTACTTTCCGCCTGAGGACGTGCAGGGCCGTCCCAGCTTTCGCCGCGTGCTGTTGACGCTGGCCCAGGCGTTCCGCGAGAAGAATGCCGAGGTGCTCGAATCCGCCGAGAGCGTAATGGGGGTCATCGATCAATCTGAGGGCTTTGCCGGCAAGTCAGGCGCGCTGCGGCCCCAGTTGATCGACAGCATGGTGGACGCCGCAACGAAGCTTTATGACGCCGAGCACGGCGGCTTCGGTTCTGCTCCCAAGTTTCCTCACCCCAGCGCCATGGATCTGCTGATGCAGCGCTATACCGAGAACCGTGATCCCAAGCTACTTGAGATCATCTCAAGGACTCTTGAGAAGATGGCCCAGGGCGGCGTTTACGATCAGCTTGCGGGAGGCTTTCACCGCTACTCCGTAGACGAGCACTGGGTGGTCCCTCACTTCGAGAAAATGCTGTATGACAACTCCGAGCTGCTGAAAAACTATGTCCACGGTTACCAGCTTACTGGCAACAAATTTTTCTGTTTCATTGCCCAGGACATTATCCGTTGGATGGACGAATGGCTCTCCGACCGCGAGCATGGCGGCTTTTACGCTTCACAAGATGCGGACATCTCTTTGGATGACGACGGCGATTATTTCACCTGGACGCTGGACGAGGCTGAAGCTGTACTCAGCGATGACGAACTCCAGGTGGCCATGCTGCGCTACGACATCGGTGAGGCCGGCGAGATGCACCATAATCCGGCAAAAAATGTACTCTTCGTGCGCACCAGCATTGACGAGATCGCCCAGCGGGTGGAGAAATCGGCCGCTGATGTGCAGGGGCTTCTTGAAGCGGCCAAGACCAAGATGTACGCCGAGCGTCTCAAGCGCACTACCCCCTTCGTGGACAAGACTGTCTACGTGAGCTGGAATGCCCTGGGGGTCTCCGCGTATCTCCAGGCTGCACAAGTCATTGGGCTGGATGAAGCCCGCAAATTCGCCTTGCGCTCTCTGGACCGCATCCTCGCGCAGGGCTGGAACCCCGCCGGCGGCCTGCAGCATGTGGTTGCTTATTCGGATCTGAAGACAGGTTCCCGCTCCATTCCGGGTGTGCTCGAGGATTACGCATTCACCGTGATCGCCTGCCTTGATGCCTACGAAGCCAGCGCCGACTTCAGCTACTACCGCTTTGCCGCGCAGATTGCTGATGCCATGATTGCGCGCTTCCATGATGCAACCCAGGGGGGATTTTTCGATATAGCCACCGGCCCGAACGCCGGTGATGGCATCGTCCTGGGAGCACTGGCGGCAAGGCGCAAGCCTTTACAGGACTCGCCCACCCCCGCGGGCAATCCGGCAGCGGCCATCGCTCTGCTGCGGCTGCACGTCTACAGCAACAACAGGAAATACCGCGATGTCGCCGAAAGCACATTGGCAGCCTTTGCCGGCATCGCCGAACATTACGGGTTGTTTGCTTCCACCTATGGGATTGCCCTTGATATGTACCTGCACCCCCATACGCAGGTTGTCATTGCTGGTAGCGGTGAGCAGGCAGAGAAACTTAGGGCCGCAGCCGCACGTTCTTTCTCCTTAAACAGGTCCGTGCTGCATCTTCCTGAGGGCGAAGTCGTGCCTCAAATGCTGCCTCCCGCATTCGCGGAGACCATCCCGAATATTCCCGGCGTCAGAGAGGGGAGACCTGTTGCTGTAGTGTGCAGCAATTTCACCTGCAAGCCGCCAATCAGCGATCCAGTGGAGTTGGGGAAAGCTTTGGAGGAGTCATCGCGGACGCCGGTGAACGTGTAACAATCTCGCCGTGGGCGATAAAAAGCCGGCGCTTGCGCGCCGGCTTCTGTGTTGAAGTTTGAGTTTGTTAGAACGTGAACCGAGCGCCAAATTCGCCAGTGAACGAGCGAGGCAAGAGGGTGCTGGTCGGGTTGATGAAGCCGATTGGATGTCCAAAAGTCGGAAGCCCGACGGTTCCATCGAAGTTGTTGCCGTAATTGGCGCGATTCGTGAGATTGAAAGCCTGGAATATGAGCTGCAGGTTCCGAGCTTCACCCAGTTTGACATTTTTTGCCAGACGGGCATCCAAGTCAAAATACGGATCGCCGCGCAGATTGAATATGGGGTTTAGGCCACAGGTTCTGTTGTAGTAGCCCTGTTGAGTGCAGCCCGGAGCCAGGAGTGCGCCTGGATCACTACCGCCTCCCAGGCCCAGGTCGTTGCCTTGTGAGATCGCATTGTACGGCCGCGCTGATCCCGCCTGAAGAATAGGAGAGACCTCTAAGCCCCAAGGCAGGTGTGTGGTCGCCGCTATCGTCACATGGTGCCGCTCGTCGTTGAATGCCGGACCAAAGTCTTCCGGAGCAAACGGGCGGCTCGGGTCGCGCGGATAATAGCGGAACGAGCCGCCGTCTTCGTCATAACCCACCGCGCGGGCCAGCGTGTAATTCACGGTGAGGTCAGTGTTGTGGAAACCACGCTGACGAAAGCTCAGGTTCATGCCGTCGTAACGCGAGCGGCCGCTGGATGTCTCATCGCGAACGCTGCTCAGAACCGGTACGCCTGCCGAGGTGAACGCGGCATCCAGTGGCCGGAAGAAGCCAAGCGAGACATTTGAAGGATCAATTGGAGTATTCGGATCGACATTGAGGGTTTTGTTCTCATGCAAACTGAGGACGTGAACATACTCGGCTTCGAAGACTGACTTTTCGTTAATCGACCACGTGTATCCGCCGTTCCATTCCTCGGTTACGGGTGTGCGATAGTTCGGATCCATGAGGCGGCCAATGGATCCATCAGTGAGGGCCGCTTGTGGGGGCGGAATTGTCGGTAATGGATCAGCTCCAAACCGCCAATTTTGCAATGGTATGCCCGTGCCAGGTACGACATCACTGGCGCCATTGAGCGCGAATGCCGTCTGGAAGATGGTAGGGTTGGCCTGCTGTTCCATGAACAAGGGAATGTTCTGGAACGTGTTGTCGTAGTACATGCCGAACCCGGCGCGGAGAATGTGCTTTGCTTGTCCCGTCAGATCATAGGCAAATCCAATGCGGGGGCTGAAGCCCTTGCTGTAGTCAGTGGCCTTCTTGGCCACCAATGTTGCCGCCAATGGGCTGAAGGATGCGGCTGCCTGCAGTTCCTGGAAGGTGCGGCTGTCCGTAATTTTGGAGCCGCCGATGAAATCAAAATCCTTGTCCCATCGCAGTCCAAGGTTCATCGTCAGCCGAGGAGATACTTTCCAGTCGTCCTGGAAGTACAAGCCAAGCTGCTTTGCATCGTTGATAATGAAACTGGGATCGCCTACCGCGATGCTCATGCCGCTTCCGTTCTGGTTACCACCAACTAATAGCCCGGGGGTTTGGAATCCCTGCGGTAACGCCAGAATCTGACTGGGTAAGAGGTTGAAGTCGAGCTCGAGGGTCGGATTAAATTCAAAGAAGCCACCCATAAATGGCGTCCAGATATAGTCGAAGCCGGTCCTGAGCGTGTGGTTCCCAAGCGTCTTGCTCACATCATCCTTGAACTGATACTTGCGCTGGATCGAGTTCTGCGGCACGTTGGTGTTGGTGCCGAACTCAATGCCGGTTGGGAACGTGAAAAGTGGCGTACGCGTATTGCTGTCAATCAGGTTGTTCCAATACTGGAAACCGAGAGTGAACTGATTGATCAGCGTAGGACTCAGCGCAGAATTCACGGTCAGGTTGGCGATCTGCAGATGGTTGACGGTGAAGTTTCCTTCCGTCAGATCGAACAGGCCGTTGCTCTGATCATTCAGGCTGTTATTGGCCTGCGTTGACACAGACAAATAGGCTGAATGCTTGTTATTGATCGTCCAGTCGATGCGGCCATTGAGACGGTTCTCAAAGAATGGCGTCGGAATCGTGGTGGCTGGCTGCGCGCCCAAATTCGTGACCAGTGAAAGTTCCTGGAAAGCGGTCGGCGATTCAGCCAGCGAGGTGTGCTCGCGCTGGCGCTCGAAGGCGAAGAATCCAAAAAGCTTGTCTTTCTTGATCGGTCCGCCGAAAGAGCCACCAAACCACTGTCTTGAGTAAGGTGGGTTAATGGTGCTGGTGGTTCCATCGCCATTCGGAGTCTTCTCGTCTGCATTGAGAGCCTGATCGCGGAAGAAACCAAACGCTGAACCATGGAAGCGGTTTGTTCCAGATTTTGTGATGACATTGATCGCGGCGCCCGCCGAGCGTCCATTCACGGCTGAGAAGCGCTGCGTCGATACTGAGAATTCCTGCACAGCTTCGGCCGGAAGCTGCATGACGGGTCCGCCCACTGTGTTGTCCTTATTGTCAACGCCGTTCACCGTTACATTGACGTTGCGCCCCCCATCTCCATTGACAGAGAGAATAGCGTAGCGGTTCTTGGTGGGATCATAGGAATCGGCAGCTTTGACGCCCGGAGCCAGATATGCCAGATCGGCGATATCTCGGCCTATGAGTGGCAGATCCGTGATCTGCTGCGGGGTTATGTTGGCGCTGACGTCAGTCTTAGTCTGGTCCACCAGCGGCGCCGCTGCTGTAACTTCAACCGTTTCAGTCACGCCGCCTGGATTGAGGCTGAAATTCTGCGTAGTGGTCCTGCCGACAGCGAGCTCAATCTGCTTGACTTCGGCAACAGAAAACCCAGTCGCCTTGGTCTTAATGGAGTAGATGCCGGGCAACAAATCAATTCGGTATTCACCGAAGTCGTTCGTTGTTACGGTGCGCGCAGCGCCCGTTTCATTGTTAGTGATTGTGACTTGTGCGGATTTAATCACGGCCTGGCTCTTGTCCGTGACGGTTCCCTGCAGGGTGGCGGTAGCTGTCGCCTGCCCCCACGTGGCTATGCAGCTCAACAGCAGCAGGCTGGCCATGAGTGTGATCATTAACCATCGTTTACGATTCATCCTTCATTGCTCCTTCCTCGTGTGGTGGTTGCTCCCGGATGGTCCAGTTCGTGCCTTCTAGAGATCAGAATGGCGAACAGGATCTCACCACGGGCCTTACTGTTTGTCTTGGCGTCTTAGCGCTTTCTTTGCCAGTTCAAAAGCAAAATTGCGGAATGGAACAAAAAGGAATCCGAGCTCGATTCGGTGATTGGATCGGTAGATTGCTGAACGAAGGGAGCAAACTACAGGAATCGAGCACTACCCCCAACTTATAAATCCGTCTGACCGCTGTCGCCCCTATCTGGCGACGTATTCCGGAAACTGCCGTCGCAAGCAGAGGCAATTCTGTTGCCGCAGCTCTGCGCATCCTGAGCATTTGGGCTAAGTTGTTGAAAGCAGGAAAATCAAAACTGCTACTGGTCCAATCTTGTGAAGGCAAGATTTAAAACACTGGTTCCAAAATCAATAAGACTTTTCTGTTTGTGTTCTATTCGGATTAGCGCGAATTAAAAGTCCGGTGTAGATAAGACTGCGGCCTTTGTCTGCCTCGCCTTTTGAAGAAAGAAAAGCTGAGGCAAATAATTTAAAACAGCGTCTAAATCCGCAGGGTTGACGTGGGTTCGAGAACTCTTGGGTGGGGATGGTCAGCAAAATCTGTGATTCCAAATTCGATATATCTTGCTGTTGCGATATTCAGAATCCCGGATTCCTACACTTTGTTGAGGGCGTCGTAACGCAGTGCGCAAGAAAGTTTTCGCGGGCAACTCTCGGATAAATCCGTTGCGAAGAAAAGGCTAAGGTTTTAAGTGATTAGAAACCCGCCAACATCGGGCCGGGGAACGGCTTGCCATTTTGTTATGCAGCCGGGGCAAAAAGGAATGTAAGACACTCTCTCGGAACGCTGGCATTGTCAACAAAGACTTTCTGCCCGCTCTTTGGATAAAATAAAATTTCACATGGCTACCAGCGCAATCCCGAGCCGCCACGCCTTTCAAACCGACGACCCTCATCTCAGACCCATTGCGGACAAAGTCTTTGCCCATGAGCGGCTAAGCTTTGACGATGCCGTCGCGCTCTATCGCTCGCCGGATATTCTTGCCCTCGGTTGGCTGGCCAACCACGTGCGTGAGCGCATGCACGGCGATGTGACCTACTTCAATGTCAACCGGCACATCAATCCGACAAACGTTTGTGTGGCGGCTTGCCGGCTGTGCGCGTTTGGACGAAAGAAGGACGCTCCCGGCGCTTACACCATGGCGCTGGAAGAAGCGTTTACCGCTGCAGCTTCCGGATATTCCGAGGTGGTGACCGAGTTCCATATCGTCGGCGGGCTGCACCCCGATTTGCCGTTTCAGTATTACCTTGATCTGATTGCCGGGCTCAAAGAGCGCTTTCCCCAAGTCCATCTGAAAGCCCTGACCATGGTGGAGATTGCGTTCTTAGCCAAACGGGCAAAATTATCGATTGAAGAGACTCTGCGCCAGTTGAAGAGTGCCGGCCTCGACTCGTTGCCGGGTGGCGGAGCAGAGATCTTCAACGAGCGCGTCCGCCGGGTGATCTGCGATCACAAGATTGACGGCGAACAATGGCTTGAGACCGCGCGCACGGCCCACAAGATCGGACTCAAATCGAATGCCACCATGCTTTACGGCCACGTGGAAAACGAGGAAGACCGCGCAGACCATTTCGTCCGCCTGCGTACGCTGCAGGACGAAACCCACGGCTTTCAGACTTTCATTCCGCTGGCCTTCCACCCGGCCAACACGCCTCTGCAGCACCTGTTTACCACCACAGGCATGCTCGATCTGAAGCAGATCGCCATCGGCCGCCTCATGCTCGATAACTTCCCCCACATCAAGGCGTATTGGCAGATGCTGGGAGCCAAGATTGCGCAGATAGCGCTGCGTTTCGGGGCTGACGACATCGACGGCACCGTAGTGGAAGAAAAGATCTATCATGACGCTGGCGCAACCACGCCTCAAGGCTTACGCCGTAGCGACCTCGAGCGCCTGATCCGTGAAGCCGGCCGTGTGCCGGTGGAGCGCGATACGCTCTACCGGCCGGTTACCCGCACTGAGACTTCGTTCACCATTTCTGTATAAAGTTAGTCGCGAATAGCGCGAATCTGACAAACTCTCTTTGTCACTCTCGCCGCAATTGCAGTACGGCCCATTTATGAAGGGTGGAGCAGGCGTTCATCGCCCGTCATTTAAGATGTTGATCAAAGGCTCGTGTTGATTCGCGCCTGAACTCTGCTGCCCATGCAATCCGATCCCGCTCGCGAACGCAGTATTTGTGAAAAAATTGCTGTTTCCCTTTTCTGGTAAATATGGCCACAATTTCTAACACTGACAATCAAGCTACTAGCGCCCACAGCGCCGCTTCAACCACACAGCCGCCCGCACCGCCTGTCGCCAGAAAGATCCATACCGAGACGCACATTCATGGAGCTACGCTGGCGGACGATTATGGCTGGATGCGCGAGAAATCGAATCCTGAAGTCGCGCAGTATGTGGAAGCGGAAAATGCCTATGCGGATGCGATCATGAACCCGCTCGAGGCGCTGCAGCAGAAGCTCTATGACGAGATGATCAGTCACATCAAGGAGACTGACGTGAATGTCCCCTACAAGGAAGGAGATTATTTTTACAATTCCCGCTGGGAAAAAGGACTGCAATACCCGATCTACTTCCGCCGGAAAGGCAATCTTCAGGCTCCAGAAGCAGTCACCATCGATGAGAACGAACTGGCCAAGGGGCAAGAATTCATGTCGCTGGGAGCCTACCTGCCCACTGATGACGGCAATCTGCTGGCTTTCTCAGTGGATTACACCGGCTTCCGGCAGTATCAGCTTCACGTACGGGATCTGCGCACGGGGAAGGACTCTCCTCTGATCGCAGAAAAAGTCGGCTCGGTGGCATGGGCCGATGATAACCAGACGCTCTTTTACACGGTAGAAGAAGACAAGACCAAACGCCAGTACCGGCTGTATCGGCACACCATGGGCAGCGAACCGGGAAATGACTCGCTCATCTTCGAAGAACCCGACGAGCGCTTTAACATCAGCGTGCAGAAGACGCGCAGCGGAAAGTTCTTGATCCTTGAGATCGGCAGCCACACGACATCAGAGACGCGCTTTGTCGATGCCGCGCAGCCCGCGAGCGAATGGAAGCTGATTGCGCCACGGCAGCAGGACATTGAGTATTACATTGACCATCGCGGCGATCAGTTCTTGATTCGCACAAACGACGCGGGCAGAAATTTCCGGCTGGTCGCCACGCCGGTGAATGCGCCCGCGAAGGCGAACTGGAAGGAAATTGTTCCACACCGGACGGACGTGATGCTGAACGGGGTGGAAGTCTTTCACGACTTCTACGTCCTGATGGAGCGAGAAAACGGCTTGCCGGAGCTGACTGTGGTAGATTTTGGCACAGGCAAGAAGGACCGCATTCTATTCCCGGAGCCGGCCTACACGGCATTGCCTGGAATCAATCGTGAGTTCAAGACAAATTTCTTCCGCTATCAATATCAGTCTTTGGTGACGCCGCCTTCGGCCTTCGACTACGACGTGGAGCATCGCACTTCCATTCTGCTGAAGCAACTCGAAGTTCCGGGAGGATACGATCGCACTAACTATGCGTCGGAGCGCGTCTGGGCGGCCGCCTCGGATGGCACGAAGATCCCGATTTCACTGGTTTACCGCAAAGAGTTGAAGAAGCCGGAAGGCTCCAACCCCCTGTACGTCTATGGCTATGGCTCTTATGGCTTCAATTTGCCGATAACCTTCGGCGCGGCGCGGCTGTCACTTCTCGATCGCGGCGTGGTGATGGCGTATGCGCATATCCGCGGCGGAGGCGAGATGGGGAAAGCCTGGCACGACGCAGGCCGGATGATGAACAAGATGAACACCTTCACTGACTTCATCGCCTGCACCGAATACCTGGTGGCCAACAAGTACGGCGCCCGCGACAAGGTTGCGATTGAAAGCGGCTCCGCCGGTGGCTTGCTGATGGGCGTGGTGACCAATCTCCGCCCGGACCTGTTCAAAGTGGTGGTTTCGCAAGTTCCATTCCTTGACGTGATGAACACCATGCTGGATGCGTCGTTGCCGCTTACCATCCCTGAATACGAAGAATGGGGCAATCCCAACGAGAAGGCAGCCTACGACTACATGCTGCAATACTCGCCTTATGACAATCTGAAAAAGGCCGCTTATCCGGCCATGCTGGTAAAAACTTCATTCAATGATAGCCAGGTAATGTACTGGGAGCCGGCAAAGTATGTGGCTAAATTGCGCGCCCTCAAGCAGGATGATCGCCCGTTGCTGCTGAAGACCAACATGGCGGCCGGCCACGGCGGGGCTTCCGGCCGTTATGACCGTTACAAGGAAGTCGCGTTTAATTATGCCTTCATCCTGAGCCAGTTGGGGATCAGCAATTAGCAATTCGCAAATAGCCAGCAAAGCAGGCCCGAGCCTGAGATTCCGGCTGATTGCTATGTGCTATTTGCCAATTGCTTTCTACGCTGCCGGCTTCTTCTTGTTTTTTCCCATCCAGCGCAGTTCATTCAGAATACGCTCGCGATCGCGCTTGTGGCTCTCAAGCACCTGTTCGCCGCTCGGCTGAGGTGGGGTGGTGCGCCCTTCCGCTTCTTTCATTTCTCCGTCAGGCGCACGGCGGTGCTCGGCGGACTGCTTCCCCTGCGCGCGTCCGCGCGAACGCTGCTCATCGTGGATGCGTAGAGGCTCGGTGCCGGGGTCCACGCCTTCGGTCTGGCCGGTTTCCGGATTCACAATGTAGAGAAGATCGGAGAGGTCGTCTGCGTGTCCTTCTTCGTCATGAAGGAGCTTTTCCAGGATGACACGGGTGGTCGGGTCGTTATTGCCGAAGTAGCGGATCATGTCCTGATAGACCTCAATCACAATGCGCTCGGCGATCAGGTCTTCGCGGATCATGTCCGCCAGAGTCTCGCCCTCAACGTACTGTGAAACGGAGCGCTGCAGCAGGTTTTTGGGATTGAAATCCGGCTTTCCGCCGAGTTGCTGAATACGCTCGGCCAGCAAGTCTGCATGCTCGCGCTCAGCGTCGGCGTGCTCCTTGAATTCGTCTGCCACGCCCTTGCCGTGGACGCCGGTCGCCATGAAGTAGTGGTGCATATAGCGAAGCACGCATACGATCTCCGTGGCCAGCGCTTCATTGAGGATTTCGATCGCCTTATTCACGTCCCCTTTATAGCTCTGCGTGACCGCCCCGTCTTCCATCTTATGCTCAGCGCGACGGCGAAGGTCTTCAACGTCTTTTACGAAATGCGGCATGAGTCCACCCCCGGAAAAGATCAGCAACAACGATAAGATTGCCGGGAAGAAAGCGGAGATGCCTTTGGTAAACTGCTGACCGGCAAACCTCCATGAAGCTGAAACATCGTGCCGGTCTGATCCTATCCGGTCTGCTCCTCTGCTTTTACGGAGCACAAATGTGGCACAGGTACGGGGTGCTTCCATATTGGCCAACATGCCGGTGTTTCCGATCGGGGTAGTTATTACAGGCCTGCTTGTCGCCGGCTTGGGCTTACTTCCCTCGGAAGATTGGGTCTACCGTTTGTTCCGCTCCCAACTCCACCGCGAGCCGCGGGTGCTGCGCAACAAGAATCCGTATCGCCACTGAAGAGGGAACAAAAAACCGGCCGCAGCATCTGCCACGGCCGGGAACAAGGATGAAACCTAGAGATTAACTACCGTATGCGGCGAGCCACCATATTCCAGGAGGTCCCGTCCCAGAAGAGCAGACCCCGTACACGCAGGTCGTTGCCGTCGGCGATGGCGCCGAAGCGGTTATCGGTGGCCGAAACCACGGTGACGTGCACCAGCGCCTGCCCGGAGATGACGGCCAGTGCCGAGTCGGAAGCCAGGGTGAGATCGAAAGTAGTTCCGCTCGCGGCCAGATTGGACACGGAGCCGGAGATACCTTGCTGCTGCAGCTTGATCTTGTCGGCGGTGATACTGCCATTGGCTGCAGGAACGGGATTGTTGCTTTCCACTTCAATCCGCTGACCTTCGTGGATGGTAGTGCTATCGAACACCAGGCTGGCCGGGACAAGACCGCCGAAACCGTTACCGCCATCCACTTTGAACTTGCTCGCTCTCAGGCCGCTGATATCCACCGTGAAGTCTGCGCCGATCTTGTTCGCGGCCATGCCTGCGCCTGCGCCGTCATCGGAGGTCACAGTTAGGAGCGTCCCCGCGATGGAGCGGATGAGGCCCTCCAGTTCCGACCCATTTGCAGACTCAAGTCCTTCCACTTCCTTGGCGAATAGGCTGCCATCGGAGCGAGTGAATCCTTCCACGACAACGATCTGATTGAGCAGCGTAGCCGGGGTAGCGCCGTCATTGAACCGGGTGGTTGAATCAAAGTTGAAGGTCATGGCAGAGCCGGTTTGTCCGACCTGCAGAGTGAAGCTGCTGGAGGTAGCCTCCGTCACCGTGCCGCGAAGGTCTTCAATTTCTCCGTCGTCATCCTGCTGCGACGCCTGCGCGCCAGGAGCCTTCGTTGTAATCGTGAAGGAGGTCGGGCCGAAGCTGATGCCGGTGATGGTGCTTCCATTCGTGGTGACTGAGCTTGCCACGTTGACATCAATATTCAGCACGAGCGGCGACGAGCCGATGTTCAGCGCGGGGCTCAAATTGATGGTGGCCTGCGCGCTGGCCGGGCCATTAACGTGTACAGGAAGGCCGGCGCTGCTGAGGAAGGTCAGCTCAGAATCAGCGAGCGTGAGATTGGCCGCTGAGAACGTGCCCTGGGGCAGGTTGCCGACCGCGAAAGGTTCAAATTTCCCTGATGCATGCGTCAGTTCAATGCGGTTATTGGCGCCGACCGGAACGGAAACCGGCGCTCCGCCGTCGCTCGGCGTTAGCGTCAGTTCGGTAACGCTCACTTCAAAGGAAATCACGCTGTCGGCAGGAGCGTCACCGAAGCGGACTTGAGCAGACGCGGCGTTGCCGGTGGAGGGTGTAGGGCTGGGACTGGGTCCGGGGTTCTGGCTGGCCGTGGCCCCTCCGCCACCGCAACCGGCGGCAAAAAGCATTCCGGCAACCAGCACAAGGGCAAAAGCGGCTCGGGAGGCCGCCAAGGCAAACGTTTTCAGGTGTTCAGTGCGCATTTTTTCGATCTCCTTCTCGGGGACTTTCTTTTGATTTTCGTTTTGGACGTTCGTCCCTGGTTCCAGAGTGCTTCGCGGCGGAGCGTGGTTCAATCTTGCCGTTATGACTTGGCCTTACGGGTCCAAACTTGTCCGTCGAATTTTGCGGAATATCCTTTTAATACCTAAGTGCCACGTTTTAGCTATGCTGATTGGTAAGACACTGCTTTTTATATGGCGGAACAGCTATTTCAGCACCGCGTTGTGGTAGCCTGCGTGACGCGGAGATCGCATTCTGATATACGCAAAGCCAATTCTTTTGTGATTTTGTGTCCGTCTCTCAGGACCGGGGCCGGTCATTGCCGATAGCCTCCGCGCGTTCGGCAAGCCCCATGTGCTGCTTCTTCCGGCGTAATAACGCAACCCGCCATGAGCGAAGGCGTTAGCAAATCGGTTAAACTAAAGCGGAATGGCTACCATCCAGCGCAGGAAGAGTGTTACAGCCAATATCGGCGGCGTTCCCGTGGGCGGCGATGCGCCCGTTGTCGTGCAATCGATGACCAATACGGATACGGCTGACGTTTCCGCAACCGTCCAGCAGGTCGCGCAGTTGGCCCGGGCAGGCTCGGAATTGGTCCGCGTCACGGTGAATAATGATGCCGCGGCGAAGGCGCTCCCGGCCATTGTGGAGGGCCTGGCGAAGCAGGGCGTTCATGTTCCCATCATCGGCGATTTCCACTATAACGGCCATCTGCTGCTGACGAAATATCCTGAATGCGCCAAAGCGCTGGCCAAGTACCGCATCAATCCCGGCAATGTCAGCGTGGGCCGCAAGGATGACAATAATTTTCGCGCCATGGTGGAAGTGGCCATTAAAAACGACAAGCCGGTGCGCATCGGGGTGAACTGGGGGTCACTGGACCAGCAGTTGCTCACGCGCATGATGGATGAAAACTCGCGGCTGGCGGAACCGAAAGACGCGCGCGACGTCACCATGGAGGCGATGGTGGTAAGCGCGCTACGCTCCGCGGAAATTGCCGAAGATACGGGCCTGCCGCACAACTACATACTGCTGAGCGCCAAAGTGAGCGGCGTGCAGGACCTGATCGACGTTTACCGCAACCTGGCCGGCCGTTGCGATTATCCGCTGCACCTGGGACTGACGGAAGCGGGTATGGGAGCGAAAGGTATTGTCGGCAGTACGGCAGGGCTGGCGGTGCTCCTGCAGGAAGGCATTGGCGATACCGTCCGGGTTTCGCTCACGCCGGCGCCCAATGGCAACCGGGCGGAAGAAGTGATTGTTGCCCAGCAGATTCTGCAGTCACTCGGCATCCGCAGCTTTACACCGCAGGTTACGGCTTGTCCCGGATGCGGGCGCACTACCAGCACATTTTTCCAGGAGATGGCAGAGCAGATCCAATCCTACCTGCGGGACAACATGCCGCTCTGGAAGCAAAAGTATCCGGGTGTGGAGGAACTCAAACTGGCGGTCATGGGATGTGTGGTAAATGGTCCGGGAGAATCAAAGCACGCCAACATCGGAATTTCACTTCCGGGCACCTTTGAAGAGCCCAAAGCGCCGGTCTTTGTGGACGGACGGCTTCTAACCACGCTCAAGGGGGACCGCATTGTGGCTGAATTCATTCAAATTCTCGATGAATACGTGGAATCCCGCTACGGGGCAAGATCGGGCAGGGCGCCTGAGGGCATGACAGTGCAAGCGTAGGCCTTTTATGGCGTTTGTATGAAGCGGCGGTAGCGTCGACCAAACTCGCATTTCATTTCACAAATCTTTACCAAATTTCTGCTATCCCCAGCGCCTGGACCCCGTCCTATCACTGTTCATTCTTTTCTCTCCCACCCTGGGTGAGAGCGAGGCAGGCGGAAGCACAGTGGTCAAACCGTGCAGTCCTGGAGGGTATCTGTGATCTCACGGCCATCATTCAGAATTGCGCGTGTGCATTTCAAAGCCTGAGTTCGCCCGCTCTCCTCAGGGTGCATTCTTTCGAACAGCAACTCCGGCCAGGAGTTTCCCTCGATCTCAGGTTCTCATCCAAGTAACAACAAGAGCGAACAACTGGATTTCCGGGGGAGCAATGCGTCTTTACAAATTGAACGGCAGGGCGGACCAACAGCGGACCCAAGAGCGGGCCAAGAAGAAGGCGTCACCCTGGAAGCTGGGCGGGCTCACCCCGTGGCGGCTCTCGAAGCGCGTGTACTCAGAGTTCTGGGATGATGAGGTGTTGACGCGCTCATCCGCGCTGGCATTCTACTTTATTGCGGCGCTCATCCCGATGCTGTTCTTCATCGTGACCATTCTGGGCTTTTTCGCGCAAAGTAAAAACCTGCAATCCAGCTTTTTCGGGTACGCCGGGCGCTTCATGCCGCCGGATGCATTCACGCTGCTGCAAAAGGCGCTGAAAGGAATCGCCAGGAATGCCACCGGACTTAAGCTCTTTGTTGGACTCGCCCTTGCGCTGTGGTCAGGATCGGGCGGGCTCAGTTCTATAATGGACGCGCTGAATCGCTGTTACCACGTCAAGGACGCGCGGCCTTACTGGAAGCAGAAAGTGATCTCGCTGTGGCTGACGATTGCCATTGCCGCGCTCATCATTCTGGCTCTGGTCATCGTGCTTTACGGCGGCAGCATTGCCCAGTTTGTGGGAACGCACACGGGGCTGAGCGACGTCACCGTGATCTTGTGGGAAATTGTGCAGTGGCCGCTGGCGATCTTCTTCGTCGTGTTCTCATTTGCGCTGATGTATTACTGGGGTCCGGATGCCGACCAGAAATGGCAATGGATCACGCCCGGATCGTTCTTCGGGGTGCTGCTTTGGGTTGGGGCTTCCGTCGGGTTCCGCTTTTACCTGCATTACTTCAACAGCTTCAACAAGACGTATGGATCGCTTGGCGCGGTGATCATTCTCCTCTATTGGCTCTACATTACAGGCGTGGCGATTCTAATCGGAGGCGAGATCAATTCGGAGATCGAACACGCGGCAGCCGATCGGGGCCACCCCGAAGCCAAGGCAGAAGGCGAGAAGGTTGCCTGACGCGGCAGGCCGAGCGACGGCCTCATTCTGCATCTAAGAGATACAGAACTTGATCGAAACGAGCGGCTCTCGGCAGAAGAGATAAGGAGGAGGTTTGTGACATTTGAAGCTGGTTTGCTGATCGGCATCGCCATAGTTTTTTTAATCGTGGGCGTTTTCGGCACGAAGCTCCTGCCTGCCGTTCCGGGCAGAAGCCGGCCGGAACTCGCTATGAGGCCAACAGCGCGTGTGGCGCTTTTCGTCCTCTGCGGCGTGTTTTTGGTTCTCGGCGTCAGCAGATTAATGACCTAGAACATCGGGCGCTTCAGTCGGGCTACTCTCATTCGCAGGTAGGGCTGGCCGACCGCATTCTACGTGTGTGCCGGAAGTGCTGGAACAACGAAACCTCGCTCCACCTAGACTTCTACTTACTCGTAGTCATCGGTTCCGCAATAGAGGATTGTGCCGTGCTGCTGCGGGCAAGCGGCAGTTCAATGGTGACCAGCAACCCGCCCTCGACATTTTCCGCGCGAACCTTGCCTCCGTGCAGCTTGACTGTACGGTCCGCAATTGAGAGTCCCAGCCCAACTCCGCCGCTCGCGCGCTCACGAGCTTCACTCACCCGGTAAAAAGGTTCAAAGATATGTTGCAGCTCCTCATTCGGAACTCCAGGACCATGGTCGCGGACGGTGAGAATGGCGGTATCCAGACGCCACGTGAGTGATACCTCAACAGCAGTGCCTACTCCGGTATAACGAATGGCGTTGCGAATCACGTTCTCCATGGCGCTGCGCAACAGCTCTGAAGAGCCTTGAACGCGGCATTGATCTATGTGGATGGCTTGAACGCGTTTGTTCAGGGCTTTGGCCTCGAAGTCAGCGTCATCGATCACCTGCTGCAGCAGGTCTTCCAGAGCAACAGTTTCAGGGGGCACGCGTTCGGCGCCGCTTTCCAGCCGCGTGAGAGTCAGCAATTGGCCGACAAGCTGGTTCATGCGGTCTGATTCCTGCTCGATCCGATCGAGCGCCGGGACCGAGCGGCCATCGATGTTTTTGCGCACCAGTTCCAGGGCCACGCTCAGGCGGGCCAGAGGAGAGCGCAGTTCGTGAGAGATATCGGCAAGTAGGCGCTTCTGCGACGAGATGAGAGCTTCAATCCGTTCCGCCATATGATCAAATTCGCGGCCCAGGTCGGCCAGTTCGTCGTCGCGCCTGCCTAACTGGGGCGACACACGCGCATCAAGATTTCCTTCGGCAAACGACTTCACCGTTGACCGCAATTTCTTGAGCGGCGATGTCAGATAAAGTCCCAGGACGTAACAAACCAGCCCGACGATAAGAATGGAGACGGCGATCCGTTGCGGAGGAAGCAAGGGCGGAGGGCTTCCCGGACGGCTGAACCGTGTGGCAAAGATATATCGGCGGCCATCAGGAGAAGTCACGGGCCGGCTCCATACAGACCGGGCCACCCCCGGCACAAACAATGGCAATGAATGCTGCGGGGGACCGTTCTTCGCTACGTTACGGACAACCTGCATCACGTTTTCCGGCGCTGGTGAGCCCAAGGGTTTGCCGTCAGCGTCAAAGAGATAAATCTCGCTGGTAGATTCACGCGCCGATCTCCGTTCCAGATCAGATAGACCCTGCACGCCCTCACGTTCATATACCCGCACCGTTTCCTCGGCGTAGAGAGTGAGGGCTTCGCCGAACGCACCTTTGGTGGCCCGCTCAGGAAGAGACTCCATGTTGGACAGCCGGAACATCAGGCTGAAGGCGCCGATGATCAGGGCCATGGCGATCCAGAAGGATATGAAGATCTTGAAAAACAGGCTGCGGAAGCCAAACATGCTGCGGGATTTCACGACTGCTCTCCTGGCATGAGATAGACGTAGCCACTGCCGCGAATGGCTTTGATGCGCTCATGGTCCTCATTGTAGGAGCCCAGCTTGCGGCGCAGATTGCTGACGTGCACGTCAATGCTGCGATCCATGGGAGACATGGGGCGGCCGAGCGCAGCCTGCGTGAGATCTTCACGGCTGATGATCTTGCCTGGATTTCGCAGGAACGTGTACAGCAGGTCAAACTCAGCGCCGGTGAGCGTCACCGGCCTTCCGCCGCAGACTACGCTGCGCGATTCCGGGTGCAATTCCACATCTGCCACGTGTACCGGTTGGGCGGGAGATGCCGCTGCGCCGCCGGTGGTCCGGCGAAGGATGGCCCGCAGCCGCGCCACCAGTTCGCGCGGGTTGAACGGCTTGGGCAAATAGTCATCGGCGCCCAGTTCCAGGCCCAGAATGCGGTCCAGTTCGCTGCCGCGCGCTGTCAGCATGAGCACGGGAACGCAGCTCTTCTGGCGCAGTTGCTTGAGCACGTCGAGGCCGCTGATGCCCGGCAGCATCACGTCAAGAATCACAACCGCATACTGGTTGGCGAGCGCCTTCTGCAGCCCGCTGGGGCCATCATGCGCGGCCTCAAGATGAAGCTGCTCACCCTGCAGATACTCTTCGAGCAGCTTGCTTAGTTCCGCGTCGTCATCGATGAGCAGCACTGAGACCATGTTTTCACCATAAACCCGGAATTATTCCAGGGTCAGTTAAGAACTGTGAAGGGTACGGCCCGAGGATTTAACAACTCCTCACGCGACTACTCCCCCGGCCAGGGTTAATACTAAAGGCAGACCTGACCATATTGCACGCGGTCACGGCTGCCGCTCGGAATATTACAAGGAGTTCCATGATGAAAAAGAAGTTTTTCCTCGGCGCGACCGCAATCATCCTGGTTGTGGCAGCCGGTCTGGCCGGCACGATGATGGCCCAGGGACCGGGCCAGGAGTTCGGACCTGGATTCAGGCGCCATAGTGGTTGGATGCTCAAGCACATGACCAAAGAGCTCAACCTGACCACGGACCAGCAGAGCCAGATCAAGAGCATTATGCAGGCGGAAAGAACCAAGACGCGGCCTCTGATGCAGCAGTTGCGGCAGAACGCGCAGGCGCAGAACGCCACGATCAACGGCAACTTTGACGAACAGCAGGCGCGGACCTTCGCAGGCAAACAAAGTCAAATCATGAGCGACCTGATCGTGGAAAGGCAGCGCACCAAGTCGCAGATATATGCTGTGCTCACTCCGGAGCAGCGCCAGAAGGCGCAACAGCTTATGCAGCAGCGTCAGCAGAAGCGGCAGCAGTGGAAGCAAAGACATTCGCAGCAGCAACAGCAGCAGCAACCACAATCACAACAGTAGACCTCCTTCTTCATTGCTCTCCTCCAAGGGGTTTAGCCCGGACGGCCCATCACGCCGTCCGGTTTTTTCGCTTCGCCCCAAACCGCCCGGGATTGCGATTGCCAAAATCGCCGGAATTGCCAAAATTGCCAGCATTGAGCAGATCCAAATCTTGGCAATTTCGGCAGTTTTGGCAATTGCGCGCCTGGCGTTGCCGCCTGTTCTGAGCCAGTCTCTTTAGTGTCTAGAGTGCCTGCTAAAATTAAGACACGATGCCCACTGGCTCAGAAATTCGCGAACAATTCCTGCGCTTTTTTGAAAGCAGAGGCCACAAGCGCGTGCATTCATCGTCGCTGGTCCCGGCGAACGATCCTACGCTGCTCTTCACCAACGCGGGGATGAACCAATTCAAGGACGTCTTTCTCGGCGTGGAAAAGCGCGCCTATTCGCGCGCCGCCAGCTCACAGAAATGTGTGCGCGCCGGCGGCAAGCATAACGACCTCGAAAATGTGGGTTTCACCAAGCGGCACCACACCTTCTTTGAAATGCTAGGCAACTTCAGCTTTGGCGATTATTTCAAGCGTGACGCAATCGCCTATGCCTGGGAACTGGTCACATCAGCGGAGTGGTTCGGCATCCCCAAAGACAGGCTCTACTGCACCATTTTCAAAGGCGAGCAGCAGGTGCCGCGCGATGATGACGCGGAAAAATTCTGGCTAGAAGCAGGAGTGGCGAAAGAGCGAATTTTCGCCATGGGAATGAAGGACAACTTCTGGTCCATGGGTGATACGGGACCGTGCGGCCCGTGCAGTGAAATTCACTATGACATGGGACCGGCGGCATCCGAAGAGGGCCACACTGACTGCAAATTTCCATGCGAGTGCGGCCGCTATGTCGAGATCTGGAACCTGGTTTTCATGCAGTTTGACCGCGACTCGGAAGGCACGCTCAATCCGCTGCCCAAGCCTTCCATCGATACAGGAATGGGGCTGGAGCGGGTGGCGTCCGTGCTGCAGGGCAAGCTTTCCAATTACGAAACTGATCTTTTTACTCCGCTCATACAGGCGGCAGCCAAAGCCACGGGCGCTGATCTGGGCAGGGAACTGGCGGCTGAAAAAAGATCAAAATCGGCGGCATCGCTGCGGGTCATCGCCGACCATGCGCGGGCCACGACATTTTTAATTTCCGATGGCGTGCTGCCGGCCAATGAAGGCCGGGGATACGTGCTGCGCAAAATCCTGCGGCGCGGAATTCGCCACGGGCGGCTGCTGGGCGCGAACAAACCCTTCATGCGTGAGATGGTGTTTGCTGTTCGCGATCTGATGCAGAACGCCTACCCGGAGCTGAAAGAAACAGCGGACCGTGTGGCCAAAGTGGTGTACGAGGAAGAGCGGCGATTCGCGCACACGCTGGATGCCGGTCTGGCGCGTTTGGAAGCCGACCTTCAGGAAGTGCGGCGTGATATGGCCAACGCCCAGCGGATCGTGACCGAGCATGAGCCTCTCTCCGATTCCGGCGTGGGGCGGGCGCAGGTTGCCCAGCATCGTTACCAGGTAGAGCGCGGAATGCGCTACCGCGGAGATCACGCATTCAAGCTTTATGACACGTTCGGGCTCCCGTTCGATTTCATCATGGACGCGTGCCGCGACGCCGGTATATCGCTGGACGTGGAAGGGTTCGAGCGAGCGATGGAAGCGCAGCGCGAGCGCGCACGCGCTTCATGGAAAGGCGGCGCGCGGCAGACCGCCTCGCCGGTGTATCGCGATCTCGCCAGGACAGTTTTTGAGGGCTATCGCCAAACCGAATCCGAAGATTGCGAAGTGATTGCGCTGGTGAAGGATGGCCAGGGAGTGAAGGTCCTGAACAGCGGCGAAGAAGGCGAAATAGTACTCGACCATACGCCGTTCTATGCAGATTCGGGCGGCCAGGTGGGCGACATTGGCGTGTTCTACGACGAGCAGCGGACCACGCTTCTGGCAGACGTGAACGGATGCTATATGCCGGTGCAGGGCGTTCGTGTACACAAAGTCAAAGCCCGCCAGCTGATTCACCTGGGCATGAAAGTGGATGCCGTGGTGCACGCCGAGGTGCGCGAGTCCACCATGCGCAATCACACGGCCACCCACCTCCTGCACGCCGGATTGCGGGAAGTGCTGGGGAAACATGTGAAGCAGGCGGGTTCACTGGTGGACCCGGGCCACCTGCGCTTCGACTTTTCCCACTTCACGGCTGTTGCGGATGAAGAGCTGCAGGACATTGAAGACGTGATCAACAAGCACGTGCTGCGCAACACCAAAGTTGAGGTCATTGAGGACGTACCCATCGAGGTCGCGATCAGCGAGTACAAAGCGATGGCGCTGTTCGGTGAAAAATACGGCGAGCGGGTGCGCGTGATACGCATCGGGGAGTTTTCTACAGAACTTTGCGGCGGAACTCATACCCGTGCGACGGGCGAGATCGGCCTGATCAAGATCCTGCGGGAAGAGAGCGTTTCTTCCGGCGTGCGCCGAGTCGAAGCCATAACCGGTGAGGGCTCACTGCAGCACTTTCGCAAAGATCACCAACTTGAGGGCGTGGTTTCAAGTTTCATCCCGCGCGGCCAGCAGGCAGGCTCGCCGGCCGATGCATTGCGCACGGAACTCGAGAAGAAAGAAAGCGAGATTCGCAAGCTGCAGAAAGAGCTGGAGCAGATGCGCATGAAGTCGGCTGCTTCGAGCGTCGCTTCCGTGGAAGACAAGATCAGGGAGATTCGGGGCGTAAAGGTCCTGTCGCACCGCGTGGACAACCTGGAGCGCGGACAGATGCGGACTCTTGTGGACAACCTGCGCAACAAGCTTGGCTCGGGCGTGGTGGTGCTCGGCTCGGCCCAGGATGGTAAAGTCTCGCTGATCGTCGGCGTAACGGCCGATCTCACCAGCCGCGTGCAGGCCGGTAAGCTGATCAAGCCGGTGGCGGAAAAAGTTGGTGGTTCGGGCGGCGGCCGGCCTGACATGGCGGAAGCGGGAGGAAAGAATCCTGAACACCTGGACTCTGCACTGAACGAAGCATACGCAGCGGTGGACGCGATTTTGAAGTAGGGCTCGCGTTCGATGTCAGTGGCTCACGTCGGCAATGACAGCGATTACAAGGCATAATTTCTCCATCCGCGCGAGGCGCTGCGTAAGACGCATCAGAGCTTGGGTGAAAGCCGCGGCCTTTTACGCCCCGGAGTGATCGACCCTTTGTTTTTAGGTCTTGCGCTTTCGCGCTGGCGATCAAGGATCAAGGTTTTCGTCCGCCTTGCGCTGGTTGCGTATCCGCAGCAACCCCGGCGGAGTGTTCGGAGGGGGAAGCGCTCTCATCATCGCGAGTCCTCGAGCGCGCCATTTACAATCTCGTCTTACCGGAACAATGACGCCAGAGGATCCCAATTTCAGCCGCGCGCAAGGTCGTGATTTTCTTGACGCTATTGTGCTTGCTGTGCTGGCGGCCGGTATTTCGATTGTGGCGCTCATCTTCTACTACCGCCACAATGCAATCCTCCTTTATGGCGATGCGGTGGCGCACATCAACATTGCGCGCCGGGTTTTTGATTCGCGCACTCCGGGATTGTTCGAACTGGGGACCGTATGGCTGCCGCTGCCGCATGTGCTAGATATTCCTTTTATCGTGAATCAGCGGTTGTGGCAAACGGGATTGGGCGCGTCCATTCCGTCCATGCTGGCCTATATCGCGGGGACGCTCGGCATTTTCCGTCTGGTGCGCGACATGGCTTCACGCCTTGCAGCCTGGACGGCCGCGCTGATCTTTGCGCTGAATCCGAATTTGCTCTACATGCAGGCGACCGCCATGACGGAGTCGCTCTACCTGGCGCTGTTCATCTGGGCGGTTGTCTACTTTGCTGAATTCTGCCGAGGCGTGGAGCAAGACGCGGCTGATAGCCGGCGGGCTCTGGAAAAGTGCGGCTTGCTGATGATGGCGGCGATGCTGGTGCGCTACGACGGCTGGTTTCTGGCTGCGGTGATCGCCATTGCCGCTGTGGTGAAAATCTGGCGCGCGTGGCCGGTTAACCGGAAGCTGCGCCGTGGCCTGCTGAGTTATTTGCTGCTTACGGGAGCTGTTGCTGTGCTGTGGCTTGCTTACAACTATGCCGGTTACGGGAATCCTCTGGAGTTCGCAAACGGACCGTATTCCGCCAAGGCTATTCAGCAGCGCAGTTGGACGCCGACGTGGACCAGCTATCCGGGCGAGAATTCACCGCGCACCGCAACGCTCTATTTTATGAAGGCGGCGCGGCTGAGCCTTGGCGAAGGCAAAGGCGAGTATCTGCTGTTCACCGTTGCTTTTGTCGGTCTGCTGTGCGTGTTTTTCTTTGCGCGGAGATTTCTTCCCTGGGCTTTGCTGTGGACGCCGTTGATTTTCTATCCGGCGTGCATCGCGTGGGGCAGCGTACCCCTGTATTTGCCGCAATGGTGGCCGTTCGGTTATTACAACCTGCGTTACGGCCTGCAGATGCTGCCTGCGGCGGCTGTATTCGCGGCGTTGATGGTGGAGTTCAACGGAAACTTCTTTCCGCGCAGCCGCATCCGAGCGGCCGCTGTGCTCATGGCTCTTGCTGTCTGGAGCTACGGGTCTGTGTGGAGCAGAACACCCATCATGCTGCGGGAGGCGAGAGTCAATGGCGCGGCGCGGATGCGCTTTGAACGGCAACTTGCAGGCGAACTCAAGAAGCTGCCCGCTTCCGCGACCATCATGATGGACTGCAGCGCGTATTCGGGAGCCGTGCAGGAGGCGGGCATTCCTTTTCGCCGGGTTCTGCGCGAGAGCAATCCGCCGCAGTGGGAGGTGGCGTTGACGCAACCAGCGGAATCCGCCGATTACGTTGTGGCCATTGGGCAGGATGCCGTGGCTAGTTCCGTCCGGCTGTATCCGCAGCGGCTCAGGCGTATCGCGCTCGTGGGTGCTTCGGATGGGTTGCAGGCAAGCATCTATCGGGCTGCGCGGTAAGTTCAATGCTAGAATCGCCACAGCTTTTCGGGTGAAGGTATGTTTTTGTCAGCCGCATTTCCGCACGGCGCTTTTGCCGAGGTGCTTTCGCGAGACCTGGGACGTCTCTTGCTGGCTGCGGTGCTGGGCGGCGTCGTTGGCGTTGAACGCGAGCTGAAACATCGTCCTGCCGGGCTGCGAACGAACATGTTCATCTGCTTTGGCGCGGCGATGTTTACGGTGCTGTCGCTGCAACTGGCTTCGCCGGGCGGAGGCGAGCAGGCACGCATCGCGTCGCAAATCATTCCCGGCATCGGCTTCATCGGGGCCGGATCGATTCTGCACGCGCAGAGGACGATTACCGGGCTCACTACGGCCGCGACCATTTTTGTGGTTGCAGCCATTGGCATGGCCTGCGGCGGAGGACTGTACGGATTGGCTGTTTTTGCCAGCGTGCTGATCCTGATCTGCCTGCAGGTGCTTGGCACTTTGGAGAGAAGATTCAACCTCAAGTCGTCGCTGATGCATTACAGCATCACGACCGAGCGCTCGGCGGATGACATAACCCAGGAGATTGATGGGCTGCTGGAAGAGCATGGCAGGCACGTGGAAGCGCTGAAGCTGGTCCGCATCAACGGCAAAAAGAAAATCATTTTTACCGTGGATGGCACCCGCACTGAGCACGATGAATTTATGGCCAGCCTGCGTCAATCCGAGGATCTGAAGAATTTTCAGGCTGTGCGCGGCCACGATACAGATTAGAGATGAAGATCCCGTTTACCAAGGCTTCGGCATGCGGCAATGACTTCCTGATCATGGAAATGCAATACGCTCCGCAAGATATCCACGCGTTCACGCGGCGGGTTTGCGACCGCCACAACGGGATCGGCGCCGATGGAGTGGAATGGCTGATGGCCGGCGCGGGGGACGTTGATGCGAGCATTCGGCTCATTAATGCGGACGGCAGCGAGGCCGAAATCTCAGGCAACGGCACCCGATGCGTAGCCGCATACCTCGCCGCGAATAAGGGTTCACGGCACCTGAGTATAAAAACCGGAGCGGGAATTAAACACTGCAAGCTGATATCACACACTGATATGAGCTTCGAATTTGAAACCGAGATGGGACGGCCGGAAGTGGAGCAGCCGTTCGCGCTGAAGTCGGGTGATGCTGAAGTGAACGGCACGCCCGTGTCGATGGGCAATCCGCATTATGTCATTTTTGTGGATAGTTTTCCTTCCGCATGGCAGGCACACGCGGCTGCCATCCAGAAGCAGCCGGCATTCAAACAAGGTGTGAATGTGGAGTTCGTGCGGGTGATTGACTCAGGCGCCATCGAGGCCCGCTTTTTTGAACGAGGAGCGGGCGAGACACTCTCCTCGGGTACCGGGTCGTGCGCATCGGCAGCCACGGCGATTGCGGGCGGCCATGTGAAGTCGCCGGTTGTGGTGAATGCTCCGGGCGGCTCGCAGGTCGTACGCTGGGATGGAGATACCGTCTTTCTGCGAGGCCCGGCTCAACTCATCTGCTACGGTGCATTCTTTGTCTAACGTAAAAATCATCAAGCCGGCGGCGCTCCGGCCTGGGCAGAAGATTGGCCTGCTGGCGCCGGCGAGCAGTTTCAATCGTGAGGCGTTTGAACGTGGTTGCGAACGCCTGCGCCAGATGGGTTACGAGCCGGTTTATTCTCCGGAGATCTTCACGCGCGACTTGTACTTTGCCGGTACTGCGGAGCGTAGAGCAAATGAGCTTAAATCTCTGCTGCTCCGTGGCGATATTGCCGCGCTGATGTGCGTTCGGGGCGGGTACGGTAGTAATTATTTGCTTGAAAAGCTGGACTTCCAATTGTTTTTGCAGCATCCGAAAATCCTGCTGGGATGCAGTGACATTACCTCGCTGCTTACGGCTGTCACGGACCGTACGGGCCTGGTTACTTTCCACGGGCCGATGGTGGCTAAGGACATTGCTGATGCCAGGTTCGATAGTGCGAGTTGGGTGAGCGCATTCGGCGGCTCCGGTGGGTGGGAGATTTCAACTGCGGGTCTTGAAGTGCTTCGCGGAGGTCTCGCGCGAGGCAGACTTTACGGTGGTTGCCTTTCCATGCTGGCGGCGTCGCTGGGCACGCCGTTTGAAATTCAAACCGGAGGCAAGATTTTATTTATTGAAGATGTCGGCGAAAAGCCCTTCCGCATTGATCGCATGCTGATGCAGTTGCGTCTCGCCGGCAAGCTGAAAAATGTGCGCGCTTTCATCTTTGGCGAGATGCTGGATTGTCGTTCCCCGCAAGGCGAGAGCTATACAGTGCAAGACGTAATCCTGCGCGTGCTGCGCGATCATCATGTCCCTATCGTGTTCGGGTTGAAATCCGGCCACGTCTCCGGCAGCAACATCACCCTGCCGATTGGGGTTGAGGTTGAATTGTCGGCCGGCAGTGAAGGCGTAGCCCTGAAGATATTGGAAGCCGCCACGATTATCCGTTAATCTGAAATCAATGGACCAGCAGCACGTACACATCATTGGAATTTGCGGCACAGCCATGGCCTCACTGGCTGGACTGCTGAAGCAGAGAGGATTGAAAGTCACGGGATCGGATGCGGCAGCGTATCCGCCCATGTCGGATTTTTTGGCGGCAATGGCGATTCCCGTCGCGCAGCCCTATGCGGAAACCAATCTGAAACCCCGTCCCGATTGGGTCGTGGTAGGCAACGCCATTTCGCGCGGCAACGTGGAACTGGAACACGTGCTGGATCAGCGGATTCCTTTCCGCTCCATGCCGGACACGCTTTACGACTTCTTCCTGCGCACGCGCGAACCCATCGTGATCGCCGGGACGCACGGTAAGACCACCACCACGTCGATGCTGGCGTGGATTTTCCAGCATGCGGGCAAAGACCCTTCATTTCTGATCGGCGGGATCGCGGAAAATTTCGGCAGCAGTTTTGCTTTGCGACAGGGTAAGCACTTCATCCTGGAAGGAGATGAGTACGATACGGCATTCTTTGATAAAGGTCCCAAGTTTCTTCACTATTTCCCGCAAGCCATCATTCTTACTTATGTCGAATTCGATCACGCCGATATCTACAAGGACCTCGACGCAGTAAAAACGGCTTTTAAGCGGCTGGTTAACCTTGTTCCCCGGCGGGGCAAAATCGTTGCTTATGATGCCGATCCGAATCTCGACGAGTGCCTGGCCAAGGCATTCACGCCGGTGGAGCGCTACGGGTTGCGCGAAGATTCATGCTGGCGGATCACTGATCTCAACTTTGCGCCGGACCGCACCACCTGGCAGGTGCTGCGGGAGGGGCAGCCCTGGTGCAGTTTCGATTTCGCGCTCGCGGGCGAGTATAACGTGCTGAATGCCACCGCCGCTGCGGCCATGGCTTCGCATTATGGCATCGAACCCGCCGTCATCGCCGAGGCGCTCCGGTTGTTCAAGAGCGTGAAACGGCGGCTTGAGATCAAGGCTGAAATCGATGGCATCACCATCATCGATGATTTTGCGCACCATCCCACCGCCATTGCAGCCACCCTGAAGGCCTTACGCACGCGTTATCCTTCGGCGAGGCTGTGGGCGGTGTTTGAGCCGCGGTCCAATACGTTGCGCAGGAAGGTGCTGCAAAAAGATCTCATCGCCAGTCTCTCCCTGGCGGATGAAGTCGTGATTACCAGCGTCTTTAGGCCTGAAGCTGTCCCGGAAAATGAACGGCTCGCAACATCGTCTGTTGTGAACGGAATCAAAAAGAACGGCAAGCGCGCGCGAGAGTTTCCCGATGCGGATGCCATTGTGGAAGCGATCTCGCCGGAACTGCGGAGCGGAGACCTGGTGGCCATTCTTTCCAACGGCGGGTTCGGAGGGATTTATGAAAAGCTTCCGCGCAAGCTGGAAGAGTTGCGCGGAGCAACGCGGACATGATCCGAACGGCGATCGGAGCTGTCAGGAGTATCCTTGCCCTGCTCTTCCTTGTTGTTCTGGTGCCGCCAGCCGCCCTGATTACCTTTCCCTGGACGTTCATTACCCGCAACGTTAATTTTCTGTACTTCGTCGGGATGGGCTTCGCGCACTGGGCGGCGCGCATTTCGGGCGCGAAGATCAAGCTGGTGGGCCTGGAGAAGATCGATCCGGCGGGAACCTACATCTTCATGTCGAACCACGTATCCAACCTTGATCCGGCTGTGCTGGCTCCGCTGATTCCGCGACGAACTTCCGTTCTGGCGAAAAAAGAGCTCTGGCGGATTCCTATTCTAGGCAAAGCGCTCGACCTTGCGGAGATTGTACCGGTGGAACGGCACAACCGCGATTCGGCCATCCGGAGTATCCGGCGCGCCGGCGAAGTGTTGCGGCATGGCGTGAACATGACCATCTACCCGGAGGGCACGCGTTCGCCGGACGGGCGGCTGTTGCCGTTCAAGAAAGGGCCGTTTCATCTTGCCATTGAGACCGGGTTCCCCATTGTGCCGGTTACGATCCTTGGGACGGAGCAGATGATGCCCAAAGGCAGCAATGTTGTGAGGAGCGGAACTGCTACTCTGGTGTTTCATCCGCCCATCGATCCCAAACAGTTCGCCTCGAGGGAAGAATTAATGGAGGCGGCGCGCCAAGCGATCAACAACGCTCTGCCTACCGAACGGCAATAATCTCTGCTGACCAAGGCGAATCGGCCGCGCCCCGAATCAAGCACAAGGAGACTGGAGTTATGCGCGCATGTTATTGCTGGGAATAGCTGCTCGCCGCTGTAGCCGAATCCTGCGTGAGCGTTACGGTGAGCGCACCCTCGTCATTCTTATGCAATGCCGGACCAGTAAAAGTATGGTTGTGACCGTGTGCGTCAGTGAACTGGACTTTGACGGGCCTGTGGCAAGCGGTTTGATTGGGTACTGATAGGTCGCGTCGGGATTGAGTTTGTCTACCCCAAACGTGGCGCTGGGATAATCGACGATAATGGTCGAGAGCGGTTGCGGACTGGCATTGACCAGCTTTACTTCCACCACGCGGGAACGGCAGCCGGCGAGTACGCCAACCGCAAGGACGGGCATGAGCAATCGCAGAGTTTTCATTTTTTTTCAATCACCCGCGCGCTGAGCACTACGCCATTGCGATTGTCGTGCAGCTTCAGCGGAAACACCAGAATGTTCCAGTTCCAGCGCTGGCGTCTCTTGCTGGGCAGGTGAGGCAATCCGCGAAAGCTGCGGTCCACGTAAGTCTCGCGCGTGTCCGCCACGGTGCGGATGATGTCCTGCCAGTCTCCGCGCAACTCAGGGAATTCCACGAACCGATTCTTGCCGTTGAACCAGGAGCGTTTCTTGTCGTATAGCCGGGCGAAGTATTCATTTACATACTGCCAGTTTCCCTCGCGATCCAGGATCTCCAGCACTACATCGTCGCCCATGGCCATGGCAATGCGCGAGTAGAAAAAATCGCGGGCGTCCACCACCACCGGCTTGCCACGGCGTTTGGCTTCAAACGAGCGCAGCGCAGCCAGCAGGTCATCGACGGAGCTGTAGCCTTTTAGCAGGTGCATATCTTCTACACCGCCGAATTTGCGCTCCAGAGTGGCGGACAAAATAATAATGGGCACTTCCGGCCGCTTATCGCGCAGGGATTGGGCTACTTCCGTGCCGAACTTTCCCGCGCCGAGATGGTAATCGAGTACCGCGATATCGATGTTGCCGAGATGAATCTCAGCCTCATCGACCGAGGCCGAGGTCACGGCTTCATAGCCGTGGCTGCGGAGAATGGCAGCGCGCAAAATAAGGTTGTCCTGCCGGTCATCCAGCAGAAGGACCCGGATTGGTTTTTTGGTTTCAACTTTGCCGCCGTCCATCAGCCCTCGTCTTTCTTGAGCTTGCCGGTGAGGTCGCGCACTGCACGGGCGAGTTCAGGCAGTCTGTTGAATACGGCGACGCTGCGCAGCCACTGTTTATTGTCGGTTGCGGGATATCCGCTGAAGACAGCTCCCGCTGCAATATCATTGGGAACACCGCTTTGCGCGGTTACAACCGTTCTATCACCGATCTTGCAATGGCCAGCGACCCCGACCTGTCCGGCCAGAACCACATCTTTTCCGAGCTCAGTCGAGCCGGCCAGCCCCACCTGGGCGCAAAGCAGAGAGTTCTCTCCAACCACACAGTTGTGTCCCACCTGTACCAGGTTGTCGATTTTGGTATTGCGCCCGATCCGGGTCTCGCCCATGCTGCCGCGATCGACGCATGAGTTGGCCTGGATTTCAACGTTGTCTTCGATCACCACTTTGCCGGATTGGGGGACCTTGTACCACTTGTCCGCGTCGTCTTTGGCAAAGCCAAATCCATCATTGCCAATGACCACGCCGTTGTGTAGCAGAACATTGCTGCCGAGTTCGCAAAACTCGCGGATGGACACGTTTGCGTGAGCAAAAAAGTTGTTGCCGATCTTCACCCCACAATAGATGACCACATGTGCCACAAGCGTGCAGTTATCGCCGATCACGGTATCCGGTCCGATCACGACGTAGGGTCCAATGGATGCATTGCGGCCGATGTGCGCGGAAGAATCGATGACAGCGGTGGGATGAATTCCGGGAGCATACTGCGGCGGCTTTGCAAACAATTCCGCTACACGGGCATAGCCAAAATGCGGGTTTCGAGTGCGCAGTAGCGGCTTACCCGTGGCGGGAAATTTTTCGTCCACGATAATGGCCGATGCCTGGGTAGTTCGCGCGGCCGGCGCATACCTATGGTTGGCAATGAAAGTTACGGAGCCCGGCGCGGCGGTCGCAATCGGCGCGACTCCTGTAACCTCCAGTTCCGTATCTGCGGGATCCAGACTAGCTCCGATCCTGGCGGCTATCTCCGTAAGTTTCATGAATGGTCCTGAAGAAACCCGAACCCGTGATTGTAATTTGTAAGCGGATCAGTGTCAGGACAAAAGGTCATTGTTCGCTGAACAGGCGCTCCTGACGCGCATCCTCGGGCGCTGCTGGTTTGTGGCGGGAGCGGCCAATGACCGCCAGCACATTGACCTCTTCGAGGGCGGCCTTGGGAACAAACACGCGCTGCACATTTCCACGGGTATCGGGAGGAGTAATCAGATAACCCTCAGCCGAGACCTGGACGAGATCGTTGGGCATCATCCCCTCCAGGACATCATTGTCGGCGAACCTCAGCCTAACCCACAGACCCTCGGTCCGAGGGCGTGTGGTGAAGGTCTTGCGGCTGGGTGTGGCGGGATCGCTGAAGTCGCGCACGAAGTCGATGCTTTTGACTTCGGTCAGGTCAATCAATACCACTTTGCCGGATTGATTCAGGAGTTCCAGCTTGCCTTCCACAATAAAGTTAGGAGAGACGTATCCCCGCAGGGAGTCGCGTCCAGTCTTGCGGACAATCACTTTTTTATGCGTTGAGGGCATTCGTCCAAGCACTGATTCTCGCACCTATTATGGGGGCATCAAAGGTGCCACCGGGGATTGTGCAGCGCAGGGTAGCCAAAGGGTTAACGTTTATGATATTGTTTCGGGTTTACGCAGGCCCCTGCTGTAGCCGTCTAAGTCTAGTATAAAGTGCAACTTACGAAGAACCAGGAGATGGGTGGGCTAGTTTCGGGGACTTCCCGGGGCGGCCGAAGTGTGTCCGTAAGCTGATGCCAGATTTTATTTATCTGATGGAAACCCGGCTTACCCCGGACCAGCAGCGTGCACTGGCGCTGGTGACGGATGTGGCTCGCACGCACGAGATGAATGTTTTTCTCGCCGGCGGCGCCGTGCGCGACATTATCAGCGGCTTCATTATTCGCGATCTCGATTTTTCGGTACAAGGAAACGCGCTCAAGCTGCAAAAGGATTTTGAAAAAGCCGGCGCCGTGTTGGAAGGCAGCGATGACAATACGCGTTCGCTGATGCTGCTGCTGCCCGGCAATGTGCGCGCGGAAGTCACCAGCACGCGCTCGGAAAGATACGACAAGCCGGGCAAGCCGGCTGAGATCACCCCCGGAACCATTTATGACGATATGCGTCGGCGTGATTTCACCGTGAATGCCATGGCCTTGTCGCTGAATCCCGGGTCCCGGGGGTTGCTGACGGATCCTTTCAATGGCGTCGCGGACATCGAAGCCAAGGTGCTTCGGATCCTGCACAACTATGCGTTTTACGAAGATCCGTCGCGGCTGATCCGGGCGACGCGCCTGTGCACCCGATTTCACTGGGCGCTCGAAGAGCGCACTCAGGCCCGCTACGATGCGGCCAAAGAAAACAACTACATTGAAAACATTGACAGCCGCGCTGTCGGGCATGAAATCGAGCAACTGGCGCATGAAGATCAGCCCATCGAGGTGCTTAAAGCGCTGGAAAAAGAAGGCTGGCTTAAAGTGCTCGTCCCCCACCTTTCGGTAGCAAAGGTGGACTCCGGCGGTTTGGCACAGATGTTCAAGGTTAAGCAGCAGCTTCAGGACGTAGGCATCAACCCGGATGCGAGTCCCATTGTCATGTATTACCTGACCCGGAAGCTGCCCGATAAGGAAGTCTCAGCGATGCAACGCCAGATTCCCAACAAAGGCTTTGTGGAGCGCTGGCGCAACCTGGAGGACGACGCCAAAAATTTTGCCAAACGCCTGGTTGCGAAAGACTTGGCAACACCTTCCGCCACCTGGAAGTTTCTGATGCAGAGCCGGCCGGAAACCGTGCTTTTCACTGCCATCACCTCGCGTCCGGCTGCGGTGGAACAGAAACTTAAGAGCTTTTTGACCAAGTGGCCGCTGCAAAAACAGAAGCTGCCGTTCCCGGAAATGGCGGAGATGCGCATCACGACAGAGCTTCCGGAGTACAAGAAGATCATGGAGGAAGCTTTCCTCCTGCTGCTGGATGGCAAGCTGCGTTCGCACAACGAGATTGTAAAATTTCTCACTCCGTATTCGCCGCCGGAGCCGCCTCCGCCCCCGCCTACGCCGCGCCGCGGACGCGCCGCAAAGAAAGAAGCGGCTGTTGGTCCTGACGGGCAGCCGCTTCCGGGCGCACCCAAGAAGCGCGGACGCAAGCCAAAGAGCGCGCTGGCCGCGGCAGCACCGGCTGTCGCCCCAACTGTCGCCACTGCTGGCGCGGCCGCCGTGCCGCCCGCAGGAAAGCCATTACCCATGGCCAAATCCACGGCTCCGGCAGCCGCAGCCGGTACTCCAGCTTCTGATCAGGAAAAAGGAAAAGCTGCAACACAGAAATCCGCCAGCGGGAAACAGAAGTCCGCTCCGGCGCCACCTAAAGCAGCCGCTGCAAAGCCGGCAGCAGGAAAGTCGGTCAAAAAATCTGCAGCTAAGAAGTCTGTGCCGAAGAAAGCCTCACCGAAAAAAGGCAAACGGAGATAAGAGATCTTTAACTCTACCTTTCTTAACTTCGTCATTCTGACGCAACCTATATTTCTTATTCAATCTTCTGCTCTATTGAACAAAGGTGCACGAGCAGAAATTGTCGAGTCAGAACCCAGTCCGCTTTCAAAATCGGAAAAGACTAATTGAAGCCTACTGTCCATCCTGCGGCGTGTTTATTGCAGCGAGCCCGCTGGAATCCGTGCTTCTCGTCATGGAGAAAATGCATCGCTGCGCGCCGGACATCTATGATCCGGACAGGGCCTCAGCGTTTGGACGCTCTAGGATCATCAGGTATTTGGTAGACAAAAAGGTTTCTTAAATTAGCATAAGTTCTTTTTGTATTGTCCTTCCAGGTAGGCAAAGCAATCGTTGCTCTTAATCAAATCAGATACGCTCTCTTTTCGGAATGGCTTTGTAGGCGGCCTAGCGCAGGTCAAAGGAGAGCTTTTTCCAACTTGTTCGGGCAGACATTCAGGTTGCCGGAAAAGCACTTGATCTATACGTTTGCGGAGTTCAATGCACTTTGCTCCGTATAATCCATTCGACCCTCTTCGATTCTTGCGAGGCCAGGGTTGGAAAATTGCGCCGAAGAGGAGCAACCGGGCACAGCGATTTATGGGACAGTTGTAGCTGTATGAAAACGAACGCTGCGCGGCTGTTGGACAGGCTTGGCATCAGCTATGAACTGCGCGAGTACACTGTGGATATGGAAGACCTGGCGGCGGAATCAGTAGCTGCGAAAATTGGAATGCCAGCCGAACAAGTCTTCAAAACGCTGATTGTTCGGGGCGATGATAGCGGCCCTTGTTTTGCCGTGATTCCCGGTAACAGCGAGCTCAATTTGAAAGCGCTGGCAGCGGCGTCAGGGAATCGCAAAATCGAACTCGTGCCGCTGAAAGAGGTGCAGACGCTGACGGGCTATATTCGCGGCGGTGTGACTGTGCTGGGCGCGAAAAGAGCCTTTCCAGCGTACGCGGACGAAACCATTGTGCTCTGGGACGAAATCTCCATTTCTGCCGGCATGCGGGGCATGCAGATTATCATTTCATCGGCCGAGTATCTCCGGGCTACCGGGGCTGTGGTGGCAGATATAGCCAAGGGAAAAACAGCCTGAGAGTCGGTTTGATTTTTTAGCCTATTCAACCAGCCAGGCTGCGAAAGAAAATAATAGGTCGCAACGGGAGATTGCGCGCTGTTACTCCGCGCGGGAATGGTTCTGTGCTGATCGAATGCGAACGGTTTCGCCGGCTAGAGCTGAACCGGCTGTAAGAGATAGAAATCGTACTTTGCCCTCGGCCACCAGGCGAGCGGCGCCATCCGTCACTTCGGCGGCCCAGACCTGGGTCCTGCGTCCACGCATCAATGGCCGTGCACAGACGCGCAGCCTGCCTTCACGCACAGCGTTGAGGAATGACGTATTATTTTCCAATCCGACGACAGATTGGTTGTTGTTTTCTCCTGCCCAGAGCGCGGCGGCAACTGACGCTACGGTCTCGATAATGCCGGAGTAAACCCCGCCGTGTACAATGCCATACGCTTGCAGATGACGCGCTGCAATGTCCAACTCGGCGATCACCTCGTCCGGCGTGGCGCGCATAAAACGCAGGCCCATGGCGGAATTCCATCCATCGCGTCGCGCATTCAGGGAAGCGGAGTAATCCCCATCAACGGAGGCGGAGAGGCGATGGGAAGGTTCGAGTTCGTCCTTCTTTTCCGGCATGTTCCTGAAGGTACTTTGTCCAGCGGGAGAAGGCAAGCGCGCATCACATCAATTTCCTTTTTGCCGCTCCATCAGGCGCATCAATAGATTGAAGAGGCGCCATGAGATTGAAGAGGCGCCATGCCACGGGGTTGGCGAATATGAAGATGCACAAAAGCTCCCGTCCAAGTCAGGAACAGGCAACTGCGGGCCGCTTTGAGATCGAGCAGGATGGCCATACAGCATTCCTCGAATACAGTTTGGCTGGCAACGTGCTGCAACTGATTCACACCGAAGTGCCGGATGGCTTGCAAGGGAAGGGAATTGCATCTGAGCTGGCGAAATCGGCCCTGGAATGGGCGGGGAAGAACGGCAAAAAGGTGGACGTGATCTGCGAGTTCGTCGCAGGTTATGTCGAAAAGCACCCAGAGTACAACGATGTGGTTCTCGTCTGAACTCGGCGCACCGAAGATCAGCCCGGGATATTGCTATTTGGATCTGGCGGCCGAGCTCTGCAGCCATGCTTTGCGAATTTCATCTGCCTCAGTGTCGAGGCTGGTTTTGGATGCGGTGGCGGACGGCTTGGGCAGGGTGCCTGCAAGCCGGTCATAAATCGGCTGGCCGGGAGATTTGGTTTTGGTAGGCATCACGTTGTTAGATGCAAGTTTCTGCCTTTTCGAGTGCAAGATTTGTTTGCCGCCTACAGCAGTATTCACCTGTAGGCAATCTCAACTGAAGAGCATCAGCGGACAGCAAGCGCGCAGCGGTTTGCCCGCCAAGCACACTTCTTTGGAACATCTACGTCTCACGACATGGATAAGCTTGAGCGATTTGCGTCAAGAAAAGAGGATTTCCGTCGCCGGAACGACTCCGGTTTGCGCAGCCCCAGAGCGATATCGGCCAGTTCCAGCAGGCGCGCATCGTTCCCCGTAATTGCGTGAGAGCCCCATGCGACGGCGTCCTGCTGACGGGTGAGGCTGGTCTTTTCCGCAATCCACAGGTTTCCTCTGTCGAGAGAAGACGACGGACGATGTGATCCTGGCTGGCTTTCCGACGGTGCGGACAGGCGGCGAGATGAATTTTGGCTTGTGCCGGCGTGGTTGTTGGGTTTTCGCGAATTACGCCGAGACGTAACGCGAGACTTCTTCTTGACAGGCACGCGGGGTAGGCCTCACTTGTGATCTGATTCGAGCTGCTGTGCAGGTGACTACTTGAAGTGTAATAGAGACAAAGCACACAACAGGTTGTAAAAAGCTCCACTTCTGGCCTTTATTTTGTTGTAATCGGGGTGCTAGGGAAAAATTCCTGTGTCGTGGCCAAGTTAGTAACATCCCCTGCTTGAGCTGCTGGAAGAGAGAGCCGTTTGACTCGCCCAATCTGTTGCTGCTAAACTCAGGATTTCATAACCACTTATCCCACCACAAAAGAAGGTTTTTTCACGTGCAAGGTTATACCCGACGCCAACTGAAAGAAGACAGATTCGTCGAAACTGCTCAGGGAGCAGCAGAATGGACAGCCGCACACCGCAAGCCTGTGATCGTGAGCGCTGTGGCGCTGATCGTGGTGGCTGCCGGGACTCTGGGATTCGTCACGTGGCGCACGCGGCAGAATGAGGCATCCAACGTGGCGCTGGGCGCAGCCATGCGCGTCTTCGATACCAACCTGCGGGCCGCCAATGCCCCTGTTACCCCGGAGAACAAGGACGAGTTTACCAGTGCGGCAGAACGTGGCAAGGCTGCGGAAAAACAGTTCAAGTCGGTGGCAGATCAGTACGCGCATACCAATGCGGGGCATATTGCGCGCTATCTTGCGGGCGTGGCTGCCATGCAGGCGGGTGATAACGCCGGCGCGGAGCAGCAGCTCAAGGCGGCCGCCGATTCCGGCGACAAGAACATTGCGGCACTAGCCAAGATGGCCCTGGCCAACTACTATCGCGCCAACAACAAACTGCCTGATGCGACAAGGATTTACCAGGAGCTTTCCGATCACCCGACGGATACAGTTTCCAAGGAGGCTGCTCAGCTCGCCATGGCGGACATGTATGAGAGCACGAATCCTAAGGAAGCTGCGAGCATCTATCAGAAGATCCAGAAAGAGAACCCCGATAGTCCTGCGGCCCAGACTGCCGCAGCCAAGCTCACGGGAGAGAAGGCGCCGGAGTAGCGGGCGGGAGTACGCTGGCTCTCCGCGTTGCTCGGGAGTCGGTTTTTCCACAGCGTGCGATTCCTCTCTTGAGCATCTCAGTTTGTGGCGGTTCGCCGTTATTATTTGCTCTCATTCTTTGAAGCCAAACCTTAAGCATCGATTGGCATCTCTAATTGCTGGCGACGAGGAAACTTCTGTGGCCAAAAATCCGGAGGAGCACATTCTATGAAATCGTTCTTGGCAGGATTAGGCATTGGCGTTGGTTTGGGCATTCTCTTTGCTCCGATGAGCGGTGAAGAGACTCGCAACAATCTGCAGAACCGTGCGGGTGATCTGGCGGACTCCGCTCGTGACCTGGTGGACCAGAGCAAGGAGCGCGTACGTACTACCGTCTCGGCAATTCGTGGACAAGCCGAACGCGTAGCCGGGCAGGTGCAGAGTTCAACAGGCACCGAAGGCAGCTCAAGAAGCCTCTAAATCCCCCATAAATCAGGCGGTCCGCCCCTCGCGGCCGCCTTAATCTTGACACTCCATCCTTAACGCCTTTATCCTTTAGGTGTCTTCATCTTTCCCTGCAAGGCACGTTCCAGGCGAGTATAAATTTCCGGAGTAGCCGTATGTTTATAAAAATAAAGGATCTTGAGCTCCGGAAATTGGAATTTGATGAGACGATTTATCCCGGGATCATCGATTTAGGCGAAGACCTCTTGCAGACCGCGCCACTCAGGACCACAGGTCGCGCTGAACTTCTGCGAGAAAACCGTGGTGGACGCGACATCGTTGAAGATATCCGTCTGGTAGGCAAGTTTTCTACTGAAATTGAAACCCACTGTGCCCGCTGCCTTGAAGCGGTGGACAACAAAGTAGCAGAGGATTTTGATCTGGTTTACCGGCCTCAGGGCGTGGACACTCGGGGTGAAGAAAGCTCGATCAATCAGGCGGAAACCGAGATCGGTTACTATCAGGGAGAAGGTCTGCTGCTGGAAGATGTGCTGAAGGAGCAGATCCTTCTCGCGTTGCCCGTGAAGCAGATTTGCAGTGCAGCCTGCAAAGGCTTGTGTCCGCATTGCGGCACGAACCTGAACTCGGGAAGCTGCCATTGCGTAACCACCATGTCTGACCCGCGCTGGTCGGCTCTGGAAGACATTCGCAAGAAGCTGGAAAGATAGAGAAAAGAAATTTCGAGCGCAATTTGCCCTAATGCGGCAAGCGCTGGTCGAAAGGGAACCAATATGCCAAATCCAAAACGGCGGCACTCCAAGGCTCGCACCTCCAGGCGACGTGCTCATGATTTTCTTGTGCCCAATTCTGTTTCTGAGTGCCCCAATTGCCATGAGCGGAAGCTCCCCCATCGCGCCTGTCCCAAGTGCGGGTACTACAAGGGCCGTGAAGTGGTGGAAGTTAAGGAATCCAGGTAAGCGCACAGATTCGTGGAAACCATAATTGCTGTCGATGCAATGGGTTCAGACCGGGCGCCCAAGCCTGAGATTGAGGGCGCGCTGCTGGCTGCCCGGCACTATTCCGGGGTTCGAGTGCTGCTGGTGGGTCCCGAGGAACAGCTTCACCGCGAGCTTGCCGCCAACCCTGTGGCGTCGCGCACGGCGGTAGAGATTGTCAACGCCACCCAGGTGATCGGTATGCACGAGAAACCAGTGCAGGCGGTCCGCAGCAAGAAGGACTCCAGCATGCACGTGGGCCTTCGCCTGGTGAAAGAGAAGAAGGCGGTCGGCTTTGTCACTGCCGGCAATACTGGCGCCGCCATGACGGCCGGTAAAATGGTTCTGGGCACCCTGTCGGGTGTGGATCGCCCCGCGTTGGCCAATGTGTTCCCCACTTCGGCGGGCAAACACAAACCTTCCATCCTGCTGGACGTAGGCGCTAATGTCGATTCCAAGCCGCAAAACCTTGCGCAGTTCGCCATCATGGGGGACATCTACTTTCGCGCGATTTTCGGCGTTGCCAGGCCCACAGTGGGCCTGCTCTCTGTGGGCGAGGAAGAGACCAAAGGAAATGATCTAACACGCAAAGCCTTCACTCTGCTGAAGGAGTTGCCGCTGAACTTCATTGGCAACGTGGAAGGCCGCGATCTGTACAACGGCCGTGTTGATGTCATCACCTGCGACGGTTTTGTCGGCAATGTGGCCTTGAAGATTTCCGAGGGGCTGGTGGAAGCCGTGCGCTTCCTCTTGCGCGACTCGTTGAAGTCAACTGTCACTTCGCAGGTGGGCGCTCTGCTGGCGCGCAAGGCCTTTATCGATTTCGGCCGCAAGCTGGATTACTCCGAGTATGGTGGCGCGCCGCTGCTGGGCCTGAAAGGCGTCGCGATTGTCGGACACGGCGCTTCCAACGCGAATGCCATCAAGAATGCCATCCGAGTAGCCAAGCAGTTTCATGAGGCGGGAATCAATGGCCGCATTCAGGAAGAGCTGGCCAATGGCCGCCGTCAACAGCCCGTGACCGCAGGCAAAGAGAGGAGAGCATGAACCTTCCTACAATGGCCTTCCTATTCCCCGGACAGGGATCACAGATTGTTGGCATGGGTAAAGAGCTGGCCGCGCTCTATCCTGTCGCCCGCCATACATTTCAGGAAGCCGATGAGGCATTGGACTTTTCCATCTCCAAACTGTGTTTTGACGGTCCTGAAGACGAGCTCAAGATGACCGAGATCACGCAGCCGGCCATGCTGACCGCCAGTGTTGCTGCTTTCCGTGTTTTACAGGAAAAAGGCGTGACGCCGCACTATGTGGCAGGCCACAGCCTGGGCGAATACTCCGCCCACGTGGCCGCGGGCACAATCGAATTCACTGAAGCGGTCCGCGCAGTTAATAAGCGGGGACGCTATATGCAGGAAGCTGTTCCGGCCGGTGAAGGCGCAATGGCGGCGATCCTCGCGATGTCGCTTGAGGACCTGCAGAAAGTGTGCGCAGACGCAGCGCAGGGCGAAGTCGTTTCGCCGGCCAACATCAACTCTCCTGACCAGATCGTAATTTCTGGCTCAAAAGCTGCCGTGGAGCGCACGGCCGCACTCGCCAAAGAACGAGGCGCGAAAAAAGCTATCATGCTGCCGGTAAGCGCGCCATTCCATTGCGCCCTGATGCAGCCGGCGCAGGATCGCCTGGCGCAAGATCTCCAGCAGGTCGAGTTCAGCGCTCCGGAAATTCCGGTCATCAGCAACATTGATGCGCAGCCCAAGTCCGGGGCGGAAGCTTCTCGTAACGCCCTGATTTCCCAGGTTACCGGCGCAGTGCAGTGGCTGGCCTGTGTGTGCAAGTTGATTGAACTCGGGGCAAATACGTTCGTCGAGGTCGGTGTAGGCAAGGTTCTTACTGGACTGATGCGCCAGATCGACCGCTCGCAAACGGCGATGAACGTGGAAGATGAAGCTTCTCTGCAGAAAGTCACCGGCCTGTTTGCCGCAGCAGCAAAAGATTAGAACTGCTCTCTTCCGGCAAAACTCTCGGCAGGCGGGCCAGTATTGTGCGGTGACTCCGGTGTTAATCTGATTACTCGCACCATTACTCGCATCCATGGAACCAGCCGCCCTTTTAAGGCTTCTCCAACAAATTCGCGACGGCAGGATTTCTCCTGACGAAGGTGTCTCCCGTTTGCGCCACATGCCGTTTGAAGATCTCGACTTCGCCAAAGTGGACCACCACCGGCGTCTTCGCTCCGGCATGCCGGAGGTCATTTTCTCCCGCGGCAAAACGCCGGAGCAGGTTGCGAAGATCTTTCAGAAGCTCGCGAAGCACGGCGGTAACGTTCTTGCTACCAGGGCTGAACCGGCCCATTTTCGCGCCGTAAAGAGGCTTGTCCGCAAAGCAGAGTTCCGCGCATCGGCCCATGCCATCATTCTTAGCCGGGACAGAAGTTTGCGGGGTAAGGGAACCATCGTGGTTGTCTCCGCAGGCACAAGCGATATCCCCGTGGCTGAAGAGGCGCTGATCACAGCCGAGATTATGGGCAACAAAGTTGCGCATCTTTACGACGTAGGTGTTGCCGGGATACACCGCTTGCTCTCCAACCAAAACACCATCGATGAAGCCCGAGTGGTGATTGTCTGCGCCGGTATGGAAGGAGCCCTTCCCAGCGTGGTTGGCGGACTGGTGCGTGTGCCGGTCATCGCTGTTCCCACCAGCATCGGTTATGGAGCGTCATTCAATGGACTGGCAGCACTGTTGGGCATGCTCAATTCCTGCGCGTCGAACGTGACCGTCGTCAACATTGACAATGGTTTCGGTGCGGGGTATGTCGCGTCCCTGATTAATCAGCTCTGAACACACATTTTTCTCATCCTTACCTCCGCACATGAACGCAGCAAAGTCAAGCTCCTCCATGAGTTGGTAGCAAATTTTTGAGTGCAACATTCAAGCCCATGAGAAGCGTCTCATTTGGCAGGTGTAGAATCTGCGTTAGATAGTGAGGGCCTACGGACCTTCTTTTGGGATCTTCTCCCGAGCCGAGGCACAGATGAACATTCACGTCAGCTACAAAGCAGGCAGGACTCCCGAAGTAGAACGCGAATTCCGAAACCAAATCCAGAAACTTGAACGCAGGCTGCAAGTGTTCAACCCTGATCTGGTGCATCTCCATGCCATAATCGACCAGCAGAACGGCCAGGGCCCGAGCGTCTCGCTCAATCTGCGCCTCCCTTCTGGCCAGATGGCGGTACAGCAATCAGGCGCCACTCTGGTCGCGGCCGCCAAGGCCGGCTTCGCCGATTTGATTACGCAACTGAACCGCCACAAAGATCTTCTGAGGGGAGACTGGACCAGGAAGCGACGGCAGACCGGTCGCGGGCAGGTGATAGAACCAACCGTCCCCTTCGAGCAGACGCTGGCTTCTGTCCCTCTACAGGACAGGACCGCCAATGGAGCGCCGGTGAACTTCGGTAGCGACCTGGAAACCTGGTTCAACGCGAACATGCTTAGGCTGAAGATGTTCATTGAGAATGAGCTTGCGTACCGCACTAACTCAGGCCAGCTTCGCGAATACCAGGTCAGCGTGGAAGAAGTCCTTGATGAAGTCATGGTTAGCGCGCTTTCAGATGAAGGCGCGGCGTCACAGTTCCTTTCTGAGGAGAGCCGGTTCCAGGGACTTGCCTTGCAGGCGATTCGCCGCCTGGGCGAAGCCAATGCCGATTCCGGCGACGTGTCTCTTGATGTTCCTGCCCGCATGCAGAACGTCACCGGCAGCGACGAAAATGTCCTGCAGTATCACCAGCCCGATGATCAGCCGCAGGGTGAGGGCGTGATCCGTGACAATAGCGTCCGCACGCCTGAAGAGATCTTCCTGAGTGAAGAGATGGTGGCCCAGCTCGATATCGTGTTACGCGAGCTCAGCGCACCTGACCGTGAAGCGTTCGTCCTGTATACGCTGGAAGGCTTCACGATCGAAGAAATCTCGCGGCTTTCAGATCGCCCGTCCGATCAGGTCCGCAAGTCCATTGAAAAAACACGCGAGCGGGTACAGCAGCGCCTGCCGGAGAGGAATGATCTCCGCCGTCGCCTGCTCAAACGCTCGCGTGTGGCCTGAAGCTGATCCAGACAACAGGAGGAAGGCATGATTACACGTGAAGAGATTCGCCAGCTTGCGCAATTTGAATCGCCCAAAGCAGCTGCCATCACGTTCTATTTTCAGCCGCAAACGCCCCAGGACAAGTCCCATCGCCAGGAAGCCATCATGATCAAAGATCTGGTGCGTGAAGCGTTGCGCAAAGCCGAGCGCAACGGCAATAACACCGCGCTGGGCGACGACTTGCAGCGCATCCTGCAGATTGCCGAAGGGCTGCACGGCAACCATTCGCGTGGCAAGGCTATCTTTGCGTGCAAAGGACTCGGTGTCTGGCGTGAGCTGGATGTTCCTCCCTATCTGGGCGAGTCGCAGATCATTGTCAATTCACGTTTCCACCTCAAGCCGCTGGTGGCGGCGCGCACGGGCGTCCCCCGCACCTGTATCGCGCTGGTGGACCGCAGGAAATCAAGGATTTTTGAGCTAAATGAAGAAACCCTGGTGACCAAGCCGGACTTGGAGTTCGGGCCGCTTCCCAAAGGGGGCAAAAGCGATGGCTACCTCGGCTATGAAGCCGGGCACCGCGAGCGGCACATCGACAAAGAGGTTATCGCGCATTACAAGCTCTTTGCGGAGTCGCTTCAGGCCCTGATGACCCGGGATAAATGCGAACTGCTGCTGATCGGCTGCCGTGACGATGCATGGTCAAGCATTGAGCCGCAGTTACACATTTACCTCAGGCAGCGGTTAGTTGGACGTTTCCTGCTTGACCCAATCGCGGCAACAGCCGATGAAGTGCACGAATGCGCAGCCAAGATCCTGCAGAAGCACCGTATGGAAGAACAGCAGGATCTGCTCAGGGAGACAATTGGCCAGTCGCAACGCAACAGCCGGGGTGCGGTAGGTCTCCGCCATGTGCTGAATGCGCTTGAGCGCCAGGAAGTGCAGACGCTGCTGGTATCGCGCGACTTCAAATCGGAAGCCGTGGAGTGCACAAACTGTCTGCATCTGGATACGCGAATGGTGGAGAGGTGCGCGGTCTGCGGCAATAAAACGCGCGAGCTCAGTGACGTTTCTGATGCCCTGGTCGATCTGGCGTTGCGCAACGGAGCCGAGATCCGCTTTATTGACAATGATCCTGAGCTTGAGAAGGCCGGACGCGTAGGCGCGCTGCTACGCTTCCGTGCAGACCAGAACACGGCCGAAAAAGTGGCGGTGTGAAGAGAAGCAAATAGCAGTTGGCACTTGGCAATTATCCGTTGCGTTCGTTGAGGACTTTCACAAATTGCAAGGTCGGGCGGCTTTGGCTATTGCTAATTGCCAGTTGCTATTTGCTAAAGGCTTGTTTATGTCAGATAACGCATTTGAAGATTTCCATATGTTCCCGGGAGTTACTGAATCCTGGGAACTGGCCCGCACGGGCCTCATCGTAATCAAAGAAGAGCTCTATAAGCTGGAGCTGTGGCATTCGTATTCTAATCCTGATGTCCCGTATTACGTTGCCATTCACGTGCAAGAGAAAGGGGTATGGAAGCGCATCTCAGACCCGCCGTTCGCCAGCGGCCGCAATGGCGATGAGGCGCTGCGAGACGCAATGGTATTTTTATCAGAGCGTCTGGCGGCGTAAACTCTGGATCATTCTTGTCGCCACCTTTTCGCTGGATTCTGGTGGAGATATCCCAGGTCTCCGCGCGCCAGGAATCATGCATCCCGGCAGAACCACTCTCTGAAGCCTAGCGGTTGATTGCTCCAGGTGGTATTCTTCTTCGTTTTTATATTCCAGAAGAAAAGAGGGTCCCTCATGAAGCGCAGAGATTTTCTTGCCGGACTCGCTGTTACGTCAGCCACGCTGGCTGCGGGCCAGACTGAGCAAACGAAATCGCCCTATAAAGAAGTTCCACGGATACAAAACCCAAAGAACATCATCATCTGCGCGGCCAATGGCTATAACTATATTGATCGTGGCTATGAGAAGCTGCGCCAGGGCGCCGACACGCTGGATGCCGCGCTCGCCGTAGTCTCCGGTCCTGAAGATGATCCCAACGATGACAGCGTAGGTCTCGGCGGTTTGCCAAACGAAGAAGGCGTGGTGGAACTCGATTCCTGCCTGATGCATGGACCCACACGCAACGCCGGTGCTGTAGGCGCGTTGCGCGATATCAAAAATGCTTCCGCTGTGGCCAGAGCTGTAATGGAGCATACCGGGCACGTGATGCTGGTGGGTGAGGGCGCAACCCGTTTCGGTCTCGACATGGGATTTCCCAAACAGAACTTGTTGACCGAGCATTCGCGCAAAATCTGGATGCTGTGGAAAGAGACCCACTCCAACCAGGACTGGTGGGGACCCGGGATGGCTGATCCGAACTGGAAACCGCCCGCGCCGCTGAATGCAGAGTTGAAGGAACAGCCCAGACAAATTCAGAAGATGTATGCCGCTGCCGCCGATCTCGGCATTCCAGAACAAGAGCGTATGGATGCCATTTACAAGGTACTGTTCCCTCCCACCGGCACCATCAATTGCTCAGTGCTGAACGAAAAGGGCGAGATGTCCAGCGTAACCACCACGAGCGGCCTGGCGTGGAAGATTCCCGGACGCTGTGGCGACTCGCCCATCATCGGCGCGGGCTGCTATTGCGATCAGGACGTGGGCGCGGCGGGCGCGACCGGCAATGGCGAGGAAAATATCAAAGTCGCGGGCGCGCACACCATCGTGGAAAACATGCGCCGCGGCATGTCAGCGGAAGAAGCCGGCATGGATGCGCTGCGTCGCGTGGCCCACATCTATAACAATGACATGACGAAGCTCGCCTACGTCAGCATGTTTTACTACGTGCTCCGCAGAGATGGCCAATACGCCGGCGTTTCACTTTGGGGACAACCGGGGCCGGGCCAGCATCCCCGTACTTTTGCAGTTCATGACGGCACCAGGAGACTTGAACACGCCAAGTATCTCTTTCAAGGCGCTGCCAAGGACTGGCCGCCGATGCCGAGGCTGCCAAAATAAGCAGATAGCAATTGGCAAATAGCAATTAGCCAGAGGCTGGTGAAACGGATCTCACCGCTGATGACGCTGTTTCACTGATTCTCGCTGATTTAGTTGAGTTAATCAGTGCGATCAGCGTTAATCAGCGGTAAGCTTTTATTTACGCAAATCGCACTTTCACGTCCGGACGTTTAGCCAAATGGATGCTGTCGACAAAGCGCACTTTGCCGCTTTTGCGCGTCATCACAATCGATGAAGTGCGGGTGCCTTCGCCAAAGAAGCGAACGCCTCTCATGAGCGCTCCGTCGGTCACGCCGGTGGCGGCAAAGACCAGGTGCTTGCCCGGAGCAAGATCCCTGGCAGTGTAGATCTTGTTCTTGTCGGTGATCCCCATCTTCTTAATGCGTTCTTCCAACTCCGGTCTATCGATCACAAGCCGCGCATGAATTTCACCATTCAGGCAGCGCATGGCGGCCGCAGTGATTACACCCTCCGGGGCGCCGCCAGTCCCCATGACGCAATGAACACCGGTTCCGATTACGGCTGCGGCAATACCGGCAGAAAGGTCGCCGTCGCTGATAAGCCGGATACGGGCCCCCGCTCTGCGAATATCTTCGATCAGTTTCTGGTGCCGCGGACGTTCCAGGACAACCACCACAAGATCGGCCACATCGCGGTTCAGGGCCCGGGCAATGGCCTTCAAATTGTCTGCCACTGGAGCATCCAGATCGACTACGTTCTTGCATGATGGACCGACGACGAGCTTTTCCATGTAGCAGTCAGGCGCATTGAGTAACCCGCCTTTCTCGGCTGCGGCAAGAACGGTGATAGCGCCCGGCGAACCGGTTGCACAAAGGTTTGTGCCTTCCAAAGGATCAACTGCGATATCGACTTGCGGGAACTTGGCGCCATCCTGCCAGCCAGCGCCCACTTGCTCGCCAATGTAAAGCATGGGAGCCTCGTCGCGTTCGCCTTCGCCGATCACAATGGTACCGCGCATTGGGACTCTATCCATTGTGGCGCGCATGGCTTCGGTTGCCATGTGATCAGCCCTGTGTCGGTCTCCCTGGCCCATGGTGTGCGCAGAAGCGATGGCCGCCTCCTCCACTACACGCACGAATTCCAGAGCCAGTTCGAATTCCAGTACGTTGGCTATATTCTTTGCCTCTTCCGTTTTGCTGATGACTTGGGTCGCCATGGAAACCCCCATTAATTTGAGAAAACCGCTCGACTTCACTGTAGCCGCAAAGCGCTTTTTATGCTCCTGATGACCGCCGCCGAGCGCCGCAAGCCGGCTCTGTTAAAAGGCGCTCAATCCGGTAATGCTCTCTCCGATGATTAGTGCGTGAATGTCATGCGTGCCTTCGTACGTCTTTACCGATTCCAGGTTCATCATATGGCGCATGACAGGATAATCGTCAGCAATTCCGTTGCCACCCAGGATGTCACGTGCTTTGCGTGCGCATTCCAGGGCCATCCACACATTGTTGCGCTTTGCCATGGAGACATGCTGGTGCTGGACCTTGCCAGCATCCTTCAAGCGGCCCACTTGCAAGGCCAGGAGCTGGGCCTTGGTGATTTCGCTGATCATCCAAACCAGCTTCTCTTGTACCAGTTGATGAGATGCAATTGGCTGGTCGCGGAATTGCTTGCGGATTTTTGCATAATTCAGGGCCGTGTCGTAGCAGGACATCGCCGCCCCAATGGTCCCCCAGGCAATCCCATACCGCGCCTGATTAAGACAGCCTAATGGGCCTTTCAGGCCGTCGGCTCCCGGCAGCATATTTTCCTCCGGAACGCGCACATCCTGAAGCGAAAGGCCGGAAGTAACAGATGCTCGCAAAGACCACTTGCCGTGTACGTCGTCCGCCTTGAAACCCGGCCGGTCAGTTTCCACCAGAAAACCCCGAATCCGGTTATTGTGCTCTTCTGATTTCGCCCAGATCAGAGCCACATCGGCAATGCTTCCGGACGTAATCCACATCTTCTCGCCGTTCAGCACATATTCTTTGCCGACCTTCTTTGCCCGCGTGCGCATCCCGCTGGGGTTGGAGCCGAAATCCGGCTCGGTCAGGCCGAAGCAGCCGATTTTTTCGCCTCGCGCCAGCAGCGGCAACCACTTCTGCTTCTGTTCCTCACTGCCATAGCTGTGGATCGGGTACATGACCAGCGATGACTGCACACTGCAAAATGAGCGGATTCCGCTGTCGCCGCGCTCCAGTTCCTGCATGATCAGGCCGTAGTCGATATTCGACATTCCTGCGCATCCGTACCCTTTGAGGTTAGGTCCAAAGAAGCCCAGTTCGGCTATGGTCTTGATCAGTTCGCGTGGAAAGCGCCCCTCACGATTGCGTTGCTCGATGATGGGAACAACGTTTTCCTCGACAAAACGGCGCGTGGTTTCGCGGACCAGCTTTTCTTCCTCGCTGAGCAGGCTGTCGAACTCGATAAAGTCCACTCCCTTGAATTTAAAAACAGGCATAAAGGCACTCTTCCTTATGAGGGCTGATTATTACGGAGCGGCAGGGCTGGTGGGAGGCTGCCTCTCAAGCCAAACGTACAAAGGTAGCAGGGACGGCAGGAAGGGTCAATTTGAGGGTTCCACTCTTAACAGAAACTCCTCGCGGAATGCTGGATCAGGTGTGCGATGTGGAATGCCGTTCCTGTGCTGATCTGTAATTAATGACATGAAGTTGTGCTCACGCCAAGCTGTTATCCGCGTTCACCTCTGACAACGGCGCGGTGATCTCCTCCAGCTCTTTGCGCTCGGCTTTGACCCCGATGATCGCCTCCACTACCGCTGCGCCAAGCATCAGGAGAGCACCGGCAAGATAACCATAAAAGAGCTGAATCCTTTCCCCGCTCTGAATAAGAAGGCCAAAGATGTAAGGCGCGGCCACGCCGCCGACGAAAGTCCCGGCCGCATAAAAAATCGCAATCGCCAGGCCGCGGATTTCGAGGGGGAAGATCTCGCTGACGGTCAGGTACGCCGAACTGGCCGCCGCTGAAGCGACAAAGAAAATTACGGTCCAGCAAGCGGCCTGAGTAGCCGCCGTCAATAGGCCATGCAGGAACATCCAGCCACTGAGTGCAAGCAGAATACCGGAAAGAGCGTACGTGATCGTGATCATCTGCTTGCGTCCTATAGTGTCAAACCAATGCCCGAGCAGCAGAGGACCGAAGAAGTTCCCCAGGGCGAAGGGAAAGATGTAGAGCCCGACTTTTTGTGCCGGAAGTCCGTAAAATTTCACCAGCACCAGCGCATAGGTAAAAAAGATGGCGTTGTAGAAGAATGCCTGCGAGCTCATCAGAGCCAGAGAGAGCAAAGACCTGCGGCGATGCTGTACGAACATGCTATGCCAGACCTCCCGCAAAGGTGTGTGCTCGCGCGGGCGAATGCGTATTCTTGCCCGTGGCGGCGGCAAGGTGTGCGACATAATCCTTTCCTCGATATGCGCAACAACCGCTTCGGCCTCAATTGCACGGCCATGAATCATCAACCAGCGGGGGCTCTCTGGAATGGCATGGCGCAGAAAAATGATGATGACGCCTAGGATGGCTCCGATCCCAAATGCCAGCCGCCAGGCAAAGCCAATGGGGAGAATCCCGGTGTCGAGCAGGATTATGGATGTTGCAGCTCCAATGGCCGCACCGATCCAGAAGCTGCCATTGATGATCAGGTCCACGCGCCCGCGGACGCGAGCGGGAATCAATTCATCAATGGCTGAGTTAATGGCGGAGTATTCGCCGCCAATGCCTGCGCCGGTAAGCGCGCGGAACAACGCGTAAGAAAAGAAACTCCAGGAGAAAGCAGTCAGCGCCGTGGCTATGAGATAGAGCAGCAGAGTGATGGTAAAGAGCCTCTTGCGGCCAAGGCGGTCAGTGGCGTAGCCGAACAGGAGCGCGCCCGCCACGGCCCCCAGCAGATAAAACGTCGCGCTTGCTCCTACCTCCGCGTCAGTCAGTCCAAGAGCGTCCGGCCGTTGCAGCACTGCGCCCAGAGCCCCGGCCAGCGTGACTTCCAATCCGTCCAGCACCCAGGTGATCCCGAGGGCAATCACCACAAGCCAGTGAAAGCGGCTCCAGGGGAGCCGGTCCAGGCGGGCAGGAATGTCGCTCTCCAGCAGCGAATTCGGGGCCCCGGCCACTCCCGGCAGTGATGTGGTGTGTCGTGACATTCAAAAACAAGGCCGCACAACGTGCGGCCATGAATATGATTGATTTTATCCCGCTTACTATCGATGCAATTCAACTGTCCTGATGCCCTGAACCTAAACAATCGCGTCATTTTTTGCGTTAGAAAATGCCGCTCTGAGCAGGGACCAGTGCTACAACTTCTCGTAAAAATCGCAGCCTGAGCAGGAAATGAAAATGCCGCCCGGCACGTTGCGCTCTCTATCTTTCACGCGCTTTACGATACGAGTAGGCTTGCCGCATTTGGGGCAATCCGTGCTCTTGGATGTATCCATGATCTTCTTGCGATCCGCCGTTTTGGCGATCTTGGCCATTGTGTTCAACTCTCCTGTTCAGTAATTCCCAGCGGGCATTGCCGGCATATCGCCCAAACCGGGCGCATGGGTAGTGCGGTGGAACCTCAGGGCAGATTACCGGGAAGCCTTGCTGCCGTACCGCAACATATTTATTTTACAATGGTCGCCCGGAACCGCGAAATCAGCCGAATCATGCCAGAACAATCGCTTTTAGGGACTGTGGTGATTCGTGTCCGTCCCGAATGAAACTTATTTCTTTTTGGTCAGTCTGCCTTTGCTCGGTTGCGGTTGTGGCTGCTGTTGACCTTGCTGTTCCGCCGGCGGAGTCGGCAGCTTCTGTAATGCAGCCATGGTTGCAGGCGGCAGTTTGTTCGCATTCTTCAGCATCTCGCTCACCTGCCACATTTCGTTGTCGGAAAGCATCTCCCCGAATCCAGGCATTCCCGTCATACGGATGCCGTTCTTTACCTTCCAGTACGTGATCCCGACCGGGTCATCGGTGACCATCTCATCCGGCGTGAGCAGTTGGGGCGGAAGTGGGAACATTCCTTTTGCTGCCTTCGAAGCGGCCTGGCCAGGCCAGCCATGACAGAAGGCGCAATTGTCCGTGTAAACCTTTGCTCCTGCGGTCAAGTTTTCTTCTGTGGGCTGGATGGGCGAACTCTTCGGGGCTTCTTTGGTGATCCGGGATTTGAGGGCCATCCGTGCCATGGTTGTTTCAAAGGGCATGGGAGCCGAAGAGGTTGCAACAGGCGCGTAGCCGAGCCGGAAATAGCAGAAGGCAGCAGCCGCAGGAATACAGATGCCGATGATTAGTCCAATGATGAACTTCAATTCACGCTCCTTGGGATTTGCCACCAGATTACACGATTTTTTATTGTGCTGTTCCCGCTCTCCCTTTTTAAAGGTAGCCTCTAAAGTAAACACCTGTAGGCGCGGACACCTGGGACGCAGTTCTCAGGCAGAGCCGCACAGCCAATCCCCTGATCGCTGGCGCCCGGTTGCAGAGGACTAGTACACCGCGCGCGCCTGGAGGTTTTTCTTGCTGGCGAGCGAAAAACGCGGCTGAGGAACTCCTCCGCGAAGAAGCAGTTCGCTCATGTATTCGCCGACGGCCGGCCCATGCTTGAATCCATGTCCCGAGCCGCCGCCAACCAGCCACACGTTTTCATAGTCTGGATGGCGGTCAATCAGGAAGTCGCCATTCCACGTGTTCTCGTACTGGCAAACCCGCGTTTCCAGAACTGGAGCATCTTTGAGACCCGGGATATGCTTGCCAAGAAATTGCCGCAAATGTGTCAGCGATCCGGATTCGACAATCCGCTCCTCGCAATCGGGATCGATTGCGTCGCCATGGCGATCAAATGCCAGCTTGAACCCGCGTCCTTCAATGTCTGGCAGAGCATAAGGGATGTCGGGGTGCCGGTGATGGAGCCAGACAGGCATTTTCGGCGGCCGGAAGCTGTCATTGCCGGGTGGCGACCCGAGGAAGAATACTTCCTGCCGTGATGGAAAAATGCGATCCCCCAGCAGTTCCGGGAAGACCTTGGGTAGCCAGGGGCCACAGGCGAAAATGAATGTTCCGCCTGAAACAGGATCTCCCGACGCAAGCCGAAGATCCGTGACTTTTCCTATCCCCATGGGAGAGGCGGCTTTGCCATGGATATAGGAAACGCCAGCCTTCTCCAGATCGAAAACCAGCAGTTGAACCGCCCGGCGCGCCATCAGAATGCCGCTCTGCGGTTCCAGCAGACCCCATGTGACGTCATCAAACTGCAGCTCGGGATAACGTTGCCGCAGGTCCGCGGCGTTCAGCTTCTCACAAAGAATTTCATTGCAGCTGAAAACCTCCAGCATGGCTTTTGTGTACTCGTCCGAGTCATTGCTGAGCCAGAGAACGCCGGTACGATGCAGCAGTTCGGCGTTGAGCTGCAGTTCCAATTGCTCCCAGACTGGAAAGGACCGCTTGGCCCATTGGGTATACAGTTCGTCCGCTCCGTAACCCATGCGTATGATGCGCGTTTCGCCGCCGGAACTCGCCCGGCTGTTCGCGGGGCCGTAAGCATCCAGCAGAGCGACAGTTGCGCCGCTCAGGCGCAGATGGCGGGCAATCCAGGCGCCGAATACTCCTGCTCCAACCACTACGAAATCATGCGTTTTTCTCATGCCAAAGCCCGCTCATAAATGAGCTTTGCCGTGACCAGGTCTTCCAGGGCACAGCCTACGCTCTTGAACAGGGTAATGTCGTCCCACCCTCTGCGCACCTGCTTTTTTCCGCTTACCGCTTCGTGCAGATCGGCGATGATGTGATTTTCGCTGATGGTGAGATTTCTAAGCGGGATTAAGAGGTCGCCGGCTTCGGCCAGAGCTCCCGGGTAAGTGTCCACAACGACGCGGGAACGCTTGATCGTTTCGTCGTCAACTTCTCTTGTCTCGGGTTGGAATGCGCCAATCAGATTCAGGTGCATTCCGGGTTTGAGCCATCTGCCTTCCATGACGGGTACGCGGGAGATGGTACAGGTGCAGACCACATCCGACTGACGGACACAAGTCTCGGCATTCGCCGGAGAAATTTGAACCTGGTAGCGGTTGCTCATGGCGTCACAGAACGCCTGGACTTTTTCCTGTTCTGTGCCGCAAACCAGAACGCGGTCGAATCTTCGCACTCTGGGGAGAACTGCAATGTGTGCTTCAGCCTGCCTGCCGGTTCCAAAGATTCCGAGTTTATGCGAGTCTGATCGAGCCAGGGCGCTGGTGGCGACGGCAGAAGTTGCAGCGGTCCTCAGATCTGTAAGCCAGTTTGCATCCATGCGCGCCAGCACGGCGCCGGTGAGCGGGTCCAGCAACTCATAATGGGCGTTCACGCCCGTATCTCTTGTCACCGTGACACTCTTGACTCCGGCAGCTCCAATAGCGCTGTCGTAGGCAGGCATCAGCAGGAGCACGCCCCGGTCTTGCAATGGCAGGGAAGAGCGCACGGGCATGTGCAAAGTTTTCGAGAAATCACGCGTGAATGCGGCGCGGATCGCATCAATCACAGCGTCCACGCTGGCGAGTTGCCGAACCTCGTTCTCAACCAGGGAAAGCATTTATTCAGCCGCCGACCCTAGACTTTCATCGCAGGTTTTACTTTTTCGCTTTGCCGGCCTTCGCCAGCACCCGCCGCACCTTCTTAGGTGATACCTTCAATACTTTGGCCACACGTGACACCTTCTTGCCCTCTTTTTCCCACACGCGTGGAATTACAAGCTCGGCAAATTCTTCCGTGAGCTTCTGGAAGCTTTTGCCGTCCGTCACGCCCTGCGTCCAGGCACGCAGCCGCGGATCAATGCTTCCTCGCGAGGTCACTCTCTGCTTCAGGATTTGCAGTTCATTCCAGACATCTTCATCCTGGGCGGTAGCGATGAAAGCAGCCGCTTTGTCGAGACAATGGCGTGCGTCTTCAACGTCGTGAATAGCAGGATGGCAGGCGATCAGCCCTCTCCAGATGTATGCCCGCGCCAACAACCGCTGGTTTTGCGTATGGGCGGCAGCTTCCACGGCCTCGCGTGCGTAGTCGCGGGCAGCCTGGACGTGTTCCCAGGTCCGGGTGCTGCCTTCGATCTCCTCCACAAGCTGAGCATGCTCCACCTTGCATTGCAGCAAGCGGGCGCGTGCCATCACAATCGCGTCATTTTCTTCCTTTCCGACTGCATAGCAGCGCGCGCCTTCCTGCGCGGCAAGGTCCAGTTCGCCGCTGTCCAGATGCAGCAGCCCGCGGTTCTCCAGTACGCTTCCGATACCGTGATGATGATTGTGGTGCCGGTAGATTTTTTCGGCGTGCTCCAGGTTAGCGAACGCACTGGCGCGCAGTTCCTCGTATTGCCGGCGCCCGTCTGCATTGAGGGCACGCGCGGAAGAGTTTTTTGCTTTGTTCCTGCGCCGCCGCTCGGCCTCTGTATCCATCTGCCGGATAATCTGTGCGGCAATCAGCCGTTGCACATAAGCAATATTGGCCAGCGACCGCGCAAGATTGCGGTGCTGCGGACTGCGCTTTTGAAAGTGCTGTACGGCTCGAGTAAAAAAGTGCAGTGCTTGTCTATATTGTCCCTGTCGGCGGATCATGCGCCCGTGCGCAGAGTATATATTGCCGAGCGTAATGTCATCGTCAGTGGTGCGCAAGACGGATTCCGCCTGATCCAGAATCCGGGCTGCCTCGCGTTCATGGCCCTTCTGGAAAACCAGCCAACTTTCCAGCACGCGCATGACAGCGGCCATTTTGGCGTATCCCAGCGCCGTAGCCAGTTCGCGGCCTACGCCGGCCCGCTTCAATGCTTCGTCGTACTCGCCCTTTTTGCGATGGCACCGCGCATTCCAGAAATGGGCGATCGCCACTACTTCTTTGTCTTCGATTTCCTCCTGCAGCATCAGCACCAGCTCAAACTGACGCAGGGCTTCGTCAGGATGGTCCCGCAGAAGCGCCAGCAGACCCTCCGCCATCCTCAGGTGGACATAATCGCAGACAGGGAACTTCCCCCGCTTCTCATGCGGAAAACGCTGCAGGAGCTGTTCGACTAACTCCGGACCGGCGTAGCCAATATCAACCCATTGCGCCACGGCCCCAACCAGGGCCGCTGCATTTTTCTCTGCAGGATCGAGCATGGCAAAAAGACGGGCATTGGCATCCAGCAGAGCAATGCCATCGGATACACGGCGGGTTACAAGGTTCCGCCGCAGCTCCTGCAGAAAGGAGTCGGGAACCTCATGCGCCGGTTGGACCTGTGTTGTGAGGGCCACGCGTGCATCATAGCGGGAGAGTTGCCGCAGGACAACCTCGCACTGCAAAGCACGCACATGACCGAAGTTGCGTTTGCAGAGGATTGTCGTGGGTATTTAGAATCTCTTGTTTATGAATAAGGTCATATCCAGTGCAGACGAGGCGGTCCGCGATATTCAGGATGGCGCGGTGATCATGGTTGGGGGATTCGGGCTGTGCGGGATCCCGGAGGAGCTGATTGAAGCGCTGGCCCGCAAGGGCATCAAGAACCTGACTACCATTTCCAACAATGCCGGCGTGGATGAATACGGCCTGGGGAAGTTACTGGGCGCGGGGCAGATCAAAAAGCACATCGGCTCATACGTGGGCGAGAACAAGATGTTTGAGCAGATGGTCCTGACCGGGAAGCTCACATTGGAGCTCAACCCTCAAGGCACGCTGGCTGAGCGCATACGCGCGGGCGGCGCCGGCATCCCGGCATTCTTTACCCCTACCGGCGCCGGAACGATTGTGGCGGAAGGCAAGGAGCAGCGCGTGTTCAACGGCCGCCTGCACGTGATGGAGACAGCTCTGAAGGCGGACTTTGCGTTGATCCATGCATGGAAGGGCGATCGCTGGGGCAATCTGGTGTTCCGCAAGACCGCACGCAACTTCAATCCGGTAATGGCCACAGCGGCCAAGGTGACCATCGTAGAAGTGGAAGAGTTAGTGGAACCAGGAGAACTGCCGCCCGATGAGGTGCATGTGCCCAGCATTTATGTAAAGCGAATTTTTTCGACTACGCTGAAAGAAAAGAGAATTGAGAAGCGAACAGTAAGGAAGAGTGCCTAAGCCGACGGCACCTTCCGTATGCATTCTTAGTTGGTGTCATCCTGAGCGACTCCGAACCCCTCTTGAGGGGTGAGGAGAGTCGCAGGATCCATGTATTTATTCTCAAATCGGTAAAGTACATAGATCCTTCCACTCGCACTCGCTCGTTACCTCGTTCCTGCTCGGTCAGGATGACAATTTGTGATAAGGGTTTCGAAGGGCTCACATTGAGATTGGAACTGCAATCACAAGCCCGGCAGCATTCCTGATGTGGAAATCATCTTAGAGATAGAGACTATGGCGACGATACCAGTAAAACCGGGGAAGCAGAAAGATGTGGAGAAACGCGAGCGCATTGTAAAGCGGATTGCGCGTGACCTGAGAGATGGATTCTATGTGAACCTGGGCATCGGCATGCCGACGCTTGTGGCTAACCATGTTCCGACGGGCATGGAAGTTGTGCTGCAGAGCGAAAACGGCATGCTGGGGGTGGGGCCATTTCCAATGGAGGGCAAAGAAGACCCTGATCTGATCAATGCCGGGAAAGAGACAGTCACGGAAATTCGGGGTACCGCGTACTTCTCCAGCGCGGAGTCATTTGCCATGATTCGCGGCGGCCACATTGACCTGAGCGTGCTCGGAGCGATGGAGGTAGACCAGGAAGGCAACCTGGCCAACTGGATGATCCCGGGGAAAGTGGTAAAAGGCATGGGGGGTGCCATGGACCTGGTGGCCGGCGCGCGGCGTGTAGTGATTGCCATGGAGCACACCACAAGAGAAGGCGCGCCGAAGATCCTGAAGAAATGCACGCTGCCGCTGACGGGCTTAAAAGTGGTCAACACAATCGTAACGGACATGGGATACATGAATGTAACGCCGCAAGGGCTGGTGCTGGAGGAAGTCGCGCCGGGATTGACGCCCGAACAGGTGCAGAAGGCGACTGAAGCCCGGCTGATCATCAGCCCAAATCTGAAGACTATGGAATCGTGATAGCGCAGCAAGACTGTAGAAGCAACCAAAAAGGAGGACGCAATGCAGGCAGATCGAGTGGAACTCTCCTGGGATGACAGCAAATCGAAATGGATGGTGCGCATTCAGGTAGGCGAAGAGGTGATCCGCCGCTACTGCGACCTTCCGCGCAGCGCCGACGAGGCGTCGCTGCAGCAGGCTGCAAAGAAAACCCTGAAAGACGAAGGCTTCGAGCCGGCGGAAGCCGTGATCCCGCAGAGGGCGGCGTCATAAATTCGGGCTCCATGCTGGGCAGTCAGCGCGAGACCGTCGCGAACTCCGGGGATAATTCTTTGATTGATTGATCGTAAGGAGCTCGCGCGATTCCTCGCTCGGTGACGATCGCAGTCACATACTTCGATGGCGTGACATCGAACGCCGGATTCTCAACCTTCACTCCATCCGGTGTCATCTGCTTGCCCCCGTGGTGCGTAACTTCCGTAGGCGAGCGCTGCTCGATGGGAATCTGCTCGCCTGTAGGGGTGTTCATGTCCACGGTCGACCACGGCGCCGCGACGTAAAAAGGTATCCCGTGCTCCTTTGCCAGCACGGCGACCGAATAGGTGCCGATCTTGTTCGCGACGTCGCCATTGGAAGCGATGCGGTCCGCGCCAACCACTACGGCTTTAATCTTCCCCTGGCGCATCATGGAACCTGCCATATTGTCTGCAATTACTGTTGTCGAGATACCGTCTTTCATCAGTTCCCAGCACGTGAGCCGCGCGCCCTGAAGGAATGGTCGTGTCTCATCGGCAAAGACATGGATCTGCTTGCCTGCTTCCACGGCGGCGCGAATCACACCCAAGGCGGTGCCGTAGCCGCACGTTGCCAGCGCGCCCGCATTGCAGTGGGTAAGCACTCCGCCGGAAGAGGGCAGAAGTGTGGCTCCGTGCCTGCCCATGGCTTCATTCGCGGCAATGTCTTCCACCAGCATCTGCTGTGCTTCGGTGACTAGAGAAGCTTTAATCTGCGGCAAGCTTTCCATCGCAACGGATTGAAATTTCTGCTGCATGCGCCGGATCGCCCAGAAGAGGTTGACCGCCGTGGGACGCGTCTCCCCCATGGTGCGGCAGATCTGCCCCAGTTCGTTGCGCAGGGTAGAAATCTCCGTTGCCTGCGATTGCTTGACTCCCAGGGCAATGCCCATGGCCGCAGCCACGCCGATGGCCGGCGCTCCGCGGACGATCATGTTGCGAATGGCATCCGCAACTTCCTGATATGTGCGGCAGACGACGTAAGTCTCTTCCGTGGGAAGCTTCGTCTGATCAATAAAGCGGATACCTTCGGCAGTCCATTCAAGAGTTTTAATCATTGGGTAATTGGGTAATTTTGTAATTGGTAAGTTGAATCGCGGGCAAAACTCGTTTTTCAAATTACTCAATTACTAGATTACTAAATTACCAAATCTCGCAGATTTACTTCAGCTTCAAATGAGCCTGTTTGACTTCGCTTGCCCGAAACACTGAAATGAACGGCGCGGGCGAGGCGGCTTTCTCCACCGCTGGACGCCCGCCGGCCTCTTCCCGCTCCACCAGACACGCCACGCCCACTATATTGAATCCGAAATCGCGTGCTGCTTCGATGGCCTGAATGGTGGAACTGCCGGTGGTGCAGACATCATCAACGATGACTACTTTTGCGGAGTTTCCCTGAAAGCCTTCAATCCTCTGTCCCATTCCGTGAGTCTTTTCTGCTTTGCGGACCAGGAACCCATGCACGGGGCAACCGGCTTGCGCGCTGATTACTGCTAATGCGACGACAATGGGATCGGCGCCCATCGTCAGTCCACCAACGGCGTCAGGCGACCAGGATTGTGCGCGGAAGAGATCGAGAAATACCCGTCCCGTGAGCTCCGCGCCCTGGGCGTGCAGCGTGGTGGTGCGGCAATCAATGTAGTAGTCGCTTTTGATGCCGGACGACAGTGTGAACTCGCCAAGGCGGAATGAGTTGGCGGCCAGAAGGCTCAGCAATTGTTCGCGCGATTTGTGGTCCATGCGGTTCGTGATTACGTTATCAGTTTCAGTGGATACAGACCAGCTATGCGCGTTCCATGTGGTGAAACCCGCCGGTGACAAAAAAGAGCAAGATAAAAAGCGTGAGGTTGTATCCCATATGCACGATGACGCAGGTTGCCACCGAACCTGACTTTACCCGAATGATGGTCAGAACCAATCCGACGCCGAAGAGTACCATCAAGGGCGCCCACGCATACGCCAGTTGCGCTCCATGCATTGACGCAAACGCCGCTGCCGTGATGATGATGGAAATCGTGGCCCCGGTCCAGCGCTCCAACGCCGGATAAAGAAAGCCTCGGAAAAAGAGCTCTTCCACCAGCGGCGCAACCAGTACACCGAATGCGGCCAGGAGGTAGCCGGAGGCCGGAGTCTTGAAAAATTCCTCAATCGGGAGTGACTTCGGTGTCCAGGGTTGGAGTAACGTCGAGGCGACTTCTGAACAAAGCCCCATCAGACTGCCTGCCCCAAGCGCCAGTAACGCAAGCCTCTCGGCGGGCAGGTTCCAATGAATGGCCTGGCTCAGGTTCTGGTTGTGGCGAATCCAAACCAGCAGCGCCATGAATGACACAATCAACAAATAAGCTGCGACCTGGGTAGGGATGACAAACAATGCATTATTCGACAGCTCTTTGGGGTTGAACGCCCGTGGGTAATGGACGAGATAAAGCACAATCGAGGCAAAGGCGGCGGCCAAGATGAGAGAAAAGAATCCAGCAACCGCGATCAGGAGGACGTCGAGGAGGTCAACCCCGGAATATTTCGGAACCTCAGGGGCCATTGCCAGGGGAGGCGGGGGCGGCAAAGGCTGATCTGGCGAGTGCGGGTGGAAATGCTCCGGGTCAATTGGCGGCGGGACGGCCACAACTTCAATCTACACTATCCAGCGGTTTGTTGAGGAAAAGTAAAAAGGGGTAGCTTTGAACATTGGAAGCCAAAGTGCGCTACCCCCTTCTTTGTGCCCAGGTATAAGGAGAAGGTTGAACACACTCTAAGATGAGTCTGCGGTTTTCAAACATCGCCTGGCAGTTTGTTCCGGATTTGTAAAAAAAAGCAGATTGTGCTGGCTTATCAACTACTTATGAGCCATGTTGAAGTGCTCTGCAAGGGCCTGACCGGTGTACGATTTCTTGATTTTCGAAACTTGGTCCGGCGTTCCCTGGGCCACGATGCGTCCTCCATCCTCCCCGCCTTCCGGACCGAGATCAATAATCCAGTCCGCGTTCCGGATCACGTCAAGGTTGTGCTCGATGATGATCACCGAGTTCCCCAAGTCAGTCAGGCGGTGGATGACTTCCAGCAGCTTACTTACGTCGTCAAAATGTAGCCCGGTGGTGGGCTCATCCAGCAGGTAGAGCGTGCGTCCGGTCTGCCGTTTTGAGAGCTCCTTGGCCAGCTTCATGCGCTGGGCTTCACCGCCGGAGAGAGTCACGGCAGATTGCCCCAGTTTGATGTAACCGAGCCCCACATCTTCGAGTGTCTGCAGCCGCTGCCGGATCTGCGGTATGTCCGCAAGAATCGGGAGTGCGTCAGACACTGACGTTTCCAGCAGGTCGGCAATCGAGCGCTCTTTGAACTTCACCGCCAGCGTCTCATGGTTATAGCGCTTGCCGCCGCAGACTTCGCAAAGGACGTACACATCCGGCAAAAAGTTCATTTCAATGCGGCGTTCACCTTCTCCCTGGCAGTGTTCGCAACGGCCGCCGGAGACATTGAAAGAGAAACGGCCGGCCTTGTAGCCGCGCTCGCGTGATTCCGGCAGCATGGCATAGAGCTCCCGGATGTGGGTAAAAACGCCGGTGTAAGTTGCCGGATTCGATCGCGGCGTGCGCCCAATCGGTGATTGGTCAATCTGAATTACCTTATCAATGTATTCCGCTCCGGAGATTGCCTTGTGCGCGCCCGGCTCTTCCCGTGAACGATAAAGCTGCCGCGCCAGCGCCTTATACAGAATGTCATTCACCAGAGTCGATTTTCCCGAACCTGAAACTCCGGTCACCACCGTGATGACACCAAGCGGAAAGCTGACATCAAGGTTGCGAAGGTTGTTTTCGCGGGCCCCGACCACGGTGACGGCTTTGCCATTGGTGACACGAGGTTCAAAGCGGCCTTTGATGGCTCGTGTTCCGGCAATGTACTGCCCCGTCAGTGACTTCGGGTAATGGGTGATTTCCTCCGGCGTTCCCGCGGCTACCAACTCACCGCCGTGCAGTCCCGCTCCAGGGCCAAGATCAATTACATAATCGGCGCGGCGGATCGTCTCTTCATCATGCTCCACCACCAACACTGTGTTGCCAAGGTCGCGCAGTCTCTCCAGCGCCTGCAGCAACCGGTTGTTATCGCGATGGTGCAACCCGATCGAGGGCTCGTCCAGAACGTACAGGACTCCCCGCAGCCGTGAGCCGATCTGTGTCGCCAGCCGGATACGCTGGCCTTCGCCGCCTGAAAGTGTCGCAGCCGAACGATCCAGAGATATGTAGCCCAATCCGACGGCATTCAGAAACTGCAGACGTTCCCTGATTTCGTGCAGCACACGCGCGGCGATCAGCTTCTCGCGATCATTCAGCCTGATTTCCGCGGCGGTCTCAACAGCGCGGGATACGGCTAGCGCGGTGAAGTCGCCGATGGAAAGCCCGTTCACTTTCACCGCCAGGCTCTCCGGCCGCAAGCGGCGTCCCTGGCACGCCGGACAGGTTGTGGCTGACATGTATCCTAGAAGCCAGTCACGATAACCCTCTGAGGTTGCTTCCTCCATGTTCTGCTTCAAAAAGCCCAGCACGCCGTGAAAGCCGAGGCGCGGCGCGTCTTTCTCGTCAGGTCCATAAAGCAGCAGGTTTTGGAATTTGACCGGAAGCTTCTCAAATGGCACCGAGAGGTCGATCTTGTAGCTTGCAGCAACAATCTCCACCATGCGCTGCAAATAGCTTGATCCTGACCCGGGCCCCAGCGCGCCATCCAGCAGCGGCTTGGACCAGTCCACAATCACCTTCGCCGGATCAAAGTCATACTTGCTGCCCAACCCGTTGCACTCTCTGCACGCGCCATAAATGCTGTTGAAGGAAAATGAGCGCGGCTCAAGTGCGGGAATATCAATTTTGCAGTTCGGGCAGGCCATGCGCGAAGAGTAGAGCTGCTCCGCGCCGCCTACCACCGCAACCTGTACCAGCCCGTTGCCCAGCTTCATCGCCGTGGCCACCGACTGCTCCAGCCGCTTCTCGATTCCGGGCTTTACCAGCAGCCGGTCGATTACCACCTCAATTGTGTGGTTCTTGCGCTTGTCGAGCTGGATGTCGTCCAGTTCCTCATCCAGTTTGCGCAATTCGCCGTCGATGCGAGCGCGCACAAAGCCATGCTGCGCGAGCTTGGCCATTTCCTGCTTGAACTCGCCTTTACGCCCGCGCACCAGCGGCGCCATGATCATGACGCGGTCGTCCGCCTTTAACTGCATCACGCGCTGCACAATCTGCTCCGCCGATTGCCGGCTGATCGGCTTGCCGCACTGCGGACAATGCGGGACACCGATGGACGCATAGAGCAGGCGCAAATAGTCGTAAATCTCAGTGATTGTTCCGACTGTCGAGCGCGGGCTCCGCGAAGTAGTCTTCTGCTCGATAGAAATGGAAGGGCTCAGCCCGTCAATGGAGTCCACGTCCGGCCGTTCCATTTGATCGAGAAACTGGCGCGCGTAGGCGGACAGAGTCTCCACGTACCGGCGCTGGCCTTCGGCGTAGATTGTGTCGAACGCGAGCGAAGATTTGCCCGAGCCGCTCAGACCGGTGATCACGGTAAACGAGTTGCGCGGGATCTCGACGGAGATGTTTTTGAGGTTGTGCTGGCGCGCTCCTCGCACCGTAATCTTGCTGATGGTCATGAAACCTGATACCTGGGTCAGAGCTGTTCGCTTGGCCGGAAATTTCGGCCGAAGCCCACGGATGAGTCCGCCGGAAGCAATGCGCAGCTCTACTCCGTATCTTATTGGCTCGCAGTGGGGGCGTCAAACAGCGCTACGTATCAACTTAGTTAACGCGGAGGGTTTTCTTGTGACGCTGGTCACTTGCGGCCCTTGTGACCAAAGAGCATGATGGGAAAACAGGGGGCCAATGTCACTGGTAACAAGACATTTAGCGCCGCCTGTAACACAATCAAATTGCCCGTAGCTGCCTGGGTTCAGCGCACCGATTGGCCGGTCGGAGGCGAAACCAACCAGCAACTCGGAGTGAACATCTTAGTAGGTTACCGAACCCGATGAGAACCGTACTGGCATCCACCACTGTCCTTTTAACTATTGTGTTATCACTGAGTTTTGGTATCGCCTGCGGCTATGCCGTGATTAGCGGAATCCTCCACACTTTGGGGCATCGGCCTGAAAGCGCCAAATCTGCTCCAGCCACGGCAGTTGTGGCTACAGGCGTCAGCTCTCATTAAGAGCAGCGCGCGTCGATTATTGCGGTTCCGCTCCTCGGGCGATTTATTCCTGTACCTTCCATTCCAACAATCACTTGCAAAAGTCATTTAGGAGTGCTCAGTCGCTCTCTTGCAGCTCGGCTTTCAGTCGTGCGACATCGGGAATAACCAGCGTCTTGCCATCCATCCGGATCAGGCCTTCCGCCTGCAGCCGGCTCAGGTTGCGCGAGACCAACTCACGCACGGTGCCGATCTGCGAAGCCAATTCCTGGTTGCTGGCAGGGAGCTGCACTTCAACGCCGGCCGACGATTTCTTACCGTGAGCGGCGAGGCGCAACAGGTTGGCGATGAGACGCGAACGCACGGTAGTAAAAGAGAGCTCTTCAATGATCCCCACCAGCTGCCGCAGCCGGGCGCCGACCACCTTCAGCACTTTGAGCGCGACTTTGGGATGGACCAGGCAAAGCGAGTAAAAATCCTGCTTGCTGACGAAGTACAAGCGCGCGTGATCAATAGCGGAGGTAGATGCGGGATAATTGCCGCCATCGAACACTGGAAGTTCCGCGATAGAACTGCCCGGGCCATCCACGGCCAGCACCTGCTCGCGGCCGTCGGGTGAACTCTTGAAAATGCGTACGTGGCCCTTCTCCACTACGAAGAGTCCGGTGCACATCTCGCCTTCACTGAAGATCAGCTCGCCGGGAGTGTAGTCGCGAGGGACAGCGCGCTCGGCCAGAAATTCGAGTTCGGTCGGCGAGAGGTCGGTGAAAATTGCGACGCGGCGCATTGATTCCAGCGCTCGCGATGCCGTGTGGACCGCCATGCCGCCATTCTACGCTCCGCTCCGCGGCTTCACTCGCCGGGACAAACCGTTTGATTCAGGCTGAGCAACCGATTAGGAGATTGTAATAAACGGAGATGGTGGTGGAGGTCGGTAGGGGCTGGGGGCAGTCGTTCAGGGAAGGGCTCCTGGACATGGATCGAAATGTTGGAGTGGTTTGTGCAGCCGCATCCGATTGGCGGCAAGAGGAAAGTAACGAGACAATTGCAGCGCCGCAATCGGGTTCATCTTTATATGGCAGCCCAGTGCGCAGGAGGCGCACCCGCATCTCTATTTTATAATTTTGAGAGTTGCTGCGAATCCGTAGTCGGGCCCCCGTAATCTTCGACAAGCATCTAAGGAACTATATGAATGGACGTAATTTCTCCGCTAAGGCTCTGGCGATTGTTCTTGCTCTGCTGCTGATGCCTTTGGAACTGCTGGCGCAGTATTCTGAGCCGGTTCTGCCCGATCCGGGAAGCCCGGGCATGAGCAGACAGCAACAGGAACAGCTCGGGCTGCAGGCAGCGGGCGAAGTGTACAAGCAGATGCCCGTACTGCCGGATTCAAGTCCAGTGACGCAGTACGTGCAGCAGTTGGGCAAGAAGCTGGAAAAGGTGATTCCGGCAGAGCATTCCTGGCCGTATCAGTTTCATGTGATCCCTTCTGCGGACATCAATGCCTTTGCGCTGCCGGGCGGGCCGATCTTTGTTAACCTTGCCACCATCCAGGCCGCCGCAAATGAAGCGCAACTGGCGGGCGTAATGGCCCATGAGATGTCGCACGTTTACATGCAGCACTCGGCCAAGCAGGCGCCCAAACAGGAGATCGCGCAGGTGATCGCGGGGATCGCGGGTGCGGTGCTGGGAGGAAGCACGGCAGGGAACCTGGCGAAAATGGGTATCCAGTTTGGTGCTGGAACCATGCTGATGAAATACTCGCGGGCTGATGAAGCGCAGGCCGACGCAGTAGGCGCCATCATCATGTACAAGGCCGGCTACAACCCGAAAGCCATGGCGGATTTCTTTACGACCCTGGAGAAGAAGTACGGCAGCGGTGGACCGCAACTCCTGAGCGATCACCCGAATCCCGGCAACCGCGAGGAGGCCATCGCCAAGGAGATCAAAAAGTGGCCGTCAAAGAGCTTCGTCAACGACAGCCCTGAGTTCGCGACGATAAGAAAACAAGCCACCGGAATGAAAACCTACACGGCGCAGCAAATTGACGCTGGAGCAAAGGAAGGAGTGTGGGCGCGGCAAAACCAGCAGAACGGCGCTCATCCGCCAACTGCAGCCGCGGTTCCGGCAAGCAGCGGAGCTCAAGGCCAGGCAGGCGGCAACACTCAGGCGCAGGGCGCCAGCAACATCGCCAGTGTCACCTATGATCAGGTGAAGCCGAGCAGCAACTTCAAGCAGTTTCAGCAAAATGGACTGACCATCTCGTATCCGGACAACTGGCAGGCCGGCAGCAGCGGCCAGGATTCGGCTGTGATTGTGCCTCCCGCGGGGGCCGGCCAGAGCGGGATAGCGTACGGAGTCGTGATCGGGAGCCAGATGGGAAATTCAAATCTTGATCAGGCCATGCAGCAACTGGTCCAGACTCTGCAGCAGGACAATCCCGGGATGCAGGCGGCCGGCAACGCTTCCCCGATCACCGTGAACGGAGTCGAGGGCCGCAGCATGTATCTCAAGGGAAATTCTCCCGTCATGCACAACGGGAAGCCCGCGCCGGAGCGCGATTGGTTGGTCGCGCTTCCCAACCCGCGCGGCGGCCTTACATATTTCGTCTTCGTGGCGCCGCAGGATGACTTCAGCAAACTCCAGCCGGTGTATCAGAAGATGCTGGACGGCCTGCGGTTAAGCTGAGCGGCGTTACGGAGCTATTGCGTCCGGACATTCGTCACGGCGGCTGCTTTTTGCGCCGCAAGCTCACTGCGCTGCCTGAGATAACTCAGAATTGACGCGACAATCCGTTCCGCGGCCCGACCATCCCACAACGGCGGTACCCGATGCGGTGCTTTCGGCCTTGAGAGTACCTGCTTTGCTGTCGCGATCAGCGCCGCAGGATCAGCTCCAACGAGATGATTTGTGCCATGCTGCACCGTCACAGGACGCTCCGTGTTGTCCCGATAGGTCAAGCAGGGAATCCCCAGATACGTTGTTTCTTCCTGGATTCCGCCCGAATCGGTGATCACTATGGCTGCGCGGTCCATTAGCGAGAGAAAATCCAGGTAGGACGCAGGCGGCATCAGCCAAACATTGCCGCTTTTAACCGCAGACTGGTTGTCCCACTTCTCAATGCCGGCGATTTGCAGCCCGGCGATGCGGGCTTGTGTTCTGGGATGGACGGGGAATATGGCAGGAATCGCATAGTGCTGTGCGATTTCCACGATAGCGCGCAACGCTGGCTCAAGATTCTGCGCTTGGTCGACGTTTGACGGTCGATGCAGTGTGACCAGGATGTATTTACCCGGCTGCAAGCCCAATTGCTGCCCGATCGAGCAAGCGCGCGCTCTCTTCAGAGCCGCGACCAGGCTGTCAATCATCGCGTTGCCGGTAAAGACAATTTTTTCCTGCGGAATACCTTCTTGGATGAGATTGTCCGTCCCGGACTGCTCCGTGGTAAAGAGGAGGTCGGAAATGGAATCGGCGACAATCCGGTTGATCTCTTCAGGCATGCTGCGATCGAAGCTGCGTAATCCGGCCTCAACGTGCGCTACCGGAATCAGTTCTTTAGCTCCGACCAGCGCGCACGCCATGGTGGAGTTTACGTCGCCGGCGACGACGATCATGTCCGGGCGCTCGGCCATCACGAGTTCGCCAAACTTCTCCAGGATCTGCGCGGTCTGGCCATGGTGCGAGCCCGAACCGACGTTCAGATTGTGGTCTGGCTCCCCGAGATTGAGTTGTTCCAGGAAAACCTGCGACATCCTGAAATCGTAGTGCTGTCCAGTGTGGACCAGGACTGGATGCGCTTCGGACAGTCGGCGCATCTCCGCCATTATCGGGGCCATTTTCATCATATTCGGACGCGTGCCGACTACGTTGAATATCTTGAACCGTCGTGAAGTCATTCAGTCTTCTTTAACTGCAAATTTGGCGATGCCCTGCTGCGCGCCGGCCTGCCTGTCAGAATTTTGCGCCACCGGCTGCTGCACCATGCTCGTTTCGTCTTCGCGAGCGCCACAGAATCTGTTCAGCAGGATGCGGTACTGAATGGCTGTGCTTTGCCGGCTCAGGTTTTGCGTGATGAACGCGCGCGCGTGCTCGCCAAAGCTGCGGGCGAGCTGCGGATCACTGCGGAGGGTCGGTATGGCGCCTGCGAGGGCGGCGGCGTCTTCGGGCATGACGCAAATGCCCGCATCAGCCTTTCTGATCAGTTCCGCAGATTCTCCTTCAAGACCGGCGACAATCGGACGCCCACAGGACATAAATTCAAGCATCTTGGTGGGAATTACCGTCTTGAACAGATCGGATTTTTTCAGCAATACAAGGCAAACATGGGAAGCCGCAACAATCGCCGGAATGCGCTCCCGTGGCTGGCCAGGAAAAATTCTTATGTTCTGCAGCCGATGCTCTCTTACCAGCTGTTCCAGTTTTTGCTTGTCAGCCCCTTCGCCAACCACCACGATCACAATCTCCGGGTCGGAGTTTTGCAACAGCCGCGCCGTTTCCACAAGTGTTTCTACGCTGTGTGCATTTCCGATGGTTCCAATGTAACCAACCACAAACCGGCCCTGAACGCCGAGTTCGGCCAGCACAGCCGGATCCGCTGCCTGCGGCTGAAAGAGCTTATCGTCCACGCCGTTGACAACAACAGAGATTTTCGCCTCCGGTACATTCCAGTGCCGCTGAAGATGTTCCCGGAAAGCGTTCGTTACTACAACAATATGGTCCGAGCGCCGGTAAAGCAGACCTGCAATCCTGCCGAGAACACGAACCAGAAAAGAATTTTTCCCGCTTACGCCGACGGCTTCGAGCGATTCCGGCCAAAGATCGCGCACCTCGAAAACAAATGGGGCGCGCTTCAGTTTGGCAACGATGAGCCCTGAGAGGCCGACCAGAAGCTGCGGCGATGTGGCAATCACCACGTCATGCCGCGGCAGAAAAAGGCCACGCAAAGTCGCGGAGAGGCAGAACGAACCGTAATTCAACATCCGCTGCCAGCTTTTGCGATTAGGCAGCGGAAGCAGCCAGGTGCGCTGCACCATTACCCCACCGCGGTCTTCCCGCATGAGAAGGCGGCGAAGCTTGGCGCGATATTCGGCAGGCACTCGGCCTGTGGGATGGTTGGGGAATCCGGTTAACACGGTGACGTCGTCGCCTTGCCGTGCCCAGGCGCTGCTCAATTCGGATACACGTGCCGCTGGAGCGCCAATCTCGGGCGGAAAGTATTGCGATATGTAAAGGATCTTCATCCACTCAGTAGTAAAGCAGCTTAAAAGCAGCCTTGTGCGCCAGCGCCCGGTTTCGTTTGAACCAATTTGTCTGGTAGCAACGCCAGCGCTCCGCAAATTCCGCAAAAAAGGGCTCGCCTGTGATCTTGTGCATCACCTCAAGCTGAACGATGTGGAGCGCATGATAAAAAGGGCTCGCAATCATCCGCAGCTTTGTGCCGGATTGCTCATAGAGGGACCAGAATCCGGTGTCAAAGCAAGCAAGCCGATTTCGCAATGTTTCAACAATTGTCTTGAACAACTCCTGCATGCGAGAGTCGCCGGTGGCGAGCAGATAATCATAAATGCCCCAGCTTGCCCACAAGAAGCCATTCAGTATGTGCGTCGGAGGAGATACCACATATTCTTCGATCCACAGATTGTTGTTCTCGTCGCGGCATGCGACTCCGCCGGCTTTTACGTCCACATGGAAAGCCTGAGAGGCCCGCGTTGCGGCATCAAGATATTCCCGCTGCCCGGTTTCAGCGTAAGCACGTACCAGCACGGAGATCCCCTGCCCTTGGGCGAGGCCTGAATACCAGGGCGACTTCAAGGTGTCGCGATATTCCCAATCGAAGTTGTGCATCCAGACTGGAATGCTATTGGGGTTTGCAACAAGCCTATCTCTCAACCAATCTGCGACCATCAGGAACTTCTGCTTACGGCCGGCATCTTTCGAGCGCACATAGTAGTTGTAATTGCCCAGTCCAAATTGAGCAATGGCGATGGGGTTATATTGCCGTCCAAGCGCGCCACGGTAGTCCAGCAATGGAATACCTCGTGAATCGACCGGTCCCTGGTAGTCCGCCTTGCAGAGGAACGTCATATAGTATTCGCCCAGATTGCCTGGGCGGAAATGGGCATTCACTTCCGGCCGTTCATGCCAAAAAGTGAGCTGGCTCGTGCCGCGTCCCAGATAGGCGCTGAACACGCGCCGGTAATACCTGAGGCGCGAACGTGGAGCGGCGGATTGTGCGGTCAACTGCAACTTCTTACGCCTGAATAGCTTCACGGACGCGCTCACCTGGCCGGGGAGCGGGCCAAGCCCTTTCATCACGCTACTTTCAAAGTGGACGCGACCATAAGTGACGAGCTTCTGCGAATGCGCGATATGGATATGCCGTGATGATTCAGAATATTCTTAAACCCCAAACGAGAATAGGCATTCCTTGAGTGGTTTAACCATGACGGTTTGCCCATCAATGCGTGTACAACTCGCAGCGTGAGGCGAAGCGGAGAGAGTGAGAATGGAGCGGATATTATCAGACGGCCATCCGGTTTGAGCGCGCGGGCAAACTCAGCAATGGCGGTATTTGGTGATGGCAGGTACTCAATGACGCTTGAGCATACTATTCCGTCAAGAGAGGCATCGCCAAATGGAAGAGAACTCACATCTCCGAGGCGGCAATCGGAGTGATATTTTCCGCAAATCGCCAGCATTTGTTCGGAGGCGTCAAGAAAAGTTACTGACGCTCCCATCAGTTCGCACACGCTGCCGATTTCTCCCGTTCCGCATCCCGCATCCAGCCAGTGGCCAGAAACTGGCCCGTCTTGGAGGGCGCTGGTAAATGCCGCCAGGCGCTTCCGGAATGACGGCTTACCATACTTCTCGGGCCACAGTTTTGCGATTGAGTCGTAGAATGAGACTGCATTCATTTTTCCTGATTTTACCACCTCTCTTTATCGCGACCGGGGCCTGCAAAGCGGCGTTCCATCTAGTTATGAGACAGCGCCATAAGCAATTCTCCTTAGCTTTCCTGCGCGCCATCCGGTATTGCAGCTTGTTTTCCAGTCAGTTGTTGTTCAATTTCAAAGCTCACACGGGTGGTTTGAATGATCTGATCGAGCGGGATCGGCCAGCGCGATCCACCCCGCAGGGAGGCCGCGAGCGCCTTCAATTCTTCAAGCTGCCCTTTCTGCTGCGTCATCGATTTCCAGCCTTTATTCTTACCGCCGGCGACGGAGAGGCTTTTGTAATCGTGGAGGGAAATCACTTTGCCATCGGCAAAGATATCCATGGTCTCTTTCGGGAAAGATTTGTCCCCCAGCGCAGTGTAGGTCAGGGAGCAGACCGAGCCGTCAGCGTAGCTGATGGAGGCCACGAAATTGTCAGTCTTCTTCCACTGGCTGTGGGCCGAATTGATGGGTAGGGCAGAGACTGCAGTATATCGGCTCGCCGTGAAGGCGTTAAAAAGGTCATAAATGTGACAGGCTTCGCCAAGATTGCGGCCTCCTCCTTCCTCCGTTTGTGTCCAGTGGTCGGAAGGAATGTAGCCGGCGTTCATGCGGTAATTGACAATTAAAGGCGTACTGCGTGAAGCAAGGACCTTCAGCGCCGCCTGAACAGGCGGGGAGAACCTGCGATTGAAGCCCACCATCAAAAGGGGCGCGTTCGGCGTATTGCGGAAGAAATCTTCTATCTCCTCCAATTCCTGCGGAAAGATCGTCAGCGGTTTTTCCACAAAGACGCTCTTCCCCGCGCGGAGGGCATGCAGCGCCATTCGGCCATGGAGATTGTGCCGGGTGGCGATCAATACCAGATCGATATCGGGATCGCTCAAGACGTGATCGTAGTCACTGGTGGCGTAGGCTGCCTGGCACCGTGTGGCGGCGGCGCGCGCATTGGCGCCCGTGCGGCTCATCACACACTGGACTTTGAAATCGCTGCTTAGTTGCAGCAGATTGGGCACGTGCATCGCCTGGGCAAAATTTCCCGCGCCTACCAGCGCTACGCGAATCTGCTTGCCGGTGGAGCGCACCGGAGCAACCGAGATGCGGCGCCCAAAGGCTGTTGGACTGTCAGGATATTCGAGCAGCGTCAGCAAACTCTTCGGTCCGGCGGCATTCAGCGATTCGTAGGCCTCGACGGCCCGCGCGATGGAGAAAGTTCGCTGCGGCATCCCGCCCAGCCGGATTCTTCCGCGGGCGAGCAGATTGAGGTATTCCTCCATATTGCGGTTCTCTGTCCAGCGCACGTAAGGCAATGGATAATCCTGTCCGCCTTCTTCATACAAGGGATCGTACCGGCCCGGTCCGTAGGAGGACGAAATCAGGAAATCAAGTTCTTTTTTATAGAGATCATTGCGGTCAAGGTTTAGTCCCACATCGCCGACCAGCACAACGCGTCCTTTTTTGCGGCAGCACTGCATAGCCTGGCTGATCACTTCGTGGCTGGAAGTAGCGGCGGTGATGATGGCTGCATCAGCGCCAATCCCATCGGTGAGGCGGTGGACCCGGTCCACCAGGTCGTGTTCCCCAGGTACGATGCCAAAGTCCATTCCCCCCTGCTCAGCGATGCTGACACGTTCAGAATCCGGGTCTGTCCCGATTACACGGCAGCCGTTGGCCGAGAGCAACTGCGCCGTAACCTGCCCGAGCAGTCCAAGCCCGAGCACAACTACGGTTTCACCGAGCGTGGGATTTGCGCGGCGCAGCCCCTGCATGGCAATCGCGCCCAGAGTCACAGTACATGCCAGCTCGGTGGTGAGCCCATCGGGGATCTTGACTGCAAGATTTACCGGTACGTCAATTACCTCCGCATGGTTGGCAATGCCTGCCCCGGCGCACGCCACCATGTCACCGGGCTGGAACCCCTCAACCTGTTCACCGATCGTTACCACTTCTCCGGCCGCGGAGTAGCCAGTTGGCAAGCCGGCCTCAAGCTGGCCGGTAACTCGGTCATAAACCCGCTTGATTCCATGGTCGCGCATCATCTGGAGCACGCGTTTTACATGGTGCGGCTGCTTGAGCGCGCGCCGGTATAGCGGCAATCCTGACATCTTGACGCCCGCCATCTCTGTTCCGGCACTGATGCAGGAGTGACGCACCCGCACCAGAATATTCCTGGGACTTACGACAGGCGCGGGTACTTCCTGAACAGTCACGCTACCGCTGCGAACTAGGACCTGCTTCATTCCTCTCCTTGTAGTTACAAATTCTTTCTGCACCAATGATCGAGCACATACAGTGACCAGGGCCGCGACCATGATGTTCTTCCGCGCACAAAGTCATTCCAGACATCCGTGACTGCTTCTCTGTTAATCATGCCCGCCAGGGGCCCGTCCCCGATTTTGGCCAATGCCGATTCCACGCCGGCTTTCAGCGGCCCGCGCAGCCAGTGTTCAAAGGGCAGTGTAAAGCCTTTTTTTGGACGGTGCACAATTTCATCAGGGAGCAGGCCCTGAAGGGCCTTGACCAGCAGGTGCTTGGGCGTGCGGGAATCAAGCTTCATGTCGCCTGGAACCGACAAGACATACTCTACCAATAGGTGATCGAGAAATGGTACCCGTACCTCCAATCCATGGGCCATGCTCATGCAGTCTGTATCCCGCAGCAACATATTCGCCATGTAATTGGTCAGCTCAAGATAAGAGACTCGATTGACAGGGTCGAGTGAGGAAGCCCGGGAAGCCGCAGCCTCCATGAACATCCTGGTGGCGGCGCTAGTCCCGTTTTTCAGCAATTTTCGTTGCTGGCTGGGTAAAAAAAGCATTCTGGAAAGAAAATAAGGGTGTACCAGAGAGCCGTTCTCCGCGATCAGGGCGGCCAGTTTGCGGCGGCGGTCGGTCGCGCCCCGTCCGTGAATCGCCGTGGCCAGCGCAGACCGCACAGCTTCCGGCAACCGGCGTTCGACATTGTGGAATTTCTCCATGCGCGGAATGGTCCTAAAGCTTGGATATCCGGTGAAAAGCTCGTCACCACCCTGCCCGGAGAGCGCGACTTTCAGGCCCGTTTGGCGCACCGCACGCGAAATGATGAATGTGTTAAGGCCGTCTATGCTGGGCTGGTCCATGGCATCGAGTGCGTCAGGCATGCTCGCAAGGAACTGCTCTCCCTTAAGCGTCAATTCCTGATGTTCGGTCTTGAAACGGCGCGCGACCAGCTTGGAAAAATCTGCTTCGCTGTACTCGCCTTCCTCGAAAACAACGGAGAATGTGTTGATCTTTTTTTGCTGCAAACCGGCCAGCACCGCCACGAGTGCGCTGGAATCGATACCGCCGGAAAGGAATACTCCTATGGGAACATCGCTGACCATGCGCAGATTTATTGCCTCTTCGAGCAAATCTCTTACGCTGCGGATGACTGCCGACTCGCCCAGCACCTCTCGACGGGCAGAGCGGGACGAGGATGCAAGCGGATCCCAGTATTTCTGGATTTCAAACTTGCCTGCATGCCACGTGAGATAACTTCCGGGTGCCAGCGCCTTCACGTCGGCAACCAGAGTCTGTGGATCGCTCATGGAGCCGAAGCTCAGGAAATGCTCGACCGCCTCCGGGTTAATCCTGCGGCAAACCAGCCCTGTAGCCAGCAGAGCGCGGATTTCTGATGCGAAGAGCAGCAAGGCGCCAGCTTGATAGTAATAAAGGGGTTTTTTGCCCAGACGGTCGCGAGCAAGGAAAAGCCGCTGTTCGGCGTTGTCCCAGATCGCGAAGGCAAACATGCCGCGGAAGTGCTCGAGGCAGTTCTTGCCGAAAACAGCATACGCCTTAAGAATGACCTCTGTATCGGAGTGGCTGGTGAACTCAACGCCGCGGCGCTGCAAATCCTCGCGCACTTCGCGAAAGTTGAAGACTTCGCCATTGTAGGCAATCCAGTTTCCGGTAGCGGAGTCCTGCATCGGTTGGTGACCGGCAAGGGATAAGTCGATGATGGCAAGCCGCCGGTTCGCCAGGCCAACAGAGCCACCTTTTGCCATGGCGATGATCTGGAGCCCGGCATCATCTGGCCCTCGGTGAGCAATCGCGCAATTCGCGGCGGCCAGAGCCTCAGCGCCAACTTTGCCGTCGTGATCTATGAATCCTGCAATACCACACATATGAGACGGTCCCTGTGTCTTATACACATAAGAAATCTGAGCGCGAGTATGCTAGCGGGCGCAGCTCAGAAACAGCCGTAAACGTTAGCGAGCTTTAACTCATTGTTGCGATTTTGGCCCGACCAGGCATTGGTTGTGAGAGTTCGAGCGAAGGCCGCCCGATGCTGTAATAGTTGAGCCCGGCAGCCGCCATTTCCGTGGGCGTGTACAGATTGCGGCCGTCGAGGACGATTGGATATTTGAGCAGGCGTTTTACCTGCGCTAGGTCAAGCGAGGCAAATTCTTTCCATTCGGTCAGGATGAGCAGGGCATCAGCATCTTTCATTGCGCTATATGCGTCGGGTGCGTAGGCAATCCTTTCACTCAGCACGGCCCGTGTGCGCTCCATAGCGGCGGGATCAAAAGCGGTGATCTGGCAATCGCGGCTCAACAGCTCTTGAATCACGTTGATGGCCGGAGATTCGCGAATGTCGTCGGTGCCGCTTTTGAATGCGAGCCCCAAGGCGGCCAGCCGCTTGCCTTTGATGGTCCACAGTGTCTTGCGGACTTTGGCAATAAAACGGTTCAACTGCTCCTGATTGATGCGCTGCACCTCATCGAGAAGGGTAAAATCACACCCGCAGGACTGGGCGATGGCGCGAAATGCGGAAATGTCTTTAGGAAAGCAGGAGCCGCCGTAGCCGATTCCGGCGTGCAGGAAGCCCGCGCCGATCCGCTTGTCACTGCCCATGCCAATACGCACATCCTCAATGTCCGCGCCTGCTGATTCAGCCACCGCCGAGACCGCATTGATGAAAGAAATTTTCATGGCTAAGAACGCGTTGGAGGCGTGCTTGATCAGCTCTGAAGTCTCGGGTGAGGTCTTGATATAGAGAGGCTTTGCCACGGCGCCGTCCGGCGCAGGTACAGCCTCGGGTTGCCGGCCGTAGCTTCCATCCAGCAGGGGGGCATAAAGCTCCTTCATGATGCCGGCCGCGTACTCTGAGCGGCAGCCCACAATGATGCGGTCGGGATAAAGGAAATCCGTAACCGCGGTTCCCTCGCGCAGAAATTCAGGGTTTGAAACCACGTCAAAGTCCGAAACTGAACAGCCGTTGAACACCATGGCTCGCTGGATCCAGGCGTTGGTGTGGACCGGTACCGTGCTCTTTTCCACAATGACTTTGTGGCCGTTCACGGCGCGTGCAATCTCCCGGGTGGCGGTTTCTACAAAAGACAGGTCAGCTTCGCCGCTGGAGTCTGCCGGGGTGCCAACTGCGATCACGATCACCTGTGACTGGCGCACGGCGTCATGGAGATTGCAGGAAAACTGCAGCCCTTTACCGTGATGCCGCCGGATCAACTCAGGAAGGTAATCCTCATGGATAAGAGGATCGCCCTGTTTGAGAGCTGCGATCTTGCTTTCGTCATTGTCAACACTGGTCACCTCGTTCCCCAGTTCGGAGAAACATGCCGCTGCCACCAGGCCGACGTATCCGCAACCCACAACCGCAATCCGAATTCCCGATCCCCGCATAATCTTGGTTTCTTATCTTTCCTTATTCAGAGCTGAAGATTAAATTTAACAGATAATTCTGCTTCTGCCATCAGGATGTTGCGTGATCCTGCTTATCGAAAGCCCTTAGTTCCTGGGTGCCCGGTTGGCTATTGAGCCCCTGCTCGGCGGCGTTGAAGTGGGGAGGTAGATTGCCCCGGGCGGTGCGCCTGCTTTGTAATTGCGGAGTTCCCAGAGTTTGATTGTACTGAAGTATTCAAATATACCTCGCATCACGCAGAAGCGCAGGCCGTGGGCGCCATCCAGAAAACCGAGCCGGAACACGTAGAGGTAAAAAAAATAAAGAAGCGCCCTGCCTGGCAAGCGGGTCCATATTTTCTCTTTAATGAACCGTTTCCTTTCCGCCTGGTTCCCAAACAGGTTGGGCTTGAGGCCCGTACTCTTTCCACTATCGTATGTCTGCGCGTTGTATGCAGAGTACCGGTTGTGCTTTGCGATCCATGACTCCATATCGCGAAGATCTTCATGAATGAGGTCATTCTTGCAGTAGCCGGCGCTGCCGTTCAGAATCAGGTGTTCATCCACCAGACGGTCCTCGTAGCGGCCGGCGGCATGCTTAAATAGCCTCAGGTTCCAGCTTGGATACCAGCCGCAATGCCGGATCCATTTTCCGTAAAACATCAGCCGCCGGTTTAGATAGTAGCCGTCGTATCTGTGGTCGCCACTGGCAAACATTGAGCAGATTTCCTGCTGGAGTTGGGGAGAAACACGTTCATCAGCATCGAGGATGAGCACCCAATCGTTTCTGAAAGGCAGGTTCTCAAGCGCCCAGTTTTTCTGCCGCGCATAGCCCTGAAACCGATGTTGAATGCACCTTGCACCCAGTCGCTCGGCGATTTCTGTAGTCTTGTCAGTGCTGAAAGAGTCCACGACAAGAATCTCATCCGTCCAGCCCAGCACGCTGCGGATACACTGTTCCAAGTGTATCTCCTCGTTATAGGTCGGGATCAGAACGGAAATGGGAGCCTTAGCGTTCATCCGATGTAGTTCTTTGCAAAGAGGAGATTGATGGCGTCCGATTTGCGCTGGTCACCTTCTCCGGCATAGCCTATCACCTCAAAGCTTCCTCATGAACAGTTTGCAGTCGCTCAAGCAGGGCATCCAGGTGACGTTGCCACGTAAAGAGGCGGATCCGTTCTTTCCCTTTGCGCACAAGGTCCGATCGCAACTGAGGATCATCGAGGACGGCCCGAATACATTTTGCAAATTCTGCTGCATCAAATGGCGGGAAATAAAGGGCGGCATCGCCGGCGAGTTCGCGGTTGATGGGCATGTCCGATGCAATAATGGGTAGCCCTGCCGACATCGCTTCTACAAGAGGGTGGCCGAAGGACTCTACAACCGACGGATAAACGAAGATGTCGCCGCGACTATAGAGGGAGGCTGTATCAGAGACAACGCCAGGGAAGTCGATGACCCCTTGCTGCCGCAGCTTGGCAAACAATGCCGCTTCTTCGGCGCGAATTGAAGTTCGCGGCGGCCCCTCCCACATGGGATCAGCTGTGGTCAGCAGCTTACAGGGACATTCCGAACCGGCGAGCATCTCGAGCGCCGCCAGAAGAGTCCGCATGCTCTTGTGCTCTGTATATAACGAGGTGAAAAGCAGCGTCCTTCCGTCCCGTCTGGATTGCGGTCCCAATCCAGCAAAACGGCCAGTATTGACGCCATAATGGTTCACAAACGCCTTGGTCTCCGGCACATCCACCCATCGGCGCAGTTCGTCCATCATTGCTTGTGACGGGGTCATGACAACATCAGCCGCGCGAACCGATTGGCATATAAGCCAGCGACGAAAAAGACTCTGCAGGCGTTCCTTCCATGGCCTGCCAGAGGAGAACCTGCGCAGGTACATCTCAAAAAAATAGGTTGGGTTGCGGATTAGGAGGACCTGTGAGCATGGAGACTTGAGGGTCCCGAAATCAGCCGTGGAAAATAGACAGTCGATTTGACGCTCGCGCAGTATGCGGGGAAGAGTGACCTGATCAAACCATATTCGTTTCCAGAAAGAAGTGTGGGAGGCTTCACTTGCAATGATTTCGGCCCCCGGGAAGATCGCGCGCAACGTTTCCACCTTTTCCGGGGGAACCAGAAAAATAAATTCATTGCCCGTATTCAACCGGGCAAGTCCGGCCGCAACTTCTTTCATATAGTTTGCCGCGCCGCCCATTTTTGCGGATACAGCACTGATTAAAATCTTCATCTTGTATCAATTGCCATCACTGGAGAACCGTTCAAAAAGGAGGTTCGAGAGCTGCGGCAACAGCTCTTCTTTGCGATAGAGTTGCTCGGTTCGGCGGCGCAGTTCCTCCGGCAAATGGGCCGGCAGATTTCCGGAAAGATAATTCCCGATAAGATCAGCGATTGCGCGCTCGCCGGCTGATCGGGCCAGCCATTGGCTTTCGAAATTAGAAATTACCTCAGGGATTGCAGCAATCGGCGTGGCCAGCACAGGACGGCCGCAGGCCAGAGCTTCCAGGGCGATCAGGCCGAAGCATTCGAGTCCCGCCGTAGGCAGAACAAAAGCGTCGCATGCTCCATACATTGCAGGCAGGTCGGCATCCGGCACGCGCCCCACAAACCGAATGCAGTCTGCGAGGTTCAGCGTTTGCACCAGTTGCTCCAGTTCCTGACGAAGCGGGCCCGCCCCGCCGATGATGAGCTGAAACCTCCAGCCGCGGTCGCGAAGAATGGCTGCCGCGCGCACCAGGCGATCGAGGCCCATGCGCCGCACCAGTCGGCGCAACGTAAACAACACCGGAACATCGTGAGACCAGCCGAGAGCGTGTTTGGCCGCCTCGCGGTCGCGAAGGATTTTAAAGCGATTCAGATCAACCCATGCAGGTATTACCTGGATGCGCTCCCCCAGTTTCGCGCCATGAATCCGGATCATTTCACGGCGGGTGAAATTCGAGTGCGAAACAACAACCGCTGATTGTCCAAGGCAGCGCCGTTCCAGATGCTTGAGCAGCGGCAGACCGAACCAGCGGCGGATATTCTGCCGCAGGCTTTCGGAAGGCCATTCGATATCCATCTCCATGGTGCTCGGAGAATGGATGGTGTACATCGTCCGGGCCTCACGTCCAAAAACTTCGCACGCCGCAAGATATGAAAGCGGCACGTGGCCGTGAACAAAATCGACAGGCTCGGCCACGTGTCTGCGAAGCACCGCGCGTGCTGCGCTCTGGTGCGCAAAAGCGCGGCGCGGATCAGCCGCATTCAGTGTAGGGACTTTGTAGCGCAAGAGACACAGATTGCCTTCGCGTTCGACTTCCAACTTCTCTTTATCGCCGGCGGCTGCAACCACGGTCACACGATGACCATTGGCGATCAGATGCTGAGTCTCATCCCATCCCAGGCGGCCCGCTCCTCCGGGCGTGTCGGTGTAATGATACAGATTCGCGATAAGAATATGCGATTTGGAGGGGGGCATCCCTGGGCGAACGCTGTCCTCGACATCACGCGTCAATTGGGGCATATCTCAGTTTCTGAAGGAATCACTCGAAAGGCACAGACACACGGTTTGGTTGGCAGCGACAGATTACCTTTCAGGATTTCAGAATTCTTTGAATTCTAGCATTTATCTCTGCATCCAAAACTAAGCTTTGTTGCTAAAGCCCTGGTATTCCTAATACTTAGCGGGTTTCTTTGACGGCGACCAGGCCGAGGACCACAGTAAGTCTGCGCCGGCTTCATAGTCGATTGGGGAGCAATTCCCCTGTAACTCTCCGTAGCAATACTGGACAGCGACACGCCGAAGCTCAATTTCACAAGAAAAAAGATACCGGAAGCATTTCCCGATTTTTGATGCATCCCTTTCAAAGCAAAGAAGATGCTCAATTTTCGGATGGCCGTTTCCAACCTCCTCAGCCGGAATTAAAAGAAGATTCTTAAAATTCGCCCGATTTGAGAATTTTTTTGTGGCTTTTCCCGAAATGGGGAAATTCTGAAAATCCAGCACTGATTGCTTCAATAGAGTTTATATCGTAATACGAATAATCGTGAGTTCCTGATTTTTGTGCATCGTTATGCCGGTTCTTAAAACAGCAGGTTTCAAGGCTGAATGGGAGTTTCAGCAAATTTCGTTGACTCTGAATCCAGAGTTGCTGTAACTTCCACCCCGCCTGCAACTTTGCGCTTCCGTGCCGACCGTGCTTGGTGTTCGAGTCGGAGAGCAAAGGTTCCTTTCATCCCGTTCACTTCTGGCAGACACGCCACATTTGGTCTGCAGTGCGGCTAAGTTCCATTGAAATCCCGGCAGTCACGAAAACAACAAAATTAGGAGGAACTCCCACAATGATGAGTCGGAAAATCGCCGTCTCTATGGTTTTCCTGGCGCTGTTTTTCTTTGCCGCAATGGCGTCCGCCCAGGTGGATCCCGGCGTGCGCTCCTGCAATAGTTGCGCGGGTGGGCCGCTCCCATCGGTAGCCGCGAACAATCCTGCGGGCATCCTGACATCTTTCAACGATGCCCGGAACGTATTCAATACCACTGTTTCAGTTTCCGGTACCATTGAACCGGGTTCCGGCCTGGGCCCGCGGTTCAACTCCAGGAACTGCGCTTTCTGCCATGCTCAGCCAGCCATCGGCGGAACTGGCGCTGCCAGTAACCCCGAGGTTGTTGACGCCAATGCGGATGGCGCGACCAACACAATCCCGTCATTCATCACCGCGAATGGCCCAACGCGCGAAGCGCGCTTCCCCTTCTTCTTCGACGCGGCGGGTAATGTGGATACGTCCGCTCCCAATGGTGGCGTGGAAGACCTGTTCACGATCACGGGACGCAGCGATGCCGGCAGTTGCAATCTTGCCCAGCCCAGCTTCGATGCAGCAGTGGCAGCGGGCAATATCATCTTTCGCATCCCCACGCCGGTGTTTGGCGCTGGACTGGTCGAGAATATTGACGAATCCACTCTGCTTACCAACGCTGCCAACAATTCCGGCGCTTTTGGAACCAGCGGCACCTTCAACCACAACGGCAATGATGGAACTATCAGCAAGTTTGGGTGGAAGGCACAGAACAAATCCATGCTGATCTTTGCCGGCGAGGCCACGAACGCCGAAATGGGTGTCAGCAACGAAATGTTCACGCAGGAGCGCCCGCTGCCCGGAGAAGACCAGCTCGGAACCGGGCTTCCTGCCAATTGCAGGATCAATCCCACGCCTGAAGACCACACGGGCTTCAGCACTGACGCCTCAAGCAATCTTAGCAGGATCATCAAGTTTGCTTTGTTCATGCGCTTGACGGCCCCACCCACTCCTTCCACAACCGTTCCCGGCGGTGCGGCTTCCATCAGCAATGGCAATGCGCTGTTCAACTCCATCGGCTGCGCTGCCTGCCACACCCCCACCCTCAGGACAACAGCATCTTCCATTACCGCCAGCCTGAGTAATGCTGAGATACACCCGTTCAGTGATTTTGAAATCCATCACATGGGGACGCGGCTCAATGACAATGTCAGCCAAGGGGGCGCCGGCGGCGATCAGTTCCGCAGCTCTCCACTCTGGGGCGTCGGCCAGCGCATCTTCTTCCTGCATGATGGCCGGACGACGGACCTGCTCAGGGCCATCCGTCAGCATGCCAGCAATGGGTCGGAGGCCAACAGCGTGATTGCGAATTTCAATTCACTTACAACCAGCCAGCAGCAGGACCTGCTGAACTTCCTGCGTTCGCTGTAAACCGCAATTCACCTGGGGCGGGATGTCATTTGTCCCGCCCCTTACACCGATAAAGTTTGTCGAAGCTTTGCAGAAGGGACGTTATATGCGCGCTCGATTCACTGCAATTTTGATCATTGCGATGATAGCTGGCTGCACACCGCTGCTCGCACAAGTCAGCGTGCCCCATGCTCCAGCGGCGTCCGGGGGGGATTTTGCTGTTCCCAATCCGGCGGCAAAGAAAATTCCTACAGACGTCATCCTCGTCAAAGGAGCCGTGCCGTCATCCAGTGATCCGGCTGTCCCTGTTCCTGAAGGCGGCGCCATTTCTGAAGGTGTTTATACGAACCAGTATTTCGGGATCAGGTATCCTCTGCCTCCGGGTTTCGTCGAGAAGTATTCCGGGCCTCCGCCCTCTGACAGCGGATATTACGTGCTCGCCGAACTGGAGCCGAAGCCGAAATTTCAGGCTGCCGCCGCGGGCTCAGTCCTGGTATCCGCGCAAGATCTGTTCTTCGGGCTTGTTCCCGCAGACAATGCCCTGTCTCTGGTTAATTTCAGGCGCGACAAGCTTGGCCCTTACCTCAAGATTGAGCGCCAGCCCACGGAAGTGAAAGTGGGCAATCAATCTTTTATAAGGTTCGATTACATGTCTCCGGTTGCCGGATTGCACTGGTACACGCTCACCACTGAAGTCCGCTGCCACGCGGTGCAGTTTCAGTTCACCAGCCGCGATCCCCAATTGGCGGAGATCATGGTCCAGCAACTGGCCAAAAGCGCCCTCGGAGATACAACAAGCTCCGGCGCCCCATCCGCTCCGGTCTGCATCAAGAACTACGCGAGCGGTGACAATGTGCTGCAGAAGGTCGCTCCCGTATTTACAGGCAGGAAGTTCAACCGTATTCCGGTCCGCATTGTCATTGACAAGTATGGGAAAGTGAAATATGTCCACGTGATCAGCGCCTTTCCCGACCAGATCAAGGCGATTACCGATGCGCTGCAGCGCTGGGAGTTCAGGCCTTATCGCATCAACGGAAAAGCGGTGGAAGTGGAGACCGGAATCATGTTCGGCGCACAGCCAGTCGAGCCGGGAGCGGCCGCACACCCGGCCCAGGTTATGGACTAGCGGATGTTCCGGGATGAAAAATCCCGGTGTATTGCGCAGTCGGGAAGAGACGCTTGACCCCACTCATTCCGTTCGTCTATAAATCTCGTCACCCCTGAAAAGGGAAGCAGCAGGATGCTCGGGAAAGCGGTGTGAATCCGCTACTGCCCCGCAACTGTAAGCGACAGTTCTTGACGGCTCGGCACATGCCACTGCCCGGAAGGGTGGGAAGGCGCCTGAGCTACGTCGCAAGTCAGGAGACCGGTCCTCGCTGCAGATGGTTCAATGCCTCTTCCGAGGGGAAGGAGAGTTCTTCATGCGGCATCACTTCAGGGGCACGCATTTGCGTGCACTCCAGATAGCAGTTCTCGCGTTCATTCTGCTGTTTGCAACTTTCGCATTCGCCGCTCCAACAGGCGCCATTTACGGGACGATCAGAGATCAGCAGGGCGCGGTGATCCCCAATGCCACGGTGGACCTGATGCAGGCTGGAAGAAAAGTGGCCTCTGTGGTTACTGACCATGCGGGGAATTATCGCTTCCCACATGTTGCTGTTGGAATCTACCAGGTACACGCGACGGCGGCGGGTTTTTCTGCTCAGCAGAGCGAGCAGATATCTCTGAGCCTCAACTCGTCGCCCATGATCAATTTTGTATTGCCGGTCGGCGCCGTAGCCGACCAGATCGTGGTCACAGCAACAGGAACACCCATTCCCGAATCGCAGGTTGGAGCGTCAGTATCCGTGATTTCCCGCGACCGGTTTCAGGATCGCATGGATATTCTGGAACCGCTTGAGCAGGTCCCGGGAGTGCAGGTGGTACAGAGCGGACAGCGCGGGGCCGAAACATCCATATTCATCCGCGGGGGCAACAGCAACGCCAACAAGGTTCTGCTCGATGGCGTGCCGCTGAACGATATCGGCGGAGTAGTGAACCTCGGGAATCTCGCGACTATGGGCATTCAGGAATTTGAGGTGCTGCGCGGGCCCAACAGCGTTCTGTATGGCCCGGATGCCATGGCTGGGGTTGTGAGCCTTACCACCAGGCGTGGAACCACGGAGACTCCCGAACTTTCCTACTCGTTTGACGCCGGAAATTTCTCTACGCGCCGCAATGACGGTTCGCTCTCCGGTGTCTTTCATCGTCTGGACTATCTTGGCGAGATCTCCCGCAGTGACACAAACAACAGTGTGCCAAACAGCCGCTATCATGACGGAACCTATGTCGCAAATGTCGGATTGGCTCTGACCTCCACTACGGAGCTTCGCTTTACCGGACGCTACATTACCGCAGCCCTCGGCCAGCCCAACGCCATTCAGTTCTTCGGCATCCCTGATGATTCATTTGAAAAAGACCAGGATGCGTTTTTGGGAGTGACGCTGCAGAACCAGACCACCGAGCGCTGGCACAACCTGCTTAGATACGGCGTCGCGCGGCTGCGGCTTCAGGACGTGAATCCTACACCCACCGGCATTCCCTTCGATAACGGCTTTGGCGGGGGCATCAACTTCCTCGGATTGCCCGTCACCATTCGCGGCGCAAACGGATTCAGCGTGAACGGACAGGCGATTCTCGATTTCGCCGGCACTTATCCCATTGAAACCAGCAGTTCCAGCAAGCGCGATTCGGTTTACTTCCAGTCGGATTACAGCTTCAACTCGCATCTGACCGGCCTGATTGCGTTCCGGTTTGAAAATGAGCGTGGTTTTACCCTGTCCTTTGGCAGCAGCACCCCGGCCGACCGCGACAATTTCAGCTATATCGCGGAAGTGCATGGGAATTTCGGGCGTGCTCATCTCACGCTGGGAGGCAGCCTGGAGCGGAACGCCGTTTTCGGTACCGCGGCCATTCCGCGCGGCTCGCTTGCCTACTATCTCATACGTCCGCGCTCATCAGGCAGACTGGCAGGCACTCGCCTGAACTTCAATTTCGGACAGGGCATCCGAGAGCCTTCCATCTTTGAAACCAATTCATCGTTGTTTGATCTGCTCTCGCAGACTGGAGCACCGCAACTCATCCCCCAGTTCCATATTGGTCCCATCGTTGCCGAGCGCTCCCGCAGTTATGATGCCGGGTTTGACCAGTTTTTGGCGGGCGGGCGGGTAAAGCTTTCCGGCACCTTCTTCTATAACCAGTTCACGAACCAGATTGAATTTGTGCCCAACACCGCTTTCCCGCTGCTTGGGATTCCGGCTGCCGTCACCGCTCAGGCCGGGTTTGGCGCCACCATCAATTCCGGAGACACACGAGCGCTTGGGGCGGAAGCCGAAATCTACGCCGCTCTCGGCCATGGAGTGACCGCGCGCGCGGGCTATACCTATCTTGACGATGTGGTGCAGCGCTCCTTCACCAGCGATGCGTCCGCGTGTGCTTTCGTTGATCTCCAGTCCTTCTGCGCGTTCAATCCGGCCTTTCCGGGAATTCCGATAGGCGCATTTGCGCCGCTGGTGGGCGCGCGTCCATTCCGGCGAGCGCCGCACACGGGAAATCTAACTCTTGGATATTCCGGGGAAAGGGTTGACCTCTCCGTTACCGGATACTTTGTTTCCCGGCGCGATGACAGCACACTTCTGAGCGACGCATTTTTTGGGACGACCCTGTTGCTGCCCAACCGGAACCTCGCTCCAGCGTGGCAAAAAATCGATTTCGGCGGCGCGTATCGTCTCAGTCCACATGTGAGGCTCTTTACAGTCATCGAAAATCTGGCCAGCCAGCACTATGACCCGGCGTTCGGGTTTTCCGCTCTGCCGCTGAGCTTCCGCGCCGGATTCAATGTGACAATCGGGGGAGGAGAACCAAGGAATACGGCCAAATAGATTGGCGACAGCATTTTCCTGGAAGCCGTTTGGTTCCTTTGGTAACCCGTTACTCATCACGAAAGTACATCAACCTATGACCTCATGTAATGAGCGAGGTTTGACCCTATCATTTGCGTTGACATCACACTCCCCAATGGCAACTGCAACTGACACAAAGACTTTCCCGGTTTCGCTACCCACATCCACGCCGGTACTGGATGCGCTTCGGCCCGGACCCGGCCGCCAGCCGGTCCGGTTGACCGCGGGGGAATATTTTTTTGTCAGCAGCCTGGCCATTACGTTGCTTACGACCCTGCCTCGTATGCATCACTGGGTGGCATCATTTTTGTCCCCCGAGAGCTTTGTCCGGACGCTGGGCTTGCCATTGGCGGCTTTTTTGACTGCCTGGCTCGTCCACGAACTGGGTCATTTTGTTTCTGCATGGCTGGTGGGCTTCCGCATGTCGCCACTTTCTCGGCGCGCGAACAGGCTCGGCAACAGACTGAATATTTGTGACAGCTTACGCGCCGGCGTTCTCGTCCTTGAACCCCGGCGATTGCGCAATCTGCGTGGGCGTCTTGCCACGGTGTTTCTTGGAGGGCCTTTTGCCGGCTTGCTGGTGGCCGCGGTGCTGGAGTTCGGATTCAACTGGTCACAGGCTGGCCCGGCCATTCAGGGCCGCGTACATCTTCTGAGTGCGTTTTGCGTGCTACTCAGCCTGGCCTCCCTTCTACCGGATACGGGCCATTGGGGCGATTTTTCCGATGGAGCGCGAATCCTGATGCTCTTGCGAAACGACGAGAAAGCCGCTCGGCTCTACGCTGCTCTTCAAATGCAGCGATGGCTCGCCAAAGGAGTTCATCCCAGGACGTGGAACCCTGGCCTGGTGCAAAAAGCGATTTCCAGTGACGACCATTCTCGCGATGCAGCCGTTGCGCATTGGCTTGCGTATCTGTGGGCGGCGGAACGGCAGGATATTTCCGCAGCAGCCAAACACCTGGAAGACGCACTTTCCATGCCTGGAAGCTGTTCGGGAAACTTGCGCGACCGGCTTTACCTTGAAGCGGCCGTCTTTCAGGCATGGTTTCGCGATAATCCCGCGAAGGCGCGGTCCTGGGCGGTGTTGATCCGGCGTGGCGGGCTGACACCGTTTGAGCAAAAGCGGCTTGAGGTCGCGCTCCTCTGGGCTGAAGGCAGGTTGTTTGACGCCTTCGAGAAAATACCGGAGTACTTGGCTTCCCTGAAACAGTTTCCCGAATCGCCGGCGCGGAAACTGGCGGAGAAGAGTGCGATGGAATGGAAACACCAGATGGAATCGCGCATGTTGAGCCGCGCGTGGCGTTCCATGTACAACATGTCACAACAGGTAGAATCATCCGCTCCGGCGGACACGTTGGTGTAGTCCGGCGGGAGCGGCTCGCCTTCATGGTAGTATCCCTCTGTGACCCCGCCTAAACCTAAACGCAGGCGTGCTCCAGCGCCCGGAGCTCGCAAGGGCGCCACTCATCTGGTGGTGATCACAGGCATGTCGGGGTCCGGTAAGGCTTCCGTGCTGAAGGCCTTTGAGGATCTGGGTTACTACTGCGTTGACAATCTTCCCATTGGGCTGATACCCCGGTTTGCCGACTTGGCCAAACAATCTCCGGAGATCGAAAAGGCTGCTCTGGTCACGGATATCCGGGAAGGCGAGCAGTTCAGGAAACTTCCCGCCATCATCCGCTCGCTTCGCCGGCAGGTCAACTTTACTGTGCTGTTTCTGGAAGCCTCCGACGAGGTGCTGCAGAGGCGATTCAGCGAGACGCGCCGTCCGCATCCGCTTGGGAAGGGGTCCACTGTCAAAGACGCCCTCAGCCAGGAGCGCCGCATGCTGCAGCCGGTCCGCGCTCTTGCGGACGTTGTGGTGGACAGCTCACATTTCAACGTGCATGAGCTGCGCGCCCACATCACGTCAAAATTCACGGCCGGAAGCACGGATAAGGACATTCTGATCTCGGTCGTCAGCTTTGGATACAAAGTAGGCGTGCCTGAAGATGCGGACCTGGTGTTCGATGTTCGCTTTCTCCCCAATCCCCATTTCGTGCCCGAGTTTCGCCCCTTTACCGGCCGGCATCCGCGGGTTGCCAAATATATCCGCTCCTTTCCGCAGACGCAGGAATTCATTGACCGAATTTCCGAACTGCTGATCTACCTCTTGCCGCATTACGTGCGCGAAGGAAAGAGCTATCTGACCATTGCGTTTGGCTGCACCGGCGGCCAACACCGGTCGGTTCTGATCGGTGAGGAAGTCAAAAAGCGATTGGCGAAGGCGGGATATCGCGTGAAGGTGAGCCACAGGGACTCGCCCAGATGATTAACAATACTTGACTGAGGTAATGAAAAGCAGCGCTTCACTCGGGGGTTGCTCCTTTAGAATAGAGCGAATGTTTGTTTCTCCGATTGGAGCCGTATGCGGCAACTGATCCGGTTGCTTGGATACATCCGTCCCTACCTGCTGCAGTTTTCGGTCGCTGTGCTGCTAATGGCGGCAGTGGGATTGCTGGAATCCTTTCGCATTCTGCTCATTGGGCCCATCATTGATAAAGTCCTGAATCCAGCAGCGCCGGCTCACCAGCTTACTCTTTTCAAATTTCCGGGCTCGCAAAAAGTCGTTTACCTGCAGCAATTCACCCCCGGATACTTTCATAACGCCCTGACCGTGGTGGGGGCTGCTCTGCTGGGAGCTACTTTGATCAAGGGCTTGTGTGATTATGCAGGAACGTATCTGGTCAACTATGCCGGCTTCGGGCTGGTCACGGACCTGCGGAACCGGCTGTATGATCGCATCCTGCAGCGCTCGATTGCATTCTTCTCCCGGAACTCCACCGGAACGCTGATTTCCACGATCATCAATGACATTGAGAAAATTCAGGCAACACTTTCCATAGCGCTGGCCGACTTTCTGCAGCAGTTCTTTACCCTGATTTTCATGATCGGGGTGGTGATCGTCCTCGGTCATAAACTGGCACTCGTTCTGATTATTTTTATCCCTTTTGTCATCGTGTCCTCCGGAAAGATCGGCCGTGGAGTTCGGACCACCACCCGCACAGGCCAGGACAAGCTCGCCGACATCCAGCACATTCTGCACGAGACGGTCACCGGCAACCGCATTGTCAAGGCGTTCACCATGGAAAAGTGGGAGAGCGTGCGCTTCCGTCACGCGGCAAGGCGGCTGTTTCGCGCGAACCTGAAATCGGTAGCGGTCCAGGCGCTGAGTTCGCCGATGATGGACATGATCGGGGCCGTGGCTGTCGTGCTTCTGCTGATTTTGGGCCGCAATGAAATCAAGTCGGGCGCCATGGAAACCGGCAAATTCCTGGCATTCATTTTCGCTGTCTTCAAGCTATATGATCCTGTGCGCAAATTCGCGCTGTTCAACAACAGCCTGCAACAGGCGCTTGGCTCATCCTCAGAGGTGTTCCGCTTTCTGGATGAGCCCGAACACGTCCACGACCAGCCCGGGGCCGTTCCTCTTCCTCCATTCCATGACAGCGTGCGGCTGGACAATGTGTATTTTTCCTACTCGGGAGCGAACGGCGAAGGTCAGGGAGAAGTGCTGCGCGGCATCAGTCTGGAAACGCGCGCGGGTGAGGTCATTGCCATTGTCGGTTCCAGCGGAGCAGGGAAGAGCACCCTGGTGCAATTGATCCCACGCTTCTTTGACGTGGGTTCAGGCGCCATCATGATTGATGGCCATGACATTCGCAACGTGACGCTGTCTTCCTTGCGTTCGCAGATTGGCATTGTTACCCAGGAGACGATTCTATTTAACGATACGGTCCGGAATAACATTGCTTATGGGCAACCCAATGTTCCGCAAGAGGCTGTGATTGAGGCTTCCAGGGCGGCCCTGGCCCATGATTTCATCCAGAAAATGCCCAATGGCTATGACACCATGATTGGCGAGCGTGGGCTGCGGCTTTCCGGGGGCGAGCGCCAGCGCATCGCCATCGCGCGAGCCCTGCTGAAGAATGCTCCCATCCTGATCCTCGATGAGGCGACTTCCTCTCTGGATACCGAATCGGAAGCGCTGGTGCAGGCGGCGCTGCACAATCTGATGACTGGCCGCACGGCTTTTGTAATTGCGCACCGCCTGACCACGGTCCGTCATGCGGACCGGATTGTAGTCCTGGAAAACGGGCGCATTGCCGATTCCGGCACGCACGAAGACCTGCTGAGCCGCCTTGGTACTTACCGTAAACTTTATGAATTGCAGTTTATGGATTTAGAGCCCAAAATGAACGAAGAAACCGTCGCTGGTATTCGTGCTGAAGGTCCGGCAAGCTAAAATCATTTCATCCATGCCCATCCGCTCCATGACAGGGTTCGCGCAAGTAAAGTCGCAGGCAGGAGAAGGTGTTTCATTCTCGTTGTCTTTGAAATCAGTCAACCATCGTTTTCTTGACCCGCAACTTCGCCTTCCCGCCGACACGGAGGAGCTCGAAATCAAACTGCGTCGCGTTCTGAAGGAGCGGCTGGCCCGCGGCCATGTGGAGGTGACTCTCTCAGTCGAGCAGCGGCCGGGAGAGGGCTTCGGCTTCAATCGCGAACTTGTGGGCGGATACGTTGCTGCATTCCGCAAGGCTGCAGCCGAGTTCGGCGCTCCCGGTGAACCTGACCTGAATGCCGTCTTCCGCATGCCCGGCGCTTTGGCTGAAACGGCAACTCTCGACGGCAACTTTGAACAGGCAGTGCTGGCCGGCATGGAACAGGCGATTGAAAAGCTTAACGTCATGCGTGAGCATGAAGGCCAGGGCATGGAAGCTGAACTGCGCCGCCGGCTCAAAAGCCTGGAACATGCAACAGAAGAAGTCTCAAAGCTCCGGTCGGTGGTCACCCGGGCTGTCATGGACAAAGTCCGCGGGCGGATGAAGGAGCTGCTGGAAAACGTGAACGCGGATGAAGACCGGATCCTGCAGGAGGCGGCGCTCCTCGCCGAACGCAGTGACATCCAGGAAGAACTCGTGCGTCTGCAGACGCATATTGATCATTTTCGCAAACTGCTGGACAGCGGCGGCGAGCTGGGGAAGAAGCTTGACTTCCTTCTGCAGGAATTGAACCGCGAGGCCAACACGCTTCTCTCCAAAACCACGGGGGTCACCGGAGAGGCCCTGCACATCACCGAATTGGGATTGCAGATGAAGTCTGAAATAGAAAAATGCCGCGAGCAGGTGCAGAACCTGGAATGAGCGGAATCCTGTTCATTATTTCGGCGCCATCGGGATCAGGAAAATCCACGCTCGTAAATGGACTGCGTACATACGTTGCCAACCTGGAGTTTTCCGTCTCCTACACCACCCGGCCTCCGCGCGGCAGCGAACAGAACGGGCACGAGTATCACTTTATTTCGCGTGAAGAGTTTGAAGGCATGATCATGCGTGACCAATTCCTCGAATGGGCCCAGGTCTTTGGCAACTATTACGGGACGGCCCAAAAGGTAATTCAAGAGGCCGACCGCCAGGGTCATGACGTGATTCTCGACATAGATGTTCAGGGAGCGCAGCAGGTCAAGGAACGGCTTCCCGACGCAGTCAGCATTTTTGTTCTGCCTCCCAGCCGCGCTGAGCTGGAATCGCGCCTGAGAAAGCGCAGCCTGAGCGAACATGTCGCCTCGCAGGAGATCCAGCGCCGGCTGGACGAAGCCAGAAGAGAGATTGAGAACTATCCTAAATACGACTATATTCTGGTGAACGAGCGCGTGGAACCATCCGTGGACAAACTCGTGGCGATTGTTCAGGGCGAGCGCGCCCGCCGTTCGGGGAAAAGCCTTGCCGCCGATGAAAAACAGTACCTAGAGATCGCAGAGAAATGCCTCAAGTCCAGGATGGAGAAGCAAATCAAGAGTATTCTGGATTCCTTCGCTGTTTCCACCCCCACAGCCTTACCTACTCGAGAGGTGACAGGACGATGAAGCTGAAAGAAGGTTTTGACAGTAACTATCGTTACGTTCTCGTTGCGGCCCGCAGGGCCCGGCAGCTTTCCGGCGGCGCGCCCGTGCTGGTGGAAACCAGCTCCCGCAAGGTTTGCAAGATAGCCCAACTGGAGATTGATGCCGGCAAGGTGCAATACATAAAAGGCGAGAAGCCCCAGGTCTCTGAGGCGCCAGCGGAACAACCGGCAGAAAGCCAGTAGTAACCTCTTTGAGCCCTGATTCGCTCGGCCAGTGAACCGGATTACAATCTCTGTATGAGGGTCGCACTTGGTGTTTCTGGCGGGATTGCCGCCTACAAAGCTGCGGAACTGGTGCGCCTGCTCCAGGATCGCGGCTTGCATGTGCAGGTCATCATGACGCGCGCGGCGCAGGAGTTTGTGCGGCCGCTTACCTTCGCGGCGCTCAGCGGTGAAAAGGTCATCACGGACCTGTTTGGCGCCGGGGCGGAAGAGCCCAACATCGAGTCTGCCGTCGAGCATATTGCAGTGGCGCAGGCCATCGACGCCCTGGTTGTCGCACCGGCAACCGCCGATATTCTGGCCAGATTCGCTCACGGCGAAGCGAACGACTTTCTTACCACACTGTTTCTTGCGACCACCGCGCCGGTGGTGGTAGCGCCAGCGATGAATGTGAACATGTGGGAAAATGCCGCCACGCAGGCAAACATTGAAACTCTGAAAAAGAGAGGCGTGCAGGTTGTCGATCCTGACAGTGGCTATCTTGCCTGCGGGATGATCGGTCCGGGCCGCCTCGCCGCAAACGCAAAAATTGTTGAAGGCGTGCTTGCGGCGCTGGGCGCTACGCCCGATCTGGCGGGCGAAACGGTTCTAATAACTGCGGGCGGAACGCGCGAGCCGATTGATCCGGTTCGCTACATTGGCAACCGCTCGAGCGGGAAGATGGGATATGCGCTGGCGGAAGCGGCGTTGCGTCGCGGAGCCAGGGTAACTCTCATCAGCGCGCCTACGGCTCTCAAGCCGCCGTCGGCGGCTGAATACGTTCCCGTACAGACAGCCGCCGAGATGCGCGACGCGGTCATGGCCAATCTGGAGCGCGCGACCATTGTGATCAAAGCTGCGGCCGTGGCTGATTTCACGGTTCGCAATGCATCCGAGCAAAAGATGAAACGCAAGGGCCCAGTGAGCCTTGAACTGGAGCCAACGCCGGACATTCTGGCCGAAGTGGGCGCGAAAAAGGGATCACGCATTGTTGTCGGTTTCGCCGCCGAAACCACCAACGGGCTCGAAAATGCGCGCAAAAAGCTGGAAAGCAAGTCGCTTGATGCAATTGTGCTGAATGATGTTTCGCAGCCGGGGATCGGGTTCGACTCCGAGCGCAACGCGGTCACCATCCTCACGCAGTCCGGCGCCGAGAACATTCCGGAAACCAGTAAATGGGAAGTGGCGCACCGCGTGCTGGATGCGGTCGTGAAGATCAAAACAGCGCGAGGAGAAAGCATTCGCCGCTGACGCGGTCCGTCGCCTGCAGAGACTATTGCAGTCCGTCAAAAACATAAGTGAGCGAGAGAGAGAATCCGGGCAGCAGGGATTCTTCTTTTAGAACTTCAGGTTCCCGCACCTGCCGGACGCCCTCTGTTGAATGGATTTCAACCATGCGCAACTTGGGATAGATAATCCAGACAATTCGCGATCCGCCGAACAGATATTGCCGTGTCTTTTTGGCGATATCCTCGGCTGTATTGCTCGGCGAGATCACTTCAACGGCAAGCGCCGGCGCACCTTCAATCGGCGAAACATCAAGATCAATCAGATCCACGTGCCCTTTTGTGAGAAAGGCGACATCGGGATTGCGCACGGTATCCGACGTGAGGCGAAAATCCATTTCTTCAAGAACCATGCCGAGCTTTTTGGAATCAACAAACTCCATGAGCCGCATTGCAATGCGCTGCCGAATCAGGTTGTGGCGTGCTGCAGGAGAGGGCTCCATCAGCAGATTACCCTCATCAAGCTCATAGATTGCTCCTTCCCGCTCCGGCAAGTTCTGGAATTGCTCAAAGCTCAATTTGGTGGTTGTGCCCATGTCTGATCTGCTCATCACATTAGAAGCTGAGTGAAAACAAAATACAACAGCAGAATTTTTCGAATCCTGAAGAATCAATTAGACTGGCCTCTTTATGGCCAAGCCCCTTGATCCTGCCACAAAGCAGCAACTTGCCGCCCAGGTGAATTATTACCGCGAGATGGGCATCTATGATTTTTATCGCCGCCCGGTGGACGAGGGCGCCGAAGTGCTGATGCAAGCCGCTGCGGAAGAAACAGCAGAGCCGAACGCCAACGCACACGAATCCGCTGAGGCTCTTCCAATCATCCACGACAAGCCCGCCACTCTTGCTTCGATCCGCGACGATATCGGCGACTGCACCCGCTGCCGGCTGCACAAGGGCCGGACGAAGCTGGTGTTTGGCGTCGGGAATCCCGAAGCCGAGCTGATGTTCGTGGGCGAAGGACCGGGCGCGGACGAAGATGCGCAGGGCGAGCCCTTCGTCGGCCGCGCCGGCCAGCTCCTGAACAACATGATTTCCGCCATGGGGCTGAAGCGTGAAGAGGTGTACATCGCCAACGTGGTGAAGTGCCGTCCGCCCGGAAACCGCACGCCGGAAAAAGATGAGTGCGACACCTGCTCGCCCTTTCTGCTGCGGCAGATTGAGGTGGTCAAGCCGAAAGTGATTGTCGCACTCGGCGCAGTCGCCGCGAAGAACCTGCTCGCCGTGAATGACAGCATGGCCAACCTGCGCGGCCGCTGGTATGACTTCCGTGGAGCTCGGCTGGCCGTGACCTACCATCCTGCCTATCTGCTGCGCGATCCGCGCCAGAAGAAGGAAGCGTGGAAGGACCTGCAGATGGTGATGAAATATCTTGGCCTGTCTTCACCGGCAAAGACGCCGAACGAATAACCACTTGTCCATCTGCGCAGTATGCTTACGCTGCCTGCGTACTGCTCACAATTTTCCTGATCTGCGCGATGTGGTTCAGGTCGTGCCCTGCCGCCAGTTCCACCAGGTCGCGCAACGTTTCCCGTCCGCGCTCCGAGTGCATTCCATGTTTGTTCCACGCGTTTTCAGGCAGGCCTTTAAGATAGCGCAGGTTCATTTCTCGTACAGCGAGAAATGATCTCAGGCTGTTTTCGATTTTTATCGCGCGATAATTCCCGGCCACAGCCCACCGTTCCTGATCAAACCCCGTAATCGGCACACCATCTTCCCCGCCGCCGATGGCGCGATAGCGGTAACCCGCAGCCAGTTCGGTATCGGCGAGATGCGCGATGATCTCAGCAATCGACCACTTGCCCGGCTGCGGCGCTCTTACGGCCACGGATTCGGGAAGGTTCTTCAGCAATTCAGCCAGATCTGCCGGCGCCTGCTGCATTGATTCAACCGGGTTCCTGCCGGCCAGGTAACCGCGGATCCGTTGAGCATATTCCTGAAAGCTTTCAGCCATCATTCCTCCATCATCTACTGATCGTGCATTTTGCAGCCAGTCTCGGCAGCAGAGTCCGATTCCAACGGCGGCAGCTTTGCTTTTGCCAGCACCTGATTGAATGATGGAATCTGCTGCTTGTTCAAGTCATCCCATTTCGCCAAATCAGTCGCCAGGGTTTCACAGCTCTGCTCCACCGCCGCGCGCACCGTCTCCGCCGGGCGAATATCAGCGTTTTCTACGCTGAAAATCAGCCGTGCCAGATCGCGGTTCACCGGACCAACGCCCGGAGCCTTTTTGGTGCCGCTCTCAATCGCCGTAATCTGCTTCTGCAGATCTTCCGCCATCTTTCTGGCCGCCGGATCCTGCAGCGATTTCATGCGAAGATCCAGCAACTTCCGCATCGTCGCCATGTGATGGAAAGAGTCGTAGCTTGATTTCATTCCTGCAGTGATCTCCAGCGCCAGATCGCGCTGCTGAACCAGATCCGGCTGCGGCGTATGGACGCGCGGGTCCATCTCCACGGTGAGCGGCTGGCGCAGGGTCTTGCCATTGTAACGGAGTTCTGCCGTGTATTTTCCTGGCGCCACCAGAGGCCCGCGCGGCTGCTGGCGTGGCGTCAAGCCGGGAATGGCGTGGTCTGCGAGCGTATATTCGCTGTATTCCAGCAGATCACCATAGTAGCTGTATGGCAGAGAAGCCGGCGCCGGATAGCGCAGGTTCCACACAAAGCGGTTCACGCCTGCGGCGTTCGGTAAGACGGTCTCAGGAGCGAACCAGTAGCTCGGGACATTGGCGGGCGGATATTGCGCGCGTTTCTCTTCGCTGGAAAAAGTGGCCACCTCGGTTCCCTGCTCGTTGTAAAGCGTTAGCGTCAACTTCCCTTTAATAGGAGCTTTCAAAAAGTAATCAATGATGGCGCCATCTGGAGGATTCTGCCCTGCGGGAGTTTCATCTGGATACGGCGTGTCCTGATAGTTGTCCCAGCGCACGCGCATGCCGGTTTCCGGCGCGAACAAGTGAGCCTCCGCGGTCGCAATTTCGGGCGTCATCTCGCGCAGCGGCGTGATGTCATCCATGATCCACAGCCCACGTCCGAAGGTGGAGATCGCCAGATCATTCCCATGCACCTGAATGTCAGTGACTGGCGTTGGCGGCAGGTTCAATGAAAGCGACTGCCAGTGCTCGCCATCGTCCCAGGATGCAAATACCCCGGTATCGGTGCCAGCATAGAGCAGGCCTTTGCGCTCAGGATCTTCGCGCACCACGCGTACCATTTCATTCCGCGGCAAGCCATTCACAATTTTTTGCCAGCTCCTTCCGTAGTCATGGGTGCATAAGACCAGGGGAGGCGTGGATTCGCGTGTCGCGCCTACAGTCAGGTACGCGGTAGCGGGATCGTGGTGTGATGCTTCCACGTAAAGAATCTGCATGGGCTCAAGAAAGCCGGAAGGCGAGACGTTTTGCCACGACGCGCCGCTATCGCGCGTGAGGTAAACCAGCCGGTTGCTGGTGCCCACCCAGATTTCTTTTCCATCTACAGTCGAGGGAGCCAGCGCTGTGATGGCAGGCGGCCTCGGCCGGCCCGGCTCTGCCTTGCCTTCTTTTTCCACCGGTTCCACATATCCAGTCAGGTCAGGACTCATCTCCTGCCAGGTCATCCCGCCATCTTGTGTTTTCATCACGAATTGGGTGCCCAGGTAGAGCGCTGAGGGATCTTGTGGCGAAAACTCGAGCGGCGGCATCTGCCCGCTGCGGTATTTCTTGCCGTCTTCAAACACGGTGGCTACCTGGCCGGTGTTTTTGTCAAAGCGCACCACGGACCCATACCAGCCTCCGCTGTAAACAAAGTTGGGATGAGCAGGATCTGGAGCGATGTACGCATATTCGAATCCGCCAACCGAGTACCAATCCTGCTGCAGGATCTCGCCAAAATCGCTGCGGCTCAGACCCCCGGCCGTTCCGCTGTCCTGTTGTGCGCCGTAAACACGATAAGGAAACTGATTGTCGGTGGTGACGTGATAGAACTGGCCGGTGGGCTGGTTGTACCAGGAAGTCCAGGTCTTCCCTCCATCGACTGTAATAATCGCGCCCTGATCCACCCCCAGAAGCATTCGGTTGGAATTTCGGGGATCGATCCAGAGGACGTGAAAATCATCGCCGCTGGGCGCGCCAACATAAGCTTCAAATGTTTTTCCACCGTCGGTGGAGCGATAGAGAGAAGTCTGGGCCACGTACAGCACATCGGGATGGTTGGGATCGGCAAAAACGCGGCTGAAATATTCGCTGCCGACCACGCGGGGATCTTTGGTGGATTGCCGCCAGGTTGCGCCTCCGTCATCTGAGCGGAAGAATCCCTGATCCAGAATCGCGTACAGCCTCCGCCCTCCGTTCCCGGGCGCGACAGCGATTCCCATTCTCTTGCGCGCCTTTTCCGGCAGGCCTTTGGTGGGCAGATGCCTCCATGTCGAGGCTTCATCGGCCGACTCGACGATCTCTGAAGTAGCTTCAATTCTGGATGCGCCTGAACCCGAGGCAGCGTGGTAGACCACCGCATACAGCTTGCGTGGATTGCCGGGATCGGCGCACATATCTACGATTCCCAGGCTGTTGTTATCAGAGAATGCTTTTTTCCACGTCTTACCGCCATCCGTCGTTTTGAAGATTCCTCGATTGGCAGTTTTCGCCCAACGCGGAAGCGGCTGCCACAAGATCCCCATGCCGACCGAATTAGCGGCGACAACCACAATGTTGGGATTGCCCGGGTCAACCACGATCGCCTGGATAAAAAGAACGTCGTCCAATCCGGCCTTGTGCCAGGTCGCGCCACCGTCGGAGGAGCGGTAGAGTCCGTTGCCTCGGGTCTGCTCGCCCGTGCCCACATAGACGACCTGCGGATTGGAGGGAGCAACGGCCAGCGCGCCAATGGAAGCAACATGCTCCTTGTCGAAAATCGGATGCCATACCCGGCCTGCGTCGGTGCTCTTCCAGACGCCGCCTCCGGGAGTGCCGAAGTAGTAGGTGTTCGGGTCTCCCGGCACGCCTGCCACTGCAGTTACTCTGCCGGCGCGAAACGGGCCGATCAGCCTCCATTTGAGCGCGGAGAACTGGGTTGAATCGGGTTGCTGGACTGCGCCTGCCTCAAGCGGCAAAGTGGCGGCAATCGTGGCCAGGCAAAGAAAAAAACAGAATTTGAGACAGGAATGACGAATCGCGATCAGATGCATGTATTGCTCCGGTTCACGTTTATATCAGGAAACAGACCCATATCAACAGCCCTGAGAACCTGGCCACGCACTCTGCTATCCTAGAGAGACATGCTTCCACGACAATTGGAGAATTCTTAATGGCATTCATGAGAACGTCCAACCCCACGTTGAACGACCAGGTGTTCCGCAACGAGAGGACCGCGTTCGGCGACACAATGACCGTACAGGGCGCAGTGAACAAGACAGGCATCCTGCTGCTCTGTGCCATTGCCACTGCGGCGTGGACATGGAATCTCGCCATGCACTCTGAATCGCCGGCTGCGGTGGCCCCGCTGATCCTCATCGGCAGCATTGGCGGTCTGGTGGTTGCGATGGTGACCATCTTCAAGAAGCAATGGTCGGCGATTACTGCTCCTCTTTATGCGCTGCTGGAAGGACTCGCGTTGGGCGCAATTTCTTCCATGTTCGAGGTCAGGTTTCCTGGAATCGCCATTGAAGCGGTAGCGCTCACGTTCGGCACCATGCTGGTTTTACTGCTGGCGTACAGTTCAGGGCTGATTCGTGTCTCAGATAAATTCCGGCTCGGCGTGGTTGCGGCCACGGGCGGAATTTTCTTCTTCTATCTTCTTACCTGGATTCTGGGGTTCTTTCACATTCAGTTGTTTTCATCTGTGTACGGCGCCGGAACCATTGGAATTGCCTTCAGCGTCTTTGTTGTCATTATCGCGGCGTTGAACCTCGTGCTGGACTTTGACCTGGTTGAACACGGCGCGGCTGCGGGGGCTCCGAAGTACATGGAGTGGTACTGCGGCTTCGCCCTGATGGTGACGCTGATCTGGATGTACTTTGAAATTCTGCGCCTGCTCAGCAAGCTGCGCGAACGGTGATAAGCGGCACAAACCAAATAGCCGTGGCTGGAGCGGCTGAGTTGATCGCCTGCTGAATTTGATTCAGCGCAACGGGCATTACCATCCTACACACGCCACTGCGGAATATATTCACACATGAGGTACTATGCTCAGCTAAGTGCTTGTGAATGAAAGCTTTTCGCGATCATAGTTTTGGCATGCTATTTGCCTCTGCTTACTTGTTATGGCGGAAAAACAAAGCAGCAAAGAAGCAGTCAGACAATTGCTGGAAGGCCGCATCGATCCCAACAGTGTGTTGGCGCGCGAGATTACTGAAGCCGTGACTGAGCGCGTTCTGAAGAATTCCGCGTCTGCGGAGCCGTCACGGTAGGCACGATTTCGCCAAGCGCTCCTCGGCGTGTCAGGGGACCAGCTTAGAAAATTCAGGTTCTGCTCTCAGCCGCAGCACGACATTCCCTTCTTTCCGACAACAGAAAAAACCATCCATTCACCGCGTTCAAGTCCCTGCTCGCCCGCCAAACAGGACAACGGACTTAATCCCTCAACCATCGCATTTCATATAGCACTCAATTGTGACAATTTAAGTTAAGGGGTACCAAAATGACTACAGCAAGGAATTCCAAGGTCAGCTTTGCCAGTGGAGTAAACGTGGTTCTCGGAATCTGGCTGATCATTGCCGGATTCACGCTGTCAGCCTCGGGAACTGCTCTGGGTAATGACATCGTTGTAGGAATCTTGATCGTGATCTTTGCCTCATGGCGGCTTTCAAACCGTCCGTCAGGTAGAACAGGAAGCTGGATCAACTTCATTCTCGGGATCTGGCTGCTTTTTGCTCCATGGGTATTGGGCTATGTGAGCAACTCTTCCCGCTGGAATGATTTTGCGGTGGGCTGGGTCGTGCTGATCCTGGCAGCCTGGAGCGGAAGCATACGATCCAGAAGGGACATTCTGGTTCCTCCCGAGGAAGAACGCAGGGTGGCTTAGACAGTTCCGTCGGTTGCGGGGATTGTTGGCCGCACCGGAAATGAGATTTTGAATATTCCTCAGGTAGTGGTAATCGATAAAGCAGGTAACATCCGCGCAACCAGCGGCCCTGCCCACGGCGATCCAGCCTGGAAACGAGGCTTCTCTGCGCGGCCTGATCCAGCAGTTGCTCCTTGAAGATGCAAGCAACAGGACCACCAGGAAACGAGGTAAGTGAAGTCCTCGAAAGCTGGTGTACTGGAGCAATGCTGCAATGTATCTGGCCGTGCAGCATTTTTTGGAAAAGTTCTCAACAAGGAGAAATCTATGCCGAATACGCTAGAACAAGACCGAGTTCTGAACCGTTTGGGTGCGCGCCTGCTTCAGCCCAGGGAAATGGAGCAAGTGACGGGTGGCATCCGCACGAGTCCGTGTACCTTCAATCCGAGTACGGTTTCTTTCGACGGCGACTGCCCTCGTGAGCCCTAGTTTTCGTTAGCTATCCAACACTCGCTTCAAATGCGGGAGCACCGATGTAAGCCCTGCGGCGGAACGCAACCTGAGCTTGCCAATTTTGCAGAGAGGGAACGGGCCGGGCTCTCAAAAGAGTCCGGCCCATGATTCCTTCTTGTTGCTCGCGCCTTCAAATATCGTCCTGAAGATCGGACGAGATCTGGCTGCGGATGCGCTTCGCGCGATCAGAGTCGTTCGACTCGCGCAAAACCAGCGCTTCGCTCACGATGACAAGCTGACGCGCCGCGAAGTTTGCGCGGCGCGGCTTGGTTACAGGCTGCGCAGGAAGTTGGCCAGATCGTTGGCTTGGTCTCCTGAAAGAGGCAGGTTGAAGCGGTCCTTATAGAACTTCACAACGTCTTCCAGCGTCTTGGCCGAGCCGTTGTGGAAGTAAGGCGCGCGGCCGGCGAGCCCGCGAAGCACCGGGACCTTGAACTTGCCGATGTCAGCCCACTGTCCGCTGACCATGGCAACGCCGGGATCACTGGATTGCGTCACCTGCCCGGTAACCTTGTTGATGAGCGTGAACAGCGGATCATCCGAGGTGCTGAAGCGCTGGTCAGCCACGCCGATGTTCAGCGGCAGCGACACGGAATGATTGCCCACGTTCGGGGTATTGTGGCAGGTACTGCAGGTGCCCATGATTACCGCCTGGCTGGTATCGTTGGGGCCATTCAGGCCGGCCACCCCGAAGATGGGAATCGGGAAGGTGTTGAAGAGCAGTTCGCCTCGCTTAATGGACTCGCGGGCCTGCTCGGTGCTGGAATCCGATGATTTGGCCCAGCTTTCATACAGGCTGAAAACGTTGGAATCAAATGCCGCGCCGGTTGGATTGCCGCCAAACGGATCATTGGTGCCGAGGAAGAAGGCCTGCTGCGCCAGTGCGGCTGGGCCTCCGTTCGCGCCATTGGCGGTCAGTGAGCCGGCCTCATTGTCAGAGATCTGCGCCGTGAAGAGCGCGATTTCAAAGTCACGGATGGCCTGCGTGGTAGCGGCAGACGGCGGAGCCGCAGCCTGGGCGTGGCCCAGAATAGCGTCAAACGCCTGCTGCGTCAGGTCGTCCGGAATGCTGCGGCCAGGGGCGGACTCGCGCTGATCCCACATTACACCGCTCAGGAAGCTCAGGTTGGTGGAAGGCAGCGGGCGGCGATAGACGGAAATATCAGTGGGTGTGGAGCAGTTGTAGGGATCGTCTGCGACCTCAATCGTAAACTGCGCGTTCGCGGGAAGCGGACGATCGATACGGATCAGGCCGCGGTTCAGCAACTGGGTGGAGTCGTTCGCGTTCCCCGGCGTGAAGTTGGTTGGGCAGTTGGCGCCGTCGACGGCGCGGAAAATCGGATCCAGGCCGTTGCTCTGCCTAAAGCGCTGCTGGATGGCCGCGGGGGTTACAGACCATCCCTGCGTGGGCTGGTGACAGGTCGCGCAAGCGCGGCCGTTGGTTCCAAGGCTTTGAAAGAAAGGATTGTTGAAATCAAAGCTTCCTGCGGTGGTGACTGTGGCTGCGGTTCCGGTGGGGTTCTTGGCTGAAATCGTGTTGCCGTTGGCGTTTTGCGCCTGGCCGTTCAAGCCTGCAAGCATGAAGATCGCCATGAAGGCTGCAAGCTGGACACCGCGATTACCACTGAAACCTTTTTGCCGTTGGGATACGCTGACTCGAAGAAGTGAAAAGAGCTTCATCCAATGCTCTCCTAGGTGACTGAATTTTTGGATCAATTTGCGCTGCCCGTACAGACCGGGAGAGGAGAGCAAGCGCGGTGAAACGTCCGCTATCGTAAATGAAGAGCACAGTTGGTAAACATTTGATTGAGGCTCTATGGTGAAAGCACCTTAAGTAACTTCAGGAGGTTTTTGCCGCCTATATCAATTGCGAATTTCCGAAAACCGGAATTCTTTGAGCGATCAGTGGGCCGACACCTCGGCTAAAGCGGTTGTTTGGATACGTCGCGGATTTTGCGGGTATTGTATCGCTCAGGCGCGGCTATTTACGCTTAAAGTAAGGCGCAGAGGAGTATTCCATGCCCATGATGAAAGTGAACGGTGTGGAGCTGTTTTACAAGGAATCCGGCAGCGGGCATGAAACCATAGTTTTCTCGCATGGCTTGCTGATGGATCACGCCATGTTTGAGGCACAACGTGGCGCCTTCGAAAAGCGTTACCGTGTCATTGCCTACGATCATCGCGCGCAGGGTCAATCCGCCGATCCCGGCAGGTTCTCGCTCGCCGTTCGGAGGCAATTAGTAAATCTAATATTTCTCTAATCTTTCCGTAAGAAAGCTTGGCCATACTCCGACTCGCTGGCATCCGTAAGACCGGCTAAATTCAGTCGAGGCACTCCGGGAGGAAAAATGTTTGAAGGCATCATGCAGCCAATGCATTTGCTGGTGATCTTGATTATCGCTCTGCTTTTCTTTGGTCCGTCAAAACTGGCCGATTTGGGCAAAGGGCTGGGCGACGGTATTCGGCATTTCAAAGATGCAGTGAAAGAAGAAGCGCCAGGCAAGTGAGCTAAAGAACTAATCAGTAGTTCATTTTAATTCGACCCAGCTTTTCCTCCCCTCGGTTCAATCTGACCCAACCACCACCTCCAGATATCGGTCCCCGAGTTGACCCTCCGGGGACCGTCCGAGGGTCCGCGTTTTCATTGCCGGGAATGTGCGTTGATGCGGGCGGCGATAAATCCGGCAGATTCCTTGATCACCACCACTTCTTTTCCCATGCGGCGGGCTGCTTCGGCGCAGGCGGCGACGGTCTCCTCATCGGTCTCCAGAGCTTGCACAATTTCCAGCAGCTTCATCTTGTGCACAGGATGAGTAAAGTGCATGCCGAGAATCCTACGCGAGCGATACGTGATGGATGCAATCTCGGTGACGCTAAGCGATGAGGTGTTGGAGGCCAGAATCGTATGCGGCTTGCAGATTTTATCCAGAAGGGTAAAGATTTCGATTTTCGATTCCATCTCCTCGGGCCCAGCTTCAATCACGAGGTCGGCTTCTCTGGCGGCTTCTTCCACGCTGGAAGCGTATTCCACGCGCGCAAAGGCGGCATCGGCATCCGGCCGGGAGATTTGGCCCAGTTCGATGGCCTGGTCGAGATTTTCGCGGATTTCATTTCCCGCCCTGCGCAGGCTGGCTGGAAAAATGTCTTCAAGGATGGTGCGATAACCGCCAAGAGCGGCCACCTGAGCAATGCCGCGCCCCAAGAGTCCGGCGCCGATCACGGACACCGTGCGGATCTCAACCATGGTTTAGCTTTTTTCCAGGGTGTCCACCATTTTGGTGTAGTTGGGATCTGCCTTGCGCATGTAATCGGCCAGGCGTTTCTTTTCGTCGTCGGTCACGCTGACAATGCCCGCCTGGATGCGGCGCAAGGTTGCGGCAATGTCATCGACGTAGTTCATTAAGCGGATCAGTTCGCCACTCACAGGCATGAAGTTGCTGCTCCTCCCAGGTGGAATCTTTATTGTCTGATGTTCCTGACGGTTAGTAAAGGCCCCTGCGGCCACGACGCGCTCCGTAACTCTCGCATCTAAGCACGCGGAGTGTTCTGCCCGCTCCTCGCCTTCACATGAGATCAAATCCAGCCGTACTGACTGCAGAATCGAGCGGTATCTCGGAGTGCCTGGACCGCCTGGCGGCGCAGAAGCGCAGCGTGCGTCCGCTCTCCACCTACCGCGTGCAGTTCAACGCCGGATTTACCTTTGATGATGTGCGGCAGCTTGTCGGCTATCTGCATGCACTTGGCGTCTCCCATGTGTATTCTTCGCCGGTGTTGAAAGCGCGTTCCGGCAGCATGCATGGCTACGATATCACCGACCATAATCAGTTAAATCCAGAGGTAGGCAGCTACGAGGACCTTCAGGCGTTAGCGCGGGAACTCAAGAACTACGGCATGGGGCAGGTGCTCGATATTGTGCCCAACCACATGGGAATCGGACAGGGTGAAAACCCCTGGTGGCGCGATGTATTGGCTAATGGGCGTACATCAGAGTTTGCCGAATTCTTTGATATCGATTGGGACCCTATCAAGCCTGAGCTCAAAGACAAGTTGCTGCTTCCGATCCTCGGCGACCAGTACGGCGCAGAACTGGAATCCGGCCGGATCAAATTGGTATTTGATCAGGATGCGTTTCACATCGTCTACTTTGATAAGAATCTGCCGCTCGACACGGGGACGATTGCGCTGATCCTTGAGCCGTTCAACAACGAGATTACCAGTCAGGAATTCCGTAACCTGCTCTCCGGGTTGCGCAACCTGCCTTCGCACAGCGTAAGAGATGATGAGTTGGTGCGCCAGCGGCGGCGTTCGGTTGGGCCGTTGACGGAAGCGCTGCAACGTTTGCTTCAGACTGCGCCGGAAGTGTGCGCCGTGGCGGAGAAGGCGCTCAAACTGTACAACGGGCGGCCTGGAGACCCGCGCAGCTTCGACTATCTCCATCGCCTGCTCGAGCAGCAGGTCTACCGGCTTGCTCACTGGCGCGTTTCCGGAGAAGAAATCAACTACCGGCGCTTCTTCGATATCAACGATCTGATCGGCCTGCGCATGGAAAATCCCCGCGTGTTTGCGGCCACGCATCAGTTGCTGAGAAAGCTGCTGGCCCAGGATCTGATTCAGGGGATTCGGATTGACCACTGCGATGGGCTGCTCAACCCGCGGCAATATCTGGTGCGCGTGCAGATGCTGTTTGCCGCCAGCCAGTGCGCGGGAGATACGCCTCGGCCGCCGCTGGCGGAAAACGGAATTGAAGAAGAAATACAGCAGGTTTTCGGCCAGCATGACTGGATGAAGGATCACGCGCCACTGTACACCGTGGTGGAAAAGATCCTTGAGCCCGGAGAGGATCTTCCCTGCGAATGGCCGGTGGACGGAACCTCAGGGTACGAATTCACCATGCTCGTCAACGGGATCTTTATCGAACGCCGCAATGAGCGCCAGTTCACGAACACTTATCATCGCTTTACAGGAAGAGCGCAGGACGTGGACGCGGTGATTTACAACTCCAAGAAGCTGATCATGAATGCGTCGCTGGCCAGCGAAGTCAACGTGCTTGCGCATCTGCTCGATGAGCTCTCGGTCACCGATCGCTATGCTCGTGATTTCACCCGCAAAGCGCTTCGTGACGTGATCCGGGAGACCATCGCCTGCTTCCCCGTCTATCGCACTTATATTGACGAGCGCGGGCAAGTCAGCGAGCGTGACCAGGCTTACATCAACGAAGCCATTGCTCGCGCCAAACGCCGCAATCCGGGCAATGTGCCCGCGAGCTTTGATTTCCTGCGTGACATCCTGCTGCTGCGCCAACGCGACGAACCTGAACTCTACCGCAAAAAGCTCTATTTCACGCTCAAGTTCCAGCAGTTGACCGGACCGGTAATGGCCAAAGGACTGGAAGACACGGCGTGTTACCTTTATGCCCGCTTTATTGCCGTGAATGATGTCGGCGGCTCGCCCAAACAGTTTGGCAGCAGCGTGCAGGAATTTCATGAGGGGAATCGCAAACGCGCCGAGCGCTGGCCGTTCTCCATGCTGAGTACTTCAACTCACGACAGCAAACGGAGCGAGGATGTTCGCGCCCGGCTTGACGTGATCTCGGAAATCCCGAAAAGCTGGACCGCGCAGGTTTTTAAATGGCGTAAGGCGAATCGCACGCGCAAGCGCATGCTGGCGGATGGGCGGAAAGTCCCCGACTCGAACGAAGAATATTTTCTTTACCAGACGCTGGTCGGCTCCTGGCCCTTTGAGTTCAGGGGAGACGAAGCGCGCCAGAGCTACGTTGAACGTATCAAGCAGTACATGACCAAAGCCGTGCATGAAGCCAAAGTGAACCTGAGCTGGATCAATGATGATCCTGTTTACGTTGAAGCTCTGCAGCAGTTCATCGAAAAAATTCTTGCGCCCGGCACGGCGGTTCGGCCCAACGGTTTTCTTGAACAACTGCAGGCCTTTACCAGGACAACCTCGTTCTTCGGCGCCATCAACGCGCTCGCGCAACGGCTGCTGATGATTACATCACCCGGCAACCCGGATATTTACCAGGGCATGGAGCTCTGGCAATTCAGCCTGGTGGATCCTGACAACCGCCGGCCCGTGGATTACAACAGCCGAAGGCAGTTGCTCGCCGATCTGGATCGCCGCGCTGAATCCGGCGACCTCGTCTCGCTTTGTGACGAATTGATGGATCACTATCAAGACGGCCGCATCAAGCTCTGGACTACCATGCAGGCTCTGCGGCTGCGTCGCGAACGCCGTGAGCTGTTCCATGCCTCCAACTACACGCCTCTGATCGCCACCGGTCCTCAGCGCGACCACCTTGTCGGCTTCGCGCGAGAAAACCAGTCGGAAGTCGCCATTACAGCAGTTCCGCGCTTAAGCTGCACGCTTGCCGGCGGTTCCTTGCGGCCTCCGCTTGGCGAGCTCTGGAGCACCACGGAGCTGCCCGTTCCTCCGCATACTTCTGAGTTTCTGGAGAATGTCTTTACCGGCGAAAAAATCAAAGTCACGCCGGGCCGGACTCTCCTATGCAGCGAACTCTTCGCGCACTTCCCGGTCGCGCTGCTGATCAGCGGCTGACGTGCTCGGACCGCGATCGCTGACGCTGCAAAGGGCGGCGATCTTATCGGCAAGCTCGCTGGTCAAAGCGCCCGGCGAGAACCGCCATCCCCAGTTGCCGTCGCCGCGCGATGGCGTGTTCATGCGCGCCTCGCTCTCCAGTCCAAGGAAATCCTGCAAAGGAACAACTGCCATTTCTGCTACAGACGCAAAGGCTCCGCGAATGAACGCCCAGTGTATGCCGTCTTCCGCCGGCCCAAAGTATTCAAGCGCGCCCTGTTTTTCTTCGCGCCGGGCAGTTCGCCACCAGCCCCGGGTGGTGTCGTTGTCGTGCGTGCCCGTATAGACCACGCAGTTCTGCTCGTACTTGTGCGGCAGATAAATGTGCGCTCCGGGATCGCCAAACCCAAACTGCAGCACTTTCATTCCCGGAATGGCAAGGCGCTCGCGCAGCGCGTGTACCTCCGGCGTGATCAGTCCCAGGTCTTCCGCGATAAAAGGCAGATTGCCCAGACGCTCCCTCAATACGTGGAACAGGGCATCTCCGGGCCCCTTCACCCAGCGCCCGTGGACGGCCGTGGGCTCTGACGCCGGAATCTCCCAGTAGCTCTCAAAGCCGCGGAAATGGTCGAGACGCACGATGTCACAGGTCTCCAGCGCCCATGACATGCGGTGGACCCACCAGTCATAATTTTGGCCGTTGGAGGCCTCCCAGCGGTAGAGCGGATTTCCCCAGCGCTGTCCGGTTTCACTGAATGCGTCGGGCGGAACGCCCGCTACTACTGTGGGCTGCAGGTCCTGGCTGAGATGGAAGATGTGCGGATTGCGCCAAACATCCGCACTGTCATAGTTCACAAAGATGGCCACATCGCCCACAATCTTGATTCCGCGCTGGTGGCAATAGCGCCGCAGTGAACGCCATTGCTCGACAAAGGCGAACTGGATGGCGCGTTCTACCTCCAGTTCCCGCTGATGGTCCAGGCCAAACTGATGCAGGGCCGCCGGTTCGCGGCGGCTCAGGCCGCTTTCCCAGGAACTCCAGGTAGCGCCAGCATGTATTTGCCGCATCACGGCGAAGAGGGCAAAATCTTCCAGCCACCACGCCTGTTCACGCTTGAACTCCTCAAAACGGGCGCGGTCCGAGCCTTTGTGAGCTTCCAGGAAGTTCTGTGCGGCTTCGCGCAGCAGAGGCATTTTGAAGGCCAGGACCTCTTCAAAATTGACGCGATTGCGAAACGAAGGTTGATTCTTGAGTCGGTCTGCGCCGATCCAGCCTCGCTGCACCAGCCTTTCCAGGCTGATCAGCAGCGGGTTTCCGGCAAATGCGGAGATGGCCGAATAGGGCGAATTGCCCATACCCGGCGGCGAGAGCGGCAAAACCTGCCACAGACCCATCCTGCTCCGCGCAAGAAAATCCGCGAAAGCATAAGCTTCAGGTCCCAGGTCGCCGATTCCTCCGGACGAAGGCAGGGAAGTGACGTGGAGCAGCGCTCCGGCGCAACGGTTACACAGCATACCTTCCTATGATGCGCTTCAGCCCCGGTTCTTGGTCAATGAACTCAGTTCGGCGTTGTTGATTTTCAGTTTGCCATCTTTTTTCAGACGCGCGTCCACGTTGCTCATGAAAAGTGCCAGGGCCTGCTGGCGCTTCTGCTGCATCAGTTGTTCCGTCAACTGGTCGCGTGTCGCGGCGAAACTGGGATCGGTTGTGGATGGCACCTGACGATCGGTGACCTGCAGAACCGCCCCCTTGTCGCCCAGGTTCAGCGGCTCACTGATCTCACCCGGCTTCAGGTTGAAAGCCACGCTCAAGGGGCCGGACATGGAGCCCAGGCCCGGAACCGTGTCGCTCCGGCCCTGCATGTCGACGCTTTTCACCGTTGCGCCCTGTTCTTTGGCCGCTTTCGCCAGATCGTGCAGCACGCGTGCGCGGTCCGCCAGCTCTTTTAACTGCTTTTGCAGCATCTCATTGGCGCGCTGGTTGACGAAGTCGGCTGTGACTTTGCTCTTGATTTCATCCAGGGTCGGCGTGCTCGCGGGAGTAACCTTGGTTACCTGGAACACCACGTAGCCCTGCTGCGCGCGCGCAATCTGGGGAGCGGAACCCGCCGTCGTGGCGAAGATCTGCTCCAGCAGCTCGGGGGCCGGGCCCACCCCCGGCAACACGGCAGAGCGGGTGATGGGATTGCTCTCAACAACCTGCACGCCGTACTTGGCTGCGGCCTTGTCCAGTCCCTGCTTGTCCGCGATGTCTTCTGCGTCGGTGGAGTTCTGGCTGATCAAGGCGCTGGCTGCCTGAGCTTTGAGCACCTGCTCGATCTGGTCTTTCACTTCAGACAAAGGCTTCACGCCCGCGCTTTGTTTTTCTTCCGTCTGGATGATGTGGAACCCGTAAGAAGTCTGAACAATTCCGCTGATCTGGCCGGGATTCTGCCCAAATGCCGTCTTTTCGAACTCCGGCACGGTCTGGCCCCTGCCGATCCATCCCAATTCGCCGCCCTTATTGCCGGCGTTGCCGGGATCCTGAGAGTACTTGTTGGCCAATTCGGCAAAATTACCACCAGCCCTGAGCTGTTTCAGGATGTCTTCCGCCTTGGCGCGGGCCGCGTCCACGGCTTTCTGGTCCACCTTGCCGTCCGGGCCAGGCTTCGGGGTCTCGATCAGTATGTGGCGTACCCGCACTCGGTCGGAAGTGCGGTACTCATCCTGGTTCGCAGAGTAATATCGCGCCACTTGATCGGGCGTTACTGTCGCTTCCTTCTCTGCGTCCTTGTCGTTCAGGACGAAATAACGGACCTGCCGCTTTTCCGGAATCGAATTCTGGTAGCGCGCTTTATTGGTTTCGAAATAAGCCTTTAGTTCCGCGTCGGTCGGCTTGACCTGTTTTGCCAGAGTCGACCGGTCCAGCACGGCATACTGGAATTTAACTTTGGTGTTCTTGTCCTGATAGGCCTTCTCGACCTCAGCCGGACTGACGTTCACACTCGATGCGATGGTATCGTACAGTTTTTGCGTCAGCAGCCCGTCGCGCAGTTGCGATTCAAACTGGCCCACTGTCAATCCGGCGTTCTGCAGCAACGCTACGTATTTTTCCTGTCCAATCCACTGCCCGTTGGGAAAAAACGCCTCCTTGCTGGGCCCGGTGCGCATTTCGTCGCGCAGTTCATCGTCAGTCACCCGCAGCCCCAGTCGATGGGCCTCATACACGGCTTCCTTTTCCTCGATAAGCTGCCGCGTCACCTGAGGAATCAGAAACGAAGTATAGAAAGCCATCATGTCCGGAGAGATTCGCTTCCCCTCCATCTGCCGTTGCACGGCTTTCTGCACCTCATTCGTGTGTATGTCTTCTCCCGCCACGGTAGCCACCACACCGCTGCGCACAGCTTCAGTGCCGCTCATGAATCCGGGGATCAGGTAGGTAACCATGCTGGCGGATAGGAGCACCAGCAACCCGCCAAGGATATATTTCGCAGCCTTGTTGCCGCTTTGCAGAAAATGAATCATGTTATGGAAAGCTCTCCAGAAAATTTACGAGGGACTGCATCCATTATATAAAATCCAGCGCTGCCGTGCAGTTCGGGGAAACACCCGAGCGCTTCCCAAGCCCGCCAGAGGTCGCCGGCAATCAAGGGCCAATTTACGAGATCACCGCTATGTCAGGAGAAAGCCGATTTGCTGGGGGGGTGGCCGCCTTTTTTACGGATCTGTTGCAAAAAAAGCACTTACAGGAAATCGACCCAGCCTCGACCCTTGGGTCACGCCGAGTTTTCCACTGGGTCACCCAAGGTTTTCCACTGCATGACCCAGGATTTCGCTTGGGTCACGCAAGCTCGTCCGCAACGCTTGCCAAAGGCCCATCTTGTTTCGCGACCTCTCAGCCGTTGGCTGATGGGTCGCAACCTAAGGAAATCCACAAATCGGCTCGCTGCCCGGCGCATTAGTCGTGACTCTTCTCATTGCCCGCACGGCAAAGTCAGCACCTAAAATGGCGCAGTCGAACACAATACGAATATTTTAGCATAGCTGCTTCCTGTTGCAAGTTGTTTCTGAGCGGTTTCTGCTGATCAAGGCTGTGGGCATTCAACCTCATCGCGACCAGGCTGTCTGGATTATTCCGTCCGCAGCGCCTTGATGGGATCGATCCCCGCTGCCCTTCGCGCCGGCAGCACGCTGGCCACCAGCGCGCACGTGGCCAGAACCAGGACCGCCGCGGCCAGGATTGCCGGGGCAAAGCTGCTCACGCCATAGAGCTGGCTTCTCATCAGCCAGCCGCTCAGGAAGACCAGCGGGATCCCGATCAGCAGTCCGACGCCCACCTGAGAAAACGCCCCGCGCAGCACCAGCCGAACGATGTTGAGCTTGTCAGCGCCCAGCGCCATGCGGATGCCGATTTCTCCCGTGCGTCTAGCAACCTGATAAGCCATCAGGCCATAGAGGCCGATGGAGGCCAGCAGGAGCGCCAGAACTCCAAACGTGGCGCTCAAGCGCGAGATGGCTGTGTTCTGGCTATACCGCACATCAATCTGCTCATCAAAGCTCATCATGCTAAGCGGCGTAAGGTTGGGATCAATGCCCGCCAGGGTTCTGCGCACCACGGATTCAAAGCTGCGCGGGTCGCCCTGCACGTGCAAAATGAGCGTCCCCATGTACCTGGATGCGGTTTCCACCATGTTGGAGACCGGCGTCGAGTATTGGATGGTCTGAGTGAGCGGAACAAAAAACATTGGCCGCACGGGGCGGGAAGCATCCTGGTATTTTGCATCTTTGGCCACACCCACAATTTCGTAGTCGCCCGCGTGGCTGGGCTCATCTTTGCCGAAATGCTGGCCGATCGGGTTCTGGCCGGCCGAAAAGAATTTCTTCACGAACGCCTCGTTCACCACCGCTACATGTTGCGATGTCGCGGTGTCACTCTCCTTGAATCCACGGCCCTCGACCATGGGCGTGCCGAGAGTTTCAAAGTAATGAGCGCCTACCCGTACCCATGAACAACCGCTGTCTTCTCTTGGTTTCTGTCCGGCAATAAAAATGCCTTCACCCCAGTTATTGCCCTGCTGCGCTGTGTAGAGCGCCAGGCTTTCATTGATCACGCCGGGCAGATGGCCAAAGCGATCATCCATCTGCTGATAAAGGCCAGTAAGGCGGTCCTGGGTATAGCCGGCGCTTTGCGGGCTGAACTGTACCAGCAACCGGCCCTGGCGCTCAAAGCCGAACTGCTGCCCTTCCAGGTTGCGAAGACTCTGCATCAGTTGGCCGGCCATGGTAAGCAGGACGAGCGAGAGCGCCGCCTGCAGAATCACTAGTGACTTCTGCCCGAAAGCCGCCGGATCGCGGCTGGTACGGCCGGCGCCGCGCAGCGCCTCGGCAGGATCAGAGCGCGATGCGATCCACGCCGGGCTTACGCCGAAGACAATTCCCGTCAGCAGCGCAACGGCAAACGTGAATCCCAGCACCGGCAGGGAGGGCGCGGCCGAGATAGGAACAAAATGAGATCCGCGGAAGGCCAGCGCCACCATGCCGCGGCTCGCATAGTAGGCCAGCAGAATTCCGGCAGCGCCGCCGAGCAGAGCCAGAACAATGCTCTCCGTCAGCCCGGAGCGGATAATGCGCGTGCGGCTGGCCCCAATCGCCAGTTGCAATGAGGTGCGCACCCGGGTCGCCGCTCCGCGGGCCAGCAGCAGGTTGGCCACGTTCGCACACGCGATTAACAGGATCACAAAGGCACCCGCCAGCAGCAGGTAAAGGCCGGTCTTTGCGTCCTCCATGCTGTTCACGCCGCCCGCGCCGGAGCTGACATGGATCACCTGATTCTTAATGTGGCTTCTATCCTCATTGGGATCGATGTTGCCCGGCTCGGAGAGAAACTGCCGCAGCTCGGCTGTCATATGCGCCGAGACCGCCCCAGGCTGCGTCCCGGGACGCAATCTTCCAATCAAGTAAAGCCATGCTGTGCTGGGCAGATGGAGCAGGGAATTCTCGCGGTACATCGTTGGTTCAATGGCAATCGGCATCCAGAAATCCGGCGGGTCCGCCTCAAGCCGGTCGCCAAAGAAACCCGGCGGCGCGATGCCGATCAGCGTCATGGGAATACCGTTGATCGCCAGGCTGCTGCCGACCATGGTGGCGTCGCGTCCGTACTTTTCCTGCCAGGCGCGATAGCTCATGACTGCCACAGGCGGCGCTCCGGGCCGGTCGTCTTCAGGAGAAATCAGCCGCCCCGCCGCGGCCCTCAATCCCATCACGGAAAAATAATTCCCTGAAACCAGTTCGCCGCTAAACGACTCTGCCGCACCGGCGCCTGTCCGCCGCACGCTCAGGTCAGGGCGGTTGGTCTGCGATGCCGCAAGCTGCTCGTATTCCGGAGTATGGTCGCGCAGATACTCGTAGAGGGGATAGGAGAACATCGTCCAATTGTCCTGCAGGTCACCCTCGGTGCAGCAGTGGTATTCATTGCCGACGCGGTACAGCCCGCCGGGATTGCTTACCGGAAGCGGCTTCAGCAGTACCTCGTGCACCATCGTGAACACGGCGGTGTTGGCGCCGATGCCCAGCGCCAGCGTGAGCACAGCCGTAATTGTGAAGAGCGGCGCGTTGCGCAGCTGCCGCAATGCATAACGGATGTCCTGGATCAGCGTACGCATACATGGGCCTCCAAAGGCATTGTTAACTTGTGTCAGACGCGCGAGGCGCTTAAGCGTAAGCAGGCAAGCTGTTCTTCCCGCCCTGCAGTCATATAGCTGTGTAAAAATACGGATCAAGGTGCGGCCGGGTTCCGAGAAATGTGGCGGGAACCTGAATCGTGTGCTGTCGGCTGGAATAGAGGCCGGTTGTCGTGGTACTAAGTGGCTCATCCGGCGCGGCCGGTTAGAGCACGCGGGGCGCGCCGGATTACCTTGGTGGATCTTTGCGCTCCCGAATTTCCCGCCGGCCAGCGCGGTGAAATCAGAGATAAAAATACTCAATCGCGCGCACCCGCGTATGCGCGTCGCTGTGCGGCCGGTCTTTCTTGCCCACCGCTTTCACGCGTGGGTCTTTTGCAGTACGTGTGGCACTCGGCGCAACCAGACGCAGCTTTGGGGACCGGCTCGTCTTCCGACGAGGGCTGAAGTCCGCCGAATTAGAAAAAATCTTTGCCATCGTTAGCCTCCTGAGTGCATTTGGCGGCCGGCGTTCTTGCTGGCCCAATGTGCTCCATGGTTGCTAAAGCGGAAAAGGTATGGCGCTGCCGCCAACGGTCGCTGCCATCGCCTTCTTCCGTGTTCCCATCCTGACGGCATCCCGCGAAGGCACGCTGCGCATAGTGGCCTTGTGGTCGATCGGCGTCATTTCGAGAAACCGCTGCTTTGCCCGGAAAAGGAGGATGCGCAGATGCGCCCTGCTTACACGCATTTGCTGGCAAACGTGGCCCCTTTCTTCTTCATCAAGAAAAACCGCTACGAGCAACTGGCGGTCAAGAGAAGAGAGCTCAGCCAGCACTTTCCTCACCCGTTCACGCGCTTCTGCCGCTTCAGCCATGCGATGCGGGCTGCGGAACGGACCCGGCTCGGGTTCCGCCACTTCGGCGTGGTTTTCGGAATCAGGGTCTTCGAGCGCCACAAAGCGCCGCTCCGAACGCCACGTTTCCAAAGCCACGTTCCGGCAGACGGCATGAACAAAGGCCCCGAACCTCTCCGGATGCCTCACTCCATTGCGCGCCCGCACTGCGGCCAGAACGCGGGCAAAGGTTTCCTGCATGGCGTCCTGAACCAGGTCAGAGGAGCGAAGATACTTTCGCAGCCTGGCCCGGATCAGAGGCGTAAAGTAGTGAAAAAAGTGCTGTTCGGTCTCCTCGTCTCCCTGGTTTAATGCACGGAGATAGGCGGCATCAAAGCTCGGCAGGTCAATCGCTGTTGCAGCGGCCATAGATCACTCCTTTGCTGACTCGCTGTCCTCGTCGGCAGGCAGAACCGCGCTCTCCCATGACAAGCTCTTGCGAATGAGCAGGACCTTTTCTTCGAGTAGCGTGCAAACCGCTGCAAATCCGCCAGTCACAAAGAAGAAAATTCCAATGAAACGATTCGGGGCTAGACGCCACCTTTATTTATGAACTCTTGTGTTGTTGGGATTTGGCCGTATAATGGCGCGCATTCGACCCTGCACTCTGGCCGAGGCTGGGACCACGTGCCTATGAATCCTGAAGAAATCACCATGTTGCTGCAGAAATGGCGGGCGGGTGATCACGAAGCCGAATCCATGCTGTTTGAAGCTCTTATGCCCAAGCTGCGGGAGATTGCAAGCCGCTGCCTTAATCGCGAGCGCCGCAACCACACCCTCCAGAGAACGGAGCTTGTCAACGAGATCTTTTTCAAGCTGTACAAAGCCAAATCGATTGATTGGCAGGACCGCGGGCATTTCCTCGCTATAGTCACCAGAATGATGCGGCGCTATCTCATCGACTACGCGCGTGCCAAACCGAAAGCCGAACTGCTGGCCATGGATGGCCTCCCCGAAGGGCTCATGGCCGGGCGCACTCGGCTTGATTTGGCCGTTGCCGTTGATGAACAACTGGATGAACTCGAGAAGGAATTTCCGCGACGCTGTAGCGTCGTTGTCCTGATGTCCTATCTCGGGCTGAGTCCCCAGGAAACCGCTGAGAAGCTGGAATTGAGCCGGCGCACGGTGGAACGGGAGTGGCACGAAGGCAAGAAGTGGCTTTATGAACGGTTGAACAAGAATCCATGCAAAGCAGCGCAGAAAACGACGAGCGCGTAATGACCCTCGCCTGGGAGGCGTTGCGTAAGCCCGCGACGGAACGCGAAGAATTTCTCCAGGGCGAGTGCAAAGGTCAGCCTGAGTTATTCGCTGAGGTCTCTGACGTGGTGGAATGGGAAGAGCGAATGGGCGACTTCCTGCGCCAACCGCTTATCACGCTCGTCAACCTCGAAGAGCCTGAACCTGGGATTAACGATGAGCTGTTCCGGGCGGGTCAGGAGATTTCCGGGCGCTTCGTCATTCTGCGCGAAGTGGGTCAGGGCGGCATGGCTGTGGTCTATGAGGCCTTTGACCGCAAGCGCAACCAGCGTATTGCCATCAAACGCGCCAAGCGTGGCTTCGGCCGCCTCCTCTCGCCTGAACTCGAAGGCGCTCTCAAGATCCGCCATCCCAATATCTGCCTTGTCAATGACACGCATACGGCAAAGACGGACTCAGGCGAGGTTGACTTCCTCACCATGGAGTTCCTCGATGGTGAGACGCTTTCAGCGCGAATTGCCCGTGAGGGCAGCCTGCCGCAGGAAGAAGCCTTGACCGTTGCCCGCCAGCTTTGCGCCGGACTCGCGGCTGCACACGAAGCTGGAATCGTACATCGCGACCTCAAGCCGAGCAACGTTATTTTGACGAGATATGAAGACGGACGCACACGCGCCGTCATTACAGATTTTGGCCTCGCGACAGAGGCAAGCCTGGATAGCGGTCTGGTCGGCGGCACACCGCGGTACATGGCGCCTGAGCTATGGCACGATGAAAAGCCCGGCAAGGCGTCTGACGTATATGCGTTGGGCGTAATTCTTTATGAGATTGTCACGGGCGCAAGGTCATTCCAAACTTCGCAATCGTGGGATGGCAAGCCGATGCCGCCGCCAGAGCGGCCCAGCAGCGTGGATGAAGACCTGCCTACATTCTGGGATAAGGTGATTTTGCCTTGCCTCGGCCGCATTCCGAATCGACGGCCGGAGGCAGGCGAGATTCTGGCGATCTTTGACCGGAAACCGTTATGGAAATCGCCGGTGCTCGTGGCCGCTGCCATAGCACTAATAAGTATAGGCATTGTCCTTTGGCCATACATGGCGGCATTTTTCAAGCCCGCGGATATTCGGTTGGCTGTTCTATCGGCTCCAGCTTCGCCAGACCTAGCTGCGCTTGAGAAGGGCGCAACCACCGATGTCGTCGAGCGGCTAGCCCACTCAGCGAAGCCGGGAGCCACGATTGCCTTGATTCCTCTTGAGGATTTGCAGCGGCAACAGGTAAGCACCCCAGCCGCCGCAAAGAGCGTTTTTGATGCCACTCACGTTTTGCAGGTGCGCTTGTCTCGGCAAAATGGTGACCTTCTGGTTGAGCATACGCTTTTCGACCTTTCAACCGGGGCCAGGCTGGACCACTCCACTGCTCGCTACGGCGCTGCGGCGGCCGGCGCCATCCCGGCAGCAATTGCGGGAGCGGTTTCAAACGCGCTGCACCTGCGGCTCTCCGACCGCAATGAAACCATCTCACCAGAAGCAACGGCAGCTTATGATCGCGGGCTTTACTTTCTGAACTCTGAGCCATCGGACCCAAAGAGAGCAATTCCGGAATTCAACAAAGCAGCCGAACTGGACCCCAAGTCGCCATTGCCGCTCGCCGGATTGGTTGATGCTCTGCTCGCGCAATTTGAGGCGACAAAGAACAGCGAAGCACTGCAACTAGCCCGAACCGCCCTCGTCCAGGCGCAGGCGCGCGGACCTGCTTCAATTAAAGTCTTGCTTGCATCGGGCGATTTTCACGTGAGTCAAGGCAAATATGGGCTGGCGCAACAGGACTATGAGCGCGCGCTGGAACTGCAGCCGCGAAACGTTGAGGCATTCTTGCAACTGGCCCATGTTTTTGACATTCAGGAGATGCCGGACAGGGCTATCGATTATTACCGCAAAGCGATCGCGCTTGATCCTGCTTATTACCAGTCGTACGCGTCGTTTGGCGCCTTCTATTATGGCCGGGGGCGTTACCAGCAGGCCGAGGAGCAATTCCGTAAGCAGGTCCAGCAGTCTCCCGGAGGTTCGGACGGCTACAGCAATCTGGGGGGCATCCTCTCGGCTGAGGGAAAGTACGCGGAGTGCGCCAAGGTTCTGGAGGCGGGCCTCAAAATCAGTGAGACTCCGCGAATGCTTAACAATTTGGGGGCAGCCTTGGCGAGTTTGCATCGCGATTCCGAGGCCCTTCAACGCTATCGGCGCGCAGTAACACTCGATCCTGGCAACTACAAATCATGGCTCAACATTGGTGATTCGCTGCGCAGGCTTGGCCGCGTCGATGAGGCCAAAGAACCCTATCGCAAGGCTCTGGATCTGGTCCGCGCCGACATGAGGGCAAATCCTGACCGAGGCCAATCACGGGCGTTTGTAGCGTATTTGGAAATGAGGCTTGGAGAGGTGTCCAGGGCCAGTGAGGACATGGCGGAAGCACTACAATCCTGGCCCAATGACAACCAGGTGATTTTCTCTGCGGTACAGATGTACGAAGCGCTTGCTCAGCGAGAGAACGCCCTCAATGTCCTGCAAAATGCCACTCCGGGGCTGCTGCAACAGATCGCTCGCCACCCCGATCTGGCGGAAATCAGCCGCGATCCCCGCTTTATCAAAATAGTAAGTGAAAAACAAAAAGGAGATTCATGATGTCAGCACTGGCCCAGCGCCTTCCCGACCCATCGCCACACTCATCGCCCATACATCAGATCACGCTGTGGTGGGACCAAAACGGAAAGCTCACCTTCCCTGACATGCCTCAAACGCTGAATGTCGGTGATTCGGTGCACTTTTCCAGCCCGCAAGGGACGGTCAAAATAGTGTTTCTCTCGCCATTTGGAGATCCGACCATCACACTCACTGAGAACAACGTATCCAAACTGATGAAAGGCGGCATTTACCATTTCCAATGCGCGCTGAACGGCAATCCGCCCGCGGACGAAGGCGGCCTCATCGATATCGTGCCGCATAAATAAGGAAGTAGGCCACCGTGCCCAGCGAAATAGGATTTCATCAGTTGCGACGGAAGCTGCACAAAAAGATAACTGGCCGCTGTAGCGGCCAGTTATCATTCCGTATCGAAACAGGCTATTGCTGCGCTCCGACAGTGGTTGCCCGTGCCGGCGTCTCATTGGATGCCGTTGCGGTGAAGAAGTTGTGATCGTAGAGTTCTCGGTAGAACTTGCCGGTGATCTCCGCTGCCTTGGGCCCGTAGGTGGGCCGTCCGCCCTGCAGGAAAAGGACGGTCACAATGTGCCCGTATTCCGTCCTGGCATAGGAGGCGAACCAGCCGAAGCGAGTGCCGTCTTTTGAGCACGTGCCCGTCTTGCCCAAAATCTGTTCTTCGTTGAAGTTGATGCGTAGCCGGCGGGCCGTTCCGTACTTAACAGCGCCCATCATGCCGTCCTGCATCTCCGGGATCACGTCGGCAATATCGAGCTCGCGTTTGATTTTTGGCTGGAAATTCTGCACCTGTTCGGGCGATGTGGGATGTTGCAGGTAATACAGTGTCCCGCCATTCGCGATTGCCGAAACCAGTGCTCCCAGTTGCAGTGGGGTCATCGAGATGCTCTCTCCGAAGGAGCACATTTTGCCCACTCCTCCCAGCTTCTCCGGAAGCACAGTAGAGGGGAAGACGCCCAGGTGTTCGCCTGGAATGTGATAGCCGGCCAACTCTCCCAGTCCGAACTGGTGCGCGTAATAGCTGACCTTTTCAAACCCGAGCTTGCGTCCCACGGCTTCAAAGTAAGCATTGTTGGAGTGAGCCAGAGCCTGGGTGAGGTTCATGTGCCAGCGTCCGCCCAGCGATACTTCGGTTTGCTGGGAGATCACGCCTTCGCTCAACGCGGCCAGAGACACCGCCAGCTTGATGGTTGAGCACGGCTGCGCTCCACCTGAGAGCGCCAGCCTCTGGTTCACCATGGCCAGAATGCGTCCGTCCGTGGGATCAATCGCCACCATGGTCCCGTTGTAATTTCCCAGGGCGTCCAGCGCCGCCTGCCGGACCATCGCGTCTTCCCCGGCGGTTTGGTCGCCGTTCGTGATGTCCGTGGCGAAGGAACTGGTATGGAAATGTTCAACGTAGTGATAGTGGTGACGGCGGGCACGCGCTACTCGCGTCCGCCTGAGGCGACGCGTTCGCACGGCGCGTGTGTGCGCAACGGTCCTGCGCCTATGCGCGCGCCTGGTATGTTTGCGGGCCCTTGCAGATAGTTTGCCTTCATTCTTCTTTTCGACGCTCGTTTTCGAAGCGGCAAAGCTGAGGGTCGAGAGGAGAGCGATGATTGTAACCACAACTGCCAACAACAGAAACCTGGACTTCATGGGATCACGTGTACCTTAGTTCCTGGGGAAGACGAAGTGTTGATGGATAACCGGCGTCCACAATGGAGTGCCGGGCTGCGCTAAAAAATGTGAGCCACTACTCGCATGTTACGAAAACGGCCGCAAGGGTTACATCCCCAATTCACCTGAATGCGGCCTAGGTGTTTCCTGCTTCAGCTCTGATTTCTAAATTCAGCTCTGACCTACAAACGAAGATGCGGCAGCTCTGGCGCAGTTTGTACGCCTGAGCTGCCCGGCATCTGCCGCGCCTCGATTTAAGCCTTAACGGGTAGGCCATGTTGTACTCCTTAAGTCAATGAACAGCTCGCAGGCGCTTAATTGATTTCCCCGCGTTTGCGAATGAACGCCGGCACATCCAGATCGTCCCGTTCCACGACTGTGCGAATGGATTCCGTGACCGTGGCAAGGCTCGGATTTTCCCGCACCGGGGCAGCCATCACACGCGATGGCATGCCGTTTCCGTTAGAACTATGTGCTGGCGCTCCATTGACTACGCGGGCTTCCGGTTGCGCTGTCTGTTGCACTTGCTCGTAGGTATTGGCTGTGCGCGCTGAAGCAATTGCCTGCTGGGCAACGCTCATCCCGCGCTGGCTGCGCTGATGGAAGTCGCTCTTGAACCCGGTTGCGATCACCGTGATTTTGACTTCGTCCTTCATCTTCTCGTCCTGCACGGCGCCGAAGATGATGTTGGCGTCTTCATGCGCGGCCGACTGAATGATGGTGGAAGCCTCATTCACCTCCGCCAGCTTCAGCGAGCTTGAGCCGGTGATGTTGATCAGGATTCCGCGAGCTCCGTCAATCGCGCCTTCCTCCAGCAGCGGGGAAGAGATGGCTGCCTGCGCCGCCTCAGTGGCCCGGCGTTCGCCTTTAGCGAGGGCGGTTCCCATCACCGCGTGCCCCATGCCCTGCATGATTGTTTTCACGTCGGCGAAGTCGCGGTTGATGATTCCGGGAATCGTGATGATGTCAGAGATGCCCTGTACCGCCTGGCGGAGGATGTCATCGGCCACGCGAAACGATTCGAAGAAGCCCGCGTTTTGCGCCACAGCCAGCAGTCGCTCGTTGGGGATGACGATCATGGTGTCCACGCTGTCCACCAGTTCGGCCATGCCGCGCTCGGCCTGATTCATGCGCCGCTTGCCTTCGAAGGCGAATGGCTTGGTTACGACGGCCACCGTTAAAGCGCCCATTTCGCTGGCGAGCGAAGCGATGATCGGTGCGGCTCCCGTTCCGGTGCCGCCGCCCAATCCGGCGGTGACGAACACCATGTCCGCGCCTTCGAGCGCCTCAATGATTTTGTCCGCGTCTTCGAGCGCGCCTCGACGCCCGACTTCCGGGTTCGCGCCCGCGCCGAGGCCGGTAGTGAGCTTGGTGCCAAGCTGGATCTTCACCGGCGCGCGCGACATCTGCAGCGCCTGCAGGTCAGTGTTGGCCACCACAAACTCCACCCCTTCCATGCCGGAGCAGATCATGCGGTTCACCGCGTTTCCGCCGCCGCCGCCCACGCCGATCACTTTGATCTTGGCGTTGTTGCGCGGATCTTCATTGAAGCTGATCCGGATCTCGCTGTCCGGTTGCGTTCTTTTTCTCTCGTCACTCATGCGTCACACTCCTGATCCTTTTTCGGGACGGGTTACCTGAGCCGGGATGCCGAGTCACCCTGCATCCCCACTACGCCTTCAATTCCGGAAGCCTGCTGCGACTTCCGCCACCGCGTTTGCCTTTACGCGCCCAGCTTTGCCAGCAGGGTGCGCATCCTCGCGCCAAAACCTTGTTCCTGGGTCATCTTTGCCATCGTGGTGCGATGGGCATACATGGCCAGTCCGATCACCGTAGCGAACTCGGGCTCTTCCAATTGCGGCGGCATGCCGTCAATCGCTTGCGGAGAAGCCAGCCGCACGGGTTTATCCAGAACTTTCTCGCAAACTTCTGCTAAACCTTCCAACCGAGATCCCCCGCCGGTGAGCACGATTCCCGCGTTACAGTTCTCCAGGACGCCTGCCTGGCGCAGGTGTTCGCGCACCAGTTCGCACAGTTCGTCCGCGCGCGGCTCCAGGATCTCCGCCATGAAGCGCCGGGGCATCAGCCTTGACGGGCGGTCGCCAACCGCGGGAACTTCAATTTCATCGCCTTCAGGAACCTGGCTGCTGATGGTATTGCCGAAGGTTTTCTTGATCCGCTCCGCCGACGCGACAGGCGTCCTTAGCCCAACCGCCACATCATTGGTGAAGTGATCACCGCCGACAGGGATCACGCCCGTGTGCGCCACCATGCCGTCGCAATAAACAATGACGTCGGTCGAACCCGCGCCGATATCTGCCAGGCACACGCCCAGCTCTTTCTCATCGGCCCTGAGCACCGCATCAGCCGACATCAAGGCTTCATACACCACGTTGTCCACGTGCAGCCCTGCCCGGTTGACCGTGCTCACAACATTTTGGGTTGCGCTGGCAGATGCGGTGACCATGTGCAGGTTCACTTCCAGCCGCCGTCCCATCATGCCCGCAGGATCACGCAGGCTGCCCTGATCATCCAGAATGAATTCCTGCGGCAGCAGGTGCAGAATCTCGCGGTCGGCCGGCAAAATCACGGAGCGGGCTTTTTCCACGGCGGTGCGGATGTCCTCGCGCTTGACATCGCGCGGCCGTGCGCCCAGCGTAACTCCGCCGCGGCTGGTGACACCCTTGATATGCGAGCCGCCAACGGCCACCATGGCGCTTTCCACGGTACACTGCGCAAGCTTCTCGGCTTCTTCCACCGCCTTCTGGACGCTGTGTACGGCCTTGTCGAGCTCAACAATGATGCCCTTGCGCGACCCGCGGCTCTCTACCACGGCATGCCCGCAGTAGCGTAAACCGGAATCGCCCGCCTGGCAGATCAAGGCGGCGGTCTTGGCGCTGCCCACGTCGATCACCGTGATCAGGTTATGATTGCCGCTGCCGTTCCCATTTCCGTTCTTTGGCATACTGCTCATAAAATCCAGCCTCTAGCCATTAGCTTTTAGCCCCTGGTTTTTCTTTTCCAATGCTTTCTCCGTGACTCCGCGCCTCCGTGGTGAACAGGCTTTGCCGGTGCGACCGCCGGAGCCGGCTTAGCCTGGCTTGTAGCCGTCGGCTTGTCCGGATTGACAATGATCTGCCCGTCGTAACGCAGGTCCACTGATTGCAGGTCGGGAAACTGGCGTCGCCACTCGGCGATGTGCGACAGGTAAAGCTTGTAGCGTTGCAGAAAATTTGAAGATCCAAGATGGATCAGCAGCGCTCCGCCGCCTTCATCCGCCATGACCTTGACATCTTCAGGATCGGAGAGGTTCACTTCACTGAGCTGGCGCGTATAGCGGGCGCCGTCCTTGCCTCCGGAATCGAGCTCCGCAGCCATGCGGTTATAGATCTTCATGGCTGCCGCGCGAGAGGAAAGCGGTTCCGTATCGCTGATGCCTCGGATCACCGGGAAAGAATATTTTGTGCGCCGGTCGGCGGGCATGCCCATGATGACGCCGTTTGCGTCGATCAGGCTGATGCGTGGCCCAATCTGAACGAAGGCGACTGGTGTCCGCTCCTTTATATCTACGGCAATCCGGTTGGGCAGCAGCCTCATGACCGTGGCTGATTCAACCCAGGGCATCTTCTCGAGCTGTTGCTGGCGCTCCTCCAGCGGTACAAAAAAGATGTTGCGGCCGATATCGGCTCCGGCCACTTCCATCACATGAGCGCGCGAGGCATTGTGTACCCCGCTGATCTCGATGTTGTCACTTGAGCTGATGCGGAACCGCCAGGAGTGCATGGCGTAACCGTATGCCGTAGCTCCTGCTCCGCCAAACACCAGAGCAGAGCCCACGATCATCGTCGCCAGTTTGACCCTCTGCGCCACCTTTCTGGGCAGCACATTGCGCTTTACCGGAACGCGGCGACGGGCGCGCAGGAACTGCACTTCATCGTCGTCCTCAAGTTCCAGGGCAATATCGTCATTGAGATCATCGACGGCCCCTGCGCGTTTTCGAGCGCGTTCGGGAGTTTTTTTCGAAGAGTTTGGTGAGGGCGAATCGCCAGAATCGTAAGAGCGCGAGGAACTTTCCTCGCGGTAGCCCGCAGAGGTGCGGACAGTCAACTCACGGCCACGGTCAGCTCTTGACCGTAGCGGGACGGCAGGTTCGTCATTTGGATTGACTTCAATCAGCTCGCGCGCCATTAAAGCAATCAGGCCTGCGGAGTTTTCGCCAAACTCAATATACCTGTTTCCAACCGTTTTTGTTAGGAGAATTTATGCCTGATCCGATTTTTTTATGAGGAACGTCCGCAGTAATGCCTGAGAGCGCGCTTCCGCTGGAAAAACATGCGCTGGTGTTTGCTGCGGCCAGAAATCTTGCTGCAAGACTCATCGCCTGTCGTGCGCACAAATTGCCCGCTCCGTGCGCGCAGTTTAAGATAAGAGATTCGCCACTCTTCATCTTGAATCCATGAGCACTTCTAAAGTCAATCCGGAATCAGCTCCCGCCGTCTCCACGCAGTCCAACTTCATCCGCGATCAGATGATTGAGGATCTCAACGCCAAGAAGCATGCCGGACGTATCTGGACGCGATTTCCTCCCGAGCCCAACGGCTACCTGCACATCGGCCATGCCAAGGCCATCTGTCTCGACTTCGGTCTGGCCGACGAATTCGGAGGCGGCACCAACCTGCGCTTTGATGACACCAATCCGGAAAAAGAAGAGACCGAGTATGTCGAATCCATCCAGCAAGACGTCCGTTGGCTGGGTTTTGAGTGGGAAAACCTGCTGTACGCGTCGGACTATTTCGATCAACTCTACGCGTGGGCGGTCCAACTGATCAAAAAGGGCAAAGCGTACGTTGATGACCTCACTGCGGATGAAATTCGTCAATATCGCGGAACGCTCACCGAACCGGGCAAGGAAAGTCCGCACCGAAACCGTTCCGTGGAAGAAAACCTGGAACTTTTTGAGCGCATGAAGGCCGGCGAGTTCCCTGACGGCTCCCGCTGCCTGCGGGCGAAGATTGACATGGCGTCGCCCAACCTGAACCTGCGCGACCCGGTCATGTACCGCATTCTGCGCAGGTCGCACCACCGCACCGGCGATAAGTGGTGCATCTATCCCCTCTACGATTACGCCCACGGCCAGAGCGATTCCCTGGAGCGCATCACGCATTCGATGTGCACGCTGGAGTTTGAAGACCATCGCCCGCTCTACAACTGGTTTATCAGGGAGCTCGGCATCTTTCCTTCGCAGCAGTTTGAATTTGACCGCCTGAATCTCACATACACGCTGCTGAGTAAGCGCAAGCTGTTGCAACTGGTTCGCGAAAGGCGAGTAAGTGGCTGGGACGATCCGCGTATGCCTACGATTTCCGGGATTCGCCGCCGCGGCTACACGCCTGAAGCCGTCCGGACATTCGTCGCCAACATCGGCGTGAGCAAAACTCAGGGCACCATTGAACTGGCCATGCTGGAGCATTTTGTCCGTGACGATCTCAACAAACGCGCCTTGCGTGTAATGGGGGTGCTCAGGCCGCTGAAGATCGTGATCGAGAACTATCCCGAGGGCCAGGTCGAAGAGATGGATGCGGTCAACAATCCTGAAGACGCGTCCGCCGGCACGCGCAAAGTCCCATTCAGCCGCGTGCTCTACATTGAGCAGGATGATTTTCGCGAAATCCCGCCCAAAGGCTATTTCCGGCTCTCGCCCGGCAAGGAAGTCCGTTTGCGGTACGGATATTTCATCACCGCGCAGAATGTAGTCAAAAACGCGCAGGGAGAAGTTGTGGAAGTGCACGCCACTTACGATCCCGCGACCCGCGGCGGCAATGCTCCCGACGGGCGCAAGGTGAAATCAACGATTCACTGGGTTTCGGCAGCGCACGCCGTTGATGGTGAAGTGCGCCTTTATGAGAACCTGTTCTCCAATCCTGATCCGAACGATGTCCCGGATGGAAAAGACTTCACCTTTAACCTGAACCCGAATTCGCTGGAGATCATCAGCCACGCCAAACTGGAGCCCTCATTGAAAAGCGCCACTGCGGGCGATCGCTTCCAGTTTGAGCGACTCGGCTATTTCTGCGTTGACCCGGATACCACAGCGGAGAAACTGGTGTTCAATCGGACCGTGGCGCTGAAAGATACGTGGGCGAAGGTTGAAAAGAAACAAACCAGCTAACGGCAGATTAACGCTGAAGCCCAGAGCGGCTTGAATGCCTGCCTGAAAGACCGAAAGATCCATCCACGGCACTTACGCTAGGGTGGCCTTGCCGCGATTCGTGCGATGATTCAAGTCCGAAACCAGGTGATCGATGTCGGTTGGCGAGATATTACAGGGATGCACCGGATCGAGAAACGGCTTGCGGCGTTCGGGCTGGCGCGCCCACGGCCGCGGTGGTGACATCATGGCCACGGCATCACGGCGAAGCTGCACCAGGAGCGCGTGGACCACATCGGCGTCCAACTTGGCCGGCGCCAGCCAACTCAACTGCGCCGCCGCTTCGCCCAGCGACATGCCCTTGCGATAAGGCCGGTCGCTCAACATGGCGTCAAAGGTGTCCGCCACGGCAACGATTCTCACCGGTATGGATACATCTTCATTCCGCAACCTGTCAGGATAGCCTGATCCATCGGCGCGCTCGTGATGGGAGCGGACAACTTCCGGGATATTGGGCCAGGGAAACTGAACGCTGGAAACAATGCGGTGGCCCAGCACGGTGTGGTCCGCCATCTCCTGGAATTCAAGCGGCTCCAGCGCTCCCGGCTTGCTGAAGATGTACTTATCGACTGTAACTTTACCGATGTCATGCAGGTATCCGGCCGCGCGCATCTCACCAGCTTCATTCTGGCACATGCCCATAGCCTCAGCGATGCCTGCTGCATAGCGCCCCACACGCAAAGAATGCCCGTGCATCTCTTTGGACTTCACGTCAATGGTGGTTGCGAATGCCGCAAGTGCGTCATCCCAGAAGGAGTGCACAGAGGCAACCAGCTTCAGGTTTTCCGTAGTGCGCTCCTCCAGCGACATCATGAGCTGGTGGTTGTAAATTGACAGGGCAATAAAGGGAGCCAGTTCGCCAAGCTGCTTCAATGTTTCCGGCGTGTACTCCGCGCCGCCTTCGCGTTCACCCAGCATGAGTGCGCCGATCAGCTTGCCGCGCACTTTCAGGGGAGTGATGGCCCGAAACCACACGCTGGATATGTTTCCAGCCGAACTCAGGAAAATATCGCTGCGCTCGCGTACGATTCTCTGCGGCGACGGCACCGTAATCAGGGCGTGAACATGCTTGGGTTGCAGAGGAAAAACGGCGGTCTGGGGAAAAACGACGAACCCGGACGATGCGATGGAGCTGAGCATGGCCGGTTTTTCCTGAAAACGGAAGAGCGCGCCGGAAGCGGCGCGTACGGCCGCCATCACAATCTCCAATGCCGCAGAGGCGGTGTGCGCGAGGTCGCGCTCGCCTGTCAGCACCGGCCCCAGTTCGGCCAGGATCTGGGAAGCGAGTAAAGGAGGTCTGCTTGTAACCAGTGGGTCGCCCAAATGGGAGTGGCGCGAGCCCCAGAGCGAATCCAGAGTAGCAGCTTGCCCAGAGTTACGAAAGGGTTGGTACCGGCGTGGTAAACAGACGCGGCCAGATTCACATAAACAACGCCTTGTAGGCCAGCAGGACTATTACCTTCATTGCCGCCGTCCAGATTGTCCCCTGATGCTTGTTCCAGAAATACACCGCAACGGCCAGTGCCGCGCAGACCGCCGTGATCAGTTCCCCGCGAATGAATGGTTCAACCGCAGCCAGACTCAGATTGCTGCCCTGCAAATACCTGCGCCGGAACACTTCAGCCGGGAAACGAATGAGAATCACCAATTGAATTCCAATTCCAATTTTGGCCATCCGGTCAGTTGTCCGGTTCGTTAGGGCTGGCTCCTCACCGGACGTGTCTCCCAGTGGAAGCGCAGGGCCAGCAATCGCAATCCAAACGCGGAAAGCGTACCCGCAAGCGTCGAAACTTCGCGGTCGAGTCCCAGCCGGTCGCAGGAAAGGAACATCGCTGATCCAAACACCTCCGCAATGGCATAGAGCTCGCCGCGCTCAAAGATCTTTGGCGTGCGTCCGCTGAGCACATCGCGCAGGCATCCGCCGCCAACGGCGGTGACTCCGCCGAGCAGCAGCGCGGGCAGGGGGTGCAGCCCGGCATTCAGGGCCCGCGTGCTGCCGGCAACCGCAAACAACCCTAGCGCGGCGGCATCGATAACCACGATCGCGCGTTCCGCATTTTTGCCAATGCCGGAAAAGAAGATCATTCCGGCGAGAGCCCCGGCCAATGCGGTTATCAGGTACGCGCTATGAACAAAGGCCAGAGGCGGGCCTTTCTGAAGGATGAGGTCGCGAGTGATGCCTCCGCCCAGCGCTGAAGCCAGCGCCAGTCCGGTAACGCCCACCAGATCGTACTTGTATCGTGTGTCGCGCACCGCGGCCAGCGCGCCTCCCAGCGCACCGACAAATACGCCCAGGAAATCAATGACAAAAAAGAGCTGGTCAATCTGTAGTTTATTGATCGGCAGGTTCACGCGTGCCTATTGTAAGGGGCCAGCATGAATGAGAGAACGGTGGATGTATGGATATTCGGGGAAGAAGGGATGGGGCGGGTCTTGCGAACCGCCGCCCCTTTTTAAACTCAACCGTACGCCCGCTGAAAATGGCGGGCAGGGAGCGCTAATGTAGCACTGTTCCCGGCAAAACAATGATTACCGCAGGTCAACTCCCTGTTTTTAGGTGAAACACCGCAACTCATTGGCCTGAAAAGGTTAGGTAGGGGCGAACCCTTCGGTAACTTTCAAGCCGTCGCGGGGGATGGCATTATTGCCGCCATGGCCCACTTTCCCCAGTCCCAAAGCAAGAAACGTTCCCCGCGCGTGCGCGTTCCCAATGACGAAATGGTCCGGTTCAATATCGATGGCGCAATTGTGCCGGCGGTGCTGCAGCGGCTCTCGCTAACGGGAGGGCTGGCCGAGTTTCCGGCTCCAGTCATAGCGGGCAACATTGCTGAAGTGCAGCTCAATACGACGCTCGGCCCCGTGAGTGGGCTGGTCGAGTTTCTTCGGCAGCAGAAAGCGGAACGCGGGGCTCATCCTTTCAGGTTTATCGCGCTTGGCGATGGCGACTACAAGCGGCTGAATGCCACGTTGCAGCTCATGCGGCGGTTGGGCCTGGGCGATGACGCAAACTGAACCGTCAGTGCTCTTTTCATTCCGCTGAACCGCTTAAGCGGATTTCCATCCGATAACTCATCCCGGCCGTGTTTTTGATTGATCAGCATCATCGGTCAGTGCAGAATGGTGCTTACGCAAGCGCCATTGATGGCTGAGATCCCTTTTCCCGATCATCAAGCCAAGGAGCAGTTGGAGAATGAAGAAATCCAGGAACGGTGTTTTATTCGCAATATGTATGTTGGTTCTTTGGGTGCAACGGTCGCCAGCACAATTCAAGACTGAGCCTATGCCGATGCCCCTTAACCGTCAGGTCACTGCCGACGATCACCTGCATATGCTCACCCAGCAACTCAAGCTTACTAAGCCGGAGCAGACCAAAATAAGACCCATTCTGGAACAATACATGAAGCAGAGACACGCGATCATGATGAGCAACAAGCTCTCCGCAGATGCGAAATCGAACAAACTCCAGAGCTCTGAAAATGCTGCGCATGCAAAGATCAGGCGCTTACTAAGCGCTGAACAGAAGAAGGAATTTGACGACATCATGGGTCCACCGCAACCGGAGACGACTCATCATGCCGGACATACACAGCACGCGGCCCGGGCAAAGACTGCCAGCACGCAAAAATAGCCTCATCGACTCATCTTTTTATCGCGGCATCCCGCGAGTACGCGGGATGCCGTTGCCTTTGAGTTACAAACACCCTCTGAGAATTCCCTAAAAATTCAATTGAAGAGGTACATTCGCGATCAGTGAATGGGAGTGGAGTTGCCTGCCTTAGCTCACCTTTTTTTACCCTCCCGGAAGCAGAAATCAGCATCACACAGCGAATTGGATCAATATTGAGGAGCTCACAATTCCATGAAGAATATGAAACAACTAATGTTAATTTCGATAACGCTGCTGGCGACGGCTGCTTTTGCGGCCCAGTATCCCAGCAGTCCGTCACCGGGTTCTGGACAACCCGGGCAGGCACCACAGTCACAAGGCTCGATGCAGCCTGGGCAGAGCGCCCCTGATAGTAGCCAGCCGGGCCAGCCCCAGGCCGCTCAACCCGAACAGCAGCAATCTCAGGCGGATTCAGGCCACCCAACGATTGACGATCAGGTGAAAGTGCTCACGCAAGAGCTGAATCTTTCCCCGGATCAGCAGACCAAGATAAAGAACGTGCTTCAGGACCAGCATCAGCAGGCCATGACGATCATCAATGACGGTTCTCTTGCCCGTGAAGACAAGATCCAGAAGCTTCACAGCTTGCGCGAAACCACCATTACCAAGGCTCGTGCTCTGCTGAACGATACGCAACAGAAGAAAATGGACGCCATGCTGCAGCAATCCGACCGGATGCAGCAGCAACAGCAGGAGCAGCAACCCGGAAGCGCGGCTCCCGCTACCTCGCAGCCGGGCGCCAGTTCCCCCAGCGCAACACAGCCGGGGAGCAATCCTCCCGCCAACAACCGCCCACCACGGTAATTGAGGAACGAATCACTGACGGGCGCCTCCTATTTGCACGTGGAGGCGCCGTTTGCTTGTGCGCGACCAACTGGTGTCATGTTTCAGTTGCAGAAGAGCAACTCTGAAACTGCGGCGCTGGATTGAGGAATTTGTGAGCGCAAGGTTACGCTCAGTCGTGGGCCTTTGATTCCGCAGTGGTTGTCAGCGAAAGATTCGCGCGGGCCAGAGCTTCCAGCAGCGCTTCCTGCTGAAATGGCTTGGCAATGTACCCATCCATACCCGCACCAAGAAAACGCTCATTGTCGCTTTTCAGGGCGTGGGCTGTCATGGCGATAATCGGCACATGCAAGCCTGTGGCGGCTTCGTGTTGCCGGATCACGCGCGTGGCTTCCAACCCATCCATTTCCGGCATTTGGATGTCCATGAGAATCAGGTCAAATCGTTCTGCCCGAGCAAGGCGCACGGCCTCTTTTCCGTTTTCGGCGACTGCCACGGAGTGACCGCCTCTTTGCAGCATAGCCAATGCGACTTTGCGGTTTACCAGGTTGTCTTCCACCAGCAGCACGCGCCGCTGCGGAATCGGCGGACTCTGGTGCGTTATCTTCGATGCGAGTGGTAATTTCCTTGGCGCGGCGGGCCGCTCGCCCGCCATCACTTCCCGTACCGCAGCGAGCAATTCGGCATACCCGACCGGCTTGAGGAGATGTACGGCGATGCCCAGTTCCGTGCAACGCGCGGCTGTGAGACTGCACTTGTCCGAGTTCAGCATCATCACAATGAAACTACCCAGCCCGAAGCGTTGCTTGATGAGTGCTGCCAGATCGAAGCCATTGACGCCGGGCATTTCCGAATCAAGGAGAAGAAGCCCGTAACCGGGGCCATGGCCGGTTTCTACCTGCTGTAATTCCTGGAGGGCTGCATCTCCATTTGCGGCACAGGTCACATCAAGGCGCCACGTTCGCAACGTTCTGGCCAGCGCGTCCCGCACGGAGGTGTTATCTTCCACCAGGAGAACTCGTCCCCGGTCCTGTCCGTCAAAGACTGGAACCGGAATGCCGGCCGGGCTGGTGCGCAACGGCAGGGTGAAGTGGAATGAGGCCCCACGCGCTAGCCCGCTGTCCAGCCAGATCTTACCGCCCATAAGCTCGACCAGTTGGCGGGAAATAGACAGTCCCAAACCCGTTCCGCCGAACTTGCGCGTGGTTGAGCTATCTGCCTGGGAAAATGGTTCAAAGACTGTGGCAGATTTGGCGGGAGAAACACCCATCCCGGTATCGGTTACGGAAAAATGCAGCCACGGCCCGGGTTCGCTGGAATCCGCAGCGACCTTCAGGGTGATCTCGCCAGATGAAGTGAACTTGACCGCGTTGCTCAGGAGATTAAACAGGACCTGGCGGAGGCGAACTGGGTCGCTGACCACGTAAGCCGGACACGCCGGGTCGATATCGCAGATCAGTTCGAGTCCTTTTTCGTGTGCGGGCAGAGCAAAGGCTTTGGTGGAAGATGCGGACAATTCACGGAGATCGACCTCAATATCTTCAATCCGCAGCTTGCGCGCTTCCAGCTTGGAGAAATCCAGAATCTCATCGACGACCGACAGGAGCAAGTCGGCCGAAGCGGACGCAATGCGCAGCCATTCGCGGTGGTCGGTATCGTGCGGCGCGTCCAGTGCCAGGCGAGTCATCCCGATCACGCCATTCAGTGGCGTACGAATTTCGTGACTCATGTTGGCGAGAAATTCAGTTTTCGCGGCGTTGGCCTGATCTGCCACTTGCCGCGCCTTGCGCAGACGCCATGCCTGCCAGCTCAGGAGCAGCAAAACACCCATGAGCACGAAAACAGCCACTGCCATATAAAAACTGCGCTGGCGGAGGATCGTCAGATACTGAATGACCGTGGCGGCGTTGTTGGGATCGAGCCCCCATTTCAGGTAAATGCGTCCCATTGAGCCATCTTCCGCCATTCGGCCGATTTCCACGCGCACCGCATCTGCGGCGCGAACTGCCATGGGATCTTTGGGCATTGCGCCAACACCGAACCAGATTCTGCCGTCAGGAAGAGGGCTGAATCTGAGTTTTACATCGCGGCAGGGGGGCAGTTGCTCGAAGAATGACTTGATACCCGCTTTAACCGGAGAAACCAGAGCCGCCTCTGCTATACCCTGGCAGACGCCCTCCACCGCGCCACTGAAAGACTCCTGCGGCTCAAGGTCCGCGCCGTGAAAATTGTGTTCGGCAAGATACCTGTGCCGGAAATTCTCCTGGAACCACACGCGTTTGCCACGCAGTTGTGCCGGAGTGGAAATCCCACTTGACTCCAGAGACACCATCCAGCCGCTGTCCATAATCCATGGATCAGAGACGTGAAAGATCTTCCTGTTCTCTGGAGTATCGAACACTACCGCATCTAGATCGATCTCGCCGTCGCGCAGTGCATCCATGGGGTCCCTGTCAATGTTGACAAGCTGCACGGGAACATGGCGCCGCCGGCACGCCTCCTGGAAGATCTCATTGGCTGCGCCGACCAGGGCAACGTCGACGCCTTGTTCCGGGGGGAGGGTATGGTACGCGATGCGAAATGGATGCGACGCCCGGGAAGGTTCCAGTTGGTACCGCCGTATATACGAGAGCAAGATGACCAGCAGGATCGCCAATAAGGCGAGAACGGGCGCAAGCCACATTCTTTCTTTCGCCCACCGAAACTGGCGCGACGGGTTCACGGCCTAAGTATGGTCAAACTGGTGTGTAGGAGCAAGAAGTGTTTCGTCCAATATCCGTAACTGGATGATTCATTTGGAAAAAAACTGCGGGAACGTCTATCCTGAATAGCTCCCGGAGAAACCTATGAATCTGGCAAAACGTACGCTGTTTTTATCGCTATCTCTTCTTACCTTGCTGCAGATCCGGGCCGTAGCTGCCGATACCCGGTTCAGCGTGACTCTGCCTGCCGGCTATAGCCAGCCCGTAACCGGTAGAGTGTTCGTGATTGTTTCACGGATTGACGATCCTGAGCCGCGCCTCCAGGTGGGATTCTGGAGATCGCACGCGGAGCTACTCGGACGCGATATAGACGCCATGCAGCCCGGCTCATCCACTGCAATGGACCAGCTTACGCTGGGCTATCCTCTGCGCTCCGTGCGCCAGCTTCCCGCAGGCGACTACTATGTTCAGGCGCTCTTGAACGTGTACACACGCTTTCAGCGCCAGGATGGATACACCATCTGGGCGCATATGGACCAGTGGGAAGGACAGCAGTTCAACCGCTCGCCGGGGAATCTTTACAGCGCAGTGCGGCGCTTTCATCTAGATCCGTTGAGCGGATACGATATTCAGCTTTCGCTCACCAATAAGATCCCGCCGGTCCGTGTGCCGCCCGATACGCAATTTGTAAAGCGCGTGAAAATACAGAGCAAGCTGCTCAGCCAATTCTGGGGGCAGCCCATTTATCTTGGCGCAACGGTGCTTTTGCCCGATGGCTATCAGGCGCATCCGAATGCGCATTATCCCGTGCTGTACGAACAGGGGCATTTTTCTCTGCGTCCGCCGCTCGGTTTCAGTGAAGAGACCACCACGGCAGAGCCGCAGGTTCGCCCGGGCCAGATTTCCGGGCAGGCGCTCTACAAGCATTGGACCACTCCCAACTTTCCGCACATGATCGTCATCACCTTTCAGCACCCCACCGTGTACTTTGACGATTCTTACGCGGTGAACTCGGCCAATGACGGCCCCTACGATGACGCCATTATGACTGAGCTGATTCCGTACCTGGAATCACATTTCCGCATCATTCGCCAGCCCTATGCGCGCATGCTTTCCGGCGGTTCCACGGGAGGATGGGAGTCGCTTGCGCTGCAGGTCTATCATCCGGACTTCTTCGGCGGGACTTGGACCTTTTTCCCCGACCCGGTGGATTTCACCCGTTATCAGATGGTGAATATCTACGATGACGTAAATGCGTTTCTCGCTCCTGGCTACGATCAGCCTGTCCCTGAGCGTCCCATGGAGCGAACCTCAGAGGGCCAGGTGGATATGACCATGCGGCAGATGAGCCAATTTGAAGATGTGCTGGGCAGCCGCGGCCGTTCCGGGCAGCAATTTGAGGCCTGGGAGGCGGTCTACGGTCCCGTGGGAGCGGACGGCTATCCACTTCCACTCTGGGACAAGCAATCCGGCCACATTGACCATCGGGTGGCGCTTTATATGCGCGATCATGGCTACGATCTGCGCTACTACCTCGCGCAGAACTGGCCTGGCATCGGCCCAAAGCTTGTGGGCAAGCTGCACATCTTTTGTGGCGACATGGATAACTTTTATCTGAACCTGGCCGTGTACCGTCTGCAGGATTTTCTGGATGGCGCCACCAACCCTCCCTCCGGAGCTTCATTTCAATACGGCCGTCCGATGAAAGGGCACGGATGGACGCCGCTCAATCAGGCGGAGCTGATCCAAACCATGGCGAATTACATTACGCAGCATGCTCCTGCGGGCGCCGACAAATCATGGAAGTACTAGCTTGCTAAGCAGCTATCTGTGATGGGAGCGCTGTTCGAGTTGCCGGTAATACGTCTCCGCATTGTCGGCGAATGTGGCTTCGTATTTCGGGAATTGGCGGAAGTCACTGAACTGGGGCAGGGAAATGCGCTGCTTTACCTGCTGAAGAGTCATCCCCTCGCGATACATGGGCGCTACCTGATCTCGGAGCGCGGCCAGGTAGTCTCGAAAACGCCGGAGTTCTTTGGGCGTGGCCAGCTCAAAATGCCCGGGGACCACGTGCTTGATCGGCAGAGTGAGTATATGGTCGAGCGCATGAATCCAGCTTTCCATGTCGCCTTCGTCCATGGCAGGGCAGGAGTTCGTGAGGAATAGATCGCCCGTGGCAATGGCCTGCTCATCAGGAAAATAAACCACCAGGTCTCCCATGGTGTGTGCCGGGCCGGGGTAAAAAATCCTGATTTCATGCCCGCCGACGTGCATCATCACCTGCTGGTTCACAACCATATTCAGCTTGTAAGCTTGTGCGTCGCTCTGAAGCACGCGGTCCCGGGTGTACGCGGTGCTGATGATCAGGGCGTCCGGACCCACCGCATTATTTCCGCCACGGTGGTCCTGATGGTAATGGGTGTTGACGATCCAGCGCACCGGGGAGGATGAGACTTTGCGGATTTCGGCTAGCAGTTTGCCGCCTTCCTGCGCGTTCAGTCCGGTATCGACTACAAAAATGCCTTCTTGGCTTACCAGAAAAGTAGAGTTGGCGCTGGCGTCATTTTCAGAAATGTAGGCGTAAAGGTCTGGACCGATCTTGTGGACGGCAGCGAACGCCGGGGTCGCCGGCACAAGCAACAATCCCGCAGCACACAACCACCGGATGAGCCCGCCAATGAAAATTCTCATATTGATCGACCAGTACAATAATGATTCCTGCATCTGACTTCAAGCTATGCCGTTGACCATTGTTCAAGCCGGTGAACCTGTCCTGCGCAAAGCCGCGCGTCCGTTGCGCCCCAATGAAATCCGCAGCCGGGAGATTCGCGACCTGATCGAGGAGATGAAAGAGACCATGTACGCCGCGCCGGGCGTGGGGCTTGCGGCTCCGCAGGTCGGCCGCGGCATTCAACTCGCGGTGATTGAGGACCGTGAGCAGTACATGGAGGATTGGACGCAGGAGCAACTCGCCGCGCGCGAGCGCAAGCCCGTTCTGTTTCACGTGATCATCAATCCCAAGCTGACCCTGCTCGGCGGGGAACAGCTTGAATTTTTTGAGGGTTGCCTGAGCGTGCAGGGGCTTATGGCTCTTGTTTCCCGCAGCCGAAGCGTTCGGGTGGAGTGTCTGGATGAGAGCGGCATGCCCACAATCATTGAAGCTGCCGGCTGGTACGCGCGTATTCTGCAACACGAAATCGATCACCTGCTGGGAACACTCTACCTTGACCGCATGGCGCCGCGGACATTGATGACCGTGGAGAACTACAAGAAATTCTGGGTGGACAAGAACCTGCAGGACCTCAAGAGTGAACTTATGCATGATCAACTCCGGTGAGCGTGCTCCCCTTTTGAGCAGCAAAATCAGGAATTCGGCGCACCGCGATCGCCAGATAACAGTTTCCAAGTTGCGCGGCAATCGTTTAAACTTCCGGGTTCAAATCCTTCGCGAAGGAAAGCTCATGAAAAGGTTCCTGGTATCTCTTTCTTTATCCGCCGTGATTCTTCTCGCCGCTGGTCAGTTGTTTGGGCAGACCCAACAACAGGATTCGAAAACCGCGGGACAGCAGTTCAAGAACATCAAGGTGCTCAAAGGCATTCCGGCCGATGAACTGATACCGTCGATGCAGTTCATCGCCAGCTCGCTGGGCGTGCAATGCGAGTTCTGCCACGTGCGCGGCGCCTTCGAGAAAGATGACAAGAAGCCCAAGCAGACCGCGCGCAGCATGATCGAGATGGAGATGGCCATCAACCGTGACAATTTCAAGGGCCAGACCGCAGTCACCTGTTTCTCCTGCCATCGTGGAGCGGAGAATCCCGTCGGCATCCCCATCATTTCCGACGAAGCGGCGAAACCCCGCGAAGTAGAGACTGCCGAGAAAACTGCGCCGACGCTGCCTTCAGCGGATGAGATCCTCAGCAAGTACCTTCAGGCAGTTGGCGGGTCTGCGGCAGTGGAGAAGGTCACCAGCCGCCAGGAATCAGGAACCGTGAGTTTCGGCGGAAGGCAGTTCCCGGTGGAAGTGCTGGCCAAAGCGCCGAACAAGCGCATCTCCATTGTGCACATGCAGAACGGTGAGAACATTACCGCGTATGACGGTCAGAAAGGCTGGCTGGCCAGCCCCGGCCCACGGCCTCCGCGCGACATGAATCCGCAGGAGAGTGAAGCCACCAGCTTTGACGCCGCGCTGCATCTCCCCGCCGAACTCAATAAAATGTTCGCCCAGCTTCGTGTCCGTCCCGCGGAGAGCATTGATGGGCACGACGTTGTTCAGGTGATCGGCATGAACCAGGGCAAGCCGCCGGTGCTCCTCTTCTTCGACAAGCAATCCGGTCTTCTGCTGCGCAGCATCCGCTACGAACAAACGCCTCTTGGCCGCAATCCCACCCAGGTTGATTACGCCGATTACAAAGATGAAGGAGGAGTGAAAATCCCCCTGCAATGGACGGTTGCCCGCCCCGCCGGCCGGTTCACCATTCAAATCAGCAAGGTCGAGCAGAACGTACCCATCTCGGACTCGAAATTTGAAAAGCCTGCGGCAAAACAGGGCCAGCAAAAAAGCGGCGGCGAGTAGCGCAGACAACAAACCCCTAACCACAAAGGGCACGAAGGAACACAAAGCCAAAAAAGCTGAACCGATCGCAAAATGTGCCGATACAGGTTCTTGCCGTTCCTCAGTGTTCCTCTGTGCCCTCTGTGGTTTTACTTTGTGAGCCCTTCGTGTCCTTTGTGGTTCGCTTTACCCCGCGAAGCGGTCCGCCGCGGCGACGAGGGCGCGAGTATTGGGCGGATCAAAGGCGCTGTGGCCGCTATCCGGAGTGATGATGAGTTCGGCCTCAGGCCACGCGCGATGCAGTGCCCACGCGCTTTCCATGGGGCAGACCACATCATAGCGGCCCTGCACGATGACCCCGGGAATCTGGCGGATGCGCGAGGCATTGCGCAAAAGCTGGTCATCGGTTTGGAGAAAGCCTTTATTGAAGAAATAGTGGACCTCAATGCGCGCAAAGGCGACGGCGAACTGGTCCTCTTCATAGTGGGCGGTGAAGCCGGGGTCGGGCATGAGCTTGGAGGTGGCGCCCTCCCATCCGCTCCAGATCTTGGCAGCCGCCAGGCGCACGCCGGGATCATCACTGGTCAGGCGGCGGTAGTAGGCAGATAGCAGGTCGCCACGCTCCGCCTCAGGGATGTGAGCAAGGTAGGGCTCCCAGGCATCGGGGAAGAGGACGGAAGCGCCACGCTGGTAGAACCAATCGATTTCCTGCTTGCGCAAAAGAAAGATGCCGCGCAGGATGAGTTCGGTGACGCGTTCCGGATGCGTCTGTGAATAGGCGAGGGCCAGCGTGGAACCCCATGATCCGCCAAATACCTGCCAGCGTTCAATGCCCAGGTGCTCGCGAATTTTTTCGATATCGGCGACGAGGTCCCAGGTGGTGTTGGCTTCGAGCGAAGCATAAGGCGTGCTCTTGCCGCAGCCGCGCTGATCGAAATTCACGATGCGGTATTTCCCGGGATGGAAGAACCGCCGCTGTTTGGCATCGGACCCGCCGCCGGGCCCGCCATGCAGGAAAATTACCGGCTTGCCGGATGGGTTGCCGCTTTCCTCAAAATAGATTTCGTGGATCGGCGAGACGCGGAGCTTGCCTGTGTTGTAGGGCTCAATGGGAGGATAGAGCCAGTTGACTGGATCCTTCATGATCTGGTTGGACATGACTGAGCAGTATACCGTTTGCTTTAGTGCCCGGCAGTTCTCCGCTACTGAGTCGCGTCCAGTTTCTTCAGCCTCTCTTCGGCGCTGGCCTTAATGGAGTCACGCATTTGGTCTGAGTCGTGAGTATCTTTGGGTAAGAGCGCCAGCGCTTTTCGAGTGTTCTGGAGCGCAAGCTCTTTCTTGCCTGCGGCAAGATAGACTTCTCCAAGGGCATCATAGGAGTTTGGCGAGTCAGGATATGCTGCTGCGTTCAGCTTCACAATCTCCAGTGCCTGCGCAGTGTCTTTCGCTTGAAGGTGCTCACCGGCCATCCAGAGCATGAAGTTCTCCGGGATAAAGGCTCCCTTGGGGTCCTTCTGGCGCTCCGCGGACAGCGTTTTTTCAAGCTGAGCCGGTCCGCCAGTCTCGTCGAGAAGAGCCATCTCGCGGACTTCCGCGGGAATCGCCGGAGCCTCTGCAGATTCAGGCGCGTGTCCAGGATTCTTGATCAGCGTGGTCACATACCAGGTGACGATCTTTTGCGGCAAATCCGGGTGAACGGAGAAGATTTCCGCAGCGTGGTGCCCGGTCTTGTAGCGGACAAATTTCTTGCCGGGAGAAGCACTGATCGTATAAAGAAGCTCGGTCATCGACACCATGAGTGGGTACTGGTCGTCATCAGCCACCGCAAAGAATACAGGCAGCTTTGATTGCCGCAGGAACTGGCGTCCTTTCAGATCGGTGGGTCCGGAGAGGAGAACAAGAGATTTCAACTCAGGATGCCGCATGACTGTCTTGATGGCATTATCAACGCCACAACTTCCGCCGCCTACGCCTATTTGCCCAGCCTTTACTCCCGGCTGCGATTTCAAGTATCGGTAAGCAACGTCAATGTCTCCAGGCCACTTTTGCATCTCTTCCGGAGGCTCGATCGGACCATGGGATCCGGGTGGATTGTGCGGCTTGTCTCCGCTTTCGCCGAAACCGCGAAGATCCATGGTCACAACGCTGATTCCGGCTGCAGCAAGCTGCTGCGCCAGCCCATCCCAGATGCGCCGATCATGGTCACACTGGTGCAGCAACAGCACCCCGGGCCCAGGCTTGCCGGAAGAGAAGTAGGACGCTTTGAGCTTGATTCCATCAGCCGCAGTCAGGTCCACCACTTTCGGGGCCGGTGGTTCTTTCGCCAGACAGAGCGTTGCCGAAAGGATGATGCCGAGAAGAAGACGCTTCATGGTCCTTTAGTGTCTGCTTCCGCGGAAGGAAAGGCAAATAGGTGCGCGAATCACAAAAAAATCCCTCCTGTTATTCACAGGAGGGAAGAAGGTTGGTCATTGAGTTTGTGAGGATGGGTCTAGATGCGCTATTGCTGCTGCGGAGGCTGCTGTTGCGGCGTCGATGGCTGTTGATTGCCAGCGGCCGGAGCGGCGCCGGATTCGCCCGCGGACATATCCGCAAGACTGTTCTTCATAAGATTGATTTCCACGCGACCGCCGCGGTTGCGCTTCATCTTGCCATCTTCCGCCTGCTGTGGGGCATTGCCCATGCCGACGGTGTAGATGCGATAGAGAGGAACGTCATGGTTCAACACCAGGTAACGGACCACCATTTGCGCCATGGAGCGCGAGCTTTCAATGGCGGCGGTGCCTCTGCCGGGCGAATAGCCTTCCACTTCCACGATGTATCCCTTCTGGCCCTTTACTGTGGTGGCAATCTGGTCAAGCGCTTCCTTGGCGTTCTGGCTGAGAGCGTTCTGGCCGGGACGGAAACGAATTTCCGCCTGCGTGACCGGCTGGTACTGGTCCAGCTTGCTGACGGTCTGCTCCACGCCGGTGATGCGGGTGTGGGCGGTCTGAGCGGTCTGCTCGGCCTGGTTGGCGCGATTGCCGGCATCAACGGCGTGCGTGTCGGCTTCGTTCGCCTTGCTCATGGCATTGCGGATGCCTTCGGTGGCCCGGGAGTCAACATCAGCGATCATCTTGGAGTTCTTGGCGGTGAGCTCATCCAGCTCATTGACGCGGCCGCGAACAGGATCTAACTGGCGGTTGACATACTTTTTGCGGGCAAAAGGATTCATGTGGCCCCAGAAGCCTTCATGGCGCTCATACTTCAACGGCTCTTTGCCGGTTGCGGTTTGGCTCTGGTCAGCGGACTGGGCATTCTGATCAGTGGCCTGGGTATTTTGATCGGTCTGCTGCTGTGACTGGGCCTGCGGTTGATCTTGTGTGTTCGACTGATTCTGCTGTGCGACCGCGGGAACTGCCAGAGCGGCGGCCAGACAGAGCGATAACATGTACGACATCTTCATTGCGGAAATCCTCCGAACCGGGGGTTGTTCGTGCATCGGGGAAGCTTGACAGGGTGATGAAGCGAACCCCCGTGCGCGCCAAAACGCTACGCCCTTTCCTATTACACTCCAATTGCCAAACTGCTGCTGAGTTTTCATGAATCCGTATATGTGTTTTCAATAGTTTACAGCGGTGGCCAAACTGCTATCCGATGCCGGTGAGTAATTTTTGCCCTGCGGCACAGAGCAAAATTAGGGGGAGAAACCTACTTACCTTGAGGCTTGTGAGCTTAGGATCACGCACTCTGATGGGCTGAAACTTGCCCCAGGCAGAGGGCCCTGGCTTCAGCGAATGGCGGACTAATTTAGCGGCTGCCTCGCCCCGCCATGGCTCTAGCGAACGCCGACTAGAGGCTGACGGCCGCTCCACCGGAACAGAATCTCCGGTGCTGTTGCTGAACATAGTTATCCGTCATCCCCGCAATGTAGTCGCACACGATGCGGTGCAGCTCCTCCTCCTGCATTTTTTCCTGGTAGCTGGGAGGCAGTTCGCCGGGCATCTGCATGAAAAACTCGAACAGCTCCGCGATTACCTGCTCACCGTGGTTTTTGTCGCCTTGAATGGCAGAGGAGTCATAGAGGTTGTCATAGAGAAAATCTTTCAGTTGGCGCCGCTTTTGGTCGGCCTCCGGACTGAAGGCGACAAGCCGCTGAGACAACCGGCGCACATCGTGGGTTAATTTCACTCCGGAGGTGGCAATCTGCTCTCTGCTGTGCGCGATCAGGTCACTCACCAGGCGATCCAGCACGCGCTTGAGCGATTCATTGAACTTGAGCTTCTCCGGCGCGGCAGGGTAGAGCCGGTCCACCTCATCCGCCACTTCGGAGAACAACGCGACTTCCTGGCGAACCTGTTCGCGTTCGAGCACCAGCGCCTCCACACCGTCGTCGAGGTCGGCGGTGCTGTAGGCGATTTCGTCGGTCAGATCGATGAGCTGGGCTTCGAGTGGCGGGCGCAAATCAAGCAGGTATTCAGAGAGCTGCGGGAATTGGGTTGCATCATAATCCCGCGAGTGTTTGATAATGCCCTCGCGCACTTCAAAGGTGAGATTGAGCCCTGGAAAATCAGCATAGCGCAGCTCAAACTGCTCCACAATACGCAGGGCGTGAAGATTGTGATCAAAAATGTCGCCATGGTCGCGCATCAGCTCATTCAGCATGCGCTCGCCTGCATGGCCAAACGGGGGATGGCCAACGTCATGCACCAGCGCCAGGGCTTCCACCAGTTCTTCATTAAGGCCCAATTCGGCGGCGATGGTTCGCGAGATCTGCGCTACTTCAATCGTGTGGGTAAGCCGGTTGCGAAAATGATCAGAGTATCTGCGGGAGAAAACCTGCGTTTTGTTTTCCAGGCGGCGGAACGCGCGCGAATGCACCACGCGATCACGATCGCGCTGGAAGTCACTGCGGTAAGGATGCGCCGGTTCCGGGTAGCGCCGGCCGCGGCTTTCTTCTGGATGCAGTGCATAGGGAGCGAGCATGTTAGTCAGTCTAGCGCAGCGATACTACATTTGCTGCAATAAGAATCCGAAGCAATTGCGCTCCGTCGCGAATTTGGTAATTGGGTAATCTGGTAATTGAGTAATTCAGGTTTACTTCGAGCAAACAAAAACGCCTCGCAGGTCGCGAGGCGTCAAAAAATTACCAGATTACAAAATTACCCGATTACCAAATTATTTCGTCTGTTGCTGCGCCAGCTTCACTTTTGTAGTTTCCAGTTTTTTCTGCACGCGGGAGACGTCCTGCTGGTCCACATCGGCAGGAACTGACCTGCTCCATTCATTCAACGCCCGCTCCCAGTGCGTTTCAGCCAGCTTGAGCTTGCCGGTTTTGGCATAGAGCTGAGCCAGGTGGTCCTGCACAGTGGGATCATTGGGAGTCTTGTCCGCTGCTCGGCGCAGGTTTTCTTCAGCCTGGTCATACTTGCCGAGCCGGAAATAGGCCCAGCCCAGCGAATCAAGATAAGCGCCATTCTGCGGGTCGAGCTGAACAGCGTGCTTGATCAGGGTTAGCGCCTCTTCCAGGTGCGTGTTCCGGTCCGCCAGCATGTAGCCGAGGTAATTCAGGGTCTGAGAATTGTTCGGGTCCATCTGCAGGACGTCGCGAAATGCCTGTTCCGCCTGGGTGTATTTTTTCTGTCTCTCATAGACAGAACCCAGCACAAACTGAATGTACTCTTTTTCCTCCGGCCTTACCGCAAGCTTCTGTGCCTGCCCTAGCGTGTTTTCCGCGTCTTTCCAGCGCTTCAATCGCGCGTAGATCTGGGAGATCTGAACATAGGTGTCCCGATCATCTGGACCGCCGGTGAGAGCAGACTTTGCCGTGCGGATGGCATCGTCCGGCTTGCCGTCATCCACAAGCTGCAGAGCCATGGCCATCTTCAGGTTCTTGTCCTTTGGAAACTTCTGCAGCGCTTCGTGGGCTGTGCGATCGGCATCAGTCCATTGCTTCTGATCACGGTAAGTGTCAATGAGGTCCGCATAACCACGGGCCGCCTCATCCCCGCCCAGGTCGATGATCTTGCGATAGGTCTCCACCGCAACCGCAGGCCGGTCGGCTTCACGATAAATCGCGCCCAGCCGTTCCAGAAACAGCGTGCGGTTATTCCGTTCGCTGGCGCTGTAATTGCCGTCAGGAGACGTGGTGCGGGCCAGCAGTTTCTGCAGCGTGGAAGCTGCATCGTCATACCTGCCTTGCGCTTCCAGTACCATGGCTTCGTTGTAGGGGATTTCAATTGAATCCTGGCTCAGAGCCTCGGCCTTTTTGAGGTTCTCCATGGCAAGATCAAATTTGCCCATCCGGCGGTCAATCTCGGCCATGCGCAACGGTGCCTGTGGGTCCTGCGGGTCCGTATCTTCCACCATCTGGTATTCGCTGAGAGCAGCGTCAGTCTGGTTGTCATTTGCCAGGTTTTCGGCAAGCCCGCGCATTGCATCCACATTCTCTTTATCCAACTGGACGGCTTGCTTATATGCCGCGATCGCCTGCTTGTAATTCTTCTGCTGCTCGTAGGTATATCCGAGGGCAGCATACATTTTTGAAGTCCGGTTGGGCTCGGGAACGGAATTGAGCACTTCGGCAGCCTTCTGGTTGTCGCCTTGCTCGTTGTACAAGAGCGCCAGATTGGTGACCGCCTCCTCGGACGTGGGATCTACGTTCATGGCGGTCTTGAACTCGGTCTCCGCATCCTTATAGTCTTTGTTCAGAATATAGAGACGGCCGAGCAGAAGGAGATTGTCAGCATCCTTGGGATCGAGCTTGGCAAGCGCCTGGTATTGCTCAATGGCAAGCTTCAGAACCTCGCGCGACTGGGTGCCCTGCTCCGGATCTCCCAGCGAATGCAAATAAATCCGGCCCAGCAGTTTGTGCGCCAGCACGTTGTTGGGATCGCGCTTGAGAATGTCCTGCGCTTCCAGTACGGCATCACGAACCCGCCCTGTGCGAGCGTAGAGTCCAGCCAGTTGCGCATTCAGAAAATCCGAAGTCGGATCCGCCTGAATGGCCTTCTTATATTCCTCAATCGCCTTGGTTGCGTAATCCGACTGCCCATACATGGCCATACTCTCTTCGTACATATGGCCGAGGGCAAAATGGTAATAAGCCGCAGCCTTGTCGGGCTTGGTATTTTGCGCCGGTTGGCTGGACGGCGCTGCCGGTTTCGCAGGAGCGGTCTTTTGCGGCGCCACTGAGGTCTTGCCATGGGAGCCCTGTTGCGCGATCACCGGAGCCGATGCGAATAGGAAAGCGAGGGAAAGAGTGCCGATTTTCTGGAAATTCATAAACGAACCGAAACAACCCCTTTTACTTTGATGCTGAGAAGCGCCCGGCGGAAGTTGCAATGTTCCTATGTAACATTCTACGCTGATCACCGATCTCAGTCAGGAAACTAACACTTCTTAATCAGTGACGGAAGTGACGTACTCCGGTGAGCACCATGGCCAAACCGAGGCGATCAGCCGTGGCGATCACTTCCTGATCACGCACTGACCCTCCGGGTTGAATCACCGCCGTGGCGCCGGCCCGGGCTATCTCCTCAACTCCGTCAGGGAAGGGAAAGAACGCGTCCGATGCCGCGACCGTTCCCTGCAAAGGTAAGATCGCTTTCATGGCGCCGATCTTGCAAGAATCTACACGCGACATCTGCCCGGCGCCCACCCCCACGGTCTGCCCTTCCCGGGTGTACACAATGGCGTTCGATTTCACGTGCTTGCAAATTTTCCAGGCAAAGAGGAGAGCGCGCATTTCGGCATCGGTCGGCTGGCGCTTGGAAACGATCTTGAGATCACCTGGATTCAATGGTCGCGTGTCCGGGTCCTGAACCAGCATGCCTCCGGAAACCGCCTTGAGCGCGTATTTCGGCTGGCTGGCCTTCACTTCGACCAGGCGGAGGTTCTTTTTGGCCGCGAATCTTGCCCGCGCGTCGGCGTCGAAGCCAGGGGCGGCAATTGCTTCCACAAAAAGCCGGGCCATTTCCTCGGCAGTAGCGCCGTCCAGCACGCGGTTTACACCAATCACTCCTCCATAGGCAGACACGGGATCGGTTTCAAGCGCCTTCAGGTACGCTTCGCGCAGGCTTGCGCCAGTCGCCGCGCCTGCCGGGTTCGTATGTTTGATGATGGCACAGGCAATTTCATCAAAGTCCTGGGCCAGGTCCCAGGCAGCCTGCAGGTCCACAATGTTGTTGTAAGAAAGTTCTTTGCCTTGCAGTTGCCGGCCATTGGCAAGCCCGCTCCCCGAGCCGTCAGAATACATGGCCGCGCGCTGGTGGGGGTTTTCACCATAGCGCAGGTCCATGATTTTGCTGAATGAAAAATCCAACGCCGGCGGGAAGGCACTCTCCACTTCAGGAACATTGAATTTGCCGGCCGCGCCGTCCAGCGAAATGCTCGCGAGCGTGGATGAAATCGCGCGGTCATAGGCCGCCGTTGTGTTAAAAGCGTTTTGTGCCAGCCGCCAGCGCGTAGCTAAGCTGAGTTCTCCTCCGGATTGAGACATCTCTTCTGCAACAGAGCTGTAGTCGTCCGGAGAAGTAACAATAGCCACATCGCGGAAATTTTTTGCCGCCGAGCGGACCATGGAAGGACCGCCGATATCGATGTTCTCAATCAGCTCATCAAAGCTCACGCCCGGCTTGGCAGCGGTTTTCTCGAACGCATACAGGTTGACCACGACCATGTCGATGGGCTGGATGCCATGTTCCCGGGCCGCAGCTACGTGCGTCGGATTCGAGCGGACGTGCAAAATGCCGCCGTGAACTTTGGGATGAAGCGTCTTCACCCGTCCGTCCATCATTTCGGGGAAGCCGGTCAGCTCGGAAATATCTTTTACGCTCACGCGGGAGTCGCGCAGCAGTTTGGCCGTGCCGCCGGTAGAGTAGAGTTCCACGTTCATGCCGGCCAGCTTTTTGGCAAAGTCAACGATTCCGGATTTGTCGGTAACGCTCAGGATGGCGCGCTGAATCTTAGGCATGGAAGTCCCTTCAACAGATGTGGAAGAGATAAGTTATCAGGCGCGCGAACGGGAGTTCAAACCGGTGCAGGGGAATATAGAACGAGGTTGCCCTTCCAAGCGACCAATCCCTCAGGCAACCACGGACGTCAGGCGGACCCGCCTCGAGTTATTGATCAAAAGCGACGACCGAAGTCCTCCAACATGCGCTCGATGTCAAAACCAGCAGCGAGAAATTTTCGACACGCTTCGTTCTCACTTTGTAAGAGGGTGGCTAATATGTCATGTATGCTGATGGTTCGGTGATGACTTAGCGCTGTTCGAGCAGCTTCATTGAGGAGAAGTTCAACCTCAGGCGCAGTCTTGCACATCGTCATGCCTTTGTGGTCTTTCAGCGCCTCATAGATGCTAACCCAATATACCCACACTGGTAACAGCAGGTCATATTGCTTGGCGACAAAATCAACCAACGACTCGGGGCTTCGGCAATATGGCATGAGCCGATTAAACGCAACCACGTATAACGCGGCAAGGTAAATTTCCATGGTCAAGTCCGTTTTAGCGGTGCGCGCAAAATATGACGCCGCATAAAGAACATAAACAGCACTTTCATCGTGTTCTACATCGCGTATGGAAATAGCGGAATCGTTCATTGGCCGCCCGTACAGGTGTCTTGAATTATATGCGGACGAATCTCCGCAATTATGCTCCCAACCTCGTCCGCTTTAAATGTGGCTGGACATGGATTTTTGCCATGATACTTTGGACATTCTTCTCTTATTTGTTCGAAAGAAACGAATGCCGTTGTTAGGCCAACGTTCAGTCCCTCTGGGAAACAGGCGTAAACACAAACGTCAATCGGACCGTTGACGGAGTGCACCCTGCCAGTTCGGAAGCAGTTCCACGTAGTGCGAAGCTCCACAACTACTATCGGCGGCGGGGGAGGAGTAACCGGGCAAGGAATCGTAATGAGTTGGCCGGTCTGAACAAAAATGTCCAGCAATGGCGTATCCCAGGGGTAGGAGATCGCTGCCATAGGACACCGGAAAGCGTTGGAGGTGCTTGACCGGTTAAGCGGCTTAGAGCGCAGCGAACAGACATACCGAGCGACGGTAAAGAAGGGTGTCGCCGACTTCCGCGCCGACCTAAGAGTCCGCAGCGCAAGGTTTTTGCGCGGACGGGCAGGAACTCGCTGCCATAGGAGTACCGGAAGTCGTTCCGGAAGTCGTTAGAGGTCCGATCCGCTAAGCGGCTTAGAGCGCCAGCGACAGAATAATTAGCTCTTGGGCTTTGCCTTCAGCTTCACCTTGCCGCCCTGCGTTTCGATGGAGTACTCCACGGCATTACAGCCATACTGTTTGCTGATTTCGGTGGTTTTCTGCTGGACGAATTTTTTGAACGAATCGAGATTGGCGGAGCTCTTTTCACCCGCCTGCGTGCGCGCCTGCGCCAGCGCCTTGAACAGCGCTTCAACGTTCCTGGGGTCGAAAGCGGTGTCGGAAAAGGCAATGCTGAATGGTTTGTCATCAGCCGCAGTGGCGCCATGGTGCTTCAGCGCTTTCTCCGCCTCATGCTGTTCATGGTCGCGCAGTCCCTGGATGCCCAGGTAAGCATCCTGGGGCCTCCGGTAGCCCTCTTCCTTGATCTGTAACTTCTGCTGCCACAACGCGTTATAGAGAGCGAAGCGCTGCTGTACGGTGCTGTAGCGGAAACGCTGGCTGTAATTCATGCGCCCGCCGTCGGCGAATTTCTTCAGGAGATTTTTGACTTTCCACTCAATTTCGGCTGGCGGCTTCTTGGATCCGCCGCCAAAATAGATGTCGTACTCAACTTTCAACCGGCGTAGGTGGTCTTCCAGGATCGAAAGCTCTTCGTCAATGGTCAAAACAGAGTACCTTTCCGGGGCCGGAACTCAGGGGCGGAACAGGCGAAATATACCATAGGCCGGCAGGCCCTAAGAGTTCCCAAAGTACAGGCAGAGTTGTGCTTTGGTTTTGCATCATACAACAGGATATGGCAGGCAACATTGAGTCTAAAACTCAGATCCGGATAGTCATTGCGGACGATCACGCCGTTCTGCGCGAGTCGCTGGCCTCACTGCTGGCGACGGAGGAAGACTTCACGGTTGAGGGCCGGGCCGCGAACGGCCAGGAGGCTCTTGCCCAGGTGCAGGAACTGCATCCGGATGTGCTGGTGCTGGATCTGTTCATGCCCCAGGGCGACGGATTCGAGGTCTTGCGCACTCTGGACCGCGGCGGCAGCCGTGTTGCCGCAGTGGTGCTGACTGGATCAGACAGCGAACTCGACTATGCGCAGGCGGTCAAGCTCGGCGCACGCGGGCTGGTATTGAAAAGTGATGGACCGGAAAAACTCTTCAACGCCATCCGCACGGTCTTCAATGGCGAACTTGCCTTCTCTGATGAGCTTGCCCAGCAGGTGCTCACTACCATGAGCGCGGAGTCGCGTGCCTCCGCCAACACGCTCGCACGCCTTTCCGAACGCGAGCGCCAGATCGCTTTTTACGTGGCTCGCGGCATGAAAAACAAAGACATTGGGCAGGCGTTAACCATCAGCGAAAACACCGTCAAACGCCACCTGCAGAGCATCTTCACCAAGACCGGCGCCCGCGACCGGCTGGAACTCGCTGTGCTTGCGCTCAGCGAGATCAGCAAAGCAGCGTAAATTCAGCAATTAGCAATCAGCCGTCAGCACTCAGCCAGAAACTAAGTGGCAGGACTATGCGCGCCCACACAAAATTGCCAAAATTGCCAGCATTGCCAAAATTGATAATTGGAAACTCGGCGGTGTCTCGGGACCGCATGGTCGCTGCCTCATGCAGCGACAGCGTGGTTTGACTGAATGCTGATTGCTGACTGCTATCTTCCCGCCGCCATCTTCTTAACCATTGCCAGCACCAGCTTGCGATCACTGTCATTCAGGTTGGAAGAATAACGGCGGATCTGGCTGAGAAAGCGTACCTCGTCTTCCGTCAGCGGAGGGAGGTTTTTGCCGTTGCCGTTATTGTGATGCTCGTTGAAGAATTGCCCCAACGGAACATCCATGGCGCCGGCGATCTTGGCCAGCGTGTCCAGAGATGGAATGGTGTGGCCATTTTCCACACGGGAAAGGTAGCAGCGCAGCAGCCCTGTGCGCTTTTCAATGTCGCCCTGGGACATGCCTTTTTGCAGCCGGTAATTCCTGATTGTCTCGCCTATATTCATGTCGGAATCGCAACTGGGGGACAGCTTACCTTGGGGGTGCGTGAATAGTAATCAGATCAGCAACTTTGTGCAAGCACAATTTTTTTCATCGTTTCGCGATATCACTATTCCTGCCGCCATCTCTTATTGAATGCAGCTTGCGGAAGAGCTGCCGCGGATTGGATGCTGTGAAATCAGTTAGTTACCAATTAATTATCCCCGGCGGCTCTGGGATTCGTGCGTCAGGCACCTCCATGGCTTGCGGATTTTCCACATGTCTCAAGAGTCACAGTTTTGAATTTCTAATAATTGCTGCATGAGGACCGTAACTCGAGTTGCAGAAATAGCGTAGTGGTGATCGGCGTTCCGTAGTATGGCTTGATCTCCTCAAATCCCAACTGGCGGTACATTCGTATCGCGGAGTCCATTTTGCCGGGAATCGTATCCAGCCGCATCTGTGCGTAGCCGATCCCGCCGGCGTCCTGAATCAATTTCCGGGCCAGAGCAAGGCCGATGGAATGCCCGCGAAATTGCGGGCGGACGTAAAGGCGCTTCATTTCGCACACGCCAGGTTCGCTCATGGGACGCAACGCGCCCATACCGGCGGGTTCGCTGTTCCACAAGGCGAGCAGGAGACGTCCGGCAGGTGGCGCATATTTACCGGGAAGGCTCCTGAGCTCTTCCTCGAAGCCTTGAAAGCAAAGATTGAATTCGAGCCATGCAGCGTATTCCAGCATCAGCTCGCGCACGGTGGTGAGTCGTTCAGTGGTCTCGGCCTGGAGGACGGTCAGCACTTTGGTTCAAATCTAGATTTTAGTGCGGCGTCGCCAATTCGCGACTGCCAGAGATGAGCCGGGTGCCTGGCCGGGCAGTTTCATCCCATCAGCATGCCGCCGTTGACTTTCAGAACGTGCCCGGTGATATAACCTGCCTCGTCTGAAGCCAGAAAGCGTACCGCGTGGGCCACTTCCATGTCAGTACCGGGGCGGCCCAGCGGAATCATTTCATTAACTTTGGACTTAAGTTCCTGTGCAAGGCCCTCGGTCATGGCAGTCTCGATATAGCCCGGCGCAACGGCGTTCACAGTGATATTGCGGGAAGCCACTTCGCGCGCCATGGCCATGGTGAATCCGATCAGGCCTGCTTTTGATGCCGCGTAGTTGGCCTGACCGGCCTGGCCCATCTGCCCGAACACGCTGGTGATATTAATGATGCGGCCCCAGCGCTGCTTCAACATGGATCCGATCACCCCTTGCGTGCAAAAGAATGCTCCTCCCAGGTTGGTCTGGATCACGGAGTCCCACTCCGCGCGCTTCATCCGCATGAGCAAAGTATCTTTCGTGATGCCGGCATTGTTGATCAGGATATCGATTTTGCCAAAGCGTTGGATCGCGGCTTTGACAGCGGCCTTTACGCTGTCTTCATCGCTTACGTCCATGCGAAACCACGCTGCCTGGCCACCCTTCGTTTCCACTTCTTTTACTACGACCGCCAGCTTTTCCTCATTGCGCGCCGCCAACGCGACCTGCGCGCCCGATTCAGAGAGCGCGAGGGCGCACGCGCGTCCAATCCCCTGCGATGCTCCGGTTATGAGCGCAACATGGCCTGCGAGTCCTGGCATTTGTCTCTCCTGGGCAAAGTTAAACGGAAGATTATACCTGCAAGTCGATCAACGCTATTTCATGACGGTGGTTTGCTCCTGCCGATGCAGCGCCGGCGTCAGTGGAGGCATATCGCTGCGGAACAGGATTTTCAGAAGTGGTGGCGCAACCAGGGTTGTGGCTGCGGTCATGAAGATCACCAACGCATAGGCCTGCTCAGAAATGGCCGTCATCTGCAGTCCAACCAGCGCGACGATCAACCCGACTTCGCCGCGCGGCACCATGCCGATGCCAACTTTTAACGCATGTTTCCATCCCGAATGTAGAACCGGCAGCCCGCAGCCGACGAGTTTGGAGACAAATGCAAGCACAGAGATGACAATGGCGGAGAACACCAGCTTTCCATCAAACACGCCCAGGTTCAGGCGCGAGCCCATGCTGAAGAAGAAAAAAGGCGCCAGAAACTCGTTGATGGCGGAGACGCGCGGTTGCAGGTTCCAGCGAGGAGAGTATTCGGCAAAAGCCAGCCCGGCGAAGAATGCTCCAATGATCGCCGCCATCCCGATCTTTACCGCGGCATAGGAAAGCCCAATGCAGATGGCCAGAGCGATGACCAGCGGGGCGTCATGGGTAGACATCCTCTCCAGGCCGGGCTCCATTCGCTTGACAATGCGTGGCGCATAGAACAGCATCACTAGCGCGAAGCCGACGGCTTCAATCGCGGTCACCACAAGCTGGGCCCACGCCAGGCCCGCTGTAGAGACCAGGCCCACCACCACGCCCAGCAGGATCATTCCAAGAATGTCGTCAAAAACGGCGGCTCCAAGGATGATGCGCGCTGCAAGGCTATGCAGAACATGCATGTCTCCCAGCACGCGGGCCGTAATCCCGACGCTGGTGGCCACCATGGCAGCGGCTACAAACGTGGCCTCGTGTGCCGAACTGTGCACCAGCATCATGTAGCCGAAGCCCAGAATGAAGGGCACGGCAATTCCCGCCAGCGCCACGTAGAGAGAGGTGCGCCCAACCCGGAGCAGGTCGTTGGGCTGCGTTTCCAACCCGATGGTGAACAGCAAAAAAATCGCGCCGATCTGGGCGACGGCATAAATCGCGTCGCTGGGGACTACCAGCGCTGCGCCGTACGGTCCTACCAGGACACCGGCCAGAATCTCTCCCAGTACAGCGGGCACATGCAGACGCTCAAACACTTCCCCGAAGAGCTTTGCCCAGACGAAGATGAAGAAAAGCTGGAACAAAAATGGATCTGCTGTGTGCATCGGGTGCTTATGGGGGCGCGATAAAATCCTTACACGTTTCAGGGCCCGATACTAGCGAAATCGCAGGCTGCTCTTCCGGCCGCAACCCGGCAATACATTACAATTTCAGGGCGACAGCTCCATGGCAGCTCTCGAATTTTCCCACATCAACCTTGATTTCTGCCATCCTAGAAAAAGCACAAAACCAGTCCTGACTATAGGGCCGGGCGCCGTTCCGGGACGTTCAGCATAAGAAAAAAGAAGGTGAGAGAAGCGAAACCAATTCGAGCATTGCAGCATTGGCCGGGTGCAGGATCTTTTCTCGGCGCGCTGCTTTGCGGCCTGTGCGCGGGCGGGGCGACGGCGCTTGCGAATACCCATCAATGGCGGGTGTTTGTCCCATTGGCGTTCACCTTCGTGCTGCTGTTGATCTCGCTGATTTTCGGCGCCCGCGCTGGCATCGCGGGAACCGTGCTTGCAGCCGTGATTTTTGCGGCATTTCTTTTCCAGCCGCTCGGCGACCTTGGTGTGCAAGACTCCTCAGCGCGCTCCAGCATTGCCTGGATGCTGTTGATCGGCTTGTTCTTTTCGTTTTTATTCGCGCCTCCAACATCCGGTCTTCGCCGCCAGTGATTTTCTACTGATTCTGCGGGCATTAGGGAACAACAGAATGTGGCTTACGGGGCATCCAAACTGAGTTCAGCATGCGTTCGATCTTCCCGGCATTGTCAGGAGTTCGCTGATGGCGACGGCACCCCAGAGCCCCGCAGTCCGTCCCCGTTGGGCCCGGACTCCTTTTTATTTCAATTCGGCTTCGCATTTGCACCGCATTGGCCCGGACAGAGCCACGAACCTCCAGGAACTGGAAGCGATCATTCGAACCTGTCCTGATGCTTCCATCTTTCAGCACATGTACCAGACTCTGGAGGAACATCACTACATCTCCGAGGGCTTTTCGAACGATTTTTCGCACTGGGCCTTTGCTGCGTGCAATGAAGTGGAATTGGCGGAGCACCTGGCGGCTATCGATATCCGCGAATTTACTGACATTACGCCGTTGCGGCAGCGTCTGCTGCACATCATCGGCAGCTACCTGCAGAGAAATCCTCGCGCGGCCACGCGGCCGGCGATGGAGCCGTTTTATTTCATGGCGGCGGATCTGGTGGTGGTGCCCACGCCGTATGTGGGACGCAACCTGGATGAATTTGCCGACGGTCTGCGCAAGGTAACCGTCCACAGCATTTCTTATCACTTTATTGACGCGCGGCTTCGCCTCAAACTGAACACGAATGATTTTTCCGCGTGGCTTGACCAGGAATTGAACCTGGGGGCGGCTGCCGAGCGCCTGAATCGGATCGACATCTACACCTCTACACTGGAAGGTGTGCGGCGAAGCATTTTGCGGGTGGTTGACTCTGAAATCGCCCGTGCGTAGCACGGGAACGACGCAGCAACTTCAGGCCTGAGGCGGCTTACGCATGGTGGAGCAATGAAGGAAAAAAGTTCGGACCAGAAAAAAGGATCCGCGGTACAAGAAGAACCGGCTGCGTCTGAGACTACGGTCACGCGGGACGCGGAGGAGGCCGTTTCCACCACTGCGCCTGACGAGGTTGCGCCTCCCGACCGCAAAGAACGCAGGTTTCGCGACACCGATCTGCCTGCGCACTTCATTGAGCGGCGCAAGCATCCGCGTATTCAGAAGATCCCGCCGCCTCCGGCCGCGCCGCCGCGCCTGGACGATTATGGGCCGATCATCGGCAAACCGGAGCTGGATGAAATCCGCTTTCTCGCCCGTCATCTGGAGAACAAGACAATCAAGATGGTGAACTCCACAGCCGTTGGGGGCGGCGTGGCGGAGATCCTGAACCGCCTGATCCCATTACTGAACGAGCTTCAAATTCCGACCAGGTGGGAAGTGATCACGGGCGGCAATGACTTTTTTGAAGTTACCAAGGGATTTCACAACGCGCTGCACGGCGGCGATTACAACCTGACCAAGCAGATTACGGACTTGTTCATGGCCTATAACGAACAGAACCGCCAGCGCATGCAGTTCACTGAGGACCTGTTCGTCATTCATGATCCGCAGCCGCTCGGGCTGATTCGCTCCAAAGCGGAGACGCGCGGGCGCTGGATCTGGCGCTGCCACATCGATCTTTCCAAACCCCATCCGGGCGTGTGGGACTTTCTTAAGCCCATGGTCGAGCAGTTCGATGCGGCGGTCTTTTCCGCGCCCGCGTTCACGCGCCAACTGGCCGTCCCGCAATATTTATTTTTTCCTTCCATTGATCCTCTCTCGGAAAAGAACAAGCCGCTGGAGGAAAGCTTCATCGACAAAGTTTGCGACGACTTCGGAATCGACCGCTCCCGCCCCATTCTGTGCCAGATTTCTCGTTTTGACCGGCTGAAAGATCCCGTGGGAGTGATTGAGGCTTACAAGCTGGTAAAAAAATACGTTGATTGCCAGCTTGTGCTCGCAGGCGGAGGAGCTACCGATGATCCCGAAGGCGCCGTCGTGCTGCAGGAAGTGATGGACGCCGCCGGCGACGATCCTGACGTAATCGTTCTCAACCTGCCGCCATGGTCGGCGCTGGAGATCAATGCCCTACAGCGCGCTTCGACCGTCATTATCCAGAAGTCATTGAAAGAAGGTTTCGGCCTCACCGTTACCGAAGGCCTCTGGAAAGAAAAACCTGTGGTCGCCGGGGCGGTGGGCGGTATTCCCTCGCAGATTGTCCACAAGTTTACGGGTGTGCTGGTGCATTCGGTGGAAGGATGCGCCTACCAGATACGCTACCTGCTCACGCACCCGGAATTCGCAGCGCAACTGGGCAAGAACGGCCGCGAGCACGCGAAAGAAAATTTCCTCATCACCGTGAACCTCAAGCGCTGGCTGCTCCTGTTCCAGATCCTGCTGGGCATGGCCAAGCCGAGCAAGACCATTTGATTTCAGGCCACTTCCGGCCACCACACCAGCACTTCCAGATCGCGCGAGAAGTGCAGCAGCGGTTTAGCGGCAGGTAGATGAATCCCCGTGGCCTGCGCCATGGTATTCACTTCAATTTGAGCGTCGGCGTCCTGCAAAGGCCAGGGCAGGTGGTGAATGTAGGCGCGCAGCACTTGGCCATTGTGGATTGTGTAAAGGCAGTAGCGTTCGCTGAGGAAATGTTCAATTGATCCCTGCTCGCGCTGTCGCGGAGGCGAAGTGGGCCCGTAGCGTCCCCGAAACTCGGCCGGCTGCGGCTTCTCCATCCGGCTGCAGGTGTAGGACAATTGCTCTCCGGTATTCTTGATGGACATCGACGCATAAAAATACGGCAGGTGATAGAAGGTCCGGGCGCCCCAGACGGCCACATGGCTGGCGATATCAAGGCTCCAAAAATAAACTCCGGGAATACCGCGATATCTCACGTAGGTGCGAACGTTCAGCTCCGGAGAGCTGCTCAACCCCGGCAGCGGGGGAACACCGCGTGCGCGAATGCCGCTCATCCAGAAGGGAATCACGCCTACCCAAGCCTGGCCGTCGCGAACGTCAAGCTCAAGCTCCGGTGGAACCAGCGGACGAACCTGCTCCGGCGGCATTGCCCAGTGCGCAAAGAGCAGGTCGTGCCATTTCTGCAGCATGATCCATGGCGACGATGGCAGGGGAGCGGTACGATGGCTGGTCTGGTCCAGCAAAGGATGCACGCTATGGCTCCTGCGCCATCAGGCTCTTTACCAGACCGAGCGCTTCTTCTTTGCTGCTGATTGTGCCTTCCAGTTGCGCGTCTTCAACGATGGTGAGCAGTTCCTTGAACTTCGGACCGGGAGGATATCCCGCGGCAATCAGGTCATCGCCGTTGATCAAAGGCTGAGGCTGTATCTGCTGCGCCGGGATGGCATGGAATTTCTCGCGGGCAAAGTCATAGAGCGAGAGGTCGCGGTGGCTGCTCAGGCAGTCAAGCCGGTGCAATTCCAGGTGCTCCTCAAACCGGGGCAGCCGGAAAAAGCGCTTCAACGTGGACTCTTTCATCTTCATCACATCGCCAAAGCGCATGTGATTGGCCACCAGCGCGCACACCTGGCGCGTGTCCTCATTGGACATGCGGAAACGATGGCAGATTTCCTCCGCCATCCGGGTGCCCACGTCGGCATGCTGATCAAAGCGGATGCGGTCCGGCGCAACGCGAAAGGTCGGAGGCTTGCCCACGTCATGCAGCAACACGCCCAAAGCCAGTGTTTTTGAGACCCCTGCGGGAAGGCCATCCAGCAGCATGAGCGTATGCACCCACACATCGCCTTCGGGATGAAATTGCGGCGGCTGCTCCACGCCCTGCATCTTCTTGATTTCGGGCAAAACCTCCGCGAGGAGTCCGCTTTCATCCAGCAATTCAAAGGCGCGCCGGGCGTGCCCTTCCGTCAGCATCTTCAGGATCTCATCGCGGATTCGCTCCTGGCTCACCTGATGGATCTGTACGGCCAATTCGCGGATGGCAGAAAACGTCTCACGTTCAATCGCATATTCAAACCGCGCGGCAAAGCGGACCGCCCGCAGCATGCGCAGCTTGTCTTCAGCAAAGCGCCGCTCCGGTGCGCCGATGGCCCGAATCGTGCCTGCTTTCAAATCAGCCTGTCCGCCAACGTAATCGAGGATTTCCCGCGTCATCGGATCGAGCAGCAGTCCGTTGATAGTGAAATCGCGACGCCGGACATCCAGGCGCGCTTCGCTCGTAAACTGCACCTGGTCGGGATGGCGCCCGTCAGAATACAGGCCGTCACTGCGAAACGTGGCTACTTCAACGGCGTAATTGTCGCGCTCTCCGTTGGGCGAATCTCTGAGCACCGGAACCAGTACTACGCCGAATTGCGCGCCCACCGCATACGTCCTGGGAAACACCCTCATGACCTCATCGGGTCTCGCTGAGGTGGCCACGTCGTAATCGGCAGGCTCACGCCCCAGCACAAGATCGCGGACACATCCGCCTGCGAGGTAGGCGGAAAAGCCGCTTTCCCGCAGCACGCGCACAATTTGCGTGGCCTCGCGCGCTTTGTCAGAGGTCAGGTTCAACAAGGGCTTTGTTCCAGATCAAATATGCTCCAGATCAAATAATATAGATGTATGGCTGCAGCCTGCATTCTGGGAATTGAAACCTCCTGTGACGAAACCGCCGCGGCGGTGGTGCGAGCCGGCGAACACCTGCTTTCCAACGTAGTCTCGTCGCAGATCGCCACGCATCAGCCCTACGGCGGAGTAGTGCCAGAACTTGCCTCACGCGAGCATCTGCGCGCCATTGTGCCGGTGGTGCGGCAGGCGCTTCAGCAGTCGGAACAAACCTATGATTCAGTAGACGCCATCGCGGTCACGCAGGGACCTGGACTGGCTGGTGCGCTGCTAGTGGGCATCAGTTACGCCAAGGCGCTCGCCTTCGCGCTGGAAAAGCCATTGATCACGGTCAACCACCTTGAAGGGCACATTCATGCCGTGCTGCTGGAGGAGCGGCAGAAAGGGAACTTTCAGGTCGAGTTCCCCGTGCTCGCTCTGGTGGTATCCGGCGGGCACACGCATTTATTTCTTGCCGAAGAGCAAGGTGGCGGCTGGAAGTACCAGAACATCGGCCGCACGCGCGACGACGCCGCCGGTGAAGCCTATGACAAAGTGGCCAAGCTACTGGGACTCGGCTACCCGGGTGGTCCCGTCATTGATGGGTTGGCGCCGCATGGCAATCCGCGGGCGGTGAAGTTCGGCCCGGCGCAGATCAAGCATCGCAATCGCGGAACTCCAAAAGACCAGCAGACGCCCTATGACTTCTCCTTTAGCGGCATCAAGACGGCCGTGCTGCGCTACGTGGAAACAGAAGGGATGCGCGAGGCCGTTGCCGCCCGGCAGCACGCGCTGGCCGGCATTCCCAAACCGAAGCTTCAGGATGTGCTGCCGCTCTGCGATAAGAAGACGCTCGACCTGGTCGCCTCATTCCAGCGCTCGGTAGTGGAAGATCTGGTAGGGAAAACCCTGGAAGCGGCATTAGAGCGAGGCGCGCGAACGCTGTTCGTAAGCGGCGGTGTTGCCGCTAACAGTGAATTGCGACAGGCCTTCGATCGTGAAGCCGCGCAGAATGGATTGCCGGTGTTTTTTCCGTCCAGGAAGCTCTCTACGGACAATGCGGCCATGATTGCGGCCGCCGCTTATCCCAAGTTCATGGCGGGGGATTTTGCTTCTCCGGAATTTTCAGCCGAGGCAGCCCTGCCCCTTCGGTGAGGCGTTCAAGTAGTCAGCTTTTCAGGCAGCACTGCTTCCAGCGCCCGCTCGAGCTGGTCCACAATATCAATATCCTTGTGGATCACATAGAATTTGGCCAATTCCGCCGGCTCGTCCTTCCCGCTCTTTCCGGCGAGGATGACCACCGGGATTTCCGAAGTTTGCGGTTTGGCTTTAAGGGCGAGGACCAACTCGTGACCGTCCATTTTCGGCATCTGCAGGTCCGTAACAATAATGTCCGGCCGAATGCCGATCAGCATATCCATGGCTTCCATCCCATTGGTCGCTGATTCCACCCGGAAGCCCTTGTCTTCGAGGAAACGGCAGACAGTATGGCGGATGAGCATGGAGTCATCCACTACCAAAGCAAGTTTAGACATGGCAATGTTACCCTGAGCGTTATCAGCACGTTAGCAGGCGCGCCTTCGGGCCGCAAGCAGGAAACGGCCCTTGCCCGGTACGAAAGTCATACTCCGCGATTGTACGGACCAGGGATTTATTCGCGGATTCGTCCCCGCTGACCGGGGACGAAGCTCAGGCTTCTTCCGGCCCTATGTTCTCTTCAATGGCCATGTCCCTGAATTCGCTGGCCTCAAATACGTCGCCGCATTCCTGGCATTCAACAAATTCAGCCTCTTCTTGCCGCGCAACAACGCGCACGCGCGGGTGCCTGCAGAGTTTCTCCATAAATGTTTCGAGGGAAGGTCGCTTTGCGATAGGTGAATTACGGATTTGCTTCATGTTCCAACTACAGCGCTGATTCGAAGCGCAGGTTCACGAATTTCCCGGTATTTTAAGCCTGTCCGGGCCGTTGTCAAGCGATCTATGAGCGGGAAATAGGAAAAATACCGGAAAGCTTACTATTGGCAACGCGCCTTACCTCGGGTTAAGGCATGGGGTAGATGCCGGAGGAGCGTGCCTGGTCAATATTGACCCTGGTAATGGAAGCCGGATCATGGTGGGCAAGGCCGGACTGGCCGGAAAGCACTGCGGCTTCAAAGGTGGTTCGTCCGGTCAATGCCGCATCGATGAATAAGAATCGCGATGAATCTTCCGCCACGCGGACGCCCACATAAGCATGGCCGGGCACGATGATTACAGCCGGGTCCATGCCCAGATTTTCAAACAGAGAGGCGTACGCGACTACGGCATCAATGCAGTTCGCGCTGCTATGCGACAGGCTGATCTCCGGCATGCGCACGCGTTCGCTGTCATTGGCATGATGGCCAAGGGTGGAAGAACTCTTTACATAGGAGAGGCCCATTTTCTTAAGGGCCGTAAAAATGGCTTTGGCTTCGACGTAAGTTTCGTGTTCCTGCTCCTGCGCATTTTTCCAGTTTTCGTACCCCGGCAGGCGGCGGTCGGGAGTGTAGTTTTTCGCCCGGGCCAGTACAGTCTCAACTTCGGGAGCGTGCGGCGTCACCCACGAGGCGATAAAAGGAGCGTATTGAAAGCTGCGGCCCCAGTACATATCTTCGGCAGATCGCAGGCGGACCGGAACCGTGGATTCGTATACGGCCCGGCCCGTCAGGTCAGTAACGGAAACGCGAACCGTAGCCGCGACGATTTCGCGATTGTTGTAAAAGCGGGGAAGAAATGACGGCGCAAAAAGCAGGGTGTGCTTTGCCCCGGGAGCCAGATTAATCATCTGGATCTCTTCGTCGCTCCAGCCGGGAATCCTCACCGCAATTCGCCGCCGCAAGCTCGCGCTCCCGGGATTGGAAACGGTAATCGCAACCACCCCAAATGTGCGCTCATCCTGGCCCATCAGCGACGCGTAGTTGGCAAACACCGGATAGATCTCGCCCTGCATGCCGGCTTCAATCTTGTAAACCGCCTGCGGATTGTGCTGCGCCGGAGGATGAATCTGGGGTTTGTCCGTTGGCGATTCACCGCCGATTGCCGGATAAACAGTCAAAAGCAGAATCAGCGCCCAGCCAGGGATTTGAGGACGAAGTCGCATTATTTATTCAAGAATAGCGGTCTGAGATTGAGAGACAATCAAGCTAAAGCCTTAAATTCAGCAGGTTAGAGGGATATACAGGCGGAATATCCGTGACTCGGGTCGCGGAAGTCACGATCATCGCCGGTGATTGCCGTGGTCGCCCGCAGATCGGGCAAGAGTACAAGCAAACGGATTCCAGCGCGATGGTTCCCTTGACTATAAGATCCCACTCACTTCAAACTCGCCGGCGCAACCTCCTGGCTTTCTGTTGACCGGGAGTGGTCCCTTTTGAGAGAGGGAAGCACGAATGCTCCGGCGGCCAGGGCCAGCACAATGGGGAAGCATTCCAGCACGTAGCGCGGCTCAGGATTGGGCATGACGCCGAGCAGGACGGAGCGCATGAGCATGTACGCGATGAGAGGCACAGCGCAGATTCCCAAACGCCACTCAACCCACCCGCGGAGCGCGGCAACCAGATAGAAGAGGTTGAGTGCGGCCCAGAGCAGGGCGAAGAAGCTCTCTTCTTCATGCTCCGAGAAGCGCCACCAATAGGTGTCCACGGGCAGCATTTCAGTGCGTGGCCGGAGCCACATATCCGTGATTCTCAGGAACGGCATCCAGGCCAGATAACGGAAGGGGTTGTGAAAGATTCGCTCCTGCGCCAGCGATCCGAACTGCTGGTCCAGTGCGGGATCGATTTGCAGCTTCCGGTTGTATTGGTTGATGAGCTCGCGGGTGCGGTCGTATTCCCGGCGCGAATCAAAGGCCCGTTCCGGGAGGACATGGAAGTTAATGGGTTCGCCGTTGACTTTCCAGAAGACATCGTCGACGGAGGCGAAGTCCGCGAGCCATGTCTTCACCCAGCGATTGAAGCCGTGAGGCACAAACTCGCCGGGATCATTGGCGAAGCGCGGCGCCAGCGGCTGAAAGACGTGAAACGTTCGCCAATTTCGAATGGTCCAGGGGACGAGCGGAGCCAGGCTCACCATGACAAACAGCAGACCGGCAACCACCGCCTGCTTCCGGTATGGCCGGAAAACGAGCAGGAGCAAAATGGCGAGCCCGAGAGCAGGAATCAGGAGGCCGCCATCGGGACGCAGCAGAATTGCCAGCGCAGTCCAGAAGCCGGAAAGGCACCACAGCAGCGGGCCGGCCTCACCACTTTTCAGAGCTTTGATCCCCCGCACTCCGTAGTAAAGGGCGTGCGCGGTGCAAAAGATGGACAGGGTTTCTGCAAGCGGGGTGGCCACATAGTTCGCGGTGAATGGACAAAGTGCGGCCAGCAGGTACGCTATCTTGGCGGCGCGCGTATTCATCAGTTCCAGCGCCAGAGCGGCGATCACAAGGCAGGTATTGGTGTCGATCAGCGCCTGCACGATCATCACGGCTGTGTAGTGCTCGTGTCCGAAAACAGCAAACATGGCGGCGAGAAACGCTGGATATCCGGGCAGACGGATGAGGGTTGGCCGCACCACATTGCCGTCGGTCAGGCCGTAGATTCCGTGCGTCAGCCAGTTTTTTGCGATGTTCCCATAAATAAAGGTATCGCCGCTGATGTGCGGCAGTTGGAATACGAAAAAGAATCGCAGAGCCAGCGCAGCCGCGGTCGCCAAAGTGAAAAAAAGCCAGTTGCGCCGCAAAAGTCCCAGAAGATCTCTCATTGAGGAAACTCCAGTCTAAAGGCGTAGTCCTCAGGTGTTCAACCCCAAAGCGCTAATGGCAGCTCTCAATTGACCCCTGTGCGGCAGCAGCTTACGATGGAAGCACTACATTCCATTCATGTCGAAACAGGTTTTCTACGATCCGGGACGGAAGCGCTGGACCCGCCTGCGTCTGCTTCTTGACGCCGTGGGCATTGTGATCACAGCGCTGGCCCTGTTCTTTATTGTCAGCGTCTTCTTCAAAAGGGAGTCGTTGCCGCCGGCCCTGCTGCCGGCTCAGGCACGAAACCTGCATGCGCTGAAAAAACGCGAGCACAAAAAGAAGGTTCGGACAAAGGGAACGCACCGGAAAACCAAAGCGCCCGCTTCGCAGGTGGTTCTGAATACAGATGAGGGAATCCGCGCCGCTTATTACGTAACGTGGGACGCCGCCAGCTTCGTCTCATTGAAGCAGTATTATCCGCAGATTGACCTGCTCTTTCCGGAATGGCTGCACGTGCTCACGCCGGACGGCAACATCCAGAGCGTGGATGAAAACAACCGTCCATTCTGGGTCGTGCAGAAAGGGCGTGTTCATTCGCCGGATGACAAGGTGATGCCCTTCCTCCATGCAGAAAAGGCGAACGTGGACGTGCTTCCGTTGATCAATAATTTTGATCCGGTGGGCAAGCAATGGCTGACCAATATCGGCGATTTTTTGAACGATCCGCAGGCGCGACAGAACTTCCGCTCGCAACTGCTCGTGTTTCTGGCCAGCGACCATTTCAAAGGCGCAACCATAGACTTTGAAGAGATTCCGCTCTCCGCGCAGCCGGGATTCCGCGCGTTGATCAGCGAAATGGGCCAGGACCTGCATGCGCGTGGTCTCAAACTGTATGTGAACGTTCCTGTGGCCGACAAAGATTACGACTACAAGGCGCTGGCCGCGAGTTCAGATGGCCTGATTGTGATGAACTATGACCAGCACCAGACCACCAGCGAGCCCGGGCCGGTTGCGGCGCAGGACTGGTTCGTCAGCAACCTGCGGCAGGCGTTGAAAGACATCCCCAAAACAAAGATCATCTGTTCGATCGGCAATTATGGATATGACTGGGAGCTGAAGCCGAAAACGCACCGTGTGGTTTCCGTGGCGACGAACAACGTCCAGGAGGCGTGGCTGCACTCAGGCGAATCCGATGCTGAGATCGCCCTCGACCAGGACTCCCTGAACCCGCATTTTGCCTACATCGAAGACGATGGCTCGGAACACCAGGTGTGGTTCCTGGATGCGGTGACCGCGCTGAATGAGATGCGCGCCGCAAGCCAGTTGGGAATCCGCACCTTTTCGCTCTGGCGTCTGGGATCTGAAGACAAGTCGCTCTGGTCCGTCTGGGACAATCCAAACGATCCTGACGCAGTACAAAAGTTCAAGACTGTGCCCGCGGGCGAGGATGTGGACCGTGAAGGTTACGGCGACATCCTCTACGTTCAGCACGAGCCGGCGCCCGGTGAACGCGCCGTTACCCTGGATCATGACACCGGCTTGATCACGGCAGAAAAAATGACGGTGCTGCCCCAGCCCTACCAGCTCAATCAGTATGGCCGCAAAGAGAAAGAGGTGGCGCTCACTTTCGATGACGGGCCTGATCCCGCAAACACGCCGCGAATTCTGGACATCCTGAAGCGCGAGCATGCTCCGGCTACTTTCTTTCTTATCGGCTTGGAGGTACAAAAGTTCCCGGCTCTGGCCAAGCGGATTTACCAGGAAGGCCACACCATTGGCAATCACACCTTCAGCCATCCGGATATCAGCGAGGTCTCTCAGCGCTATATCGATTTTGAGATGAACCTGACGGAGCGGCTCTTTGCGAGCAAGCTGGGATTGAAGCCGCTCTTCTTCCGTCCGCCCTACGCAATTGACCAGGAGCCGGACGTGGCCGAGCAGGTTCTCCCGGTGGAGCACGTACAGAAGCTGGGATTCATCACCATAGGTTCAAAGATTGATCCTCACGACTGGCAGCGAGGCCGGAAAACGGAAGATATTGTGAACGCCGTGCTGACGCAGGCAAGTCAGTTCGCGACCGCCGGGTGTGAGACCCACGATCCGCCCATGTGCGGCAACATTATTCTTTTGCACGACGGCGGCGGCAATCGCGAGGCCACCATCAAAGCCCTGCCTCAGATCATTGAAGGTCTGCGCAGCAAGGGCTTCAAAATTGTGAGCGTGGCGGATCTGCTGGGCAAAACTCGCGCGGAAGTGATGCCGCAGCTTGCGCCTGACGAAATCTGGGGCGCGCGGTTGAATGACGCCATTTTCACCATTGGGCAGGGATTGATGATGTTCATCTTCCTTGTGTTCCTGTTCGGCGATCTGCTCATGAGCGCGCGGCTGCTGGGCATTGGCGCGCTGGCCACCTTTGACCGGCTCCGCAAACTCGCTCCTGCCCCTCCCGACGATTTCAAGCCGCCCGTGACTGTCATCATTCCGGCATACAACGAAGAAAAGGTCATTGAAAACACGGTACGCTCCGTGCTGGCGTCAGACTACCCGAAGCTGCGCACCATCGTGGTGGATGATGGTTCCCGGGATGCCACCTCGCAGGTGGTGCAGGAGAAGTTCGCAAAAGAGATTGCCGGCGGCAAGGTGCTGCTGTTGCGAAAGCCGAATGGCGGAAAAGCGGCAGCGCTGAATCATGCGCTCAAATACACGGATGACGAGATCTACGTCGGCATTGATGCCGATACCATGATTTCGCCTAACGCCATCTCGCTGTTGATCCCGCATTTTTACGATCCCACAATCGGCGCGGTGGCAGGGAACGCCAAAGTCGGCAACCGCGTGAATCTATGGACGCGCTGGCAGGCGCTTGAATACATCACCAGCCAGAATTTTGAGCGCCGAGCGCTGAACGTGTTTGGAGCCGTCAGCGTAGTGCCCGGCGCCATTGGCGCGTGGCGCACCGCGGCGGTGGACGAAGCCGGAGGGTACCACACGGATACAGTGGCGGAGGATGCCGACCTCACCATGTCATTGCTGGAACGCGGCTGGAACGTGGTGAATGAAGATCGTGCGCTGGCATTCACCGAGGCGCCGACTACGGCAAACGAGCTGATGCGGCAGCGCTTCCGCTGGTCGTTCGGTATTCTGCAGGCGACCTGGAAGCATGGCCAGGCGATTCGCCGCCGCAGCCGGCTGGGCTGGATTGCGCTGCCCAATATTGTCGTTTTCCAGATCATGCTCCCGCTGCTCTCGCCCTTTATCGATCTGATGTTTGTGGTGGGCACGCTGAAATTCCTGCTGGAACGCTACTTCCACCCGGAGAGCAGTGACCCGCGCAGCTTTGAGCAACTGGTGCTCTATTTTGTCCTCTTTCTTGTCATCGACTTCGTCACTTCGGTCCTGGCATTCCTCCTGGAGCGGCGGGAAGCAGGCACCGGCGAAGATATGCAACTGTTATTGCACCTCTGGCTGCAGCGCTTCTCCTACCGTCAGTTATTTTGCGCGGTGCTGCTGAAGACCGTGAAGCGCGCGATTGACGGCAAGCCGTTTGCCTGGGACAAACTGGAGCGCACGGCCGCCGTCACGCGAGTCGCGCCGGAGCCCGCATTGCAAGCTTCCAAGACAGAGTCGATCTAGCAAGCGCAGAAAATTTACTGCGAATATCGGCTGTAATTGAGGATTAGTGAAAAGCGCTTTTATTTTTTGTCGTCCAGCCGTGACTCACTCGTAGCGCAGGGCCGTAACAGGCTCCACGCGAATCGCGCGGCGGCATGGAAGGCAGCAGGCCAGCAGCGCAATGAAGACGAGAATCAGGGCGACGGCGGAATAGGTGATCGGATCCGTGGGCGTAATCTGAAATAGCAGGTTGCGCATGAGCCGCGTCAGCACCAATGAGCCGCCAATACCGACAGCCATTCCTGCCCCCGCCACAAACATCCCATCGCGAACCACCATGCGCAACACGTCGCCTCGTTGCGCGCCCAGAGCCATGCGGACTCCGATCTCCCGGGTGCGCTGGCTGACCATGTATGAGATCACGCCATAAATTCCCACGCCCGCAAGCAACAGTGCTAATGCTGCGAACAAGCCCACGGCGGCTGCCTCGAAACGCTGGTCAGCAGTTTCCTCGGCAAGCAAATCGTTCATGCTGGCAACTCCGAAGAGCGGCAGCTCCTTATCGATGGCCAGGACCTGCGAGCGAAGCGCGGACACAACGGTATTGGGATCTCCCGCAGTGCGGAGCAGAACCGTTATCTCGGTGCTCGGTGATTGGGCAAAGGTCAGGAAGACTTGCGGCAGCGGCTTGTCAGCGGGCCCAGCGCGCCGAATGGCCGCGGCCACGCCAACAATGGAAATAGCCCTCTGGTAGGGGGTTCCAGCCGCGAGAAGGATGTGATGGCCGATGGGATTATCACCATGCGGAAAAAACTGGCCAGCGAACTCCTGGTTCACAACAGCGACGATTGGGGTGTTCGGCCCGTCTCCGGTATCGAATCCACGGCCCGATACGATTGGAATTCCGAGGGTGCGAAAATAGCCATCGCTCACCGAGTTGAGCGGAATGGACGCCGAGTCGGCCGCCGGTTGGCCCTCTATTCCAAGATGCATTTTTGAAGTGACCTTATTGGGAAGGCTGGTGGAAAGACTTGCCGCGCGAACTCCGGGAAGAACGCTGATGCGGTCAAGCAGCTGGGCGGAAAACGCCGCTTGCTGCGGCCTGGTGGAGTACTTGTCTGTGGGGAGGGAAATCCGAGCGCTCAGGACATTGTGGGGATCGAACCCGGAGTTCACGTTCGTGAGCCGAAGAAAGCTTTTCAGCAGCAGGCCCCCAGCCACCAGCAAAACCATAGCAGCGGCAACTTGCGCAGCCGCAACTTGCGCAGCCGCAAGTACATTTCGCAGTGAAGCGTTTTTCCTTGAGCCCGTGACCTGCACACGGCCCGTTTGAATCGCGTCGTTCACGTTGGGGTTGAAAAAACTCAACATCGGCGCAAAACCGGAGATGGCGCCGGCCAGAGCAGAGATAGCCATCGTGAACGCCAGCGCGACAGCGTCTATTCGCACATCCTGTATGTTGAGCAGCCCTCTGGGCACGAATGAACGCAGAAGAGCCACGCCGCCAAATCCGCCGATCAGGCCGATGATCCCTCCGATAGCGGATAGGAGCATGCTTTCCGTCAGGAGTTGCCGCGCCAAACGGGACCGTGCTGCGCCAAGAGCGGCGCGCACGGCGAATTCACGCGCCCGCACAGAGCCACGCGCGAGTTGCAGGTTTGCGATGTTCGCGCAGGCAATCAGCAGAATGAAGGCTACTGCCGCCATCAGCGTACACAGAGGAGCGCGGAGATCGCCGGTCAAATGGTCATGAAGGGAAAGTATGCTCAAATGCACCTTCTGCGGGTTATCGACAAAGAATTTCGGAAGAAGAGGCAATGCCCGGTTGTCAATCAATTCCAGGTTCGTTGCCGCCTGCGCGAGCGTCACGCCCGGCTTCAGTCTGGCGATGACCGTGAGATACCATATGTCCGAATCGGCGCCCGTTGGAGCCGCGAGCGGTACGAACACCTGCGGCTTTCTTCCCGAGCCCGGGAACGTGAAATTCGCGGGCAGCACTCCGACTACGGAATACTCTTCGTCATCGAGCATAATCGGCCTTCCGAGAATTCCCGGATCGCCCGAGTAGCGCGATTGCCAAAGGTCATAGCTCAATATCGCCGCTCGCGTACCACCGGGACGATCTTCTTCCGCGGTAAAGCTTCGCCCGCGCGCCAACTCGACGCCAAGCACAGGGAAAAAATTCGCAGACACGCCCATGGCTGGAATCCTTTCCGGAATGCCAGCTCCCGTTAAGGTGAAATCTCCCCCAAAATGCGTGGCCGCAATTCCGGAGAACACGTCATTCTGGTCGCGCCAGGCGAAATATATCGGGTGAGGCACAAACGACCTGAGAATGTGCCCCCTGGGAAATTGAAGCGTGATCCAAAGCAGGCGTTGCGGATTTTTGTAAGGTAGCGGTCTGAGCAACACGGCATTGATGACGGAAAAAATGGCGGTGTTCGCGCCAATACCAAGCGCAAGCGTGAGTACGGCAGCCGCGGTAAAAACGGGGGATTTGCGCAGCATGCGCAGCCCGAACTGCATATCGTGCATGAACTCCTACCTCAGATAGAAAAACAGCAATTTTCGATCGGCAATATTTCTTAGTCGTGGCGAGGATACCACCAGAATCAAACAAAGAGGTCAGGCTGGGGTTGTGAGCAGGCGCGCAGAAATTGCTCGAAAGCCCAAAAAAAGAAGGCCCGTGCAGTGCAGCTCCACAAATGCGGAGACTCCAAGGGGTGAATCCCGAGCAACGTGATTTATTTATTGATCCTTCAAAGCCTCAAAGGGATTCACGCGGGCTGCACGTACTGCGGGACGCAGGCACACGAAAAGTCCGATAAGGGTGAGCAACGCGCTCGTCACCAGAATATCGCGCACACCAGCCGAGTTTAATCCGGCGATTGCATTGCGCAGATATCTTGATATCAGAAATCCTGCGGCCGTCCCCGGGATCAAGCCGATGAGAATCTGCCGCAAAATACCACTCAGGATCTGCGCTACGAGTCTTGGCGGTCCAGCTCCCAAGGCTGCCTTGATGCTGAAGTCCCGCGTCTCGCTGGCAATCGCTACTGACGCTACGGAATAAAGGCCTACGTTGGCGATCATCAGCGCCAGCAGGCTGAGAATTCCCACCAGTTTCAAATCGAGCCTTTGCGGTGCGGTGACACGCGCCACCACGTCATCGAACCCGCTCAGGCCAGTAATCGCCTGGTCCGGAGCAATCTGCTCAACGGCAGCCCGCACGCGGGGAATAGCCAGAAGCGGATCTCCCTTCATCTTGAGGTAGAAATGAAGCCCAAGGAAATGATGGATGCTCTGCATCAAGCCGGCGGAGATTTGCGCGAGGGGAGCATACATCACGGGTACAACAGGAAGCTGAGGCCCCGATTGATGAATGTTGCCAACCACCCCGACGATGCGGCGCTTGCTGATGCTTTCCCCCTCCATGTGGCCCTTCAAGTAAACTTGCGCAAACGCAGCGTTGACAATGGCCACGTGTTCGCTGGCTTGCGTGTCCTGTTCTGCAAAATCACGGCCAGACATCTGCGGTATGCCGAAGACCTTAAAGAATCCCGGAGTTACAGGCCGGTACTGCACGAATCGAGTTGTGCCATCAGGGAATTTCAGAGGAACGCTAAAGGGCAAACCAATGGGCACGTTGGCCGTGGCTGCTACCTGCTCAACTCCGGGAATCTCATGCAAACGCTGGATTAGATGTTGCGTGAGAGATTGCATGGCAGCCGCGTCAGGATAGCGCGCCGGCAGCGGATTCATCGTAAAGGTAAGCACGGGGTCAGGATTTAAACCGAGGTTCACCTTGGAAAGCAGGGAAATCGACCGCGAAAGGGCCAGCGTCACGATCAGTAGTGTGCTTGCAAGACAAACCTGCGAGATAAGCAGCGCCCGCCCAGCCAAGCGCGAGGCCCGGCTCCAACCGGCACGAGAGCTGGAACCCAGTTCTTCTGTGATAGTTCGCACTCGCGCCCGTCGCACGGCCAGCAGGGCACTGAAGGCCGGTACGGCGGCGCCGAGCAGGGCGGCAAAAACATAGACACGAGGACCAAGGTGTGCGGCCTGAAGTGAGTTCATCCAGTATGTGGGAATGTAGCCATTGATCCAGGAAACCCCGAGAGCCGAGAGGATAAGGCCGCCAACAGTGCCCATCGCACCGAGCAACAGGCCTTCCGCAAACGAGGGCAGGGCCGCGCGAACCGGACCTGCTCCCAACGCACTGCGCACTGCTATGTCGCGGCGGCGAACCACGGCGCGGAGCAGCAACAGATTTGAGACGTTCGCGACCACCAATACTAAAAGACACGCGCTAAACGCAAAGAACATCAGGACTACGGAAGCGGCCGCTCCTGAAAGGTCCCGCCATAGGGAACTAGCTGAAAGAATGACATGCTCTGAAGGCTTCAAGTGAATCTCCGCTGCCCGCGAATACATGCGCGAGTTGAGGTCCGCGCTCGCCTGCGCCAGCGGCACGCCACGCTTGAGCCGCCCCACCACAAATAGGTGGTTTCCGGTATCGTCGCTCACCTTCGGCAGGGCGAGAGGAACCAGAACATCCACCGGGCCGATAAACTGAAAACCGGGTGGCAGTACGCCGACTACGGTGGCCGGCTTTCCATCCAGATCGATTGCGTGTCCCAGTATGTCAGCGGAGCCTCCGAGGTGGTCGAGCCAAAGCCGGTAACTGATGATGGCGACCGCTGGGCCATTGGGCCGGTCTTCATCCTCGGTAAAGTTCCTTCCCAGCGTCATCTTGATTCCCAGCACCGTCAGAAAGCCACGATCCGCAGGCCGGCCGGGGACAAGCACAGGCCCGCCCGTCCCAACCACATTCCAGAGTTTCGAGATGGAAGCCGTCCCAAAGCCGGAGAAGTCAGCCAATCCGGGCAGTTGCTGGTATTGCATGGGCGTTAGGGCCGTGAGGCCCGAAGCGTCACGCGGTCCCAGCAAGGCGAGATGCGCAGGATCCGTATAGGAAGGCGGGCTGAGCACAAAGTTATCGATCAGTGCAAACGTTGTGCCACAAGCACCAATACCCAGTGCCAGAGTCAATGAAGCCAGAAGCAGGAAGCCGGGGCGTCGAAGACAGTTGCGCCACGCGGCGGTGATTTCCCAGAGATAAACACTCGAAAGCATAATGACTCGTTCCCGAAGGAATAACTGCGATTAAATCACAGCGCTGACTCAGCGGTCCTTGATCAGATCATTAGCCTCTGATAATGAAATTCCGAGCTTTTGCAGCTTGCCAACTGCGCTCGGCACGGCTGGAAGAAGGCCCGCCGCAGCGTAATACAAGCTGCGTGCTGCTGCTATTGAGCAGGCCGCACAGCGAATGCGCCATTTAAGGCAGCCACTCCTGCTGTTGCCGCTGGAATTTTATTTACAGTCCGGCTGGCTTGCGCCAGGGTGCCGTACCCCTGCGTAGGCGAGATCCGGGCGAATCGGGATAGGATGCGGCATTGGCATTCTGAACAGCAGCAGCTCCATCACTTGAAGTGAACCCGATATCTATGCTACTGTCATCAGCTTCCGGTTGACGCTCGTCACTGTTCCATCGACGTAGGTCTTCGTCTGGCCGTCGCCGAAGTTGAGGTTATCCCAGATCCCCGACGGAACCGAGACTTCCTCGTGTTATCACCTGTTCTAATAAGAGGCGACAGCCTGAACTGCGCCATTTATTTTTGGATCGCTGCAGAACACCGCGAGCTCGTCAGGCGGTGCGGTCAACACGGTTCCGAGTGAGTCCCACCCTTGAAGCTTGTATTTTTTCTCCTCAAGAAAACATAATTCAGTTCAGGCCGTACCCTGTTTCCCCTCACGAAGGAGGGTTCAGGAATCGATAGGCTTCACAGATTTGGTCTACCCAGGGTGATGGAATCCACAGATGCCCACTATCGTCCTGATCTGACCGCAACGCGTGTGCAAACCACTTGAGCGAGGGCGGCACCACAACGCAGGTCCACCAGTTTGTCCCTACTGCGTCGGCCAAGCTCCCGCCAGGGTCCTCGTTGAGCATTGAAATGTAGGCGTCGGAAGAGTCTCCACGCTCTATTTCCAGCGCAGGATATTTGCCGAAATTTCGGTAAAAATAATGCACTGGATCAGGATCTAACACAAGATAGTGCGCTGTCGCGTCATGCGAGCGTTCCAGCAGCGTTTGTAACAGTTTTGCAAACTCGTTGGTACAAATCTGGGCATCATCGAAATTTAGTCTTTTCAACGCACTCGCTTCTCGGCCGCTGTCTATATGGACGCAGGTGCGGGCTCGGAGAAATATGCTCCTAAATTCGGCGCCGTCCACTACCCATCGCATTGATCGCTCCTTACCGTAATCTGATTTTCTCAACCACAACGCCGTTAACCTTAACCTGGGCCGTGGGGCCGCCGGTGGATTTGGATTGGGAGTATATAGTGTATTGTGTGTTTCCGTTCGTATATATGGGCGTACCGTCGCTAGCCGTAGATTTTATAAAGCCATTTGCCTCAAGATTAGCTCCAAACTCTGCGGCACTTACATTGGTTTGTATGTTTTGGATAGATCCAGGCTTGGTTATGACTATGTAGTCGCTGAAACCAGCTTCCGGCAAGCCAATTGGGAAGACGATTCCACACGATGCTCCAGGTCCACAGGGCCTCGCGGTTTCGCGAAAATGAAATTAGTTGCAGCAGCGAGTCCGTCGATCGCCTCTTGGTCGGTAGCATCTTTGGCAAACTGTGCAGGAGTCTTGCCACCCATGGTGAAGTTTTTCATATGCGAGAGCGTTGCCCGAGCCTCGTTCGCCCTTTCATGAAACCGACGCTGCCGCTCCTCTTGCGCCTGTTTATCGTCCTCGGTCCAGCCGCCGTTTGTCCACCAATTCTTGAGCTTGTGCCAGAAGTCGTGGCCGTCCTGGTCTATTGTCGTGGTAGGAACATTTCTGACGTAGCTGTATTGATTGAATGTTTGTGGGTCGTTCAAATCCGCGTACGGAATGGGTATCGGCGTCTTGCTCCAATCGGGGGTTAAGAAGCGCCCGAAAACATTCGAGTAGTAGCGGGCACCAAAATAGTCGAGCTGTGACTCCGAATCTCGCTCCTTGCCGGTGAATTTGTAATGGTTGGCGCCGGAGGAGATAAGGGGATATTCCGTTCCAAACGCCGAGTAATCTGATTCGTCTTCCACCACTCCGGCCGAACTGATTACCATGCTAGTGGAGTTGAGGTGGTCGGAGAGATAGTAGTGGACGCTGCTGTTCGCGAGGTCGATGCGAGCAGCGCGTTTGCCGTTGACGAAGATGTACTCAGATTTCAGGTTCCCGCTGAGATCGGATTCAGCCATGGTTCCGGGCAAGCCATACCAATACAATGTGCCCGTTGAGCCGTTGGTCTTCTTCACTCGGTTCCCGTCGGAATCGTAAGTGTACGTCGTTCCAGCGGTGGTTTGTATGCGGTTTTCTGGATCGTACACATACTGATTCGGCGCGGAGTAGTTCGTCAGATTGCCAGCCGCGTCATATCCAAGCCCGCTGGCGTGGTTGTTCGCATCGCCGGCATGCTGGAAGGTGCCTCCGTGAGTTTTGCCGCTCATCGGCGACATCGTCAGGTTTCCCCAGGCGTCCATCGTATAATTCTCTCCCCAGGAAAGCGTTCCGCTGCCCGCCGCGGACCAACCCGAAGTGATGCGGTTCAGGGAATCGTACGTGTAAGTTTGCGTCCTGGTCGAGTCCTTGTTGTTGATGATGGACATGATATTGCCGTTATCCTGATGGGCAGGACCGTAGCTGTAGGTCTTGTTCATGAAGAACGAGCTGATCTGGCCGTTATCGGAGTAAAAGCCGCTGATCTGGAGGCGCTGGTTCAAGTCCGTGCGCAGGTAAATATCTGGCAAATACCACTCATGTTCCGTTCCGTTCGGCCAATATGTAAGGCTACTGGCATAAGGAGTGCCGTTGGAATCGGTGATTGAAGTGATTCTGCCGGCAGAATCAGGAACGTACGTCACCACGCGCCCACTCGGGTAATGCAGCGCTGCAATCGAGCCGTCGAGGTTGTAATCGTAGCTGAGCGATTTCGCGATGCCGTTGATTACGCGGGTCTCGCTCGCCAGCCGCCCCAGCACGTCATAACTATATGACGCCGAGCCGGCTTGATCGGTGACGCCCGTGAGGTGGCCTTTGGCGTTCGGGCCAACGTCGTAGGAATAAGTAACAGCCGGCGACGCGAGCGGGCAGCTCTGCGCCGAATACGCCTTGCCGGTCACGCGATTCAGCTCGTCATAGCAGTAGCTGATGGTCTGGGTAGCCGTGCCCGTCTGGTTGGGAGCGGGCGAGGTCTTCTGCAGCAGGTTACCGTCAAGGTCGTAACTGTACGTGATGGTTCCTGATTCAGGATTATGCGCCGTGAGCAGCCGTCCCAGCGAGTCATAGGTAAAAGTGCGTGTCCGCCATTGCGTGCTGTCACCCGGGGTCGAGCCTTTCTGGTCAACGCGCACCAGATTGCCAAGCGCGTCATAGGTGTACAACGTTACATAAAGCAGACCAGGATTGCTTGTCCGCCACGCTCCATTGCTGAAGGAGACCTGATCAAGAAGAAGGTCATTGCCAACATCGAAAACGTGCTCGCCCGAGCTATCCACAAACCCGGTTAGCCCGCTGCCAGAAGCAACCACGTTGCTGTTGGTTCCTGCTGTCAAATCTTTCTGGTTCCAGCTCCATGTACCGGTGCTCCACACCAGTTCGTTCATGTGTTGATCCGCGCCGACGAAATAAACATGTTCGCTGGCTCCGTCGCTAAAACTGGTGAGCGCTCCGGTGGTAAGTGCCAGGGGGCACGACGTCATCGCTGTGAGGTCCTGGTTTTGCCAGGTAAAGTTGCTGGTGCTCCACCACAGCGCATAAATGTGCTGGTTAGCCCCCGTGTAAAACGCCAGTTGATTCATTCCCAACTGCGCAGCGGAGAGGTCAATGGAAAATCCAGTCAACTTGCTGCCGGATGCCGCCGATGCGCCATTGCTCAACGTGGTCAGGTCCGCACTTTCCCATGCCCAGTTCACGGTGTTCCACCAGAGCTGGTACACATGCTGGTTCGTGCCAATGTAGAACACGAATGTGTTCAATCCAAGGCCTGCAGAGCTCAAGTCCGTGGCGTAGCTGCTCAATGGGCTTCCGGCGGTTGCGATCGCAGCGTTAGCCAGGGCGGTCAGGTCATGGTTTTGCCAGGTCCAGGTATTTGTATTCCACCAGAGCTGGTACACATGCTGGTTTGCGCCGAGATAGTACACGAACTCTGCTTTTCCCTGACCGGCGGATGATAGGTCGGTGGCTGTGCTCGCTAATGTACTGCCAACGGCGGCGGCAACGCCGCCTATGGCTGCGGTGATGTCCTGGTAGACCCAGTTCCCCGTGGTACTGGTCCACCACAATGAGCAAATATGCTGGTTCGCGCAAAGAAAAAAAACATTTTCATTTTGGCCAAGGTTCCAGGGCGAGAGATCTATGGTATAGCTGGTCAGCGGGCTCCCAGGGATTGCCAGTGCCCCACCGCTGAGGGCGGTCAAGTCCTGGTTTGCCCAACTGCTACCGTTCCAATACGCCTGATAAACGTGCTGATCAGAACCGATCGAGAGAAGATGCTCGCCGAACGAGTCAGAGAAGCTGGTTAAGGAGCTTCCGGCAACTATGGGCTGGGTTCCCTCACTCACGGGAGCTCCCCCGATTGAAATGCCCCCAGTTGATTTGAACAAGTCTCCCGGCTCATCCACTTCCACCAGCCGACCCAGAGCATCCGAACATGTCTTGCGCGGCTTCCCGGCCTCATCGAATGACGTAACGCAGTTGCCGCTGCTGTAGTCAGCCGTTTTCACGCTGCCATCCTGTTCCGTGATGCTCGCCGGGCGGCCAAGACCATCATAGGCGGTTTGGACCGTGCCATAGGTTGCGTCTGCGGTCGTGAGGTAAGGGTTGGTCACACTTGCTGCCTGCCCCAGGCCGTCATAATCAGTGTGTACGATGACCGTGCCATCAGGAGTCAGGTGGTCGGTCTCAGTTGCGTGGCCGAGGCCGTCCAAATGGGTGGTCAGCGTGTCGGTCAGCGCCGAGGTAATCGACTGGAGCCTCTTTACAGTCGTGGGATCAAGGTAGTCGAAACTGGTTTGCGCCTGTCCCGATGAATCCGGCGGCGAGACAGCTGTTTTAATCCGGCGCATGGAATCGTAGCTGTATCTGGTGGTGTGCGCCGGATCGCCCTGGCTGGTTCCGCTGGCCGGGAAAGATGCATTTTCATCACTGAACGAGGTAATGAGACCTGTATTCACATCGTAGGTGGCGCTCACACACTGGCTCTTCGCATTGCATGTCATGGTGGGCAGGGCGCCATTGTAGACGGGACCGTAGCTGATGGTGGTGGTATGCCCGAGTGGATCGCTTTGAATGTGCGGCTCTCCCGTGTCATACCAGTTGGTATGGCTTACCACCAAAGCTCCGGTGCTCAGCCATTTGCTCACACTGGTGAGGTTTCCCCGGACCGCAGCGGGAGCCGCCAGATGCGTGCCCGTGGGCAGGGTGCCGACCGTTCCTTCGTACGAGGTCAGGTAATTTGTTTCATCATAGGTATAATCGGTCTCGGCCATGCAAAATTTGAGGGTGCCTGTCGCATCAGCCGGACAGCTGGATTTCGCGTTGCTTCCGGCAACGGGGCTGACGGTGATGACGGAAGCGGGCAGTGCCAGCATATTGGCCTTCAAATAGTTACTGTCTTTCTGCCATTGGTACACCGTATCCAGTTCACGCAACAGAGCACCCGGCGTACCCGAGCCCCAATCGTAATCTTTTTCGGAGATCGGCAGTTCGAACGACGGAGAGGTGCTTACGTAATCCCTATGAACGAGGGCGACTTCATTACTCGGATGACGGGTTGTTTTCACGTCGGTAGCGACACCATATATGGCATCGGCTATTATCTGCCAGGTGGTGTCCACCGTTTCGAGCAGAGTTCGCGAAGCCCCAGTTCCCTGATACCTCTGGGTGCTTGTCTCCTTGAAATTATACGGATAGGCGGTGGGTTGAGCCTGAACCGGCGAGAATACGTGGATTACATCGTTCCCGTTAGGGTCCGTCACTGTATGCGTCATTGTGCCATCGCTTCCCGGAACACCCCAGTTGTAGGTCCACTTAAATGTGTCGCTGTTCACGTCGTGCACAGTGCGCGTGGCTACCGCGCGGCTTACGGACGTAATATCACTGCTGGAAGATACGGGAAAGTGCGCCTCAGCCCAGGAGTACTGAATGGATGCACCGGTGGGGGTTATCACGCTGGTGATCTCGCCATAACTGTCGTAGTTAATTGACCACTGAGTGTTATCAGGCAGGATCACATTGCTCAAGTAGACGGGTTGACGGTAGTTCCCGGGAAACGGATGACCTGAGTAATCGTCCTGAAACTGGTGTATGCCCGAAGGTGAGAAGCTGGTTGCGAGCTGCGGGTACACGGCAAAACAGAGCTTAATCTGGTTTGTTTGCCCGCTCGGCGCAGGGTAAGTCAGGTAAGCAACCCAGGGTGTTCCGAAGGACGTGAGACAGCCGTCTGCCTCAGTTCCAACTGCTTCTTGCGTCGAAAGCGTCGGGCCATTCCACATGGGAAGGGAGAGAGTTGGAACGCCTATCGGGGGGCTCAAGACATTCCCATTTGCATCGATCACCTGCGAGACCACAAAGTGTTCGGTGCAGGTCGTTGATCGGGTCGAGCCGGTCAAGCCGGTTCCGGTGGATGTAGAGCAGGTGCCCTGATCATGAACGAAGCCACCGCTGTACCGTACTCCGTTTCGATCAATCACGACAACGTCATAAGGCAGGCCCAGGCCGTTCGACCCGGTGATGATGACCTGATACCCGCTTCCGTCGTAGGTAATGAGGCTTGCCGTCGTGGAATTCTTGACGAGACTGTGGCCGGAGCCATCCCATGTGACTAGCGCCGTCGGCGTGCTTACGCTGTAGTCCGTGCCCACTCCTTCTGTAAAGACTTCGCCATAGGATCGGGTCAATCCGAAACTAGCCGTGCTGACGAATACAGGCCCTTGTCCGCATGGTCCCGAAGACGGAGGGTCAGTGGAAGTAATGGAACATGGTGATGCCGGATACCACTGGCCAGTCAGGGTGTTGGGGTCGCCCTGAGCAAACCAGGTTTTTGCGTTCAGGACCAGGTAATAGTTAATCGCCAACTGCCCCCTCTGCGGCGTTGTGATGGGCAGCGGAATATGCAAAGTGAGATTCCCGTTCATCAGGTTCACCGTGTCGGCGGTACTTCCGTCGTATGATCCCTGCGGCGGCATGCCGTTTAGCAGGTTAGGCGAAGTCTGCGCAAAAAGAGGAATTGAAAAGCTGAGAGACAGGAACAAAGCAATTAACCGAAGAATGGACTTCATGGGACCCCGGGGCCGATGTAATTGAGGTGATTGAGCTACGCACCTATAGCAGTTTTCTTCCTGATTTCTAGATTCAAGAGAACTTTTTTACAAAAACGGAAATTGATGCTTGTAAAGCAGCGGGATCAGAATTGCGATGATGGCATTTTCAAAGGAGAAGATCGGCGCATACCCAAAAATTTGTTATGTGAACTGCGACGATGTTTTCCGGGGCTGATTGTTTCTGGAAACGGAACAGGCCAAAAAGTGTTCCCAAATTATGGCCATCCCGGCGTTCCAGTGCTGCCTGTTTCAAGACTTAAACGAATCGCCCACGGAACCGGATGGCTCTAAGCGGCGTAAGTTCGAAGGCGGTACGTGTACAAAAAAGTTTTCTACAGAATGTCCGGGAAGCGTCGAAATGAGACACAGAAAGCAGGAAAGAGCGGGGAATCGCGCGTGATCGCAACGTGATCGCCGTAATCGGGAAAACCCAAATTTTACCGCTGATGAACGCTGATTTAACTGACGGGTTGATAGTCAGGGGCCCGCGACGTGATCGCGGGCCAGCCACATGTTGTAATCGAATACTAACTGTAGATCATTGGCTTGAGGCTCCCTTTACGCAGCGCAAGCCGAACTACGCCGAGCGTTATTGAGCAGACGCAAGCGGCTTAATGATGGCGTCCAGCAGATCGGGCTGGGCCTGGTTCCTGACCAGATGCGGATAACGCTCGCCGCCGTGGTAGTCCACCTTGTAGGTGCTGAAATAGTCCGCGTTTTCGCAGAGCAGTTCCAGCGGTTGTTTGGTTTGCATGCCATAGCGGAGCTCAGCGCGCATCACGTCCTTGGACCATTTGCGTCCGTTAACCGCGATGATCTTCATTCCCGGCGCGATGCCCGCGGCATAGGCGGGCATTCCGGGAATCGCATCACGTATATCGCCTTCTTTGTTGACGATGAGGCCCAGCGAAAAACTCAGGTCGAGTGAGTTCCCGACCTTCTCCGCGGCTTCCATGGTGGCGTTCTTCTTGTCGTTATAGATCAGCTTCCAGCCGCTGTTTTCAATTCCGCCCAGCGGCGCATGAGGAGATTTGGAATCGAGCCGCTCGCGCAGGAATTTTGCCCAGTCGTAGGGAGTGACCTGATTCAGGGCGGCAACCACGTTGTCAAAGTTGTAAGTAATGGTTTTGGCGGGGCTGCTGGGAGGTCCTTCAAAAAGCCGGCAGAAATCATTGAGGGACTTACGCCCGCTGGTCTGGCGGCGGATAAGAGAATCAACATCAAGCCAGATGAGATACCCTTCAGGATAGTAATCTGCCGAGCGGCGCCAGTTTTCCCATTCCGGCGCGGCGGCATAGAGTATCTGGACAGATGTAGCGGTGTCCTGCAGCGGACGCCATGTGCGCCCCACTCGATGATCAAGCATGGCGGCTGTGTAGGCCAGGTTTTCCCGGAACTGCTCAGGCGAGCGCAGGCCGGTGCGGGCGGCGAGAATGTTGCCCCAATAGTCGGTCATGCCCTCGTAGACCCAGAGCAAATCGCCATGCATGGGCTGCTGGAAATTGAGGTGAACCAGGCCGGCAGGGCGGCGGTACTTCCCATTCCATGAATGCACAAACTCATGAGGTAGAAGATCGGCTTCCAGGTTGTGTGAATTGGGATTGTCAAATATGTCTTCCGCCGCGCCGTTGTCGCTGGATTCGTGGTGTTCAAGCCCGTGATGCGCGGTCTCATCGCTGAGTGTGAGCAGGAAATGATATTTCTCGTAATGGCGCGCGCCAAAGAGCTTGCCTGTCTCGGCGACGAGCTGCTTGTAGCTGGCCAGATCTTTGTCTGTGATTTCCAGCTCATCAGGGCTTTCGGCGACCATGTCAATCACGTGGACTGGCTTCTCTCCCGGAGGAGTGAGTTGCACCTGACGGTAGTAGAGGCCGGCGATGACTGGCGAATCGACCAGGCGGTTGAGGGTGACCGTCTCAAAATTTACCGTGTTGCCGGATTCGCGAACCACGCCCAGCGCCGTGCCAAATTTCCATCGTGCAGGAAGAAGAAGGGAAGAGGTGACTTCCACAGCATGAAGGTCCGCGCCCTTGGGATACATCACCACCTGGTTCCACATGAGGTCGAGGACTTTGCTGGATGCAAGCGATCGCTTGCCGTAATACGTGATGGTGTCAAATGAAACCTGCAGTTGCCTTGCGCCTGCGGGGATCTGCAGATGGAACGCGTACATATCTTCAAGGTCACGCTGCCATGCGAGCTCCTGGCCGCCGGCTTTGATGTGCAGCCCTACCACGTTCTGGATGGGTCCGGTGGGACGATGATTTCCGGGAATCCATTTAGGATAGACCAGCGTCATGGGACCGGGCGCGGCCGGGATGGTGACAACGGAATGGAGTATGTTGCGCGGTGCGTCGGTTGCGTCCACAGAAAGCTGTTCGTGGATTGCGCCCTGCGCGAGGGACGGAAGCGCAGACAAAAGCAGAAAAAGTGCGAATGAACAAATTGTTCTCATTGCTTCTCCGTGCGCCAGAGTGGGCTGCCGCTGGCGAAGGAGATATATTACGCTTTGGCTCGCAGAGCGCCACGCAAAACTGCATGAGCTGAAATGAAGTCGCCAATATATATACAAGGAGGAGTGAAAGTGCCGACACTGATTCAGGGAGCGACGCGCGTACAGGCCGCGGGGAACATGCCCAAGCTGATTGATGAATATGTAGGACGGCTGAATAGTAACGATGAAAAAATCAGTGTCGCGCATATGCGCAGTCCCGCAGGATGGCAGGAGCCGGGACAGACTCCCGAATTCGAGGAATACACCATCGTGCTGCGCGGACGGCTCAGGGTAACGCACAAAGACGGAGCATTCGACGTCAACGCGGGACAGGCTGTAGTCGCGCATGCGGGAGAGTGGATACAGTATTCAACGCCGGATGAAGCAACGGAATATATCGCCGTGTGTGTGCCCGCGTTCTCGCCGGGAACCGTGCATCGCGATCAATAAAAAATGACGGCCCACATGCGGGCCGTCATTCGTAATTTCAAGGTACTGCGTTTACAGCATCGGCGGCTTGCTGGCCGGAGGATTGCTCTGTCCGGAGGGATTGGTTCCCTGAGGAGCAGTCTCGCTCATGGGAGGATTGCTTCCCTGAGGATTGCTCTGGCTGGAGTTGGAGCTGGCTACCTTGATGTGATTTTTTACTTTCAGGCTGCCGGCATTGGTCTTGGCAATCTTCTCGGCTTCTTTCTTCTCTTTGCCGCTGGGCACCGTGCCGCTGAGCTCGAGATTCTTGCCGTTTACCATTACGTTAATGTTCGCGTTCGCGAGCTTGGGATCCTGCTGCAGTGCGGTCTGCACCTGGCTCTGAACATCGCCACCGGCGCTGGCTGCGGTGTCGCTCTGCGGCATCTTGGAGTTCTGGTCAGTGCTCGGCGCGGTGCTCTGGTCGGACTGAGCCGGAGGCTGGGTTGACTGATCAGGCGTTTGCTGCGAAGGCTGCGCAGACTGGTCGGGCGTCTGCTGCGAAGGCTGGGCAGACTGGTCGGTCGCTGGCGGCTGCGAAGGCTGAGTTGATTGATCCGGCGTCTGCTGCGAAGCAGAGGGCGTTGTTGACGAAGGCTGCTGACTCTGCTGTGGCGGCATTGACTGAGCCAGCGCAAATCCGCAGCTTAGCGCCACGAATAACGCAAGTTTGTTCACATAGTTCTTCATGCACGTCTCCCTTTTTCTTTTGTTATGACAAAGTGAGCGCCTTCGAAATGGCTACGTACCTTTCCTTCCGCATGCTCTTCTTCCGCGTGAGCGGCGCAATAACAAGCAGCGCTGATACGTATGCGAAAATTAGATGCCCTCGACTCAGGCGGGTTGGCCCCGGAGTCTTGAATTCGAGAGCAGCTGAATTGCGGGGTTTTACTGAATTTGGGCTGACGAGACCGGGTACAATGAGGAGGGATGGGATAGATCAGCAGACCAAAAAGGCGCGTCCGTGCCGGACGCCCCTTTCTGATGTGCAATTAAATACCGGAACAAATAAGTTCCCGGTCCACAGGAATCTTTACTGGTTGACCGGAATCTTAATGATCTTCTTCTGAATCGCGTACGTGACTAATTGCGCCTTGTTGTGGATGTCGAGCTTGCGCATGAGATTGAACTTATGGGCCTCTACGGTCTTCACGCTCAGCCCCAAAATCACCGCGATCTCCTTCACTGAATTGCCTTCCGCCAGCAGTTTCAATATCTCGCGCTCTCTTGGCGTCAGCGTGGATATTCTCGGACGCATCCTGGTATCCCGAACCCGCGACCTGAAATCCTCCACCAATTTTCCTAGCACCTGCGAGCTCAAATATTTCCCGCCCTTATACACATCGCGGACGGCGCTCAGCAGTTGCGGCGCCGGCGTATCTTTCAGCACGTAGCCTGACGCGCCGACCTCCAGACACTGCACCAGATAATCTTCATCCTCATACATGGTGAGGAACAAAATCTTCGTCTCGATGCGATTCTTCTTGATCTGTCGCGCCGCCTCAAACGACGACAGCCCCGGCATGCCGATATCCATCAGCACGATGTCCGGACGCAACTCTCGCGCCTTCTCCACGGCGTCGCCGCCGTCAGGCGATTCGCCCACGACTTCGAAATCGCTTTCGCTTTCCAGCAGCCGCCGTACGCCCTGGCGAAACAGCGTGTGATCATCAACCAGCAAACATTTAATCTTCGGCATGGGGAGGTCCCTTCTTTTCTTTCCGTCGTTAATTCAGCCGTGCTCCGGGATGCGCCGCCGCTTGCATCAGCGGCCTCTCCATCTCCGGACTCTCGCCCGCGGGCACGGTTATTTCTATGCGCGTTCCCTTACCCTTGGTCGAGATCACGCGCGAGACCCCGCCCAACATTGCAATTCTTTCCTTGATCCCGGCCAGCCCAAACGAGCCGCTCCGCGGATTCCCGCGCGCCGCCTGGATCCCGACGCCATCATCTTCCACCTGCACGCTCACCTTCTGGCCTTCGCGCACCACCTGGATGGTCACGTTCTTCGCCTGCGCGTGCTTGGCCACGTTGTGCAGTGCTTCCTGCACCACGCGATAGATCGCCTGTTCGGTTCCCGGCGCCAGACGTCCCACGTCTTCCGCCATCAGCACCCGCGTCTTCACCCCGGTGGTCTTGGCCATGTCTTTGGCCTCTTTTCGAATCGCGGCCACCAGTCCAAGCTCTTGTAGCACCAGAGGTGACAGCTTGCCAATAATTCTCCGGATTCCCTCAATCGTCCGGTCCACCACTTCGACGGTCTCTTTAATTTTGCCGCGAACGTTGCGCCCGTTCGCCACCTGCTCCATCATTCCCAGGTAGAGCCGGATCACCATCAGCGCCTGCCCGGTTTCATCGTGCAGTTCGCGACTGATGCGCTTGCGCTCTTCCTCCTGCACGCGCAGCAGGTGCGCGGAAAGTTCGGCGATGCGCTGCTCGCGGTCGCGCAACGCTTCCGTCATGCGCGCGCGTTCAATCGCCAGCGCCGCGCGGTCGGCAATCGCCCGCATCAGCTCGCGTTCCGTCGGCAGCCATTCATAAGGCTTGGGAAAACCGATCGCCAGCACGCCGGTGTTTTCGCCTTCGGCTTTCAGCGGCACGCCCCACAACGATTTTGCTTTCGCGCGGATTAAGGCGGAAAAGTATCCCTGGGCATTCGTGTCCAGCACCATCGCGGGCTCGCCCGTCGCGGCAATGTTTCCGGTAAAGCCCTCGCCAATGGCCACTTTGAAGTCTCCGGGAATTGCTTCATCCAGTCCCACCGCGTTGGCCAGCCGCAGATGATTGCTCTCAGAATCGCGCAGCAGAATCGCTCCCATGGAAGCTTCAAAAGTGCGCGTCGTAATCTCCATTACCTTCTGCAGCAGCACACTCAGGTCGTTCGCCGCCAGCTCCGCATCCAGCAAGGAGAGCAGCGCGTTTGATTCCACGGTTTTGGCGTCATAGTACGCCCCGGAGATAATGACAAATGAAACAGACGACAGCATCTCCAGCGCCGCCTTCGCTTCTCCCTCGCGCTCCGGAAACAGCCCCGATAAATATGGATCGCAGGCAAGCTGGAACAACTCCAGGCAGCGCGCCACCGCGCGCGTATCCACCTGCAGCTTGGAAAGGCGCGTGCCAAAGTACTGCAGGTTCTCTTCAAATCCGGGAAAGTCGTCGTGACAGAAGTAAACCGACCCGGCCGCCGGCGTCAGCCGTTCCAGCGCCGCCAGCGTGCGTCCATCGAATCCAAAATCTTTGACCAGCTGCTCACGCCATTTATTGGTAATGTCCGGGAAGTAAGGCTCCAGGGCGCGGGCCACTTCAATGATGAGTTCTCGAGATGATTCCTTAAACGGCGGTACGGCTGTCACTGACACTTCCTTAGGGCCTTAAAGCTTTTTTGACGAGGGCGACCGTTCTATGCTGCTGCCGATTTCCCGCTAGTCTCAATCCATCCGAGCCAAGCCCCTTACCGTACCTGCTCTTTTCGGCCCCGGCAGGTGGCTGAACCCCTATCCTTTAAGGTATTTTACTCGAAACCACCTTAATTGTGAACTATTTGGTTACTATAATCCTCGCCAGCAGTGAAAGACCTTATCAAAATGATAAATCTCTCAGATTGAAGCAGTTAAGCTTGAGGGCTGGTTCACGCGCATTCTCATTTTCATCGCGTTGGCAGGACTTCGAGCATTCCAGGTTCGCACATTGTGTTCTGAAGATCCGCGACATTTACCCTTTGTTCTGAAGATGTGCCTCACTCGAGTGTCTAGAATCCTGGTACTCTCGCCAGCTTTTCGCGTTGCCCTCGTGCGCTACCCGATTGCGCTCCGGGTCGCGTCATCGCACGACTCAGGTTCTTCCATGCCGGCTGGCAGAAAACGAATGAGAACGTCAGTCCAAAACTGGCCAGCGTGCCGAGACGGAACGACCCTGGCCATAGATGATGATTGGCCGCCAGTGTAGCCGTGACAAGAATCGCGCCGGCCAGCAGCACTGTTTCAGGCCGCTGTCGTCCCGTCCACGCCTGCGTGGCCAGCGCGGGTCGCAGCAGCAATGTAGTGATGATGATCGAGAGCAGGAATAGTGCCACGCCATGCGACATCACCATTTCCAGCACGCGAATCACGAAGTTGTTCGTAATGTAATAGACGAGGGAGTTCGCTCCCCAAAGCCGGATTTCCGCCAAAGTGTTTCCGCCCGCTCCCGGGAGCCATTGCCGCAGCACGGCAACCGAGCACGCGGCAGCGGCACAGCCGATAAGAAAATACTCCGGACTCATCCAGAATTTGTTGAACTGGAATGGGCGAAACACGCTGAATATTGCCAGGACCGCCACGGCGGCCACTCCGATAAGCCATCCCGAACCTGGATTGCTGTACTTCTTCAGGTGCGCCCCCAGCAGATAAAAACTCAGCCAGGGGAGCAATGGAAATAAGCCGGGAGTAAGGAAGAAAGACGAGAGTCCAACCGCCTCTGTCTTCCAGTGAAATTGCTGGTTGGCAAAATGAATCAGAAAAGGAATGGGGAACAGCCACGTCCAGCAGGACGGCCAAAGGCGCCGCAGGAGCAGCATGGCTAATATGCCCATGCCGGCGCTTTGAAAAACATCGCACATCCCCAGCGTGCCCTGCACATAGTTGTCTGCGAACCCGGCAAAGATCAGGAACAGTGCGTTGGCCGCCAGCCTGGCTTCATGCCCCGGCCGCTTTTCGACAATTCCGGCCAGATTCATTCCGGTTGTAGCGAAGAACAATACCGCCGCCATGGTGACAAATTGCAGCCACGGCGCTTGCGTGAAATGCACATGGGCCACCACCATCAACAGGCACGCTACACCCTTAATGAGGTCAACCGCGCTATCTCGCTCTGACCGAACGGAGAGGGAAGAGAACTGTTGTTGCAATCCGGAGCTCATTCAGCACATAAACCCGTCGACGTTGCCATATCATACGCCCCGGATGGATTCTTACGCCTCCGGATAGATCCTGCGCTGTGTTCCGCATTTTGTCTGGGTGAAGGGAACAGAACTCAAATGTTGCCTGCGAGTTCATTACTAGTCTGCTCTTCCAAGAGACTCATCCCGAAACGCGGCACACGACCCCTTCTCTGCTTTGTGCTCCTTCGTGCCCTTTGTGGTTGAGGTTTCTCAATCAGCGTTGATCTGCGCAAATCTGCGGCAGGGTTCTGCTTTTCTCCGCGCCTCCGGGCAGGCATCCGCCGTGGTGGCCCGCTTTTTTCTCCAAGGGAAGAGAACTCACTCTTACACATCCGCCAAAACGTGCTTTGTGCTCCTTCGTGTCCTTTGTGGTTGCTTTTCCCGAATCCGCGTCCATCTGCGCAAATCTGCGGCAGGGTTCTGCTTTTCTCCGCGGTGAACCTCACCTGCTAACCCCGAGAATCCGGCTCAGCTCCACCACCTGAATCCGTTCGGGACAGCCTTTCCAGTTATGCCGCCAGCACACAATAATGTCGCACTTCAGCGGATCATGATGGTGGTCGCGAAATTTTCTGCTCTCAAATTCAAACTCAACGTTCACGTCCTGCCAGCGTCCCGGCTCCACTTCCAGCTTGGCTTTGCAGTCAGGGAAGCCCGTCTGCAGGGCCTCCACCCGGAAGCCGAGCAGCGGCGCCACCATGCCGAACAGGAACACTACGCCCATCTCATTCACCGGCTCGTACGCCATCCCGTGAAGCATGAGCGCGAGTTCTCCCGACGCGCCGGCGTTGCGCGGCTGGGGTAAAAATGGCGGCCCCATCAGCGGCCGGCCCGGAAACACACGTTTTGGAAAATGCAATGCGAGCTCTGCCGAAGCCGCCCAAAATTGTGTGGCACAGACACTCCTGTCTGTGCACGTGATTTCGCCTGCTCCTGATTGTGCCCATACCAGACCATCACCGCCATTCGCGGTAGATCTTCCATGCGCCTCTTCGGGTGCTGCGTTCTGGTACCCGGACATTACCCAGAGCACCGTCTTGGTCACGCAGTGCATGCCTCTGAGCTGCGGATACAGAAGCTCCGCCCTGATCGGCTCCGCCTTTGGCTCCAGCGGCCGATTGCAACTTTGATCTGCGGTGATGTTGGCTGCAGCGCCAGGGTGGAGCAGACCTTCAGGTCTTTCTTTCTGCACTATGTAGTCTGCAGCGCCGGGGTGGAGCAGACCTTCAGGTCTTTCTTTCTCCACTATGTAGTCTGTAGCGCCGGGGTGGAGCAGACCTTCGGGTCTTTTTCTCTCCGCTATGCGGTCTGCAGTGCCGGGGTGGAGCAGACCTTCAGGTCTTTCTCTCTCGACTATGTAGTCTGCAGCGCCGGGGTGGAACAGAGCTTCAGGTCTTTCTCTATCCACTATGTAGTCTGCAGTGCCGGGGTGGAGCAGACCTTCAGGTCTTTCTCTATCCACTTTGTAGTCTGGAGCGCCGGGGTGGAGCAGACCTTCAGGTCTGCGGCCCCCCTCCTGCTGAAACTCGGGCTTCAGCCCCTGCGGTAATCTTCCGTCATCTGCGTTCTCCATTTCACTCTTGCCATCGTGTCTACCCACTGTCATGAACGTAGAGCTGTTTCCTTTTTCATTTAACCGCTGTTCATTCGCGTTGATTCGCGGCAAAAATGGCTTTGATCCGCGCTCATCCGCGTCAATCCGCGGTAAACCTTTCAGCCAGCTTTTCCCACCGCCTCTCCTCGGCAACGGTCCGTTCCTTAAACTCTCCGCCACATCCTTCCAATCCTGCTCCAGCCCGCTCCCTGCGACATACTCCAGAAATCTCTCCCGCACCGCGCTCCAGCGACGAAACCTATTTTCCAGGCTCGCGCTCGCATACCTACCTAGCCTTTCGTACTCATCGCGTGTGGGATGCCGCTTCAACTTCCGCGCCACTCTTCCAAGGTGAGTACCTGATGTAATGATTTGTATTCGTTATTTAGTCGCTAAGAGACACAGCGAATATGGTTGGTAATTGCTATTGGTGAGCTGTAAAACAGAGCAAGAAGCGCCCCGGCAAAAGCCGGGGTTCGGTGTTTCTGGGGTGCGACCCATCAGCCGATGGCAGAGGGGTCGCAAAATTATTCGGATGCGCTACGCGCAATTTAAGTCCTTCACTCGCGGTAACTACGCCGCTCGTTCAGGATGACGAGTTGTGCCGCGCCGATTTCGCGGCGCGCGCCGCCGGAGGGTGGGGTGGCAATGGGGTGGAAGGCAAAAGCGAGTGGGGTGCAATGGGGTGCAGCGTGGGGTGTGAGTGGGGTGGAATGGGGTGGAATGGGGTGAAACGGGGGGGGTATCAGAAAATCGCCGGGGTCCGCGACGCGACCCCACCCCGCAAAGCCAAAATCGGGCTTTCCGGGGACCCCGTGATCGCAACGGGATCGCGCGTGATTGGGAAGCCAACGGTTTCGACGCAAGAGGGCGAACGGGGGTAAACAGGTATCGAGTGATCGGGTGATCGGAAAAGACAGTGTGTTGGCGAGCCACGCCGAACAAATGGAGTTACGGAGGAGCAATCGAAAATGAATACGACCAAGCGGAATGAAAGTGGCTGGATCCTGTCACGGGAGTATGGCGATCCCGAGGCGACCTGCCGTTACCACTCGGGGTATTACGCGGACTACGAGATTGAGGAAGTGAAAAAGCAGCACGAGGAGTATTGGGCGAAGATCCAGAAGGAGAGCTATGAGGAGTGGGCGAGGTCGGAACCGGGGAAGATGTGCGTGGAGATGTACGCAAAATTTCAGGAGTACAAAAAATTCCTGGAGGAGCATCCCTGGGCCAGAGATCCCCGGGGCTATTTGGAAAAGTATGCCGAGCATGAGCTATTCGCCGCGGTGTTGGGGGAAGTGAGCAATCACCAGGCGGAACGCGCGGAGCGCGACCGCAAGAACCTGGAGAAGGCGCAATTGGCGGCGCGATGCGAGCACGTCTTTATGGACGGCGAGCGCTGCGGAGCGCCGAGAATGAGAGGGAAGAAGCTCTGCCGGATGCACGATCGTCTGGAAGCAGCGAATACGGAGAAACTGGATCTGGGGCCGATGGAAGATCCGGAGAGCATTCCGCTGGCAATCAAGCGGCTGCTGGCGGCGATCCTGGAAGGAACCGTGGACAGCAAGCTGGTGGGCCAGTTGACGAACCTCATCAACGTGGCCGCCTGGAATGTGAGAGGGATGAGAAGCCGGAGCTGATACCGACCGGGTGATCCGGTGATCTGGTGACCGGAAACCAAACACCTGCCGCGGAGAGGCGGAGGCGCAGAGGCAAGAGAGAGGCTAGCCGCGAATTACGCGAAATGGAAAAAAGGGCGAGAAAGTCGCCGCTGATGGAAGACGATCAGAAGAGTTCATTGACAACTGAATAAAAGAATGCGGGGGACAGACGGTTGCCCCGGGTTGGCGGCGGCATCGCGGCTGGCGCTCCGAGGCGAAAAAACCGTTCACCACAGAGGTCACAGAGGAAGACAGAGGCCTCGACTGAATGACACGGCTATTCGGGGTGCAGGAACCCGGCCGTTTTTGGTTTACGGACTTGCTGTACCGTAATGCCACCGGGCAGCTCGAAACCACCAAACACGTTGCATCTTGCGATCGTCCGTAACGATTCGTTTAATTCAGGTGGGTCAAGTCGCGGAAGACCTTGTAGCGCTCGTCAATTTCCTCGCGTGTCAGCTTCTGCAGGCGCTCTGTCCCAAAAGCTTCCACGGCGAACGAGCCCATCACGCCGCCGTAGAACATGGCGCGCTTGAAAATATCTCGCGTGAGCTTCTCCTGGGACGCAATGTAGCCCATAAAGCCGCCAGCAAAGCTGTCGCCGGCGCCGGTGGGATCGGTGACGGTTTCAATGGGCAGGGTTGGAGCGCGGAAAGGGTGATGGCCCATGCCGAACGCGCCATCTTTGAAGAAAACGGTGGCTCCGTACTCGCCGTGCTTGATCACCAGCGCTTGCGGCCCCATGTGCAGGATTTTGTGCGCGGCGCGCGCCAGGCTGGGATCCTGTGCCAGCAGGCGGGCTTCACTGTCATTAATCAACAGCGCGTGAACCTGCTTGAGCATTTCATTCAGGTTGTTGCGATGGCCGTTGATCCAGTAATTCATGGTGTCGCCGCCCACGAACCGAGCATGCTGCATCTGCTTGCGAACGCTGACCTGCAGCACAGGATCAATGTTGGCGAGGAATACGTACTGGCTGTCCTTGAACGTGTCTGGAATCTGGGGATTGAAGCTGCCGAAGACGCCGAGTTGCGTGTCCAGCGTTTTGGCTTCATTCACGTTTTCACCGTACTCGCCCGACCAGAAAAAGCTCTGGCCTGCTTGGTGAACAATGCCGCTGCTATCGATATGGCGGTTGCGAAATACCTTTTCCTCTTTTTCGGTAAAGTCTTCACCAACCACACCCACAACTCTCACCTGGGTGAAGAAGCTGGCGGCAAGGGAAAAATAGGTGGCTGCCCCGCCGAGGATTTTGTCAGTTTTACCGTAAGGTGTTTTGATGGCGTCGAACGCAACGGAACCTACTACCAGCAGTGACACTAGGCTTTTGCCTCCTGGCCTTTTTTCAGATACTTGTCGAGCAGCAAGCTGAGTTTCTGGCGCGTGCCGGCGGGAATTTTTTCCGGATCGGTCAGAATGGCATACTGCAGCGCCGAACCGCATTTGCACTTGCGTTCCTTTGGCATCAGGGCGACGGCCTGCTTCACCACGCGCGCTGCGTTGTCGGCGTTGGTGTGCAGCACCTTCACAATCTGCTCTACTGTGACCGAATCGTGGCCGGGATGCCAGCAGTCATAGTCGGTCACCATGGCCATGGTGGCGTAGCAGATCTCGGCTTCGCGGGCCAGCTTGGCTTCCTGCAGATTGGTCATGCCGATCACGTCGGCGCCCCAACTGCGGTAGAGGTTCGATTCCGCTTTGGTGGAGAACTGCGGGCCTTCCATGCAGACGTATGTCCCACCGGCCTTGCCCACTACGCCAATGTCCTTGCAGGACTGGCCGATGGACGCAGACACTTCCGGACATACCGGATCACCAAAGGCCACATGGGCAACGATCCCATGGCCAAAGAACGTGGCCGTGCGATTGAAGGTGCGATCGATGAACTGGTCGGGAATCACGAACTCAGTCGGCTTGTGCTCCTCTTTCAGGGAGCCCACGGCGGAAACGGAGAGGATGCGCTCCACGCCCAGGTCCTTCATGGCATAAATGTTGGCGCGGAAGTTCAGTTCGGTGGGCAGGATGCGATGGCCTCGGCCATGCCGGGCGAGGAATGCAACTCTGCGGTCTTCGAGCGTGCCCAGGATGAAGGCGTCTGAAGGCTCGCCGAAGGGTGTTTGCACCGCGACTTCCCGAACATCGCTCAGGCCGGGCATGGAATACAGACCACTGCCGCCGATAATGCCGATTTCAGCTTGTTGCAAGAGAGGCTCCTGATGGCTGAATTAATCAGTGATTATAACAATGGCGTTCCGAATACGGTTCTGGCCGGCAAGCAGAAGGCCGAAGCTTGCGCTCCGGCCTTGCTGGGTGGAGGAGGGATAGTGCTCAGGCGCTTCTGCGCGGGCGTATGCTCAGGTCACGAACTTGCGCGAGCAGGCTGGAGCGCTGCATCGAGTCAAGCTTGCATAGCAAAGGCACGACTTCCGCAATGAAGTCGTCCTGCATCAACTCGGAAATTTCGTCTTCCCTGGTTCGGCCGGAACCCTTCAGCAGGTCGGCGACTGGAACTTCAAGGGCGGTGGCGAGCCGCTGCAATGAAGAAAGCGTAGGCACCGCCTTCTCGTTTTCAATTTTGGAAACATACGTCCGGGGCACTTGCATGCGCATCGCAAGCTGGCGCTGGCTCAGGCCGGACCTCTGCCGCAGTGAGCGAATGGCTGCCGCAATCTGCAGATGGGAATGATTGCCGGCGGGCCGTTCGATGATCGGCGGCTGCTCCACCAGGATCGGCTCAGGCTCATCCGCATCGAGCGACGTTCGGCATTTTCTGCAAAGATTGCTGTTAGTCCGAAATTGGACGAGGTGACAATGATCGCAACGTACAACTTCCCGGGAATCCACCGGTGCCAGAGTTGTTGCCATGAATTCTTTTTCGGAGGGCCAGAGCAGGCGCGACTCCAAAAAACTTTACTCCTTGAGCACCATATTTAGGGTACTCTGACGGTAGTCTCTAGTAGGATTTACCCCTTGTCAACCAAAAAATCAGGCAAAACACGTAAAAAAGCAGGAATTAGAAGAGAAGGGAAGGAGAATACGGGTAAAAGCCATGATTGACCGCGCCTCCGCATGGAACCTGGTGTGCGAATACACGCAGTCGGAGAGCCTCCGCAAGCATATGCTGGCCGTTGAAGCGTGCATGCGGGCCTATGCGCGCAAGTTCGGAGAGGACGAGGATAAGTGGGCCATCACCGGGTTGCTTCACGACTTCGACTATGAAAAATACCCCACGCCACAGGAGCATCCGTTCGTCGGCAACAAGATCCTTGAAGAGCGAGGATACCCGGAGGAGATACGGCGCGCGATTCTCTCCCACGCCGACTACTCCGGCGTGAAGCGTGAAAGCAAAATGGAAAAGGTTCTTTATGCCTGCGATGAACTCGCCGGCTTCATCACCGCCAGCGCGCTGGTCAAGCCGAACAAATCCCTGGCGGAAGTGGAAGCAAAATCGGTCCGCAAGAAGATGAAGGACAAGGCATTCGCCCGCAGCGTGAACCGCGATGACATCATCAATGGCGCCGCCGATCTAGGCGTTGATTTGGAAGAGCACATCGCATTCTGCATTGAAGCGATGAAAGCGATTGCGCCCGAACTGGGGTTGGCGGGTAGCAACAGGATCGGGTGATCCGGTGATCTGGTGATCTGAAAATCGAGCGCAGTGCAGTGGCAGTGAGATACTGTGAATCTTACCTTTGCCGTTGCCAAGCCATTTTCAGGAGGAACAATCCTCAATGCCGCTGGTTCGAATTTCGCTTATTGAAGGAAAGACCGAGGACTACAGGAAAAAAGTCGGCGATGCCGTACACCAGGCCATGGTGGAAACTTTAAACGTGCCGTCGGCCGACCGCTTTCAGATCATCTCCACCCATACCAAATCAGATTTCATTTACGACCCGCAGTATCTCAACATCGCGCGGACGGATGGCCTTGTCATGGTCCAGATCACACTCAACAGCGGCCGCACGACGGAAATGAAAAAAGCGTTTTACAAGCGGGTGGCCGACCTGCTTGCGGCCGAGCTGAAGCTGCGCCCGGAGGACGTGCTCATCAATCTGGTGGAAGTATCGAAGGAGAACTGGTCGTTTGGCAACGGCATAGCCCAGTACGCCACCTAAGAATGCGCGCTTACAAAAAGGCGCACCCCATTCAAGGGTGCGCCGCAACGCAAGCTTCAGGAATTCAACTCGGTCTAGTACTGCCCATAGATCAGCACGTCCACTCCGCCCTGAGTGTTGGCGGCGCCCACGCCGTCAATGGCAACGTCCAGCTTGACGCCGGGAACGTCATACACGCGGGTCAACTGCGAGTGCGGGGTAAGAAGAATGTGATCCAGGAAGGCCACCAGTTCATTGCCTTCCATGATGGTTAGCCGGATAAACACGTTGCAGGTTGAGCCAATTCGTTCATCAGCCACGAGCCGGATCTTGTCGAAACGGCTGGTATCCACGGTGCCCAAGTTTTTCGATTCACCGCCTTTGATGGTTTCTCCGCCGACTTTGGTCCGGAATGCCAGCACATTTTCAAGTTCATGAATGGGAAGGGGAATTTTGGGTGCAGTTGCCATAAAGAATCTCTGTTCTTTCTGCGCCGGAAGGGCGCGGTTCAAAAAGGAAGGAACTGCAACAGCTTGTGCAAAAACCGTTGGCTACTTCAATACGGCTTTCGCCTCCGAGGGAGTGGCCGGATCTGCCGCTCGGAAGGGGGCGGTTCTTGCGGCCCAGCTTCGGTTTGCTTTTCTGCGACGCTTGACTTGATCTCGAGCGATCGTGAGTGAAACGGCAACCAGCGTCTATGTTGTTTTGCGGAAAAGGTTATCGATTCCCTGGGCCGGTCGGTTTCCGTCGTTTGGGGGCTGCCGTTTCTATTCAGCGGAAGTATACCCCTCGAAAAGCTGGAAGAGCAGGGACCTAGGGCAAAAAAGTTCTGCAAAGTTTTACGTCGGCAATCAACGGCGTGCGATGGACGTTGCGCAGGGAGGGAATTTAGCTCAGGCTCTCCTCAACTCCTGTTCGGGCAGCTTCACCTCGGCCGCGATCATGGGCAGGCGGGCTGCGCCGAGCAGTCCGGCATCGCTGCCCAGCAGTGCCTGCGTGATAATGGTGTTGCGGCGAACGGGCAAGGCATCATCATGAATTCGCGTTCCCTGTACTCCCTGCGCGCTCTGCTGGGGCGCCGTGGCGCGGTATACAAATGAATTTTTTCTTACTTCCTCAAGGAGTGCGGGCGCAAATGCTTCCCATGCCAGCGAGACGCCCCCGCCCACCACGTACATGGGCAGATTGAAGATGTTCACCAGGTCGGCGATGACCGCGCCCAGAGACTTGCCCACCCGGGCGAAGATCTGCTGCGCCGGCTCATCTCCCTGCACGGCCATCTGGTAAACCACCTTGGAGCTGAACTCCGGCGCTTCATCAATGGCACGCGCCAGTTCGGGGGCTTTTCCTGTAGCCACCGCTTCCACGGCCATGCGCTTGATTGCCGTCGCAGAAGCAAACTGCTCCAGGCAGCCATGATTGCCGCAACCGCAGGCAGGACCGTTGGGATCGACTGTGATGTGGCCGAGTTCGCCGGCCATCCCGGTCATGCCGCGCCAGATGCGCCCCTGCAGGACGATTCCCCCGCCTACGCCGGTGCCCAGGGTGATCATGCACATGGCATCCACGTTGGCGGCGGCGCCCAGCCATTTTTCGCCCAGAGCCGCGGCATTGGCGTCGTTTTCCAGGACAACTTGCGTACCCAGGCGCTGCTCGATTTCCTGGCGGACGGGATAATCCTGCCAGCCGGGAAGATTGGGCGACTCGCGCAGCATGCCGGTCTGCATCTCAATGATCCCAGGCACGCCAATGCCGATTCCCGCGAGGTGCCCCGCGCTGGTGCGGAACTTGGTTGCCAGTTCCTGGATGGCGCCGCACATCTCGTAAATCACCTTGTCGCGCCCGCGCGTGACTTCAGTCCCCAGCGTGATTTTCTCCAGAACCTTTCCGCTGGTATCGACTGCCGCAATTCGCAGGTTGGTGCCGCCAAGATCAACGCCAATGGCAAAAGGATTCATGTGAGCCGCAAGCCTCCCGACCCGATTTGATGCGGAAACCAGTGTACAGAAAAGACCGTCTCAACCACAGAGGACACCGAGGACACAGAGGGAGCAGTTCTGACTGAATTGGATTCATGATTCATTTTTGACGCCGGCGAACCGTTTAGGTCAAAACTCTAGTAGGACATGGACTCTCCGCGCGCGTTCTTTCCCCTCTGTGTTTCTCTGTGCCCTCTGTGGTAAATGACCTTGGATTGCTCCTAATCCCGTCCACCATTTATCTTTCTAGGCATGCAAATTCAGGATAAAGTTGTAATCGTTACCGGAGGCGCAAACGGCATTGGGGAAGCGCTGAGCCGGAAGTTCGCCGCCGAGAAGGCAAAAGCCGTAGTCATTTCGGACATTGATACCGCGCGAGCAGAGAAGGTTGCGGCGGAGATTAAGGGAGCGGCCATTCCGGCCAATGTGGCCAAAGAGGCTGACGTGCAGAAGCTTGTGGATGAAACCACAGAGCGCTTTGGCCAGGTGGATCTCTTCTGCTCGAATGCAGGCGTCGGCGTGGCCGGCGGCCCGGAGGCCCCGGACAGCGACTGGCAGCGCAGTTGGGAAGTGAACGTGATGGCGCACGTATATGCGGCGCGCGCCGTGCTGCCGCAAATGCTGGCGCGCAAGTCCGGCTACCTGCTGCAGACCGTCTCCGCCGCGGGGCTGCTGACGCAGATCGGCTCGGCGCCGTACTCGGTCAGCAAGCATGCGGCGCTTGCCTTTGCCGAATGGCTCTCCATCACGTACAGGGATCAGGGGCTGCGCGTCTCAGCACTCTGCCCTCAGGGCGTGAAAACCAACATGCTATATCGCGCCGACTTTGCCGGTGGAGCGTTCCTGCTCGACACCGCCATTGAACCCACGCAGGTAGCGGATGCTGTGGTGCAGGGAATTGCCGATGAAAAATTTCTTATTCTGCCCCATCCCGAAGTTGCCAAGTACTTCCAGAATAAAGCCAGCGATTACGAACGCTGGCTGCGAGGCCTGCGCAAGCTGCAGGCGAGCACGCAGATCCTCTCGCCAAAGACGTAAATCGTAAGTCGCTAAAGTCCAGAAACGGAAAACCGCTCCCAGTCGTCACCACTTTGGTGCAAAATAGGCAGGCTTTACGCCATTCACCACAATGCCGTCCTAAAGAGCATCGCCGGAGATGATTGATGCAGCCTCAGACACAAACAGAGCCATTGATCGCAAGCGCTCCGCAGGTTGAGGAGTCGCTGCCAGAGCAGCCGGGCGCAGCATGGTCCTTTCCGGCGCTCTTCGGTTTCCGCTTCGCCTTTATCTATATCGTTCTTTACGCTTTCGCCGGCCCGCTGTACTTCATCCCAGGCGCGGATTCGCTTTTCGATTGGTATGGCACAGGCTGGAAAGCGCTGGTGATCTGGACCGGCGCGCACGTGCTTCATCTCGGCCATCCGGTGCAGTACATCCGCACCGGCAGCGGCGACACACTGCACGACTACGTCCAAAACGCGCTCATGCTGGTCTTTGCTTTGGCGGGTATGGCGGTCTGGTCGGCTCTGGACCGCCGTCGCCGGAACTATAGCTACCTTCATCAATGGCTGCGCTTTTACCTGGCGCTCTACCTTGGCGCTACGCTGCTCAGCTATGGCGGATCTAAAGTCATCAAATCGCAATTCCCCTACCCATTCCTCACCAGCCTGGTTGAGCCTTACGGCAATAGCTCGCCCATGGCCCTTCTGTGGAACTTCATGGGCTATTCGACCTCATACACGATCTTTGCCGGAGCGGTGGAGATGCTGGGAGGCGCACTGCTCATTGTGCCCCGGCTGACCACTCTGGGCGCCCTGGTTTCCGCGGCGGCGATGACCAACGTCTTCATCCTGAACATGAGTTATGACGTTCCGGTGAAGCTGTTTTCCCTCAACCTGCTGCTGATGAGCTGCTTTCTTTTGCTCCCGGAACTCGGCCGCCTGACGAATGTTTTCATCCTGAACCGTGCAACTGCGACGGTGGTTTCGCAACCGCTGTTTCGACGCCGCTGGCTGGCTGTCGGTCTGGTTGCCGCGCAGTTGCTCTTTCTCGCGTGGTGCTCCGGCTACGATTTGTATCAATCCTATGGCGCATCGAAGCAATTCGGAGACTTGGCCACAAGGCCGCCGTTGTACGGCATTTATAGCGTGGATGAATTGACCGTGGACGGGCAGGTCCGCCCTCCACTCTTCAGCGACTCCAGCCGCTGGCGCTATATGACCTTTGACGTCTTCAACCTGATCTCGCTTGTCCCGCCCGAGGGACCCGTGCAGCGCTTTCGCGGCAAACTGGATGAAAAGGCAGGAACACTGGAACTGAGCAAGGGGTCCGACAAGAACTGGAAGGCTGATTTCAAGCTGGATCGCCAGCCTCATGACGTCCTGGTGCTCTCTGGCACAATGGACGGTAAAGCGATCACAGCCAAACTGCACAAGCTGGATTACAACTCATTTCTCCTGAACAGCCGCGGCTTTCATTGGATTAACGAAATGCCTTTCAACCGCTAGGACGGTAAATGCACGGCCATGAATCTGCCGTTCGCGAATTGCTGCTGCGGCCCGGCGTAGCAATGCGATCTTGAAACTCGGCCAGCAGAAGCGAGCTGCTTTACATCCAAAAGAGCATAGGAAACGTTCTTGAAATGAAAGGACTCGTCATGAATGATCGTCGAATGTACGTGCTGTTTGTCGCGTTGTTTACGTTCGTGCTCGCCTCGTTGGCGGCACAAGGGCAGGCTGCTCCGCCCATTCCCGGTGTGAAGGGCAAGCTGGTGAAGGTGACCAGCACTGAGTTGCAAATCCAGGGGCCAAAGGGGCTTGAGCATGTGAAGATCAAACAGCCGCTCACCACTTACGGGCGCGAGGCTTCTGATCTGGGCCATGTAACGTCAAAATCGTTTATCGGCGTGACCTCAGTGAAGCAGCCAGACGGCAAGGAACAGGCCAAGGAGATCCACATATTTCCAAAGGAACTGCAGGGAGCCGGCGAAGGCAGCAACATGATGGGCCAGGGCAGCAACAACCGGATGACGAACGGGTCGGTTTCCCGTGGCGGCTCGCGTATGACCAATGGCACGGTTGCGGGGAGCGGCGGCAAATCCGGCTCGCGCATGACCAACGGCACGGTGCAGAAGCAGGGAAGCGGGACCACGATTGTGGTGCGCTATAAGAATGGGTCGCAGACCATCACGGTGCCCCCGGAGGTTGAGGTGACGCAGATTGTCCCAAAGAAGGAAAAGCTGGAGCCAGGAGACACGGTTTATGCGGTGACCAAAAAAGGCCTGGACGGAAAGCTGACCACGGACAAGGTTTACCTCATCGCGGGCAAGAGTGCTTCAAAATAATGGCTTTTCAGCGGGAAAAAGCTCTTGAAGTGAAGATCGGGAAACAAGCAAGCGGTTTCGAAACGCCGATCGCCTCCAACAACGAAAGGACCGTGATGCCGGTGACCCATCCAAAAGTGGAAACGAAGGCGAGCGATGTTGTGCGCGTGGAGCGCCGGCATCATCTGCTGGTGCGCTGGGCCCACTGGCTGAATGTGCCCATACTGCTGGGGCTTGTGCTGAGCGGCATCTCCATCTATTGGGCGTCGCCGGTCTACCAGCACAAACCGGACCCGCAGACGCGCAACACTGACTATGTTGCCGACGCGGGGGTGTGGATTACCGCGAACGTCCCCGGGCTGCACCACTATAAGAGCCCACCTGACTGGGTCTATAACCACTTTTCTCTGGGCACCTTTTTGCTGGCGCCGGCATTGCGGCTGCACTGGTTCTTTGCCTATCTGTTCATGCTGAATGGACTGCTCTATGTGGCTGGACTGTGGCTGGGTGGAGGTTGGCGCGCACTGTTTCCGCGTCGAAGCGATGTACGTGATTCGCTGTCAATGATGCGCTATTATCTGGGCGTTCCGCTGACGCTGGTGCTGCGGCGAAAGCGCAAGCATCCGCCGCACACGACAAAATACAACGCGCTGCAGCGGTTGGCCTATCTCTCAGTGCCTGTGGCGGGCGTGCTGGCGATTGCCACGGGCTGGGCCATTCACAAGCCGATGCAACTGCCATGGCTGGCGGCAATCTTCGGCGGTTACGATACGGCACGCATCTGGCATTTCTGGCTGATGTGGTTCTTCATTGTGTTTGCCATACCCCACATCATCCTGGTGATTGCCGATGGATGGGACACACTGCGCAGCATGGTGACAGGCTGGTCCATCAAGGCGGCGAGAGCCGACGAGTTGCAGGGCCGCTGAAAAGGCATCCGGTAATAACAAAACGAATAAAAATATGAGCGCTGAAAAAAAAGACGACAGCCTGCAACGGGAGCAGAGCGCTGCAAGCGGTGAAGGTCCCGAAGAGAGGCGCGAAGAACCCGAGCGCGTGATTGAAACGGCAAAGCCGCCCGGCTTTTTTGTCGAGCGCGATCCTGAAATCATCGCCGTGTCCCGGCGCACGCTGCAGAACTGGACGCGACGGGATCTTCTGTTCTTTGGAGCAGGCGTGGCAGCCACCATTGTGGGTGGAGGATTTCTGTTGCCGCAGGATACGCTCGCTCGGCTGGGCATTCACGGCAATACGAACCCGCCTGGAAAAGAGCGGTTCCTGAATCACGCGATCGATGTTGATGACGACGTAGCGGAAGCGCTGTACTCAAAGAATCGCATGGTTCCGACGTACAGCAAATCCGATATCACTTTTCTCAAGAATAACTACAACGGGGCCACGCCTGGGCCGGACTACATTCCCGGCTGGCGGCTTACGCTGGAAGGGCTGGCTTCAGGCCTGAGCGTATCTCTGGACATCCAGAGTCTTCTCACACATTTTCCGCAGCACCAGCAGATTACCCGCCTGGTATGCGTGGAAGGGTGGAGCGCGATTGCGTGGTGGTCCGGATTGAGATGGAGCGATCTGCTGCGCGCCTATCCGCCGGTTGCAGGAGCAAAGTGGGCGCGCGTGGATTCGAGCGTGAATCTCGATGGAGACGGCAATCCCGATCCTTACTATATGTCGCTCGACCTGGCCACAGCAGAACATCCGCAGACGCTGCTGGCTACGCACTACAACGGAGAGCCGCTCACGGTGGAACACGGCGCGCCGCTGCGCCTGCTGGCCCCGATGAAACTTGGCCTGAAAAATGTGAAGGCTATTACGCGGATCGCCTATTCAGCCGAGCGGCCGCGCGACTACTGGGCAGAACGCGGCTACTCGCACTATGACGGAGTTTAGCGCGGTGCCACGGGGCTCGCCGATTCTTTTCCATTGGCCGGCTCTTTGATCCGCGCTCATCCGCGTCAATCCGCGGTAGAGATTTATTTATTCGCGGCTTGCTCCAATTCGCCGGCTGCCTGATCAATGGCGGCAGCATAGTCATTGAGCGCTTTGGCCACGCGCGTGACTTCGTGCTCGGCATCCGCGTAGCGGTTCTCCTCAATGGCTTCGCGCACGCCAGGCATAGTTTTTGCGCCATAACCGGTAAAGAAGCCGGGCGCGTAGATGAGGCTTTCATACCACGGGCGGCGCGGTAATCCGTGCGGGTTGGAGAGCTTACGCTCGCTCTGAATGAGGTTCTGGTTGAGCGCCTGCAGAAGTTGAGGAGAGCTCGCGGCCGGAGCCTGAGCGCTGAACGCCTTCATGACCGTGCTGTAACGGAGGGCGCTACGGTCGAGTGCGGCGAGTGCGTTATCGAGCGGAGCAAAGTTGATGAATGGAGGCAGCTCTTCTTTGGGCGGCGCGAAGGTTGGATGGCGAGGATCGGACACGGCGGCGTAAACACCATCGGCGAGATTCTGGTCGCGCTCATTGGCCTCTTCCTGATGATCCTTGAGTAGCTTTTTCAGCTCGTCATCGTATTTGTGCATGGTATCGGCGAAGTCGGTGAAGTCATAAGGCAGCACGTCCGCATCGGCAAAGCGCAGCACCATGGAGCCGATGGTTTGCGCCAGGGCCCGTCCATAGACGAAGTCGCGGTCAGAGAAATGCGTGAACCAGTAAAAATCGTCGTAGACGGAATGGTAAATGCCGCCATCGTCCTCGCCGCCGTAGCTGATATCGAGGGAAGCGATGCCGAGATGATCGATGAATGCTGTGTAATCGCTGCCCGATCCCAGCGCGCCAATGCGCAGGTCGGGGCGCGTGCGCGCTTCCTTCCTGTCCTCCGGATTTCCATGCACCAGCCGGTTGTCCTGCGCGCGCTTCCACACGGAAATGTTTTTCTCCGGGTCGGTGATGTCATGCGCGACGGAGTTGACGAACTTTTCCAGCGAGTGCGAGCCCTCGGCAAAAAGGAAACCGCGGCCATTGCCGTCCGTGTTGATGTAGATGGCGGCATGCTGGCGTAATTCGGCGGCGTGATACTCGGCCCACTCTGTGGAGCCCAGCAGCATGGGCTCTTCTCCGTCCCAGGCGCAATAAATAATGGTGCGCTTGGGCTTCCAGCCCTGCTTCAGCAATTGGCCCATCGCGCGAGCTTCTTCCAGCAGAGCGATCTGGCCGGAGATGGGATCTTCCGCGCCGTTGACCCACGCGTCGTGGTGATTGCCGCGCACAATCCACTGGTCAGGAGCTTCCGCTCCGGGGATTTTTGCGATGACATCATTGACGGGCTTGATGTCCCAGTTGAATGCGACCTTCAAATGCACTTTGGCGGGCCCGGGACCCACGTGATAAGGCATTGCGAGTGCGCCCCGCCAGCTCGGCGGCGCCATGGGGCCCTTCAATGCCGCGAGCAGAGGCTTGGCATCGCCATAAGAAATGGGCAGCGTGGGAATTTTGGTGATGGTGGGAGTATCTTTGACTGCGAGCCGCTTCACATCGCCCTTTGCGCCCACGCCGGGCGTGAGCGGATCCCCGGGATAGAGCGTCATCTCCATCACGCTGCCGCGCTGCACGCCGTTCTCATTGCGCATGGGACCTTTGGGGTAAACGTCATCCTGGAAGTAGCCGTCGTCGCGCGGATCGGAATAAATAATGCAGCCGATAGCGCCGTGCATGGCCGCAACTTTCGGCTTGATGCCGCGCCAGGAGTTTCCATACCGCGCAATCACAATGGCGCCCTTCACGAAAACGCCCAGACGGGCCAGCTCTTCGTAATCCTTGGGCAAGCCGTAATTCACGTAAACGAGCGGCGCGGTGACATCGCCATCAATGGAGTAAGCGTTATAAGTGGGCAACTGTTCGCTGGTCTGGCTGGAGGTGGGGTCTCCAGGAACGGGCGGCTCCTGCAGTTTGGCGACGTATTTTGTTGGCGCCACCAGTTCAAGCAAGCGCTCTTTGGGCGTGGGGAAGAGCACATTGAAGGTTTCAATGTGAGCGTCAAGACCCCACGATTTGAATTGCGACAAGATCCATTCGGCATTCTCCTTGTCATAAGGCGAGCCGACATGGTGGGGACGAGCGCTCAGGCGCTGCATGGTTTCGCGCAGGATTTTAGGATCGGGAATGGCGCGCAGCTTGTTTTCCCAGTCGCGTTCGATAGGCGAACTTGCCGGCGTGTAGCCGTAAAGAGTGGCGTTCTCGTGCGCGATGGCATTTTGTGCGGCGGAAGCAGTGGCAGCTTCAGTCTTGGCCGCCGAGAGAGGCAGCAGAGTAACAGCGCAGATCAGTGCAGCGAGCAGGACGCGCTTCAGCATAGATGAGACTCCTCAAGCAGGGATGAGAACGGCAAATTGTAAATGATCAGAGATCAAAATCCTGCGGTATTCTACCGTTCCCATCCACGCTGCTCGCGAGTTGAATGCTGATTACTGAGGGGGAAAGTTATCTGTCGATTGCCGCCATGGCCCGCTCTGCATAACGATCGCCCGCAGCCACGCCCTTGGGCGCAACCTGGTCGATGCGTTCGAGATCGTTGTGCGTGAGCTTGATGTCGGCGGCCGCCAGGTTCTGCTCCAGGTATTTGCGGCGTTTGGTTCCGGGGATGGGAACAATGTCATTGCCTTTCGCCAGGACCCAGGCAAGAACGAGCTGTGCCGGGCTGCAGTTCTTCTCCCGAGCCATATCTTCGATATGCTTCACCAGGTCGAGATTCTTCTTGAAGTTCTCGCCGCGAAAGCGAGGCGCAAACCGGCGGTAATCGTCAGCTGGCAGATCTTCAAATTTCTTGATCTGGCCCGTGAGGAACCCGCGGCCGAGAGGACTGTAAGGAACAAATCCGATCCCGAGTTCGCGCACGGTGGGAAGAATTTCATCTTCCGGTTCGCGTTCCCACAGCGAGTATTCAGTTTGCAGCGCGGAAATCGGATGGACTTTGTGCGCGCGGCGAATCGTCTTGGGCGATGCCTCAGACAATCCCAGGTAACGCACCTTGCCTTCGCGCACCAGTTCAGCCATGGCTCCGACCGTGTCTTCGATGGGAACGCCGCGATCCACGCGATGCTGATAATAGAGATCGATTGCTTCGACCTTAAGCCGTTTCAAGCTGGCGTCACAGGCCTGCTTCACGTACTCCGGACGGCCATTGACACCGAGAAATTCACCGTTAGGGCCGCGTACATTGCCGAATTTTGTAGCGAGCACCACCTGGTGGCGACGCCCTTTGATCGCGCGCCCAACCAACTCTTCGTTTGTGCCGGAGCCATACATATCGGCGGTGTCGAGGAAATTGCAGCCTAGTTCGATGGCGCGGTGAATAGTTGCAACTGACTCCGCATCATCGCGCCCGCTGTAAAACTCTGACATTCCCATGCAGCCGAGGCCGATGGCGGAAACCGTAAGACCTTGCGTGCCAAGTTTTCTTTTCTCAAGCATGCTGATCAGATGAGCCGTTGAAGAATCGCGACTCAGGAAAATAATAAAGGAGCCGTGCGGTTTGACGTTCCGGCTGCGCTTCTGGAATCGCAATTGCACATCGAGGGAACTTCAAAACTCGGATAGGATAGTTCGGAACCATGCCTGAGTACATTGCCGCTCTGGACCAGGGCACCACCAGCACGCGCTTCATCGTCTTCGACCGTAGTGGGCGAATCGTAAGCTGCGCCCAGCGCGAACACACTCAGCACTATCCTCAAGCGGGCTGGGTGGAACACGACGCACAAGAGATCTGGCAGCGCACCCAGGAAGTCATGGATGATGCCATGGGCCAGAGCAGGCTGCGCCGTTCTGATATAGCGGGCATTGGCATCACCAATCAGCGCGAAACCACGGTGCTCTGGGATCGCAGGACCGGCGAGCCGATCGCCAACGCGCTGGTTTGGCAAGATACCCGCGTGGCCGCCGATGTCGCGCGCCTTGGGCGCGAAGTGGGAGAGGAGTTCTTCCGCTCCCGCACCGGTTTGCCGCTCTCCACATATTTCAGTGCCCTGAAGATCCGCTGGCTTCTCGAAAATGCTTCCGGGTTGCGCGGGCGCGCCGAACGTGGCGAAGTTCTCTTTGGCAACATTGATTCGTATCTTGTGTGGCATCTCACTGGAGGCATTCATGCCGGTCTTCACATCACAGACGTAACCAATGCCAGCCGCACCCAACTCATGAGTCTGCACGCGCTCGATTGGCGTCAAGAACTGCTGCAGACCTTCGGCATTCCGCGAGAAGTCCTGCCGGAAATTCACTCCAGCGCAGAAATCTATGGGGAAGTAAAGGAGGGGCCGCTGCGGGGCGTGCCCATCGCCGGCATTCTCGGTGATCAGCAGGCCGCGCTGGTTGGTCAGGCATGCTTTGTTCGCGGTGAAGCTAAGAATACTTACGGTACAGGCTGCTTTCTGCTGATGAACACCGGCAGCACTCCTGTGCCCTCAAAACACGGCCTGCTCACCACAGTGGCATACAAGTTCGGCGACCACCCTGCGTGTTATGCGCTGGAAGGCAGCGTCGCCATCGCGGGAGCGCTGGTGCAGTGGTTGCGTGACAATCTCTGGCTATTCAAGAACAGCACGGAAATCGAAGATCTGGCGCGCTCCGCCGATGACAATGGCGGGGTTTATTTTGTTCCGGCGTTCTCAGGCCTCTATGCTCCTTACTGGAACGATAACGCGCGTGGCCTCATCGCGGGGCTCACCCGCTACGCGAACCGCTCGCATATTGCGCGCGCCGTACTGGAAGCAACCGCCTTCCAAACGCGCGACGTGGTTCAAGCGATGGAAAAAGATTCGGGCATTGCGCTGGAAATCCTGCGCGTGGATGGAGGCATGGTAGTCAACGACCTGCTTATGCAGTTCCAGGCCGATATCCTGAACCGCGAAGTGGTGCGTCCGGCGATGAAAGAAACCACGGCGCTCGGGGCTGCCTTCGCGGCGGGGCTGGCCACCGGCTTCTACAGGAGCACAGACGAGCTACGCGCCGCCTGGGATGCTGATAAGTCGTGGCTTCCCGCCATGGATGAGGATCGCCGTGACCAGATCTGCGCCATGTGGAAGAAAGCCGTGGGGCGATCGCTGGATTGGCTGGAGTGACGATGATTTCTTATTTTGGGGCGGCCAAAGTCACTTGATCGCTGCGGCATTCCCGTGCCGTTCGCGGGCATGCCTGCTCGTGGAGGTTCTTGTCCATGCATACTTCCACTCCAACCAGTTCTCCCGCGTGGCAGGAAACGCGAAAGGCTCCTGCGGACGCGTTGTTTGCCTGTGCAAAGTCGTGCTCAATGTCGTCCACGGCGATTGATTGTTCGTGATTGAGCGTGCGATAGCGCTTTGGCACCTGTACTGATTTATACGCTTGTTCCACCTGGGCAAAATATTGGCTTGCTATCCGGCCGCTGCACGTGCCGTGCTTCTGCCATTCGTGTTGGATCAGGCCACTGCTGGGGAAGTATTCCAGCATGTGACGCACTATGCTGGCGGCCACCGGACTCGCCGGGCCGCAGCTCATTGGTTCCATGGGATCACTATCCGAACTGGGCCAGAGCCCGTGCAACACAAACGCAGTGTGGTTCCCGGTCTTGCATTCAGAGGAATGATCAGTGGGATGTGCGTCACAGTAGTTTGGCGCCCAGGAAAGGGAAAGAAGATAATAGTCGAATGTCGCGGCGCCGCTTGCGGCTTTCTTCCGATGTCTGCGGGCGAAAGCCAGGGCGCCCAGACAAAGCAGTATCAAAATCAGCCATGCGGTCGCGCGTTTCATCGCAAACCTCCACTCGTGCTGCGGGACCCTCATTGTAAGTCAGCGGTCGCAAGTTTCAGTAGAGATCAACATCCGAGCCGAAACGCCGATGATCCTCGTGGATGGGCAGCAACATTCCGAACGAGCGGCACAGGTGTGGCCACCTCTCCGTTTGTTTTCTGAATCCAACATCTGGGGATTAGCTTGAGGTGGCATATGAAGATTCCATTCTTGCTAGGCAGAATTGTTTTTGGCGGCTTCTTTGTTTTCAACGGGATCCATCATTTCATGGAGCGCAAAACCCTGGCGCAGTATGCGAAAGCAAAGAATGTTCCCGCATCCGGTGTCGCGGTGCCAGCAACCGGAGCGGCTCTGCTCATCGGCGGCACGAGCCTTCTGCTGGGTGTCAAGCCCAAGCTGGGAGCTCTTGCGATCATAGGTTTCCTCGCCGGTGTTTCTCCCACGATGCACAACTTCTGGAGTGTTGAAGATCCCAACCAGCGCATGAATGAGATGATCAACTTCAGCAAGAATATCGCTCTCCTGGGAGCAGCGCTGGCATTGCTGGCTGTGGAAGAGCCCTGGCCGGCCAGCATTCCCGTGGCGCAACCGAAACAACCCAGGTATCTGACGCGCGATATAGTCGCAGCCTGAGCGATCCCGCGATCAGGGCTGCGTACGGAGCGGCACGAATTCCGTCTTGACATCCCCATTGGGGCTGATGGTGTGCATGGCAAAACCCAGTTCGCCGCCCCAGGGCAGCCAACTGGTTGCGGGCGCGACATGCCAGGTGATGCCGCCGTGTTCAAACACCCGCCCGTTATGCCAGTGGCCCACCAGCATGTGGTGCACGCCGATTTTGTGAAGAAGATTCATCTCGCGCGAGCGGTAAGGATTACTCACTATCCAGTAAGGCTTTGAATCGGGAGGGAAGTTGCCATCGCGAAAGACAGGAATGTGCTGAATCCCAATGACAATGTTGTGCGGGGTGTTGATCTGTTGCTTCAGCCACGCCAGCATCTTTTCTGATTCTTCTTCCGTCTGCGGCGGCAGAGGCGGCGGAGTGTGTGCGCCAAAGGTGTCATAATTCCCAAGCAATTGGGAGTCGATCACCAGGAAGGTAACCCCCTTGACCTGAAAGCGGTAATAATCTCGTCCAAACGCGTTGCGATATCGATTAACGTCCTTCGTATGCACGTCGTGGTTGCCCGGCGCGTAGTAGAGTGGCGCCTTCAAGCCTTTAAGGATCGCCTTGGCCTTGGCCCACTGGGTTGGATTTTCGCCGATGTCGCCGCTCAACACCACGGCGTCAGGATGGCGGGCGTTGATCATCCCCACCGCGCGACGGAGGTTGTCGGCGGCATGCGGTGAATGCTGTTCTCCCAAATGAGTGTCACTGAGCTGGGCGATTGTAACCTGCGCAACCGCGCCTGGAGGAAGCACAAAAAAGAAGAGCAGCAGAAAGATCAGGTGGGTGTTCTTCAGGCCTTTGCGCACACCGTGGAACTCCTGTACGTGAGTATGCATGTTCTTGTAAGACGCCGGCCTCCGAGAGCGAGTTGCAGACCGAAACTGGACAACGGCCCCCGCCGGCACTATGTTTGATATTGCGCATCTAATTTCTATGCCAAATATTCAAACAGCAGTTCTCGGCGGTGGTTGCTTCTGGTGCCTGGAAGCTGTGTTCGACAACCTTCAGGGCGTCCAGGCTGTTGAATCGGGCTACATGGGCGGGCATGTTGACAAGCCGAGCTATCGGCAGGTCTGCGGCGGCGACACCGGGCATGTGGAAGTAGTCCGGATTACGTTTGATGCCGGCGAAATTTCGTTCCCCGAGTTACTGGACGTCTTCTTTACCGTCCATGATCCCACTACGTTGAACCGGCAAGGCAACGACGTGGGCACGCAGTACCGTTCCGTAATTTTTTATTCCTCTGATGAGCAGCGGCGACAGGCAGAACAGGCCATTGCCGGCCTGAACGCTTCTCACGCTTATCCTGATCCTGTAGTCACCGCAGTTGAGCCGGCGAAGGATTTCTTTGTAGCTGAGGATTACCATCAGGAGTACTTCGCCAACAATACATATCAACCGTATTGCCAGTTCGTAGTTGCACCCAAACTCAAGAAATTCCAGCAGAAATTCGCGGAAAGAGTGAAGACGCCCGCGTCAAAGTGAGCAGAGACCCAACGTCATCCTGTTCAGGACTGCTCCGTCTGCGCTAATGTGGAGATATGCCCCTTCCTGCCGGCGACCAGAAGCTGGTTCAGATTGTTGACGCCGCGCTGGCGGAAGCTGGCCGCAAGAGCGGTGAATGGCTGGTGTGCCATCCAGGGTGCACGCAGTGCTGCGTTGGTGCTTTCGCCATTTCTCAACTGGACGCGGAGCGCCTTCGCGACGGTCTGCGCGCTTTGCAAGTCTCCGACCCGCAGCGCGCTTCGCGCATTCGCGAGAGAGTACAGGCCTCAGTGGCGCGACTCGCGAAGAGTTTCCCTGGCGATCCGGAAACAGGCATTCTTGGGAAGGATGAAGCCGCGCGGGCTCGTTTCACAGACTTCGCTGATGATGAGCCGTGCCCCGTGCTCGATCCGGAAACGGGAAAATGCGATCTTTACTCCGCGCGTCCGATGACTTGCCGCACATTCGGCCCTCCAACACGCTCGGGCGAGGACCGTGCCCTGGGCGTGTGCGAGCTTTGCTATCACGGCGCAACCGATGAGGAGATCGCCGCCTGTGAAATGGTCCCTGATCCGGATGAGCTTGAGCCGGAATTGATCCGTGAAGTGGAAGAAGTGACAGGTGTGACGGGAGAGACTCTCGTCGCGTTCTGTCTGGCTGCTGAAGCATTCAGCCGATAGCCGGGCAAAAATAAACCCTGCCCGGCAAAGCAGGGTTTTCGTAAAGGCTTGATTCACGATCACATTCCTGGCGTGTGGAAGGTGCCTGCCTTCCGGACCTGCTTCTCACGTGTCATGATTTTCCAGGTGCAGGTGGAGTTTGGTTTCAATCCGGTCAGAGTTACAGAGTGATTGGTCGACCCGCCGCGGTCATAGGCGATCTTGTTTTTGCCGCCGCAGTTGTAATGCACGTCATTCGCGGCGTTCTTGTTGGTTTCCCACTGCAGAGTCGCTGACGTCCCCGTCAGGTTTGCGACGTTGGGTCCGGACGTAATATGTACGGACCTCTCCATGGCCTCTTCTTTCGCGCTTCCCTCAGGAGCCGCCTGCGCGGTTTTGGCCTGGGCCTTCATGTCCTTGTCCTGGTCTTTATCCTTCGTTTGCGCCTGGGCGAGAGCGCCAGTCAGCGCTAGAGTTAAAACAAACAGCCAAATCTTCTTCATTGCAATTCCCTCTACATGGATTGTTGGAGACGAGAGTGGCACGAATCGCCAATGTGATGCTTCTACTTTCCCGCGTGCTGCTCAGCCACAAATCGGCCGGAAGCCGCGGGAGTAGTTATCAATTGGTTAATAGAGCCAAACACGACTTAAAGCGTGGAGTTGCGTAGAAATCGAGAGCTCCAGCCCCGGAGCACTCTACCTAGTGTTTAGCCCGAGGGATGTGGCTACTCGTACCTGAGCGCGACCATCGGATCAACTTTCGTAGCCCGGCGCACGGGAACCAGAGATGCAAGAAGGGCGATTACCGCCATAGCACATGTCACTGCGGCAAAGGTGAGCGGATCACGGGCGCTTACATCAAACAGCATGCTGCCGACCAGTCGCGTGCCCAGAAAGGCAATCAGAAGGCCTGCGCCCAGCCCAGCCGCCGTGAGCAGGGCCGCATGCTGCATCACCAGGCGCAGCACATCACCGCGCTGCGCTCCCAGCGCCATGCGAATGCCTATTTCGCGGGTGCGCTGCGTGACCAGATAGGAGAGCACGCTATAGAGCCCGGTACAGGCAAGCAGCAGCGCCAGCCCGGCGAAGCTGGCCAGCAGAATCGTTTGCAGGCTCGCGTCTTCAATGTCATTGGCCATCAGCTCTTCCATGGTCAGCGGCTGGAAGATTCCCAGTGAGCTGTCCACCGAGCGCAGCGCTTCGCGTATTGACGAAGCAGAGCTGTTGAATCGCCAGCCGCTTTGATGGAAACTGCGGAGCCAAAGCCGCGGTCGTTGAATGAAAGCGTCAGTGGATAATAAGCCTGTGGGGATGGGCGCTCGCGAATGCCATTTTCGTTCACGTCCGCAACCACGCCGACGATGCGAACCGTAGTGCCGCCCCATATATAGGTTTTGCCGACGGAGTTTTGTCCCGGCCAGAACATATCAGCCATCGCGCGACTGATGACGGCCGTAAATGATATGTCGGGTGGCAGCTTCTGGATATCGGGATGTTCCTTGACGAGTTCTTCTGCCTGCAGACCCATTTTCCAGTCGTGCTCCATATCGGTGGCAGTTAAGCTTGTCCCCTGAAGGATTTTTATTCCGTACGTCTGGAAATAGTCAGGAGTAATGTAGTTCTGCTCTACCAGCACGCTGTTATGAGCGGGATTAGTATCGCCTTCAACTGTGATGGGGCCGTTGCTGCCGCCCCGTAACGGGATGGCGCCGGAAAGCGCTGTACTCTTCACCCCAGGTAAAGCCTGCAGCCGGGCAAGGAATCTTTGCGCGAACTCGCGTTGCGATGCCTCGTTAGGGTAGCCGTTCTGGGGCAGGAAAATCGAGAATGTAAGCACGTTGTGAGGGTCAATTCCAATATCCGCCTCGCTCATACGGGCAAAGCTTTTGAGGAGCAATCCTGCGCCGGCCAAAAGGCTGAGTGAAAGAGCGATCTCGACGACGACCAGGCAATCCCGGAGCACGCGCGACCATCCCGCCGGAGTGAGCACGGCTTGCGAGCTGGCCTTCAGTTCGTCAGCCAACTTTGCCTGGGTTGCGCGGAAAGCAGGTGCGAGTCCGAACAAGATTCCCACCGCAAGCCCGGCCGCGACGGTGAACAGAAGCACGTTGAGATCTACCTGTACCGGCGATTGCCGGGGCAAAGGCAGCGATTGCGTTGAGGCAATCACCCGCACGCACCAGTAGGCCCCCAGCAATCCCACAAAGGCGCCTGTCAAAGAGAGCAATACGCTTTCCGTCAGAAGTTGCCGGATGATTCTCTTACGGCTCGCGCCGAGTACGCTGCGGAGTGCGATCTCACGCTGCCGTCCCGTAGAACGGGCCAGCAGAAGATTCGCGAGATTCGCGCAGGCCACCAGTAAGACCAGGCCAACCGCGCCCAGAAGCACGAGCAAACGTTTCCGAATGTGCCCGGTAACCTGCTCACGCAGCGGGATCACGCGAGCCTCCACTTTTTTATTCGAGTCGGGGTACTGTTGCTCCAGCCTTTTGGCGATCATCATGAGGTCGGCCTGACACGCCTGGGCGCTGACCCCTGATTTCAGCCGGCCAATTGCATGGAAACTATGGTTGCCCCGGTGACCCATCGTCTTGGTGCCCATATCCATTGGGACATACAACCCAACGGGCACAAAATTGAACCACCGGGGCAGGATTCCGACGATCGTGTACTTTTGCCCATCGAGCTCCACCTGGCTGTTCAGCACGTTTTCGCGGCCGCCGAAAAAGCTTTGCCACAAGTTATAACTGAGAATGGCGACATGATTTTTCCCGTCCTGGTCTTCACCGGGAATAAAGGCACGGCCGCGCAGCACTGGAACGCCCAGAGTCGAGAAGAAGTTCGCTTGTGCGCTGATCGCCCGCGTCACCTGTGAGTCGCTGCCGCGACTCAGATTAAAGTGCGCATACGCATATAAACTCGAGGATTGAAGCGTTTTGTTCTGTGCCTGCCAATCCAGGTAATCGGGGCCGGCGAAAGGAAAGACGCCGGGTGCAGGCTCCGTCTCCCAGAGTTGTACCAGCCGGTTTGGATGGTCATAGGGAAGCGGCCTCAAAAGCACCGCATTGACGACAGAAAACATGGCCGAATTGGCGCCGATGCCGAGTGCGAGCATGCCGATCGCGGCAATGGCAAATCCCGGACTCTTGCGCAGACTGCGTGTTCCATAGCGCAGGTCCTGCAACAAGGTTTCGAAGAAGGGCAGTCCGCCTTGCGCGCGATAGCTTTCGCGCGCGGAACTCAAACCGCCCGCCTTGATCAGCGCCGCGCGCCGGGCTTCTTCATGGGTCATCCCTGAGCGCAGATTATCTTCCATCTGCATCTGCAGGTGGCTGGCGAACTCCTGCTCCATCTCGAAGTTGCGACGCCGGCGGTTGAATGCTCCGGCGACCCGGTTGATTGCTGCTCGTAAAGCTCTCATGCCGGTTCCTCCGGAGAAAGGAAGCGCGCCAGAATTGACGTGGCCTGCTCCCACTCTCGTGTTTCTTTCCTGAGCTGTGTGCGTCCGGCGCGAGTAAGGCGATAAAACCGGGCGCGGCGGTTGTTCTCCGAAACGCCCCACGAGGATGCGATGAATCCGTCCTGCTCCAGTTTGAGCAGGGCGGGATAGAGCGTTCCATAATTCAAAGAGAGCTGGTCGCCACTGATCTGTTCGATGCGCCGCGCAATGCCATATCCATGCTGTGGCCCCATGTTCTCGAGAGTTTTCAGCACCATCAGCGCCAGCGTTCCCTGCCAGACTTCGGTTTTGTCGCCCACTTGATCTCTCCTATGGCTTGCACATAGGAGTATGCTCCTTCTCCTATGGGGAAACAAGACGAACAGGATATTGGACGGACAGATGGCAGGAACGGTTAGCAGCGGCGCCTGAAATTAACCGGCGCTCGCTCGAAACGCGAGGTCGATTTACATCTCCGGGCAGGTCTGACGGGCCGGGCATGCAGATTTTTAGCGATACGTGCAGTCTGGGATCGCGACTGGGGCCTGCAAAATGTCATGGTAAAATTCTTTGAAGGCCGACGTAGCTCAGTTGGTAGAGCAGTCGATTCGTAATCGACAGGTCATCGGTTCAAGTCCGATCGTCGGCTCCATTCTTATTGGCCGCTGCGCGGCAAACCGCCTGAGATTCTTCTCCCCCTTACAGGCTTGAGCTCCCGATGCAGCGGGCTCGGCGCGCGAGTGGGCCTCGCCCTGATTTTCTCGCTGTTGGGCCGCTGCGCGGCAAACCGCCTGAGATTCTTCTCCCCCTTACAGGCTCGAGCTCCCGATGCAGCGGGCTCGGCGCGCGAGTCGGCCTCGCCCCAATCTGGCTGGAAAAAGCGCCTTTGGTGGCAAAGCTGCTTCAGGTTTTTCCGCCTCTGAGCGACTGGCTCCGGGCTGCGATCGAGACCCACCCGTCGTTTTCCTCTCCTTATTACGCTTCGCCGTGGCCTCCCCTTACGAATAGCATTTCCTCCGGGTAGTTCCACATCGAACCAAGTTTGTGGCGGGTTTTCCACACCTGTTCGCCAGTTTGCGCTTGCTATTTGTTGAGAACAATGGCAATAATGCATTTGTAGAGCTTTAAAGATAGGCGGCACTACAAGGCCAATAGTGGAACGCTATCATCGAGAGGACGTACTAAGAATTCTTCGCATCTCGGCGCGACAGCTGGCTGGCTGGGAAAGAGCCGGCTTGTTTCCCGTCAAAGACTTTTATTCCTTTTTTGACCTCCTGCAGATCAAGAAGCTGCGTGACTTGCGCGCTAAGCGCGTCCGTCCGGCCGTAATCCGCGATTCCTTGCGGGCGATGCAGCAGCAGGTTGCCGGCATGGAAAACCCGCTGCTGGAAGCTGGCACCTTCACCTCTCGTTCACGCATTGTTTTCCGGCACCATGGCGCCGCGGTGGAACCGCTGGCGGGCCAATTTGTAATGGATTTCAATCGACCTGAGGTCGTGGACTCGCCAAAAATCCACGCCATGCGCTCTGCTGAAAGCGCATCTGAGTTTTTTACTCGTGGCGTATCGCTGGAAGAAGACCCCAAGTCGCACAATGAAGCCATCTCCTCCTACAAGCGGTGCCTGGAACTCGACCCCACGCACGCCGCTGCCTACATCAACCTGGGCACGCTCTATTACAACCAGCACGATTACATCCTGGCGGAGCATCATTATCGCAAGGCCATTGAAGTGGACCCGCGCTACGCGCTGGCTTATTTCGATCTCGGCAACGTGCTCGATGAAACCGGGCGGCTGAACGATGCCATCAAGGCTTATCAGGCAGCTATTTCTCTGGCTCCTACTTACGCTGACGCGCACTACAATCTTGCTCTGGCCTTTGAAAAAGCCCGGCAGCCACGCAAAGCGCTCCACCACTGGGAAACCTACACCCGCCTGGACACGATGGGCCCGTGGTCAATCCATGCCAAGAATCAGATCAAGAAAATTCTCGCCGCTGACCGCCTTAAAGTTGTGCTCAAAAAGAAGTAGTTTCCTCGTTTTGGAACCCGAGCTCATGGACCATCTACTCGGGAGCTAGATCAAAACGCCATCAGGATTCGCACATCTCTCACATTGTTGCCTGTCGGTCCGGTCTCAATGAGATCGCCGAGTTTCTGAAAGAGCGGGAAGGCATTGAAGCCGCTGAGATGCGCAACGGGATCAAGGCCGGCGGCCAGGGAGCGCTGCACAGTTGTTCCGTCGGCCATTGCGCCTGCAGCACGGCTGTTGCCGTCAATGCCGTCTGTTCCGGCGCTGAGCACGACAATGTTTTCCCCGGCAATCTTCTGCGCGCAGTAGAGGGCGAAGTGCTGGTTGCGGCCTCCCATGCCGGCGTTGGCGGTGACCTTCACCGTGACCTCACCGCCTGAAACAATGCACGCTTTGCTCACGCCCCGCTTCATTTCGCGCAGCCGGTTCAGAAGATAGTCGGCTGCCTTCGCGTAATCCCAGTCATCGCAGGTGTGATCAATATCCACCGCGAAACCGTGGCGGGAAGCGTGCGCTGCGGCAGCTTTTTCCGCTGTTTCATTGGAAAGGATCTTCCACCATCGGGAACGGGCAAACACAGGATCGTCCGGCTTCGGCGTTTCCTCAAGCGCATGGCGCTCAAACAGCTCGCGCACCGACGCGGGAAATTCCGGCAGCAGATTGTGCTCGTTCACGATGCGATAGCAATCTTCCAGCGTGGTTGTGTCGGGCATGGTGGGCCCGGAGGAAAGGGAATCGAGCGCGTTTTCCGGCACATCAGACACCATGATGGAAACCTGCTGCGCCGGGTGTGCGGCCCTGGCCATGCCCCCGCCTTTGGTCGCGGAGAGATGTTTACGCACGGCATTGATCTGGGCGATTGGCGCTCCGGAAAGCACCAGGGCCTTGTACGTAGCAATCAGATCAGGCAGAGAAATCTCGTCATCTATCGGTTTTTCTACTGCCGCCGAGCCGCCGCCGCTGATGAGAAAGATTGCCAGCGAATGCTCATTGAGTGCCCCAAGCGATTTCAGGATCGCCTCCGCCGCGCGCACCGATTCTTCATTGGGTTGGGGATGGCCGCCGGCAAAGTAGCGGTAACCTGGGAGCTGATATGGATGCGGGCTGGGATCCGCGATAATGCCTTGCACGGTGGGTCCAACCTGCCGGGCCAGGATTTCCGCCATGCGATGCGCGGCCTTGCCAATCGATATCGCCATTACGCGCGAATAGGACTTGAGGTCATAGAGATCCTCGCACACGCGCAGCACGCCACGATCATACTGCAGGTGGCGTTCAAACGCTTCGCGGATGCCCGCCTTGGTGAGTGCATCCAGAAAGATCTCTCGTGCCAGCGAACGCATGGTGTGCGCCAGTGACATCAGCCCTTTTGTGCCTCGACATGAAAGTTCGTGCCGACCCAGCTTTGAATGGCTTGCTGCAACTCCGGCAGACGGCCTTCAAAAAAGTGGTCTGCCCCTTCGATGAGCAGCAGCTCTTTCGGCTCGTCCGCCCCGGCGATCACTTCGCGCAGCTTGTCCTGCGGGCTGTACTGGTCGAGCGCCCCGCTGACGAACAGCTTGGGCCGGGAGCAATCCTGAAGGAACTGGTAAGTATACACACGGCCTTCCGCGGCCACCGGCGTTCCCAGGGAGATCAACCCCACAACGCGCGGGTCCGGACAGGCGGCGCGCAGCCCGGTAGCGGCTCCGAAAGAAAATCCGCAGAAAATGATGGGAAGATGATATTCGGAGTCGAGCCAGTTGAGCGCTGCGCGGACGTCGTCAACCTCGCCGTGTCCGCGATCGTGCTCACCTTCGCTCAAGCCGGCGCCGCGAAAGTTGAAGCGCAGCACAGGAAATCCAAACCCGTTCAGCGCCTTCATGGCTCGGTAAACAACCTTGTTGTGCACAGTGCCGCCATATAAAGGATGAGGATGGCAGACCAGCGCCGCATATTTCCCATCCGCAAGCCCGCGGTTGAGCAGGGCCTCAAGCCGGCCGGCAGGGCCGGGAAGAAAGAATGATTTCAATCCAGCGGTCACACTACTTTTTACACGAAAACAGAGAATCTCACCACGGAGGAAACCCAACACTTTTGAAACGCAGAGGAACAGAGGCAACGGAGGAATTTGAACACAGCGCAGAAGTTCTGCTTCAACGAACGCTGAAATAAGCTGCCGTTTCTCGCAAAAGTTCAAAAACTCCATATGACAGTGGAATTTTTTCTGGATTCCTCTGCTGACTCTTATTCTCTGCGTTCCAAAGATTTGGGTTTCCTCCGTGTCTCCGTGCCTCCGTGGTGGATTTTGTTTATCCTGTATCGGCATGGACCCCATCAAGCTAACCCGCAGGCTCGTCGATATTGAATCCATCAGCGGCAACGAAGGCGCTGTTGGCGCCGAGCTCTATGACGAGCTATGCCGGCTGGGTTATACGACGCACAAGATGCCGGTCGCGCACGAACGCTTCAATGTTCTTGCGACCATTGAAGATCGTCCTCCGCAGGTGGTCTTTTCCACCCACATGGATACGGTGCCTCCATTTATTCCATCATCTGAGGACCATGACAATGTCTACGGGCGGGGGTCGTGTGACGCCAAGGGCATTATCGCCGCCCAGATCGCTGCCTGCCAGCATTTGCGCAAGGACGGAGCGGCGGTAGCGCTGCTGTTCCTGGTTGGCGAAGAGCGGGACAGCCTGGGCGCGAAGATTGCTAATGAAACTCCCATCGGCTGCCGTTTTCTGATCAATGGTGAGCCCACTGAAAACAAGCTGGCTGTGGCATCGAAGGGCGCTCTACGCGTGGAGATCACGGCGCGGGGCAAAATGGCCCATTCGGCTTACCCGCACCTTGGCGACTCAGCTATTGAAAAGTTGCTGAATGCGCTTGAGCGTCTGCGCGGGATGAGGCTGCCGGAAAACCCGGAAGTAGGCCCGTGCACGCTAAACATCGGATTAATCGAAGGCGGCCGCGCGCCCAATGTGATTCCTGATTTCGCAAAGGCGCAGTTGCTTTACCGGCTGGTCGGCGCGTCCGATCTCTTGCGCCAGGAGATTGCACAGGCAGTGGCCGGGCTGGCCAAAGCTGAGGTGGTGCTGGAAATTCCATTCATGAAGCTGCGGACCGTGCCAAACGTCGAGACCATGGTAGCCGCCTTTACTACCGACATTCCGGCGCTGGGCAAGTGGGGCACGCCGCTGCTGCTGGGGCCCGGTTCCATTCATGTGGCGCACACGGACCGCGAGTTCATCGCCAAAAAAGAACTGCATGAATCCGTGGATCTTTATTGCAAGCTGGCGAAGCAGCTCCTGGCCGGTTGAGTGGTTTCGGCGACACCTGAAAATGCCTGGTTACGAAATCTGCCCCTCAATTTTCCCGAATCAAGGCTCCAGCAGCGATCAGTGTGGCGATTCTCGCAAACTCAACCGCAAAGACGCGATCGTGCTCGATTTTGGGGCTTACTTTGCGAATGGCTGCATGCGCCTGCTGGAGCAACGGGCTGGTCTTGAGCGGAGCAAGGAACTCGATGGCCTGAGCTGAGGCGCAGGCCTCAATCGCCAAAACGTAAGTAGTATTCGCGACCACTTTCTTCAGCTTGATAGCCGCTCCCATTCCCATGGAAACATAGTCTTCTTTGTTCCCGGACGTGGTAATGGAGTCTGCGGAAGCCGGATGCGCGAGGATCTTGTTTTCGCTTGCCAGGGCGGCGGCCGTGACCTGCGGCATCATGAAGCCGGAATTGATGCCGGCGTCGGGCGCGAGAAATGCCGGAAGATTTTCGTTAAGCGCGGGATTCACCAGCCGCTCAATACGCCGCTCGGAAATCCCGGCCAGCGCGGTCAGCGCAATGGCCAGGTAATCAAGCGCGAATGCCAATGGCTCGCCATGGAAGTTGCCGCCCGAGATCACGTCGCCGCCATCCGTCCCCTTCTGGGCAAAGACCAGCGGATTATCCACAGCCGAATTCATTTCAATTTCGAATGTGCGGCGGCAGAAGTTGAGAGTGTCCCGTACCGCGCCGTGTACCTGGGGAATGCAGCGAAGGGAATACGCGTCCTGTACGCGGTTACAGTCTTTATGGGACTGCCGGATCTCGCTGCCCGCGATCAGCCGGCGCAGGTTGGCCGCGACCTTGACCTGTCCATTGTGAGGACGGGCAGCGTGAATGCGTTCGTCGAAGGCGACATCGGTTCCGCGCAGCGCGTCGAGCGTCATGGCCCCGAGAACGTCGGCCGTCGCGGCCAGGTTTTCCGCCGCGAGCAGCGCCAGCGTTCCCACCGCCAGCATGGCCTGTGTGCCGTTGATAAGAGAAATAGCCTCTTTGGCTTCGGGGACTAGCGGAGTGAGCTGCGCGCGCCGCATCGCCTCGGCGCTGTTCAGGCGCGCACCTTCATAAATGACCTCGCTTTCGCCGATCATGGCGAGAGCCAGATGCGCCAGCGGAGCCAGATCGCCGCTTGCTCCCACGCTGCCCTGGGAAGGAATGACAGGGTGGATCCGGCGATTCACCATCTCGCAGAGCAGGTTAATGACCTCGGCGCGCACGCCGGAAAATCCCTTGGCCAGCGAGTTGGCGCGCAGCAGCATCATCGCGCGCGTTTCTTCCTGAGTGAGCGGCTCGCCTACTCCGGCGGAGTGCGACCGGATGAGATTGATCTGTAACTGCCGGTTTTGCGCAGGCTCAATGTGTACATCGCTGAGCTTGCCGACGCCGGTGGTGATCGCGTAAGCCACACGGTTCTCGCGCACCAGCTTATCTACCACCGCGCGCGCCGCGTCCACTTTCTCGCGCGCATCGGGCGCCAAAAGGGCGGGACGGTGGTTGTAGACCACCTCACGCAGATCATCGAACGTCAGGTTGTTTCCGTTGAGCTTGACAGGGTTCATGAATCTTGTCTCTGCCGGCCGGATGCAAAGGCCTTGATGTATTTTTCGGGAAGAGAGCGGCGCTGAAACTGGTTGTCGACGATGATGTGCATGGTTTCGCCCGTGGCCAGCAGCGTGCGATCGCCTGCGCGCAGAACTTCATATCCAAAATGCAGCAGGGAACTGCGGACATTCGCAAGCCGCGTGCGGACCACGATCTCATCATCGTACAGCGCCGGCGCCTTGTAACGGACGCGCAGATCTACGACAGGGATATGGCAGTCATCTTCCTTCTCCATGTTGGAATATTGGAACCCGAGCTGGCGCAGCAGTTCCACCCGGCCCACTTCAAACCAGATGACGTAATTGGAATGATAGACCACGCCCATTTTGTCGGTTTCCGCGTAACGAACGCGGAGACTGGTTTCGCCTACGATGTCTGTTTTGTCGTCCACTTCGGTTTGCGCTTCTCGAGAAACGAGGTTATCCCTTCTTTGAAGTCTGCGGTCTGGCGAATGGCTGCGTTTTCGCGGACAGCGCTTGTCAGTTGACGGTCGAGCTGGTCTTTTGTGTAGCTGGAGAGCAGCCGCTTGGTGGTTTGCAGTGAGGCCGGGCTGTTTTCCATAAGCTGTGCAGCAAGCTGCAGGGCTCGCGCCATGAGCTGGTCAGGGGCGACGATCTCCGTCAGCAGGCCGAGGCGGTGCGCCTCTTCCGCGCCGAAAAGACGGCCGGTAAGCAGCAGATCGCGGGCCCGCTTTTCGCCCACGTTCGCGATGAGGTAGCTGGAAACGATGCCGGGGACAAAACCGATCCGAACTTCTGTGTAACCGAACTTCGCTTCAGGAACCGCGAGCGTGAAATCGCAAAGCGTGGCCAGGCCTGTGCCTCCAGCAATGGCTGCGCCGTTCACCGCGGCGATGGTCGGCTTGGGAAAATCATAAAGCGTCCGAAACAGGCTTGCCATGGTGCGCGAGTCTTCCAGGTTCTGCGCGGGCGCGCGGCCGAGCAGACCTTTCAGATTTTCCAGGTCCATTCCCGCGCAAAAAGCGCTGCCCGCGCCAGTGAGGATAACGACTTGTGCGGATGCTGCTGCCGCCGCTTGTTTCAGCGCCGCAACGAGATCGTCGATGAGTTCATAGCTGATCGCGTTGCGCTTGTCGGGGCGGTTCAGGGTGATGGCGATCATGCCCTGAGATTCGGAATAGAGAAGAGTCTTGTAAGCCATAGTTTTAGTGTACGGTGGTGTGTTTCTTCGCGATGTCGGCCGACATCTGCACCAGAGTTTCAAGAGATTTCTTCAGTAATACTTCAGCGCCGCGTTCCTTGAGCGCCTGCACCGCGATTTCCGTGGGGATGTTGCCGATCATCTCGTCCTGGGCGAAAGGACAGCCGCCCAGGCCGCCAATGGCCGAATCAAAGCGCCTGCAGCCCGCATTGTAGGCAGCAACGATTTTCTCGGCCGCGCCCGCCCGCGTGCTGTGCAGGTGAGCGCCAATTTCGAGATGATCGTGTGCGGCTAGTACACCAGAGATCAATTCACTCACCTGCTCCAGGGTAGCCAGGCCCACCGTATCTGCGAGCGAAATCTGCTGAATTCCCATGTCGGCCAGAATGCCGGCGGCTTCAATCACTTCGTCGGTGTTCCACAGATCGCCGTACGGATTGCCGAAGGCCATGGATATGTACACCACTAGGTCGAGTCCCGCGGCATCAGCTTTCAGTTTGATTTGTTCCAGTTCGTCAATTGACTGCTCCAGTGTCTGATGCTGGTTGCGCTCCAGAAACGTGGGTGATACGGAATAAGGGAAGCCCAATGTGCGCACGGCTTCGGTGGCTATGGCGCGCTCGGCTCCTTTCTGATTGACTACGATGCTAATGATTTCGACGTCGTCGGGAGGATCGAGTTTTTCCAGGACCTGCTCGGAATCCGCCATCTGTGGAACGGCTTTAGGCGAGACGAATGACACGGCATCAATATGCTTGAACCCTGCTCCAATCAGCGCACGCAGATACTGGACTTTGAGGTCCGTAGGGATCTGGCCTCTGAGGCCCTGCCAGGCGTCACGGGGACACTCGATGATTTTGATCTCGTTTTTCACTGAAAAAACCTACCACGGAGGCACGGAGACACGGAGAAAATCCAATTCATAACACCTTCCTGACAATGCCATCTCTCAAGATTGAAACATTGAAGTTGATGAGAAGCCCCACCGGCTTGTGTAGTAAGCGCATGTAGGTCAGCAACTGTGCCTCAAAGATCGGATGAATATGGTCAACGCTTTTGAGCTCCAGAACAACCGTGTCTTCAACCAGAATGTCGAGGCGATACCCACAATCCAAAGTTACGCCCTTGTAATTAACTGGAACCAGCAATTGACGCTCAAAGCGCAGATGCCTGAGGCTCAACTCATGGCAAAGGCATTCTTCATATACGCCTTCCAGCAGGCCAGGCCCGATCGCCTTGTGTACCTCGATAGCTACACCAATGATCGCTTTGGTTAGATCTTCATGGCGAAGTTTCGGTGCCGCACCTGCATCACCTTGCAAAGCCATGTCGTGTCCCCCTGTCCAGATCCCCATTTTCCGTCTTACTCCGTGTCTCTGTGCCTCCGTGGTAGGTTTTTACGTTTGCAAGACGCCAACTTTAAATTCTCGTACCTCCGGGTTCAGACTTGCCGCTTCCAGCGCGGTGATCAGCGCCTGCCTCGTTTCCATGGGATCGATGATCTTGTCCAACCAAAGCCGCGCGGCGCCATAGCGGGGATCGCTCTGGTGATCGTACGTGGCTTTGGTGCTATCGAAGAGCTCTTTCTTTTCGGCGTCGCTCAGCTTCTTGCCGCCGCGTTCAAGCTGCTTGACTTTGATTTCCACCAGCGTTGCCGCCGCAGAAGCGCCGCTCATAACGGCGTAACGCGCTGATGGCCAGGCAAAGATGAATCGTGGATCATAGGCTTTGCCGCACATGGCATAGTGTCCCGCGCCGAAAGATCCGCCAAGGACCACGGTGATTTTGGGTACAACCGAGTTCGAGACGGCATTCACCATCTTGGCTCCGGCTTTAATGATTCCACTCCATTCAGCGTCACGCCCCACCATGAACCCGTTCACGTCGTGCAGGAAGATGAGGGGCACAAGGTTCTGGTTGCAGTCCATGACGAAGCGCGCGGCTTTTTCGGCGCTTTCGGTGTAAATCACGCGCCCAAACTCGATGCGCTTTTCACCGGAGTGTGGATCGGTCTGGGGCACGTTCAGGGCCTGATTTGCCACAATACCCACAGAAAAGCCGCCAATACGCGCCTGGCCGCATACCACCGTCTCGCCGTACTCGGCCTTGTACTCGTCAAACCTGCTGCCGTCGACAACACGGGCGATGACTTCCCTCACGTCATAGGGGCGCGCGCCGTCGGCTTCAAAAATCCCATAGATTTCTTCGGCGGCAAAGGCTGGAGCTTCAGCCTTCACGCGGTCAAAAGGCGCTCCCGGTTTGTGGCCCAGCTTGCTCACGACAGAACGAAGTCGCTCCAGGCAGATGTGGTCGTTGGGCTCGCGGTAGTCAATGGTTCCGGCGATCTGCGCGTGCATCTTCGCGCCGCCTAACTCTTCCGCCGAGTATTTGGCCCCAATGGCCGCCTGCACCAGCGCCGGTCCGGCAAGGAAAAGTCCGCTGCCTTCGGTCATCAATATGCTGTCACACATGACCGGCAGGTAAGCGCCGCCGGCCACGCACATTCCCATGATCGCTGTGATCTGGGGAATCCCCATGGCGGACATCACGGCGTTGTTGCGAAATACCCGGCCAAAATCATCCGTGTCTGGGAAAACGTCTTCCTGCAACGGCAGAAACACGCCCGCCGAGTCGACCAGGTAAATCGTCGGGATGTGGTTTTCAATGGCGATGTTTTGGGCGCGGATGACCTTCTTTGCCGTCATGGGAAAGAACGCGCCGGCTTTAACCGTGGCGTCGTTGACGATCAGCATGAACAGGCGGCCATGTATACGTCCGAGCCCGGTCACCACACCCGCTGCCGGCGCGCCGCCCCATTCCTCGTACATTTCATAGGCGGCATAGAGCCCAAGCTCAAAGAACTGTGTATCGCGGTCGATGAGCAGGTTGATGCGCTCGCGCGCGGTCAGCCGTTTTTTGGCGTGTTGTGAGTCGATGGCTTTCGCTCCGCCGCCCTGGCTGATCTGTTCTTCCTCCTTGCGGATGTTAGAGACCAGTTCGGCCATGCTGCGCATGTTCTTTTCAAAGCGGGCAGAGGTGGGGTCAATTTTGCTGATGATTTTGTTCGATAGGTCGGCCATGGGCTTAGGGCAAACCAGTTAGATTAAATTACGATGAGAAGTGCGCGCAAACACCTCTACTCCTGCAGAAATGCCTTCGTCTCTCCCAGAAACAGTTGCAGTTGGTCGTGATGTACCCAGTGTCCGGCTTTTGGAACTTTGACGATACGGTGATTGGGGATGGCATTTACCCGGGGATCCTTCTCCGGCACGGGCGCGAAACTTTCGAGGCCCCAGAAGATCAGCGTAGGCGAGGTGATCTGGCTATAAACTTCGGCGGCATCCTGAATATGGTGCCCTAAGGGTGGAAATGCGCGGACGTAATTATCGAATTTCCATACCAGCGAGCCATCGGGATCCCAGTTGGTTCCGTGCAGGGTAAGGTGTCGGGCAACTTCATCGGAAAGATGCGGGTTTGCCTGTTTCATACGGGCAATTGCGGCATCAAGGCTCGGGTAGGGGTGGAGCTTGCGTTTTTCCAGATCGCGAACATTTTCAATCCACGTGCGCAGCCGCTGGCTTGCCGGCCCGTGCACGCGATGTCCGGCAGGGAACCCGATGCCCTCGATGGAAACCGCTTTGCTCACGCGGTCCGGATACACCCCTGAGTAGTGCAGCACAATCACGCCGCCCAGCGAGTGCCCGATCAGGCGGATGGGGAATTCGTGGATGATGTCGAGAAGCGCGGAAAGATCCAGGACATGCTCCGCGACAGTGTACATGGCCCCCGGAGCCCAGGCGCTGTTCCCGTGTCCGCGAAGATCGACAGCATAAACGTGGTACTGCTCGCATAGCGACTGCGCCACCCAGTCCCAATTGCGCGCGTGGTCCAGCCCGCCGTGCACCAGCACCAGCGCGGGCTTGCCTTCGTGTCCATAATCCCAGAACTGGAGTTTCAAGCGATCTGAATAGAAAAAATGGGAGATTGGCTCCATGTCAGTTAAGCATTGTAAACGTGCAGCTTTGCAATCTCTTGCCGCCCAGATTGGCAGCGGAGGAGCGCGGATTGAATCGATGGCGAGGAAAGGTCTGAATCAGCGGATCAGTCCTTCCCATGCGGGTTGACGAAATTTGAGCCATCCACTTAGACTGCAACCTCAAATGGTTCCTCGCTCAACTCAAAGGCTCTGATCAGCAGATTTCAGCAATCATCAAAATGAGGAGAGCGAAGATGTCACGATTTGTTCCGAGATTTTTGTCATTGGTTGTCGTAATTACATCCTTAGGAATGGAGGCGCAGATGATGCCGAACCCATATGGTCCACCCATCAGCGTGGAAGCCGCCAAAAAGGCCGCTGCAGCGGCGCTGGCGGAAGCGGTCAAAAATCACTGGACCATGGCTGTAGCCGTGGTGGATCCCAATGGAACCCTCGTCTATTACGAGAAGATGGACAACACTCAACTCGGAAGCGCGCAGGTCTCCATTGATAAGGCGCGCTCCGCGGCCCTTTTCAAGCGCCCGACCAAGGCTTTCCAGGATGCGCTCGCTTCAGGCGGCGCGGGGATACGAGTGATGGCTCTGCAAGGAGCCGTTCCCGTTGAGGGCGGTGTTCCCATACTCGCCGAGGGCAAGGTCATTGGCGCCATTGGTGTGTCCGGCGACTCAAGCGATCATGATGGCATCTGCGCGCAAGCGGGCGCCGCAACAGTGAAATAGCGAGGGTTAAAGAGTTTTTTTTGAATCGCCGGCGGGCAAATTTCTAATTTCAAGCTCGCCGGTTCTTATTTTTATTCAGGCGCTCACGCATGTTTTGATCGCAAGATTCTTTCAGAGATAAGATTTGGGAATTTAATTGAACCCGGTGTGTTTTCCTCGCCTTTCTCCTTCCATTTTTCGCTTGCTCTGTGGGATTATGGCGCTACTCGCAAGAAGAACAGATGACGGATATGAAAACCAGAGCCCTTATCTTTTTGGCAGTCCTTTGCCTGCTTGTGCCTTTGTCAGCGCAGGATAGTGTCCATAACACCCCCGTGGTTCCCGTTCATTTGACGGCCCCTGACATCGAAGTCGTCAACCAGGCTGGAGAGCACTTACGCTTCAACTCCGGTGTGGTTAAGGACCGTGTTGCCGTGATTACAAGCTTTTTCACTTCGTGCACTGCATTCTGTCCCATGACGCAGGAGCGGCTGGCGCGCCTCGCAAAGCTGTTGCACGACCGCATGGGGAAGGACGTAATTTTCGTTTCGGTCAGCGTGGATCCAGCGAAAGATACTCCTGCAGCGATGAAGGCCTGGGAAAAGAAATTTAATGTTGGCCCTGGCTGGATGCTGGTAAGCGGGCAGACTGAAAATGTGGAATCCCTTTTAACGTCGCTTGGGTTGTTCGTCGATATCCAGCGCCACCAGTCAATGCTGATCATCGGGAATCAGAAGAAAGGATGGGTACGCGTCAGTTCCTGGTCGTCGCCTAAAGAATTGGAGCAGGTGATTGATGGAGTTGAAAAGGGCTCCTCGCAATCGGCGCGAAAATAAGCTCTCAGATAATTAAGGAGTGATTAAGGAGAGACTCCGGCAGTTTCTCACGTTCAGCCTCGCGCACATTCGTACACTTAGTCCAGCAGCTACCTGCAACCCGTGCTGCTGCCGGTTCATCTCACTCAACAACCCCTGAAGTGAGATGAGCGCATGGGCCAAATACGATCAAAACTCTCCCTCGTAAGTATTCTTGTCGTTTTCTCAACAATCGCGCTGCTCAGCGGATGCCAAGGCGTGAACGCCGGTGGCGGCAATGGTGGTGGCGGAGCGACGCCGCAGGCCGTAATCGCCATCAACGTCCAGCCCACAAACATCGTGCAGGGCCAGAGCGCAACCATTACCTGGCAGGTCACGAAAGCGACAAAGTTTTCAATTTCGCCATCGGTGCTTCCGGCCGGCCAGACCTACCCTCTTTCAGGGTCGGCGAAGGTCTCACCCAGTCAGACAACCACATACACCGCAACAGCCGTGGATGCAAACGGCCTGAGCACGTCGACCACGGTGACGGTAACCGTGGCGGCGGCCGGAACCAAGCCGACCATTACCCTGAGCATTTCTCCGTCGGTTGTGGCGGCGGGAGATACGGCCACGATTTCCTGGTCGAGCACCAACGCGACGGCGGTTACCATTACTCCGTCGATTCTGAGTGAAGACCAGACTTCACTGGAGCTCTCGGGGACGGCAAGTATCGCTCCCACGGCAAAAACCGTTTATACAGCCACTGTTACCGGAGCGAACAATGCAACTGCCACGGCGACGGCAACGGTGGACATGCTCAGCGTGAACCTGACTGCATCTCCGGCCACGATTTCAGCAGGACAAAGCGCGACCCTGAGTTGGACCAGTTCCAACGCCACCAGCCTAAGCATTGATCAGGGGGTTGGGACGGTGGGGGCAAGCGGCAGCTTGACTGTGAATCCCGCTGCCACGACCACGTACACGCTTACGGCGATGAATGGCACTGAGACAGCTACGGCCCAGGCAACGGTGAACGCTCCTTTGTCGGTGACTCTCACAGCCAAACCGGACAACATTACTCCGGGACAACAGTCAACCCTGAGCTGGGTCGCTCGCGGCGCCACTAATTTGACCATTGATAGTGGGGTAGGCCCCGTTTCGGTGACGCCGAATACCCATGTGGTTACTCCCACACAGACGACTACTTACAACATTACAGCGACAGACGCCGGCGGCCATACTACCACCGGCTCAACTACCGTAACGGTCAGCACCGCCAGCGGGCTGAGCACGATCAAGCACATCATTGTGATGTTGCAGGAGAACCGCAGTTTTGACGCTTATTTCGGTCAGCTCCAGGCGTACGCTAGCCAGAAAGTTCCCGGATATCAGATCAATGCGGGCTACGATCCGAATATTCTTTTGCCTTTACTTCCACAAGGTAGTGGTGCAACAGGTCATCTCTTCCATGAGCCGACGGTTTTAACCGAGAACCTGACTCCCAGTTGGAACGAGAGTCATTTTGATATCGATCGGCAGACGGATGGCACCTTTAAGATGGATCGATTTGCGCTGACAGCAGATTCAGTGCCGCACAAGTTCGATACCCAGGGACTGCGAGCGCTCGGCTTCTACGACCAGACGGACCTACCGTACTATTACGAACTGGCTACGCAATTTGCCACCAGCGATGCTTTCCATTCGGCTTTGCTGGCCAACACCCTGCCCAACCGGGAGTTTATGTTCTGTGCCACGTCACAGGGTAGAATCCGGCCGGATCCGGGCGGGCATCCGCTCTACACATGTCCAACTATTTTCTCCAGCCTGCAGAATGCAGGCGTGAACTGGAACCTATATTTTTCCAGTGGCACAATCCTGTCTCAGTTCCAGGACTGGAATAATCTTGCCATCAGGAACCGTACAGAGAACGTTCAACACCTGTTCGACACGCTCGCCAGCTCGACGGCGGACCAGGACCTGGCCTCTGTTGTATTCATCGAGAACGGAGATGACCCCACGACTGGGCTCCTGGCGGACGAGCATCCCGACGCCAACATTCAATTGGGAGCGTCATACGTAAGCCGAATTATCAATGCACTCATGGCCAGCCCGGCATGGCATGACTCCGTGTTCATCCTGGCTTATGACGAGGGTGGCGGCTGCTATGATCACGTTCCACCCTTTACGGTGGTGGCGCCTGATGCCACACCGCCCAATCTGCAGCCCGGCGATCTGCCCGGCGACTTTACACTGAGCGGATTCCGTGTGCCCATCATTGTGGTCTCGCCATGGGTCAAGCCGCACTTTGTCTCTCATACCAACCGTGAGCTGACCTCGATCCTGAAGCTCATCGAAACACGGTTCAGCCTGGCTCCGCTGACGGCGCGCGATGCGGCTGCGGACGATATGACCGAGTTTTTTGACTTTGTCGATCCACCGGCCTTCCTCACGCCTCCGCCGCTGCCTACTCAGCCTACAAATGGGGTGCACGATCAATCCATGGAGGCGCCACCGCAGTAATTTGTCGTGGAATGCCGCTTGATCAGCAGAGGCGCAGTGCCCTTATGATGAAGATGTAACTATCAGAAAGGTGCTGCGCCTCGTGCTTTGGATCACTGCAGCCGCCGTTGCCGTCGTGCTCGGGTTGCAAATAGGATTGCAAACTATCTGCGCCCGGATTGATCGAAAGAAATTCGCCGCTCCTGGCATCATGGTGAAGATCCCCGGAGCGGAGATGCACGTGTGCCGGGACGGTAGCGGTGTTCCTCCCGTTATCCTGGAGGCCGGGATTGCCGCGTCTTCCATTAACTGGCGGCCTCTACAAGCCGGGCTGGCCCGGTTGACAACCGTTTATAGCTACGATCGCGCGGGCTTCGGCTGGAGCAACGGCAGCAGGCACAAATGCACCTTGGCATCGATAACCGGCGATCTGCACGCAATGCTTGAGGCTCTCCATGTGCCCACACCGTACGTGCTGGTAGGCCACTCATTTGCCGGATACATCATTCGCCTCTATGCCAGCCGCTTTCCTGAAGAAGTTGGGGGTGTGGTGCTGGTGGATCCGATTACTCCCGAGGAGTGGATTTTGCCTGACCCGGGCCAGCGCTGGAGCCTGCGTGGCGGCGTCTGGTTCTCGCGCGCGGGCGGAGTTCTCGCGTGGCTGGGCGTTGTGCGATTCTGCCTCTGGCTGCTGCAAAGGGGAAAGCCGGGAGCGCCGAAGACCGTACTCTCTGCCTTTGGGCCCAAGGCGACGGAAACCGTTGGCCGAATCCTGAACGAACTGCTCAAGCTTCCGCCCGATGCAGTCCGTGTGATCCGCGCCCGCTGCAGCACGCCCAAGTTTTTCTGGACGATGGCTGAGTACATCAAGTCGCTTCCGGCATGTGCGCGTGAAGTCGAAGGCCGATGCATCCCCGAGCAGATCGCTGTCACCATTATTTCCGGGGCTCACCAGCCGCAGGTCCGGCTGCGTGAGCATGCGGCGCTGGCGGCGCACTCGCTTCGTGGCCGCCACATGATTGCCGAAAAAGGCCGCCACTGGGTTCACCTGGATCAGCCGGAACTTGTGCTGGAGGCTGTGCGGGACATGGTACAGACTGTTCGAAGCTCCGCGATTGTTGAGACACGCCGTTCCTGACTTCAGGACTGAGCATTTACAATCGAATCTTCGGAGCCAATTTTCCGCATGAAGAAGGTTGTTGAGCGCGAACGGAACAAGAATTATTACCGCGTATTGCACGTGCCCATCTGGATTTGGGCGTTCTGGATTCTTCCCGGCCATCTCACGGCTGATCTGTATGCCCACGGCCCAGACCGCCGTCACTGGATCTGGCTGGCGATTGTGGCTGCGGTATGCGCATGGCGCGGGTTTGCGGGGCGGTTGCCCGGTGCGGAGCCTAGACCCTACATCACTCACTACGGCGAGGAGAAGCCGAACCTCTGGTATCGCGTGGTCTGCTATACCACGGCATGGATTGATCTGCTGGTTCCATTCGCCATCAATCTGATTGGGCTGGTGTTCAACTTCTTCACAGGGCGTTATCCCATCATCAGCATGTATCGGAATGTCTACTACGTGCTAGCCGGGGCCATTGTCCTGGCGACCGTGTTCGACATCACGCCGCGGGCGCGGCGCTCCACGCGCGGCGAGGGCGAGGAGAAGGGCTGGTTTTACATAGCCGTCTGGATGGTGGTTCCCACTCAACTCGCCGGCTGGGCCATGTGGCGGCTGGGCCGCTTCTTTGATCTTGCTTCCAGCACGTTGGGCGACCTGCGCTTGATTAGCTTTGTACTGGTTGCGGCAGCGTTCTTTCTGCTCGGCTACTTCGGCAAGCTGCCTCGCACGCAGAGATACTGCATTCCGAAAGGCACGGTCTCTGATATGGAAGTTTCGGCTGGATTTTAAAAGACACTTACCACAAGGGTACGAAGAATCACAAAGCAGACGATCTCTTGCTATGTGAGTCCTGGTTAAGACTTGGCTTCAACAGAGAATGTTAGGGCATCATTGAAACAGCATTAGAATTTTGTTCGAGCGCGGATGACGATCTGTGAATCCGCCATTGTACTCAGGAGAATGTCTCATGCCCCTTTCCACCAGCCGGCGAGCAGCACGCACCGTACAGTCTGAAATTCGTGTGATGTCTATTGAATGCGAGAGGATCAAAGGCATCAACCTGGCTCAAGGCGTCTGCGATACACCTGTGCCGCAAGAGGTGCGAGAAGGCGCGCGCCGCGCGATGGAGCAGGGAATCAACAGCTACACGCGGGCTGAAGGACTGGCCCGGATTCGGGAGGCCGTGGCTAAGAAGATGCGCCAATTCAACGGAATTGAGTGCGATCCCGAGACTGAAGTCATCATTCATTCGGGATCGACCGGCGCATTTTACGCAAGTTGCTTGGCGCTGCTAAATCCCGGCGACGAAGTCATTCTTTTCGAACCTTATTATGGATACCACCTGAACACGATCATCGCGGTTGAAGCGACGCCGGTTTATGTGACTCTGCAGCCGCCGGACTGGAATTTTTCTCGCGAAGATCTGGAACGCGTGGTCACGCCGCGCACACGGGCCATCATGATCAATTCGCCTGCGAACCCGTCAGGCAAGGTCTTTGCGCGCGAAGAGCTGGGGTGGATAGCCGATTTCGCCCAGCGTCACGATCTTTTCGTCTTTACCGACGAAATCTACGAATATTTTATCTATGAAGGCAAACACATCAGCCCGGCCACGCTTCCTGGCATGCGCGAGCGCACGATCACCATCTCGGGATATTCCAAGACCTTCAGCATCACCGGATGGCGCGTCGGCTATACCATTTGTGATCGCAAGTGGGCGCAGGCCATAGCTTATTTTCATGATCTTGTTTATGTTTGCGCGCCTGCGCCGCTGCAGATCGGCGTGGCGGAAGGAATCTGCAAGCTGCCGGAAAGCTTTTACCAGGAGATCGCGAAGGAGTATGTACATAAGCGGGACCTGCTCTGCGCAACGCTGAAAGAGATCGGGCTCACGCCTTCCGTTCCTAAAGGCGCCTATTACGTGTTGGCCGATGCGGGCATTCTCGGCGGCAAGAGCAGCAAGGAAAAATCGATGACCCTGTTGCGCGAGACCGGCGTGGCCACCGTGGCCGGCAGCGCCTTCTATCACGCGGGCGGCGGCGAGAACCTGCTGCGGTTCTGCTTCGCCAAGACCGACGCGGAACTGGAAGAAGCCTGCAGAAGATTGAGGACCCTGCCGGAGAAGCTTGCGTCCGGGCAGCTTGTGGCCGCCAAAAAATAGGTTTCACCGCGGAGGCGCTGAGACGCGGAGAAAAGCAAACGCATTTTGCCCCTGATGAACGCAGATCAACGCTGATTAGCAATTCAAGAGTGCAGCCTGGTTTGTTGAGTGTTGATTTGCTCCACCAAATCGCCAATCTGCGGCAAGGGTTTTCTGGTTTGCTCCGCGCCTCCGCGGTGAATCAAACTCCTAATCCAGCTTTGCTTATAATGAACAACAATGAAATTTTCTGAGCTTTTACAGGGGCTCGGTGTCCAGCATCGTGGGGGCGATCCTGAAATTTCAGGTTTAGACTACGACTCGCGCCGTGTGCAGCCGGGATGGCTTTTTGTCGCCATGCGCGGGGAAGCCTCGGACGGAAATGGCTACATAGATGCCGCCATTCAAAAAGGCGCTGTGGCAGTGGTTACCGACTCAAGTTCCGAGTCACAACGCCAGGGAATTGGGTGGGCTGTGGCACCGCACGGCCGAAAAGCGCTGGCTGGGCTTGCGGCAAATTTCTACGATCGTCCAGCCGGCAAGCTGAAAATTACCGGCATTACCGGCACCAACGGCAAGACGACCACCACATTTCTGACCGAAGCCATTTTGAAGTTCGGCGGAAAACCCTCCGCGCTGATTGGGACGATTGAATATCACGTGGCCGGAAAACTCCTTCCGGCGCCGCACACCACGCCGGAATCGCTGGAGTTGAACCAGATTTTTTCTGACGCAGTTGCCACGGGAGCAACGGACGCGGTGATGGAAGTTTCCTCACACGCCCTCGAGCAGGGCCGCGTTTGGGGCATTCCTTATGCAGTTGCGGTCTTTACCAACCTCACACGCGACCATCTCGATTACCACACTGACATGCAGAGCTACTTTGCCGCCAAAAGCATGCTGTTTCAGGGTTCGGGCGTGCCTCCGCCGAGCACAGCGGTAATCAATGCGGATGATCCCTATGGGCAGGTGCTGCTTAAAGTCAGCTATGGAATCAGCAAGCAGGTAATCAGTTACGGAATTGAAAAGGGCGATTTCAGGGCAACCGATGTCGATCTTCAGCCACATGGTACGTCCTTTCGTCTAGTCACGCCCGCGGGTTCCATCCCGCTGCGTTCGCAGTTGATCGGCCGGATCAATATCTACAACCTGCTGGCCGCTTCGGCAGCGAGCTGGGCGCGCGGCTGTTCGCTGGAGCAGATTGCCTCTGCGGTGGCCGGTTTCAGCCAGGTTCCCGGACGGTTCGAACGGGTGGATTGCGGCCAGCCTTTTACCGTGGTGGTGGATTACGCCCACACTGATGACGCCCTGCGCAATCTCACGGCCATTGCCCGCGATTTCATCTCCCGCTCCGGGGCGGACGGGCGTGTAATCACTGTTTTTGGCTGCGGTGGCGACCGCGACCGGACCAAGCGTCCACTGATGGGCGAGGCAGCCGGCATGGGCAGTGATTTTGTGGTGGTGACATCAGATAATCCACGGAGTGAAGATCCGCTCAGGATCATTGACGATATTCTTCCAGGGTTGAAGAGAAGCGGTCCGGGCAAGTACATGGTAGAACCTGACAGGCAGAAAGCTATTACCTTAGCGTTGACCGAGGCGCGTCACGGCGACATGGTTCTTGTCGCGGGCAAGGGACATGAGAAAACTCAGACCACCCGCGAAGGTGTATTCCCTTTTGATGATGTTCAAGTCGTGCGCAAACAATTACAACAGATGGAGTCGGTAGCACAACGGGGGACGGAATGAACCTGCCGCTCTGGCGGATTGCCGAGTTCATTGCAGCCACAGGCGAATTTGAACGTGAATCTCTCGCCACGGGGTACTCCGTTGATTCGCGTACCCTTGTCCATGGTGACCTGTTTTTTGCCCTGAGAGGCGATCGCTTTGATGGACACGATTATGTCCAGGCGGTGCTAGAGAAAGGCGCAGTCGCTGCGGTTATCGAGCGCGGCTGTGCAGTGAATGCAGATTCGCACCGGCTCCTGGTTGTAGAGGACAGCTTGAAAGCCTTGCAGTCCCTTGGCGCAGCAGCACGGCGGCTGTGGGGCAAGCCCCTGCTGGCGGTGACGGGTTCAGCCGGCAAGACCACCACAAAAGAGATTCTGGCCCATCTGCTCAGCACCCGTTTCCGGGTGATGAAAACCGCGGGCAATTTCAATAATCATATTGGCCTCCCGCTGCAATTATTGAGGCTGCAGCCGGAGCATGATGTCGCCGTGGTGGAGATGGGCATGAATCACGGGGGCGAGATCCGCGCCCTGGGGCAGATAGCGCATCATGACATGGCCGTGGTCACCGTCGTCGCGCCCGTGCACCTGGAGTTCTTCAGTTCGCTGGCGGAGATCGCCAGAGCCAAGTACGAGATTATTGAGACCCTCTATCCCGGAGCCGTGGCTGTTCTGAATGCCGACGATGAGTACGTCTCCCAGTTCGGGCGCGACTTCCGGGGCAAAGTGGTCACGTTTGGGATTCAGCGTGCCGCTGATATTTCGGCGGAGAATGTGAAGCTGAAGGGCGGGGAAGGTTCAACGTTTGATCTTGTATCCGGCGGCGTGCGTGAGCACGTTACCTTTCCGCTGGTAGGAGAGCACAACATCTACAATGCACTGGCTGCCGCTGCAGCGGCGATGGAGCGCGGGGTGTCGCCCTCTGAAGCTGCGCGGGCGCTGGCGACGGTGCAGCCAGCCGACAAGCGCGGCCAAATACTGCAATTGGGGGGGGCGACGATTATCAATGACTGCTACAACTCGAATCCCAAGGCCCTGAATGCAATGATCGATACGCTGGCCAGCATGCCGGCCCGGCGCAGGATTTTGATTGCGGGAGAAATGCTTGAGCTGGGCAGCACCGCGGAGACACTCCATCGCGAATGCGGCCTGCACGCCGCGGAAAAGAAGATCGATGTGGTAATCGGCGTTCGCGGCATGGCAAAAGCCCTGGCTGAAGCCGCGTGCGGCTCCGGCGTTCAGGCGCAGTTTGTTGAGAGCGCGCAAGAGGCCGGAGAGTGGCTGGCGCGTGAGCTGCGCAGCGGTGACGCCGTCTTGCTCAAAGCTTCGCGCGGCGTCGGGTTGGAGCGTGCTCTGGAACTCGCTGAACAGAAGCGGTTGCACCCGACAGGCGCAGCCGGCAAATGAGCTGAGGACTGAAACCACTCAGATATCAACAGTTGACATTGAAGTTACCCCGGCCTATCCCGTCATTTTTTCAGCTACCTGACAGATTATGATCAGCAGGAATCACCATAGTTTTTAAACGGAGGAAGATTGCTTTACTGGCTTCTCTATCAACGGCTCTTTGCGCATTTTCCTCCGTTCCGCATTTTCCGTTATGTCACTTTCCGAACCGCGTTCGCGAGCCTGACCGCTTTGTTCATGGGGCTGATCATCGGTCCGGCCATTATCCGGCAACTGCGCGAATTTCAGATCGGGCAGTACATCCGGGAAGAAGGTCCCAAAGCGCATCAGCGGAAAGCCGGTACGCCGACCATGGGCGGGGTACTGATTGTGATCGCAATTGTGATCCCCACTTTATTGTGGGCAGATCTCTCCAATCCTTATATATGGATGGCGACGATGTCCACGCTGGCTTTCGGGGCGATTGGATTCGCCGACGACTACATTAAGGTGGTACGAAGGCGGAACCTGGGTTTGACCGGGCGCAGCAAGCTTCTGCTCCAGTTCCTGACCGCGTGCGCAGTGGGTGTAAGCCTGGTGCTGCTGACCGCGACGCGTCAATATTCCACGCACCTGATGGTTCCATTCTTCAAGCAGTTCCGTCCGGACTTGGTTATTGAACCCTTGCGGCACTATCCGCATATCTGGTGGCTGGCATTCACCCCTTTTGTGGCTTTTGTGATGCTGGTGCTCGTCGGCTCCAGCAATGCGGTGAACCTGACGGACGGTCTCGACGGTTTGGCCATCGGCTGCACGGTAATCGCAGCCGGCGCGCTGACAATGCTCACTTACCTGAGCGGCCACGCTGTCTTTGCCGAATATCTTGAGCTTCAGAAAATGCCCCAGGTGGCCGAACTGACGATCTTTTGCGGCGCTATGGTGGGTGCGAGCATAGGTTTCCTCTGGTATAACGCCCATCCGGCGGAGATCTTCATGGGTGATGTTGGTTCTCTGGCGCTCGGCGGCGCCATTGGAACCGTAGCTGTCATCATCAAGCAGGAACTTCTTTTGCCATTTATCGGCGGGATTTTCGTCATTGAGGCGCTTTCGGTGATCCTGCAGGTAGGCTCTTACAAACTGCGCAAGAAACGGATCTTCAAAATGGCTCCCATTCACCACCACTTTGAGCTGGCTGGATGGTCGGAATCGAAGATCATCATCCGCTTCTGGATCCTGGCGCTGATCTTTGCGCTTTTTGCCCTCACCACGCTGAAGTTGCGGTAGCGCGCTCGCGGATTCATGGCACAATGGAGCAGATAGCGGATCATCAGCATGATGGAACTCAAGAACAAGCGGGTGCTCGTAGTCGGGCTGGGGCGGTCCGGCGTGGCGTCAGCATTTTTCCTCCAGGAGCACGGGGCCAAGGTTACAGTCTCCGATACTAAGACTGAAGCCCAGCTACAGCAGGAAATCGCGTTATTGCTCGACCGGGGCATTTCCATCGAAGCCGGACGGCACGGTGAGCGCACGTTTCGCGACCAAGACCTGATCGTCGTGAGCCCTGGGGTTCCTTCCGATCAGCCGCAGTTGCAACATGCCCGCACTCTGGAGATTCCTGTCATAGGGGAAGTTGAACTCGCGTTTCGGTTCCTGCAAGGCAGGGTGCTGGCGATTACCGGGTCCAACGGTAAGACCACGACGACAACTTTGGTCGGCGAAATCCTCAGCAAGGCGGGCAGGAAGACCCTAGTCGGCGGCAATATCGGGACGCCGGTGATCTCCCTTGCAGGCAAGTCTTCACCGGATGGTTATGCGGTTCTGGAAATTTCCAGCTTCCAACTGGAGACCATCGAGCAGTTCTGCCCCTGGATTGCGACAATCCTGAACATTACTCCAGACCATCTGGACCGGCACCACACATTTGAGGCATACGTCGCGGCGAAGGCCAGAATTTTTGAGAACCAGAAGGCCGGAGACTTTGCAGTGCTGAATGCTGATGATCCCGCGTGTCTTGCCCTCAGGGAAAAAGCCAAAGGTTCACTCTACTGGTTCAGCAGGACGAAGCCGGTTGAACAAGGCGCGTTTCTCAAGGACGATGAGATCATCTTTCGCCGGAACGGACAGGATCAGACGGTCCTGAGCCACCGAGATATCCAGTTGAAGGGGCTGCACAATCTGGAAAACGTTCTTGCCGCAGTAACCATGGCCATGCTGGCCGGGTGTGCGCCGGCGGAAATCCGGCAGGCGGTCAGTGAGTTTAAAGCTGTGGAACACCGCCTGGAACTGGTGACCAGCATTAACGGCGTTGCTTTTTACAACGATTCCAAGGCGACAAACGTTGACGCTACGATCAAGGCGATGGAGTCATTCCCTGGAAACATCCACATCATTCTGGGCGGCAAGGACAAGGGAAGCGACTACACTGTGTTGAATCCCTTGCTTCGCGAGCGCGCTCGGAGGGTTTACCTGATCGGAGCGGCTGCGAAGAAGATACGTTCCCAGATTCAGGGATCAGTCCCTCTCGTGGAATCCGGCACTCTGGACCGCGCTGTGCATCAGGCGTATGAGGCTGCCAAACCTGGCGACATTATTCTGCTGGCGCCGGCCTGTGCCAGCTTTGACCAGTTTGAGAACTACGAGCAGCGAGGGCGCATCTTCAAGGAATTGGTGCTGGGGCTCGCCCCCGTGACGACGGGGGACAGAGCTTAAAGTGGCCAAAAGAGTTGGAATCGATAAATGGCTTTTTGGTTCCACCCTGCTTTTGGTCATGATTGGCGTGCTGATGGTCTTCAGCGCGTCTGCGGTCATGGCCGCCGACAAATTCGGCTCGCCTTATCATTTCCTGCTTCGCCAATTGGGATGGGCGCTTGCGGGACTGGCTGCCATGAGCATAGCCATGAATGTGGATTACCGCCGGTGGAAGCAGCCCGGCATCGTGTTTACATTCCTTGGCATTACCACACTGCTCCTAGTGGGCGTTTTTTTCCTGGACCGTTCTCACAATACGCACCGCTGGATCAAACTGGGGCTCATGTCATTCCAGCCATCGGAACTCGCCAAACCGGCCCTGATCCTCTTTATGGCGTTTTTCCTGGAAAGCCGCACCAGATCGATGGACGACTGGCGACACACCCTGCTGCCCGCGATTGTTCCCGCCGCGCTGTTCTCGCTGTTGATTGTCAAAGAGCCGGACCTGGGAACCGCAATGGTTTGCCTCGCCATTACCGCCGCCATCCTCTACACAGCGGGAATGCGCTTGCGCTATTTCGTATATAGCCTGATCCCGATTATTCCGGCCATCACATATCTGGTCGTGTTTGTTCCCTGGCGATGGGCGCGAATGAAGGTGTTTTTGAATCCCAATTCCGACCCGCAGGGCGCCGGGTTCCACATTTACCAATCTCTCATCGCGGTAGGCACCGGGGGGCTGACCGGACTGGGCCTGATGGAAGGGAAGCAAAAGCTCTTTTATCTTCCCGAGCCGCACACCGACTTTATATTTGCTGTTGTCGGCGAAGAGTTGGGACTGATTGGCGCGCTGGCCATCATCAGCCTGTTTTTGATCTTTGCCTGGCGCGGCCTCCGCGCTGCGCTGCGTTCGCATGATCCGTTTGCGCGGTTCCTGGCCGCAGGAATCACCACGATGGTGATTGTGCAGGCATTTTTCAATGTCAGCGTGGTTTTGGCCCTCCTGCCCACCAAGGGCATTCCTCTGCCGTTCATCTCTTATGGCGGGTCGTCACTATTCGTGATGCTGGCAAGCGTAGGCGTGCTGCTGAATATCAGCCAGAATGCGGAGTGAGAGATTGCCAGGATTGCCGTGATTGCCAACCTTGATGATTGAAGCTACGTAATGCTCTCGGAATTCCGAGTTCCTCGCTTGCCATCCGCCGTGAGAACAAGGTCTTCTTTTTGCGCCAGCTCGCGCACAGCTCCTGGCCCATTGCACAACTCACGCTTGCTTATAAATTTCATAAGACTGCTTCTCCGTAGCCGTTTGTAGCTGATATGGCTATGCACAATTTGAGAGTTGCCATACGGCGAGTCCTTGTTGACAATACCGTTTGCACTTACCGCAGGCCATCTTTCTGTTCTTCGCTGCCGTGATTGCCGGAATCCTGAATTCCCTGGCCGGCGGCGGCAGCTTTGTCTCCTTTCCCGCTCTCCTGTTTGCCGGGCTTCCGGGTGTGCAAGCCAATGCGACCAGCACGGTGGCAATATGGCCGGGCCTGGCGGCAACAGGGTTTACTTATGTCAAACGCTTGCATGTACCGGCCCGGCTGCTGGCTCCCTTACTAGTTACCAGCGTAGCGGGCGGATTCGTCGGCGCCCTATTGCTGATCAAGACACCGCAGCGGGCATTTGAGCACGCCATCCCCTGGTTGTTGCTTGGCGCGACGCTGCTATTTACCTATGGTCCGAAGCTGCGCGCGATTGCCGGAAGGAGACGGGCTACCAACCTCAGCCAGATCTCGTGGGTGGCCGTGACGACCGCTTCGGCCCTGCAGCTTCTAGTGGCGATCTACGGCGGCTATTTTGGCGCCGGCATCGGGTTTGTGATGATGGGGATGATGGCCGCGTTCGGCATGACGGACATTCATAATATGAATGCGCTGCGCATCCTTCTGGCCGCGACCATCAACTTTGTGGCTGTAGTCACGTTCATCGTCGCAGGGGTTGTTTTGTGGCCGCAATGTCTGGTCATGATTCTAGGCTCAATTACCGGCGGCTGGACCGGAGGCCACTATGCCCAGAAAGCGGACCCAAAGAAACTGCGAATGGTTGTGATTTTCATTGGGTTGGCAATGACTTTGTACTTCTTTGTGACTGAATATCTGCACGCCAAGTAATCGCCTTACTTCTTTCCCTGTAGAACGACGCCGATTATCACCGGATCTCCTTTTCCTTTGCTGCGACTGGAGAATCCCGCTTCACGCTCACCGGCAGCCGCGACTCAACCACCGCAACAATCTTCTTGTGCACCGTGGCAATGGGTTCCGCGGCCTCCACTTTCACCACCCGTTCCGGTTCCCGCGCAGCGATAGCCAGATAGCCTTCGAGCACGCGCTGATGGAATGCTCGGCTTTCTTTTTCAAAGCGGTTTTCGTCATGCTCCTGCTCGCGCGACTGCTCCCGGTTGCGGCGGCGCGCGCGATTGATGCTGTGCTCCAGGTCCGTGAGCATCAGGATCGTCAGGTCAGGCTTCAGATTGTGGCATAGCGCGGCATGAAGCTGCAGGACAAGTTCGCTTCCCAGTTCGCGGCCTCCGCCCTGGTAGGCTTCGCTGGAATCGGTGAACCGGTCGCACAGTACCCACTGGCCTCGCTGCAGCGCGGGGAGAATCTGCTCCTCGATGTGCTGGGCGCGATCGGCGAACATCAGTCCCATTTCCGCAAGGGGTGAAAGTCCTGACGTGCGCGAACTCAGCAGCACCGTGCGCAGCCGCTGCCCCAGTTCCGTCCCTCCGGGTTCGCGCGTGGTGAGCACGTCCACGCGGCGCTCGCGCAGCCATTTGGCCAAGTTTTCCATCTGCGTGGATTTGCCGACGCCGTCGAGACCTTCAAAGGTAATGAATTTTCCCTGCGCTTTGGCCACAGTGAGATTTAACCACAAGCTGCGGTTTGAGGAGCGCTACGAGGCAAAGCCGCCCTTATCTCCACGAGTGTCACCCTGAACCCGCGCCGCATGCCCATAGATCGACCGATCCGTCAACGCGCGGGTGAAGGGTCTGCTCCGCTGCCGTGTCGCGGGAGCCAGCCAGAATCTCAAACGCCTTCGCCCCATCAAAATTGTTCTGATAAAGAAAGAATTTGGCCCTGGGTAGTACAGCCGTCTTCTCAAGCCTCTCTCTTCCCTGGTGTTGCATCCGACCGGACACACATTACAATCTTGATGAGGCGCTCCCGCAAAGCTGCATCGGAGCTGGATTATGGAGTTGGACTATGCGACTCGGCGACTACATTGACGATTACTGCACCCGCTGCAAGCGCAGCACCGACCATGCCATCGTTTCGATGATGGGTGAAGAGGTGCTCAAGACGCGCTGCCGCACCTGCGACAACGAGCACAAGTATCGCGCCAACAAGGGCGGCAAAAAAGAAATGACCGCCCAGGAGGCGTTCAATATCCTGATGGCCCGCGCTGGCGCCGGCCAGCCGCAGACGCCCGGCGCCGAGAAGAAGCCACGCAAACGCAAAGCGGAGTAACAGCAAAATTTACCGCGGATTTGCGCGGATGAGCGCGGATCAAAGAGGACTGGCGGGCAATCCGTGAAAATCCGGTTGATCAGCGTTCATCAGCGGTAAGTTTGATTGCCATCTGCTGCTGAAAACGCACAACTCCGGGCCCATTTGTCCAACCCGCGATTCAGTGCTCTCGTCCAATAGGAACAAGGGGATTGCCAGGAGCAACAGGAGTTGACGCTCATGCCATCTCCATAGAAGGAGTCCACTCATGCGCTCTGACATCATGCCCGGAGGCGTCTTCCCCGACTATCAATTGCCCGACCACACGAGCACGCTGCGCCGGATTAGCGAGTTGCAGGGCGATGACCCAATGATCCTCACGCTGGCGCGCGGCCATTACTGCCCCAAGGAGCACCAGCAGCACCAGGAGCTGGCTGCGTTCTATCCCCGGATCGCGGTGGCGTACACGCAGATCGTGACCATCTCCACCGACGACCATCACACCCTGCAGGAGTTCCGCGCGTCCGTTGGTGCGCAGTGGACCTTCCTCTCTGACCCGGAGCGAACGGTGCAGAAGGACCTGGACATCCAGGAGTACACCGACCCGGAACACAACGCGATGATCCCGCACACGCTGGTGCTCAAGCCGGGGCGCATGATCCACAGCGTCTACAACGGCTATTGGTTCTGGGGGCGGCCTTCCATCGCCGATCTCTGGCGCGACCTGCGCGAGGTTACCCGGGAGATCCGCCCCGACTGGGACCTGAGCGCTCCCGGACTGCGCAAGGCCTGGGACGCGGGGGACTTCTCGCACTTCCACGGATGGGATAAAAAGGCCGCCAAAGAGACGCCGGTTGGGCACAAGTAGGAGCAGGAGAGAGCATAAGCGCAATCGGACAGGCACTCTGCGCCGCCGCCGTCATGTGTGGCCCAGCCAGTCCTGTCTGGGCTCTGGTGGTTCCGCGATTGATTCAACGAAAATCCGTATGATCAGCGTTCCTCAGCGGTAAGCTTCTGCCCATGCTATTTGCTTCATTCTCAGCTCTGTGATTCGCCTGGCTGATTGTCCAACCTCTGATTGGGCGTTCTCGTCCAATAGCAGCAGTCGTGACTCACGGAGGAGACAGGAATGAGTTTGCCAAACGTCAATGTGGCCCCCAGCGCGGGTGATGCAGATTCCCAAAAACCGCAGGACCGGTTCGCTCAACTCGAAGACAAGCTGCAAAAGCAGCTTGATAAAGCCTTGTACGCGGGCGGAAGCCCGGCGGCGCAACGGCTCAGGAACTTTCTGAACGGCACATGGCTGGGCGAGCCACTGCACGTGGTGCTGACGGATGTGCCAATAGGCGCATGGACGGCCGCCATGGTTTTCGACGCATTAAGCCTGGGCCGTTCCGGCCGTGAGTTCGAGCGGGCCGCCGACGCGTCCATCGCAATCGGGCTGGCCGGCGCCGCGGGCGCTGCCGCCGCCGGCGTGACGGATTGGTCGGATGTTGATCCTCCGGCCCGCCGCACGGGATTGATTCACGGACTGCTGAATCTCAGCGCGACCGCGCTGTTTGCCACCTCGCTCATTCAGCGCAGGCGCAACAGGAGTGAAGCCTCGCGCGCTGCCGGCCGCGTGAGCGCCACTCTCGGTTATGCCGTGATGGCATATGCGGCCCACCTGGGCGGAAAGCTGGTTTACGAACACCGTGTAGGAGTCGATCGCACCGCCGGCCAGCCGCTTCCGCGGAATTTTGTGGCCGTGCTGCCTGAATCCGAGCTCAAGGAGAACACGCCAACCCGCGCCATGCACAACGGCGTGCCCATTCTGCTGGTCCGTCGCGGAGAGCGCCTGTTTGCCATGGCGGAGACCTGCTCCCACTTCAGCGGCCCGCTTTCAGAAGGCAAGCTGGAGGGCGACAGCATTGTCTGTCCGTACCACAACTCCAGGTTTGCTCTGGAGGATGGCCGCGTGCTGAATGGCCCGGCAGTACATCCGCAGCCCTGCCTGGAAGCCAGGGCTCGCAATGGACAGATCGAAGTGCGGGCACGGGAATGAGGGAGGTGAGTCTGAGTTGTCTTTTCTGTGGAAGAACGGCCACCTGGGAAACTGAGGACTATATCTTCCACCATCCCATAGATTGATTTCGCTCAGGGACTCACGAAATCGATAGTGTGATGAGTCTGGGCTGAAAACCAGAGCGGTCGGTCCCTAAAGTCCGGAATCGAGTCCGGCCAGAACTCAATGACCGGCCGCGTACTCCAACGATCGCAATGCCAGCCCGGAAGCCACACTCGTAAACTCCGAGCCACCTGCAATCTTCTCCCTTCCGAATCTCAGCTCAAACATTTTCCGGATTGCCGGCACAAATGATGAACCGCCTGTCAGGAAAACACGGTCCACAAGTGAGGGCGATATGCCGGCTGAGGTGAGCAATCGGTCCAAACAGGAAGTAATCGCTTCTACCTCTTCCCTGATCCAATTCTCGAATTGATTTCTGGTTACAACGGTCGACAAGGATATACCGGGTGCGTCGAAAACAAATTTTGCGGTTTTATGAGCCGACAGCTCCCGTTTGATTTGTTGAACTGAGCGGTGCAGGTGGAATCCGAGGTCCTCTTCGATGATGGCGAGCAGGCCGTCCAGGGGCGCTGGATCGAGGGCTGCGGCGCGAATGGAACGGATAGTGCGCAGATTCTCCCTGGTCTTTAGAAATGAAAGATGATGCCAGCGTTCCAGTTTGGTATAAATCCAGGCCGGCATCCCGAGTTTTTTGCCCATCGATGCATAAGGGCCGTCTTTGCCGAGCATGGGGCTGACAACGCGGCGAACAATAGCGGCGTCGAAGGAGTCGCCGGCAACGCCAACTCCGGCGTTGCCCACGATTCTATGGGTTCCTCTTGTGCTGGCTCCTGGTCCCACCGTAATCAAGGAGAAATCGCTCGTGCCCCCACCGAAATCGCCGACCAGGATAAGTTCATCATGGTCAAGACTCTTTTCGTAGTGATAGGCGGCCGCGACGGGTTCGTACTCGAAGATCACCTCTTCGATTCCGCTCCTGCGGGCGGCTGCTTCGAGCCGGGCAAGTGCGAATTTCTCGTCATCCTGTGTAATTGCATCGGCGAATCGCACCGGTCTGCCAATGACGGCTCTATTACCCAACTTGCCCAGTGATCGCGCTGCGCTGTGGTGAAGCCCGCGTAGCAGGATCGCGAGCAGGTCCTCAAAGTGGTAGGTTCTGCCAAGAATGCTTGTCGCGGTGAAAGAGCGAACGGGCAAATACGATTTGAGTGACTGGATGAATCGGCCCTCTGCCCCGGAAAGATAATGATCGATTGCTTCGTTTCCCGTGTACGTTTCGGTCCTGCGGAGCCCTCCGTCGTGATGTTCATAAAAGAACAAGGCGGAGCGAAATACTTCCTGCATTGTTTCCGCGCTGGAAAAGGAGGCAAGCCTTACATGATTACGGGAACTAGCGACTGCGACGGAGCTGTTCGTCGTACCAAAATTGTAAACGCCGGAGCAAAAATAGACCGCGTCACGCCGCGAAAGCGGAGTGATGCGGCGGAGGAAAACTAGACCACTCCGCCGGATTTCAGTTTCACGATAGCTGTTGAGGAAACGGCCCGGATCGTGAAACACCGGAGGAATGTATTCAG